>NZ_JBHTKR010000002.1:0-620400 GCF_042678485.1 Seohaeicola saemankumensis | reverse complement strand
CAAGGGCCAGCGTGTGATGAATGGCTGGCGCAATGCCGGGCTGGCCTGGAGCTACAAGATCAGCGATTCACAGGCTTATGACGGTGACCGCTACTGATGCGAACCTCCCAGGGCTCCCGCATCGCCTTGAGCGGGGGCCCGACTTTATTATCCCCAAAACGAATACCATCCAAGAAATACCCGTGACTTGAGGGTTGTCGAATTCTTTACGACCAAGAGTATGGCAGGAAAGGATAGTGCCAGCATCCACCTGAGGTTCAATTCTTGTCGACAGGGGCGGCAGGGTTTCCATGGTCGTCCCCAGCGCGAAATCACCACAAGTTCTAGGGGTCATGAGACCACGCTGCGTACCGAAGACTTCGTTCAAGGTGCCTGTCTTTGAGCGAGGACAGGTTCTGCTGCAATGACACGAACTACCCAAATCTCCCATTCATCAACCCTGTCGGTGCCGCGCGGCAGCCTTCCCGTCAAAGTCATTCCTGCAATGCGAAGCATTTTGATTGGTGAAAACAGCGGGCAACGGCAGCAGGCCGAAGTTAACGTGCCGAGAGGTAATCGGCGGAGACGTAGCCCGTGATCTGTGGTGCGGCCGAGAGAGAGACGCGGCACCACAGCTGACCTACTTCGGTTACACAGTCACGGCGATTGAGCGAGGTTCCTTCTGGAAGGCCTAGGATTACACGAAACCCAAGCCCCGGACCTGCCCGCAACTTCAGCAATTCGTCCGGACCAGTGCCTTCCACAAAAGTACTTTCAGCGGCAAAGTTGCTACAACCCGACGCCAGCGTGAAAGCCAAAATAACCGGAAGGATGCTGAGTCGCATGGTCTGACCCCGTTTGTTTCTTTATCAATAGATCGGCATCAAACCAATGCCTAGTCCGGTCTTGCTGACCTTCTCCGCTCCGCAGCATCGCCACGCTAAGCTAATACAGCGCGTCGTCACTCGCGGCCCAAGGCAGTCGTTCGTGGCCAATGCAGCGAAGGTCTGCTCCGAGTCCTTAGACGACCTAGAGAAGAGCAGATGGTCCGGTGGCCATCTTTGCTGTAACCTAGGACTGAAGAAACAACTGAACGAGGGGCGCGGCGTGGCGCAAATCGATTTTTGGTATTCAATCGGCAGCACTTACAGTTACCTAACTGTTATGCGACTTCCCGAGGTCGAAAGAGCTGCAGGGGTAAAAGTTCGGTGGCGTCCGTTCAATGTTCGGCACGTGATGATTGAACAAAATAATATCCCGTTCAAAGATAAACCCGTGAAGACAGCTTACATGTGGCGAGACATCCAACGTCGCGCTGATCGCTACGGCCTCGCACCGTTTATTCCGGCACCCTATCCGGTTCCAGGCCTTGTGCTTGCCAACCAGATTGCCACACTTGGAGTCGAGGAGGGTTGGGTAGCGGCCTACACCCGCACCACCTATCGGCGTTGGTTCGAAAGCGGCGAGCCAGCTGGAGAGGAACCGAACATCTCTGAAACCCTGGAGGAAATCGGCTGCGATCCAAGCCGCGTACTGGCTGCTGCTCAATCGGAGCGGATCACAAGTGCACTTGCAACAGCCACAAATGAGGCCATGGAACTAGGCATATTTGGTTCGCCTACATTCATTGTAGATGGGGAGGTGTTCTGGGGGGACGACCGCCTTGATGACGCGTTGCTTTGGGCCAAAGGAAGCTGAAACACCAAGGGTTCGCTCTGTCCCGCAGAGCGGTTATTGCCGTAAGGCGCAACGCTTCCAAGTCCGGGCTGGGGATATCTCGTACTTGGAAACCAAAAGTAGCGCACTTGTCCCCTGAATGCTAAACTCCGAGTCAAATTTTCTTACTTATTTTGTGAATTGGGGGAAGAAATGAATTGCATGAAACGGCTGGTTTTTGTTGCGGTAGTTACAATGGCGGCAGGCTTGTCGTCTGCGCAGGCAGAAACTCTGCCTCTGCCCGACGGCGTGATAAGTCTCGCGACACCTCAGGGAGCAGCGATGCTCTTTGGTGCCGAGGCGAATACAGACTATTTTCCCCTCAGCATCCACTTCACGACGCAGGACAACCCTGCATATTGCGGGCCAGCAACCATTGCTATGGTACTCAACGCGCTGAATGTGCCACGTCCCGCCTCTGACATGACGCTTGGTCTCGGCATGTTTGACCAAAACAACATTTTCACGACAGCGGCCGAAGCAGTAAAGCCTGCCTCCTCGATCGTAAACCCGCCTTACGGTATGACAATAGATGAGTTTGGCGGCGTGCTTGCGGCGCACAACCTTGAAGTCGAAGTGGTCCACGCGGCGGACTCAGACCTCGAAACCTTCCGGAAAACTGCCATCGCTCAACTCGAGGACAACGATCATTTCATTCTTGTGAACTACTTGAGGAAATCGATCGGCCAGGAATCCGGAGGTCACATCTCCCCGTTGGGCGCCTATGATCAGGATACCGACCGGTTTCTCATTCTCGACGTGACACGCTATAAATACCCCCCCATTTGGGTCGAAGCCGCAGCCCTCTTTGATGCGATGAATACGACTGACTCGGCCAACGGAGGTAAAACAAGGGGTTATGTCAGCGTCAGCCGTTGACTGTACCAAAGTCCAAGTTGCGATTTTGATGTTTCCCCTTGATGCGTCGCCAGGCAGAGCCGCCTCAGTGACATTTGGACACCGCTATGTGGTTTCCGTACTCGGTCTATCATTCTCGGTCTAATGAAAATCTTGCGGCGGCTTTGTCCGCTTTGCGGTCCTTGCACAATGGCATCAAGCGTGGACGCTTCCAATCCGGACATTCCCACCCCTCATCAATTGAACATTCAGTGCAAGCAGCACCACGGCGCGTACACCGAGCTTGAAGCACCTCAGGGTCGATGCAAATGCGAGAGCAAGGAAGATTCCTATTGTGGACCAAACAGGTCAGACACGCCGCTTAGCCTGAGAGATCATAGAGGGCACGTTGCATACTTGCGCCGCAACTGAGAAGCCCCGAAATCAAGCCCCTCTGTGTCCTCTTGTTCATGCCTACAGTTGGAGTTTCATGCTGTAGAACCAGACCGAGCGCCCCTTCTCTTCAACTTGGCGAGAACTGGTCAAGCTTTGACTGTCCTAGAACCGGACTTCAGTTGGCCCCAAGCCGCTTAGAGAGAGGTTCAACGCACGAAAAGCAGGTACAAACGATGGGTTTTCGAGAAAAAAGATCAGCGTCCGCTATATTTTGGAAATATAGAAGTATTTCCGCACCGCCCTTCACACCAAGGAAGACCCCAGGCAATCTACCACAGCTACCTAGCCTCACCCGCCTACATTTCAGAAATGTAGGAAGCGGGAATTATCGAAAAGAGGGAGTTGTCGGTGCTTATCGTCGCCTTCCTTTCCGGAGAAAACCTGCTTCCTCTCGTCCGAGTGAGCTCTCTTCTATGAGCTATTGCGGGAGAGTGCCTGCATACGATCCCCTCCTCCGCTTCCAGAGAACGCAGCAACCAGATTTCTGGCGCAGGGCAGGCGGATGGGCTTCATGCAGATTTCGCGCAAGAGAGGTTTGCAGTCGTCCCTCAGCTACAACCACCCTCCTGCCCGGTCATTCAGCATCGTCATAGCTCAAGCTCGCAGGAACTCTATCCCGCGCAACTGTCTCGGTCACAACGGCACGTCATCATAGCCGCGGGAGTGGCCGGATCGCACGCCTTTGACTGTCTCTTCCGTTACCGTGGTCATGGTCTCCTTCAGACGCATGGCGTGCTCCGAGTATTGCTCCATAGCTGTCTTGAAAAACTCTGCCTGAATCTGCAGCAATTCCGCCGGTGTCTTGCACGCCAGCATAGCCTTTTGGGTCTCCAAATCCTTTTGCAGACGTTCCGCCAGGAAACGTGCGCTGTCGGACATCATCTCCAGCCAAGCCTTGGTCAAAGCCGGATTCAGGGCCATCACGGCTGCAGCCATCGCAGGGGCGCCACTACTCGTGTTGGCTCGTGTTTGGTTTGATTTTGCCATGTCTATGATCCTTGACCGATTTCTGTAATGGGCCGCTGCCACGCCCGGAAGCGCGTGAACGGCTAGTTGCCACGGCAGCCTTTGTCATTCAGCTCAGCATGGAACTGGATCATGCTGCGACCCGGGGACATGCCGAACAGGAAACCGCCGAGGATTATTGATATCCGACTTTGCTTCCAGCCAGGCAAGGTTTTGCACCAAGGGTGTGTAAAGACAAGGCTCACGATCCAGTTTACAGGCCAGCGCGGCGTCTACTGCACGATCCTTTATCATGTTGCGAAACGCGACTACTGGCGCTGGTTCAAACCCTATGCCAACCTTTCTGGATGAACAACTTCCGTAAACTCTCTGATAAACATCCTGATTTGATCCACTCGCCTTTGTTGCGAGCCGCCACATTGACGCTGCGCTATGTTGAGGACAACGGACCGATCGGCCTGACCAAGACGAAAGCGTTCAAACGTGTTTTCGTGCAATGGGCTGTGGAGAATTTTGACTGGCCGAACAGGAGCCCTGAAGACCTGCTCCGCTACAAAAAGGTGCTCAATGAATACGATTTCCCTCCACTGGAACTGCTGCATTTCCTGTTGATCCATCTCAGGTTGGGCCGCCACTTCAAGGGGGAGTTCCACCTCACCAAACGAGGTGCAGCTCTGGCGAAAACCCCTGGCAAGCTGTTCGATGAACTGATCCCCTTTTATGTTCTCCAAATGGATCACGCAGCCTATTCGCGATTTGACGACAGACCTTTTGGTTCATGGGATGTCTGGTTGAACGTGATCAATGTGGAAGCGGATCAAGGCAGCACAGAGCGTGATCTCTACGCCGCCTTCTACGTCGATGGTGCGGACCAGGGAAATACAGGATGGCGTCAGCTGTCTGCGTTCTCAGCCTGCGTACTGCGGCCCTTGGAATGGTCAGGTCTGATCATGGAAACACATGAGAAAACAGCTGACAGCCGAAATGTACATCACGTCTTCAAGACGCCTCTCTGGCGCAGTGCTCTCAAGCTGGATACCGACGACATGTTGGAACCAGTGCAGATGCACTGATGGTCGTCTTCTGTGACCCGCATTCTTCCCCATGGCCGTTCGCCAAATTCCTGCACTGGATCAGATCAAGCACCAAAGGCACGCGAGCCGTGAGGGAGTGACTCATGTCTTCGGGTGCAAGATTTGTGATCATGGAGCGGTTGCCCCAGAGCCAGCCTTTCCTACCAGTCCTGAACGCCCAGTCCTACATTCCAAGAATGTAGGACCCTATCCTACATTTCCGAAATGCAAGAGACCGTCCTAGATTTCTGGAATGTAAGAGCCCCTAACCTTCTTGATCTCGAAGCACTTGATCGCCGCTCAAACCAGGTCGAGAAAAGACCCCCTCTCAAAGGTTGCAGCTATTAGCCCCCGGTGGGGGCAACCCCAGTTATACACCTGTTTTCTGATCCGTCAATTAAAAAATGAACGTTTGTTGATTATTTTTCTAGCTCTACAATACGCCTCAGAACCGGGCCCTGACAGTCCTCCTCAGACAACTCGTTTCGGGTTCCTTCGAGACCGTCGATCTCGGTTGAACCAGTTGAACCAGTTCTTTGAACGGTTCGGGAAGCTCAATAATTTAGGTTATAGTCAAACTGCAATTTTAGCCTTTTTTGAGGGTTTATCCTTTAGACGCTCTTAGTCGATTTCGCCCAGAAACGGTTGCTTGGGTTTTAGGTAGAAACTTATGGAAACTTGGGCTCAAGTTGTTCCGAGTTCATTTAATATGCCTCAAAACAGAGCTCTCGAAGAGAGCAGGTTCAGCAAAGATAATGACTTCTAGACAGATAGGATTTCGGGTGACTTTAGGTCTTCGTCTGACTCTACCTGGTTTTTAGGTAGGCTGGTTTTCTAAAGGGTAAGTTGGCCGATGAGGTCATGGGGATCACCGATGAGAACCGGGACATGTTCCAGCTCATGAACCCAGTCAAGTCTGCTGTGTCTCGGATCCGTCAGATCTTCCGGCAGGACATGCCGAAGATCATCGGGGAGCAGTTCTCCCGCAAGCTGACGGATGTCGAATGGGGACAGCTGCATCTGGGCCTGGCCCGGACTGATCTGGCTGCCCTTGGGGAGACCATAAGGATCCGGAATATACGGGAGATGCTGAGCGACAGTTCCAAGCTCGATCTGGCGATCAGCAAGGAAGAAGAGACGCTCAAGGGTCTGTCGAAGAAGAACCTGGAGAAGGTCTACATCGAGAAGGCCAAGGATCTGGCCCAGTTCATGACGAGCTACAAGCTCGACAAGGAGAACCACTTCTTTGCCCGGAACGCGATGGCGATTGCCATGCTGGCCGGTGACAATGGTGCCATGGTCAAGGATCCCAGCCCGGAGCTGGTGGCCTCGATCGATCGACTGGTCAGCCTCTATGCAGTGGAGATGCTGGATCCGGCTGTGAAGACGGGCCTGAAGACGCTGGCTGAGACCGAACCCAAGGGCGTGGAGTTCGTCCTTGGATACCTGCGGGATCTGCGGTCCAAGGAACAGGCCAAGGCGACCACCAAGATCGCCCAGCTGAACGGCTACAAGGGCTATGTGCCTGCGGAAACCAAGGAAGGCGTCTCGCTGATCGTGGCAGCCGATGCAGTCCACAATTATCTGGTCCAGCAAGGCTACACCCGGATGGGTGATTACCGAGGCTCCGGCTTAGAAGCAGGCCGGAAGATCAATCTTTCTGATTTAGGACTCTATCGCACCCGTCATCGCATACGACTTCAAGACAGATCGACGGCAACAAAGGGTCTATGGCACCTCTTGTCAAACGCAACGTCGAAAGAATGACCGTCTTCAAAGCTTGCCACCACAAGGCCATCATCGATGCACTGGGGGACCAGACGGGGGACCATCAAGCTACTGTCTTATTTTTTCCTTTAAAATCAATCCCATTTTGGGAAAGATGGTGCGGGTGGTCGGACTCGAACCGACACACCGTGAGGTAAGGGTGTTTGAGACCCTCGCGTCTACCATTCCGCCACACCCGCACAGGCTGTCTTGCGCCATGCTGATCTATCGCCGGTCTGCTGCTGCGTCCAGTCGAAAACGTGCGGTATCAGACCGGGACGGCGCGTTTTCCCTTTGCGGCAGCTTAGCGGACAGGTAAACACCCGGCCAGAACAGGGGTGCGGGGCAGGCATGGCCCTCGGGGCGCAACGACGGGCAACAGCATGATACGATCACTTTACGACTGGACCCTGCGACAGGCGCTGCATCCGCGCGCCCTGTGGGTTCTGGCTGTCGTGTCCTTCATCGAATCCTCGGTCTTTCCGATCCCCCCGGACGTGTTGATGATCCCGATGATCCTGGCGCGGCCCAACCGCGCCTGGCTGATCGCAGGTGTGGCACTGGTTTCCTCGGTCCTGGGGGGCGTGCTGGGCTATGTGATCGGCGCGTTTTTCTACGAGACGCTGGGCCAGCCCATCCTCGAGGCGCTCGGCAAGGGCGACGCGATGGAGGCGTTCAACACCCGCTTCAACGAATTCGGCTTCTGGCCGGTGCTGATCGCGGGGATCACGCCCTTTCCCTACAAGGTCATCACCATCATGTCAGGCTGGACGGGCCTGCCGCTGGGCACCTTCATCGTCACCTCGATCATCGCGCGCGGCCTGCGTTTTTTCATCGTGGCGGCGCTGCTGTGGAAGTTCGGCGCACCTATTCGTGATTTCATCGAAAAGCGTCTGGGCTTGCTGTTCACCCTGTTCGTGATCATCCTGCTGGCCGGGTTCTACGGAGTACGCTTCCTGTGACACTGACCGCGCGCCACTGGATGATCCTTGCCGCTGCCGGATCGGCCGCCCTGATGCTGGGCGCGCTGGCCTTTCAGCATATCGGCGGCATGGCACCGTGCAAACTGTGCATCTGGCAGCGGTGGCCACATGTGGCGGCGATCGGGATCGGCGGCCTTGCGATGCTGGCGTTTCTACCGGCCGCATGGCTGGCGGGCCTGGGCGCGCTGGCGGCGTTCGCCACTTCCGGTATCGGCGCTTATCACACCGGGGTCGAGCGCGGCTGGTGGGAGGGTCCGGCCTCCTGCAGCGGTGGCGGTGTCGCCGGTCAATCGGCGCAGGATCTTTTCGCGCAGATCATGGCAGCGCCGCTGATCCGCTGCGATGAGGTGCCGTGGGAGATGTTCGGCCTGTCCATGGCAAGCTGGAATGCGCTGGTATCGCTGGGGCTTGCGGGCCTCTGGCTGATGGCGCTGCGCGCGGCGCGCTGACATCCGTCCCCCCGGCGTCAGCGGCCCGACTTGCGGGTGCTCAGCAGAAGGTTCGTCTCGGAACTGACAACGCCTTCCAGACGGCGAATTGCGGCCAGTGCGCGATCCAGATCCTCCAGCGTGGCGGTGCCGATCTCGATGATCATGTCCCAGCGGCCATTGGTGTTATGCACTGCGCGCACCTCGGTCAGGCCAGTCAGCTGGCGCTGAATACGTTCGGCGCCGCGCCCCTCCACCGCGATCATCATCAGGCCGCGCACCGGATCCTGCGCCACATCGCCTTTCAGCACGACACTGAAACCGATGATGTCGCCCTGCCGTTGCAGCCGCTCGATCCGCGCCCGGACCGTGGTCCGCGACACGCCAAGCTGATCCGACAGCGCCGAAAGCGAGGCGCGGGCATCGTGACGCAACGCGCGGATCAAGGCCTGATCCGTATCATCCATTTTGGCGGTTCCTTTGTCCGATTTGACAATCCTTGGCACATATTGATCATTTTGCCGGCTATATTCCATCCCGAAATGGCATGATACACCTGCAAACATCACAGGAGGCCCCATGACCCTGCAAGACATCATCCTGATCGGCTGCCCCGTGGACAGCGGCAAGCGCAGCCGGGGGTGCCTGATGGGCCCCGATGCCTATCGCACCGCCGGGCTGGCCGATGCGCTGGCCGATCTGGGCCACCGGGTCACCGACCGCGGCAACCTGACCCCTGCCCCCGTCACAGCCCCCGCCGATGCCCTGCCGCATCTGCATGCCCTGGCCGAGACCATCGGCTGGACGCAAACACTGTCGGCGGCCGCGCAAGCCGCGATGGGGCAAGGCCTGCCGATCTTCATGGGGGGCGATCACAGCCTGTCGCTGGGCAGCGTGGCCGGTGTCGCGGCCCATGCCCATACCCAGGGACGCCCGCAATTCGTGCTCTGGCTGGATGCGCATAGCGATTACCATACGCCGCACAGCAGCACCTCGGGCCATCTGCACGGCACACCCCTGGCCTATGTCACCGGGCGCGCCGGCTTTGACGGCTTTCCGCCGCTGACCGCGCCGATCCCGCAGGAAAACATTTGCATCATCGGGCTGCGCTCTGTCGATCCGGCGGAACGCAGCGCCTTGCAGGACAGCGCGATCCACCGCCATGACATGCGCGAAATCGACGAGACCGGGATCGCCCGGCCGCTGGGCGTGTTTCTCGACAAGGTCGCGGCCGCCGGTGGCGCGCTGCATGTCTCGCTGGATGTGGATTTCATTGATCCGGCTGCCGCACCTGGCGTCGTGACGACCGTACCGGGCGGCGCCACCGTCCGCGAGGCGCATCTGGTGATGGAGATGCTGCATGACAGCGCCTTGATGACCTCGCTCGACCTGGTCGAATTGAACCCGTTCCTCGACGATCGCGGGCGCACGGCGCAGTTGATGGTCGATCTGGCAGCCTCGGCCCTCGGGCGGCGGGTCTTCGATCGCCCGACCCGCGCCTATGCCTGACCTGTCCGTTTCATCTTTCCCCAAATACTCAATCCAGCAGGAGCCACCCATGCAGACCCCCTCCGACAAGGCGCTGGTCCCCTTCGTGTCGGTCGATCACATGATGGGCCTTGTGCATCACATCGGCCTGCCCCGCGTCCTGACCGAGCTTGCGACCTGCATCGAGGATGATTTCAGGCGCTGGCCGCATTTCGACAAGACGCCCCGCGTGGCCAGCCATTCCGACGTGGGCGTGATCGAACTCATGCCCACCTCGGACGGCGATCTTTACGGGTTCAAATACGTGAACGGTCATCCCGGCAACATGCGGACCGGGTTACAGACCGTGACCGCCTTCGGGATGCTGGCGCGGGTCGACAATGGCTATCCGGTCCTGCTGTCCGAGATGACGCTGCTGACCGCGATCCGCACCGCGGCCACCTCGGCCATGGCCGCAAGGCATCTGGCCCCGGCGGGGGCCACGACCATGGCGATGATCGGCAATGGCGCGCAATCGGAATTTCAGTGCCTGGCCATGCAGGCAATCTGCGGGATCAGCCATGTGCGGCTTTACGACATCGACCCCGCCGCCACCGCCAAGGCCAAACGCAACCTGGCCGGATCGGGCCTGCAAGTGACCGCCTGCACCACCCCGCAAGAGGCGATCCTGGGCGCGCAGATCATCACCACCTGCACGGCGGACAAGCAATATGCAACGATCCTGACCGACAACATGGTGGGCGCGGGCGTGCATATCAACGCGATCGGCGGTGACTGTCCGGGCAAGACCGAACTGCATCCCGACATCCTTCGGCGGTCCGCGATCTTCGTGGAATATCCCGAACAGACCCGGATCGAGGGCGAGATCCAGCAGCTTGCCCCCGATCACCCGGTCACAGAGCTGTGGCAGGTCATCACCGGGCAGGCCCAGGGGCGCCGCGACGCGCGCCAGATCACGCTCTTTGACAGCGTGGGCTTCGCGATCGAGGATTTCAGCGCCCTGCGCTATATCCGCGACCGGATCAAAGGCACCGCCTTCTTCCAGCCGCTGGATCTGCTGGCCGACCCCGATGACCCCCGCGACCTGTTCGGGATGCTGATGCGCGCAGCCCCCGGCAAAGCCGCATGAACATCGCCGCATAAGCCATTGCCATAAAAGGAAAAGGAGGGATGCAAGCATCCCTCCAGTTTCACGGATCGGGCTCAATATGTTAACCGCTCGGAACGTTTCGCCTGCGTCCCGATCCGCGCGGGGCAAGCGCACCTGCCCCGTGTCACGCAGGCTTCCACCGGAAACCTGCGAAGTGGGACAGAGTTAAAATCCAAGGGATTTTGGCGGAGTCCCACCTCGTTCACGTGAAGGGCGCCCGAAAGCGCCCCCCCAATCTTCCTCAGCTACAGCCGCTTGTTGCGCCGCAGGTGTTGCACTTCATGCAGGTGCCGTTGCGGACCAGCGTGTAGTTGCCGCAATCGCCGCAGGCCTCGCCCTCGTAGCCCTGCATCTTGGCCTTGGTGCGCGCATCCATCGTCACCGTGCCGCTGGCCATGGCCGTCGTCGTGGTGACGCTGGCGGACGCACGGATGCTGGTTTCGGGCACCAGGGTCTGCAGCGCCATGACCGGATCGGTGCCTGTACGCATCAGCTCGTTCATGCCGTTCTGACCACCCTGGAACACCACCAGTTCCTGCGGCAGGCGCTTGCGAAGATAGCCGGTCGAGCTGATCTGCTTGAGCACCTCAAGGCTGCGCGAGGCCGCGTTCTCGGAGATTTCGGCGACGTTGGACACGCCTTCCTCCTCGCCACGCCCCAGGTCATCGAAGCTGGCGCCCTGCGGTTTCACGTGGGCCAGATCGGTGCGATCCAGGTATGACACGGCCAGCTCGCGGAAGATGTAATCCAGGATCGAGGTCGCGTTCTTGATCGAGTCATTGCCCTGCACCAGCCCTGCGGGCTCGAACTTGGTAAAGGTGAAGGCATCCACGAACTCTTCCAGCGGCACGCCATACTGAAGACCCACGGACACGGCGATGGCGAAGTTGTTCATCATCGCGCGGAAACCCGCACCTTCCTTGTGCATGTCGATGAAGATCTCGCCCAGCTGGCCATCGGCATATTCGCCGGTCCGCAGATAGACCTTGTGACCGCCGACGATGGCCTTCTGGGTATAGCCCTTGCGCCGCTCGGGCAGCTTTTCACGGCCACGGGCGATTTCCTTGATGATGATCTTCTCGACGATCTTCTCGGCGATGACGGCGGCCTTTTCCTGGGCCGATCCGCTTTCCAGGATCTCCAGCGCCTCGTCATCATCCTCGACCAGGGCCGATGCCAGCGGCTGGCTAAGCTTGGAGCCGTCACGATAGAGCGCGTTGGCCTTGACCCCCAGTTTCCAGCTCAGCTCATAGGCTTTCTGGCAATCCTCGATGGTTGCATCATTGGGCATGTTGATCGTCTTGGAAATGGCGCCCGAGATGAAGGACTGCGCCGCCGCCATCATGTAGATATGGCTGTTCACGCTCAGGTAACGCTTGCCCTTCTTGCCGCAGGGGTTGGCGCAATCGAAGACGTGGTAATGCGCCGTGTCCAGATGCGGTGCACCTTCCAGGGTCATCGTGCCGCAGACGTGATCGTTCGCCGCCTCGATATCGGCCTTGCTGTAGCCCAGGTGGCGCAGCAGGTCGAAGGTGGGATCGTTCAGCTTTTCGGCCGGGATGCCCAGCACGTTCTGGCAGAACTCGGTCCCCAGCGTCCACTGGTTGAAGACAAAGCGGATATCGAAGGCGGAACCCAGCGCAGCTTCCACCTTCTCGATCTCGCGCGGGCCGAAGCCGTGGCCGATCAGGCTGGTGGTGTTGATGCCGGGTGCGTTGCCGATGCTGCCGTGACCGACGGCATAGGACACGATCTCTTCGATCTGGGCCGAGCCATAACCCAGCTTTTCCAGTGCTGCCGGAACCGAGTGGTTGATGATCTTGAAGTAACCGCCACCGGCCAGCTTCTTGAACTTCACCAGGGCGAAGTCAGGCTCGATCCCCGTGGTGTCGCAATCCATCACCAGGCCGATGGTGCCGGTGGGCGCGATCACCGAAGTCTGGGCGTTGCGGTAGCCATGCTGTTCCCCAAGGCGCAGCGCCTCGTCCCAGGCGGACATGGCGATATCGACCAGACGTGGATCGGGGCAGTTGGCATGGTCCAGCGGAACCGGCTTGGTGGCCAGCGCCTCGTAGCCATCGGTCGCACCATAGGCGGCGTTGCGATGGTTGCGGATGACGCGCAGCATGTGGGCCTTGTTGCGGGCATAGCCGTCGAAGGCGCCCAGTTCGCCCGCCATCTCGGCGGATGTGGCATAGGACACGCCGGTCATGATCGCGGTCAGCGCGGCGCACATGGCGCGACCTTCGTCGCTGTCATAGCCAAGGCCCATGTTCATCAGCAGGCCGCCGATATTGGCATAGCCCAGACCCAGCGTGCGGAACTCATAGGACAGCTGCGCGATTTCCTTCGAGGGGAACTGCGCCATCATCACGCTGATTTCCAGGGTCACGGTCCACAGACGGGTGGCGTGCATGTAGTCCTCGACCTGGAATTCGCCGTCCTTGTAGAAGGTCAGCAGGTTCATCGAGGCCAGGTTGCAGGCCGTATCGTCAAGGAACATGTATTCCGAGCAGGGGTTCGATCCGCGGATCGCCCCGTCTTCGGGGCAGGTGTGCCAATCGTTGACCGTATCGTGATACTGGATGCCGGGATCGGCGCAGGCCCATGCGGCGTGCCCGATATCTTCCCACAGATCGCGCGCCTTGATCGTCTTGGCGACCGACCCGTCGGTGCGGCGGATCAGTTCCCAATCGGCATCGTTCTCGACCGCTTTCAGGAACGCATCGGTAACGCGGACCGAGTTGTTGGAGTTCTGGCCCGACACGGATGCGTAGGCTTCGCTATCCCAATCGGTGTCATAGGTCGGGAATTCGATCGACCCATAGCCCTGCTTGGCGTAATCCAGCACGCGCTTGACGTAAGTCTCGGGTATCATCACCTTTTTAGCGCCGCGGATCGCGTCCTTCAGCTGCGGGTTCTTGGCGGGATCAACCGAATCCTCGGTGCTGCCGTCCCAGGCCTTGATCGCGGCGAAGATCGCGTTCAGCTTCTGCTCGTGCATCTTCGAGCCGGCGACGATGCTGGCGACCTTCTGTTCCTCTTTCACCTTCCAGTTGATGTATTCCTGGATATCGGGGTGATCGGCGTCGACGATGACCATCTTGGCCGCGCGGCGCGTGGTGCCGCCCGACTTGATGGCGCCCGCTGCGCGGTCACCGATCTTCAGGAAGCCCATCAGGCCCGAGGATTTGCCGCCGCCCGACAGGCGCTCGCCATCGGCGCGCAGGGACGAGAAGTTGGTGCCGGTGCCCGAGCCGTATTTGAACAGGCGCGCCTCGCGGACCCACAGATCCATGATGCCGCCATCACCCACCAGGTCATCCTTGACCGACTGGATAAAGCAGGCATGGGGCTGCGGGTGCTCATAGGCGCTGGTCGACTTGGTCAGCTCCTTGGTCTGGTAATCGACATAGTAATGCCCCTGGGACGGGCCATCGATGCCGTAGGCCCAATGCAGACCGGTGTTGAACCACTGCGGGCTGTTGGGCGCGGCGCGCTGGGTCGCCAGCATGAAGCGCATCTCGTCGAAATAGGCGCGCGCGTCTTCCTCGGTCGAGAAATAGCCGCCCTTCCAGCCCCAATAGGCCCAGGCGCCGGCCAGACGATCAAACACCTGCTTGGACGAGGTTTCGCCGGTGGTTTCCACCTTGTCGCCGGCCGGAACCGAGCGCCACAGGAACTCAGGCACGCCCTTTTCGGCGACTTTCTTGAGCTTCTGCGGAATGCCGGCCTTGCGGAAGTATTTCTGCGCGATGACATCGGACGCGACCTGCGACCAGCTTTCCGGCACTTCGACGGCGTCGAGGCGGAAAACGACTGTCCCGTCGGGGTTGCGGATCTCCGAAGCCGTCGTGCGGAACTCCAGTTCCGCGTAAGCATCCTGTCCGGCTTTGGTGAATTTTCTCTCGATCTTCATGGCTTGCCCCGTCTATCAACCTGCATTTTCGATCCCGCCTTCATGCACGGCACCGCGAAACCGAAAGATGTCGAAGGCAAAGCCTACCCAGCGCCCGCCCTGCTTCCAGTGCGGCCAACGCTTCGGATCTGTCGGACCTGGCCCTGATAGGATCCAGCCCCCGCCCGATATGGTTTTTGTTTTGTCCCTCGCCGTGACCCGCTGTCTGCACACAACATCTAGTGGGTTGCTCTCTCGGCTCACACAATCTGACGTATATCGAACGGTATCGTCAACGAAGAATTTAGCTTTCCGGGGCATAAAATCAGCTTGACCCGCATTTGACCGAGTCGCGCTTGCGGCAGAGCGGCGACAAGCCCCCGGACGGGGTTGGGGACAGCTTTGTGGATATGCATCGAAACGCGTTGATTTCGGACCCTTTACCCCCCATCTCTCACGCAGAGGGTTCAGTTCGTCCCAAGGGTGCGGGGCTTGTGCCCATAGAGCAGGCAATCCGCAAGATGGTGCGTAAAGGACACGGGCAAACACAACATGCAGCGAGACAGGCGATTCTTTTTCATCCGGTCACGGACCCTTGCCGCTGCATTATGCGCGGGCCTCGTTGCGGGATGCGCCCCGCCGATGGCCCCGCCGCGTGCCACTGATGGCCCCTTGCCCAGCTTGCGCGCCAGTTTCACGCAGGCCCCCGATGGGCTTTTTGATGCGTTGGCCGCCACCTGCGACGGGCCGGCCGAGCGGGTGCTGCGCCCGGCGGCGAACGTGGTCGAGTGCCGGATGCTGATGCCGCCCCAGGCCACGGCCGGCGCGATCCTGCGTTATGGCGGTACGATAGACGATTTGCCCGAAAGCGTGATCCGCCTCAGCAGCGAGCGGGTGATCGAGGGCGCGCAGACCCGCCACATCCTGAGCGCCGCCAGCTTCATGGCGGTGCCGCTGGCAGGCGGCGGCACGCTGCACGTGGTCTATCCCGATCCGCGGATGGACAAAAAGGTGCTGAGGCTTTTGGAGCGTTTGGGCGGCACCGCGATGTGACCCGATCCGCTGCTGTCGCCCGGTTGCAGATCCATTGCCACGATATGTGCCACGATATGGTCGGGGCGGAGAGATTCGAACTCCCGACCCTCTGTTCCCAAAACAGATGCGCTACCAGACTGCGCTACGCCCCGAACCGACCCTGCATCTAAACCGCGCGGCCGGATTTGAAAAGCCCCTATCAGGTGCAAAATCCTGGCAAGGCAACGAACGGCGCGCCTCAGCAGGGCCAGGCGGCGGTTTCGCTGGCAAAAGCAGGGTGGCGCATCTGGCTGCCCGGCACGATTCCCATGGCGCGGGCCAGCCCGCCGTTGATCTCCAGCACCGCCAGGATGCCGCGACCGCCATCAATGACCGTCTCGTCGCCGGGAATCGCGTTGTGATGCACATGCCGCACCACGCCGCGTTCATCGGCGAAGATCATGTCGAGGGAAATGAGGGTGTTTCGCATCCAGAAGGTCGCGCGCTGCGGCGTGTCATAGACGAACAGCATGCCCGCGCTTTTCGCCATGGTTTCGCGAAACATCAACCCACGGCTGCGGGTATCGGGGGTATCGGCGATTTCAACGCTGAAACGGGCCTGCCCCCAATCGCCACGCAGCAGCACGGTATCCGCGCGGCAGTCCGATGAGGCCTGCGCCAGCGCCACCTGCGCCAGCGCCGCGCCGCCTGCCATCAACAGAACAAGCAGCGCGCGACGGATCATCCCTGACGGGCCTTCACGGCCGCCTCCCAGGCGCAAACCTCGGTCGCCATGCGGCCGCGCTTGCCCTCGATCACCCGCAGGCAGACCGCCTCGCCGGGTTGCAGATCGGCAAGCCCGGACCGGCGCAGAACTTCGATGTGGATGAACACATCTTCATGCCGCCCGAACACATTGGCAAAACCAAAACCCTTTGCCTTGTCGAACCATTTGACGCGCGACGGCTCCAGCGGGGCGGAACGCATGACTTCAGGGTCGATATCCTCGAAATCGGCCAGCATGGCCGCTTCGGTGCCGACGGGCGGTTCGATCTTGAACACCTCGACCGCCTGAACACCACGGGCGGTGTCCTGCACATCGATCTCTATCCGTGCGCCATCGGCGACGGAACTTTGGCCAAAGTTTCGCAAAACATTGGCATGCAGCAGAATGTCGGGGCCACCCCCGTCGGAAATCACAAACCCAAATCCCTTTACGGGATCGAACCACTTAACCGATCCAACCACTCTGCGGGTCGCTGTCACATCATGTGTCACTTTATCACCCACAATCCATTGTACGGTCTTCATTTTTTCTTCATGGCGCATCGGCCTGCACATATTCAAGACAAAAAACCCGTTCACTTGATAGACCAACCGTTCGCGTCGCGTGAATGTCGTGAACTCGTAGCGTGAATGTCACGGGTTCAACCGCTCCACAACCCATTCCTGCTGTCCCAACTGCCGCCGCCACACGAAACGGTCATGCAGCCGAAAGTCGCCATCGGCCCAAAACTCGATCTCGACAGGGTCGATCCGGTAGCCCCCCCAGAAAGGCGGGCGGTCCGGGTTGGTTCCCTTCAGTGCGGTGATCTTGGCAACCTCGGCCATCAGCGCAGTGCGCGATGACAGCGGGCGCGACTGCCGCGACGCCCAGGCGCCAAGACGGCTTTTGAGAGAACGTGACTTGTAATAGGCGTCGGCCTGCGGGCCTTCTTCCTTGCTGACATGGCCCCGCACCCGGATCTGCCGCCGCAGCGATTTCCAGTGCATCACAAAGGCTGCCTTGCCCGCGCTGTCCAGTTCCCGCGCCTTGGCGCTTTCGTAATTCGTATAGAACACGAAGGCCGCCGCCTCGATTTCCTTGAGCAGGACCATCCGCGCATTGGGCAGACCGTCTGCGTCAACCGTCGACAAGGCGATCGCGTTATGATCGTTGATTTCGCTATTTTCGGCTTCTGCCAGCCAGGCGCGCGCGATCGCGAAAGGATCGTCGCCTGCAAAAATACCGCTGCGGTCACTCATCATCTGTCACTTTCATTCACCAAACGCTCAAGGCTGTCACATCACCATGGATCGGTCCAGCGCAAACAGCCGAATCCAAGGGGCCGTAGGACACGCTCACAGCCGAAAAAACATCTTGGATCGCGAATCGTCAAGTGCAGTTCGCGACAAAGCGGGTTGCAGTTGGCGACAGGTGGCCGGCGGGAAGACATCCCGCGCCGGGTTTGGACCGGCTGCACTTGATGCAGCACCACCAATCCCCTAAAGGAAAGACAGCAGCAAACACGGGCGGAAACAAACACATGTCTCATACTCTCATGGCCGGCAAACGCGGCCTCATCATGGGTCTTGCCAATGACAAGTCGATCGCATGGGGTATTGCCAAAGCCTGCGCCGATGCAGGGGCGGAAATGGCCTTCAGCTATATGGGCGAGGCATTCCGCAAACGGGTGGCCCCGCTGGCCGAAAGCATCGGCGTGACGACCCTGATCGATTGCGACGTGTCGGACATGGCCTCGGTCGATGCCGCCTTCGCCCAGCTCGAGAAGACCTGGGGCAAGCTGGATTTCCTGGTGCATGCGATCGGCTTTTCCGACAAGAACGAATTGCGTGGCCGTTACGTGGATACCAGCCGCGACAATTTCCTGATGACGATGGATGTCAGCTGCTACAGCTTCACCGCCGTGATGCAGCGCGCCGAAAAGCTGATGACCGACGGCGGCAGCGCGCTGACGCTGACCTATTATGGCGCCGAACAGGTGATGCCGCATTACAACGTCATGGGCGTCGCCAAGGCCGCGCTTGAGGCCTCGGTCAAGTACATGGCCGAGGACCTGGGCAAGGATGGCATTCGCGTGAACGCCATTTCCGCCGGGCCGATCAAGACGCTGGCGGCCAGCGGCATCGGCGATTTCCGCTATATCCTGAAATGGAACGAGCTGAACTCGCCGCTGCGGCGCAACGTGACCATCGAGGACGTGGGCAAATCCGCGCTTTATCTGCTGTCCGATCTGGGATCGGGCGTGACGGGCGAGACTTTGCATGTGGATGCGGGTTATCATGTCGTCGGCATGAAGGCCGTGGACGCCCCGGATATCGATGCCGTCACAGGGCGCAAGGACGCCTGATCCGTTCCGCCCCAGATCCGTCCCGCATGAAGGAGTGATGCGATGACCGACCGCCTGCCCCATGAAAAAGGCTTCCACATCAGCTGGGACCAGATCCACCGTGACAGCCGCGCCCTGGCCTGGCGGTTGCAGGGCTACGGGCCCGATAATGGCGCATGGCGCGCGGTCGTGGCGATCACTCGTGGCGGAATGGCGCCCGCGATGATCGTCAGCCGCGAGCTGGACATCCGCACCGTCGATACGATCTCGATCAAGTCCTACGATCATCAGACCCAGTCCGAGGCGCGCGTGCTCAAGGCGCCCGATGCCGACCTGATGGGCGATGGCACCGGCATCCTGATCGTCGATGACCTGGTCGACAGCGGCAAGACGCTTGAAATCGTGCGCAAGATGTATCCCAACGCGCATTTCGCCACGGTCTATGCCAAACCCAAGGGCCGCCCCCAGGTTGACACCTTCATCACCGAGGTCAGTCAGGATACCTGGATCTTCTTTCCCTGGGACATGGCCTTGCAATATGTGGAACCCTATCGCGGTCGTGACTGACAGCACGGGCCGCGCCAACGCCTTGTTTCTTCTTGCTGCAAATATCCAATCCCGCGCTCACCGCCCGCGCGGCGCCAAAGGAAAGCTCCCATGGCCCTGACCCGCACCGCATCCACCTTCGCCCCACCGGTGATGGAGGCGCGGCGCTGGCTGGACGGGGTGGATTTCCCGGCCACGCGCCCGCTGATCAACGTCAGCCAGGCAGCCCCGGTCGATCTGCCCCCCCTGGCCCTGCGCGAGGCGCTGGCCGAAGCGGCGCTGCACACGGCGCAGGCGCATCTTTACGGCCCGGTTCTGGGCGCGCCCGAATTGCGCGCCGAAGTGGCCGCGCGCACGGCCCGTCTTTATGGCGGCGTCGTCACACCCGCGCAGGTCGCCATCACGTCGGGTTGCAATCAGGCGTTCAACGCGGCGATCATGGCGCTGACCACCGAAGAGGATGAGGTCATTCTGCCAACCCCTTGGTATTTCAATCACAAAATGTGGCTCGATATGGCCGGGGTGCAGGCTGTGCCATTGCCGACCGGCGCGGGCATGCTGCCTGATCCCGATCAGGCAGCGGCGCTGATCACTCCGCGCACCCGCGCGATCACGCTGGTCAGCCCCAACAATCCCGCAGGCGTCGAATATCCCGCCGATCTGATCCGCGCCTTTGCCGATCTGGCGCGCCAGCATGGCATTGCCCTGATCGTGGACGAGACCTATCGCGACTTTCATTCGATCAGCGGGCCTGCCCATGCGCTTTTCACCGATCCCGATTGGGACGATACGCTGATCCAGCTTTATTCCTTCTCCAAGGCCTACCGGCTGACCGGGCACCGGGTCGGCGCAATGCTGGCCAGCCCTGCCCGTCTGGCCGAGGTCGAAAAGTTCCTCGATACCGTCACGATCTGCCCCAACCAGCTGGGTCAGATTGCAGCACTCTGGGGGATGCGGAACCTGGATCAATGGCTGGCCGGCGAGCGGGACGAGATCCTGGGCCGCCGGGCCGCGATCGAGGCCGGGTTTCCCCGGCTGGCGGCGCAGGGCTGGGACCTTCGCGGCGTGGGCGCCTATTTCGCCTATGTCGCCCATCCGTTCGACGAACCCTCCGACAGACTTGCACAGCGCATGGTCCGGGATGCGGGCGTTCTGGCCCTGCCCGGTACGATGTTCATGCCCAAGGGTGACGCGGATGGCGCGCGGCATCTGCGTATCGCCTTTGCCAATGTGGACAGTGCGGGGATCAATGTCCTCTTTGACCGGCTGGCCGGGCTTCGCGCCTGATCGCCCGATCCGGCCTTGCCCCGCAGTCGCGCAGCGCGTAGACAGTTCCAACTTTGAAAAACACCCGGAAAGAGGCGCTTCATGGCACGCGGCGGTATCTCGAAAACACTGGTCTGGATCCTTCTTGCCCTGCTCATCGTGGGGCTTGCCGGATTCGGCGCGGTCAACCTGTCCGGATCGGTCCGCTCCATCGGCTCGGTCGGCGATCAGGACATCGACATCGACGAATATGCCCGCGCCTTGCAGCAGGAGATCCGCGCGATCGAGGCGCAGACGCGCCAGCCCCTGGGGTTCGCGGATGCACAGGCTTTCGGTCTGGACCGCAACGTGCTGGCGCAGCTGGTCACGGCGGCTGCACTTGACAATGAAGCCGCGCGCCTGGGCCTGTCCGTGGGCGATGACGTCGTGGCCGAGCAGATCCTGGCGATCCCGTCCTTCCAGTCCGTGAACGGCGCCTTCGACCGCGAGGCCTATCGCTTCACGCTGCAACAGAACGGCCTGACCGAGGCGCGTTTCGAACAGCAGCTGCGCCGCGAAACCGCCCGCAGCCTGTTGCAGGGTGCGATGGTGCAAAGCGCCGTGATGCCCGCGACCTATGTGGATACGCTGATCGCCTATGCGGGCGAGCGGCGGAATTTTTCATGGGCTGTCGTGGATGCGTCCCAGTTGTCAGAGCCTGTCGGCCTTCCCGACGCGGCGCAGCTGACCGCCTGGTACGAGGCGAACCCCGCCCTGTTCACCACCCCGGCGGCCAAGCGGATCACCCTGGTGACCCTGACCCCGGACATGATCCTTGATCAGGTCACCGTGGATGAAGAGGCCCTGCGCGCCGAATACGCCGCCCGCAGCGCGGAATACAACACCCCCGAACGCCGCCTGGTCGAACGTCTGGCCTTCGCCAATGACGCCGCAGTTGACGCGGCCGTGGCGGCCCTTGTCTCGGGCGAGACCGATTTCGAAACGCTGGTCGCGGATCGTGGCCTGTCGCTGGCGGATGTCGATCTT
Organism: Seohaeicola saemankumensis; assembly: GCF_042678485.1. NCBI lineage: Bacteria > Pseudomonadati > Pseudomonadota > Alphaproteobacteria > Rhodobacterales > Roseobacteraceae > Seohaeicola > Seohaeicola saemankumensis. Next base: position 598,697 of record NZ_JBHTKR010000002.1, on the reverse strand, counting down.
GGCGATGTCTCGATCTCCGAACTGGGGGCCGCGGGCGAGGCCGTGTTTGCCACCGAAGTCGGCGGTATTGCCGGGCCGCTGCCCAGCTCTCTGGGTCCTGCGCTGTTCCGCGTGAACGGGGTTCTGAGCGCGCAAAGCCTGGCCTTCGAAGATGTGCGTGACGATCTGGCCGCCGAACTTGCCCCCGACCGCGCGCGCCGCGTGATCGAGGCGCAAGCCAGCGGGATCGACGACATGCTGGCCGGGGGCGCCACGCTGGAAGAGCTTGCCAGCGATACGGATATGGAAATGCAGACCATCGACTGGTCGGCGCAGGTGGATGCCGGCGTTGCCGCCTATCCCGCCTTCCGTGCCGCCGCACAGGCGCTGCAGATGGACGATTATCCCGCCCTGATCGAACTGGACGACGGCGGTATCGTCGCCATGCGGCTGGACGAGGAACTGCCGCCGCGCCTGCAACCGCTGGACGAGGTGCGCGATGCGGCCGTCGCGGGCTGGCAGCGGGCGGAAACCGCCCGTCTTCTGCGCGCGCGCGCCGATGCCATGGTGATCGACTATGGCGCTGTCGGTGATCTGGCAGCCCTTGGCCTGACCGTCACCCAAGAGGTGGACATCACGCGCGACCAGTTCATCCCCGGCACGGCCCCCGGTTTCCTGGCGCAGGTCTTCCAGATGGCCCCCGGCGATCTGGCCGTGATCGACGGCCCGGACGAAGGGCGCGGCCCTTCCGTGCTGATCGTGAAGCTGGACGCGGTTCTGCCGGCGGATGAGGCCAATCCCGGTGTCGCCGCCCTGCGTACGCGCCTGGCGGACAGCGGGCGCGGTGGCCTGGCACAGGATCTGTTCCAGTCCTATGTGGGGCAGTTGCAGACCCAGGCTGGCGTCAGGCTGGACCAGGCCGCGATCAACGCGGTTCACGCCAATTTCCAGTAAGGACACCCGCCCGTGGAGCTGACACCCGATTTCGAAAGCTTCGCCCGCGCCTATGAGGCCGGAAAGAACCAGGTGGTCTATGCCCGGCTTGCCGCCGATCTGGATACGCCCGTCTCGCTGATGCTCAAGCTTTCGGGCGCGGCTAAGGATGCCTTCATGCTGGAATCAGTGACCGGCGGCGAGGTGCGCGGGCGCTATTCGATCATCGGGATGAAACCCGACCTTGTCTGGCAGTGCCATGGCGCGCAAAGCCGCCTGAACCGCCAGGCCCGGTTCGATCCCGATACATTCGAGGATCAGCCCGGCGATCCGCTGGACAATCTGCGTGCGCTGATCGCGGAAAGCCGCATCGACCTGCCCGAGGATCTGCCCGCCGCCAGCGCAGGGCTGTTCGGCTATCTTGGCTATGACATGATCCGGCTGGTGGAACATCTGCCCGATGTGAACCCCGATCCGCTGGGCCTGCCCGATGCGGTGATGATGCGCCCGACGGTGGTGGCGGTGCTGGATGGCGTCAAGGGCGACGTGACCGTGGTCTCGCCCGCATGGGTCAGCGATGGCCAGTCAGCGCGCGCCGCCTATGCCCAGGCGGCAGAGCGGGTGATGGATGCGCTGCGCGACCTGGACCGCGCCCTGCCCCAGGCTACCCGCGAGATGGGCGAGGCGCGCGATGCCGCACCGCCCCGGTCGAATTTCGCGCATGACGCCTATCTGGCGGCTGTCGAAAAGGCCAAGGATTACATACGCGCGGGCGACATTTTCCAGGTCGTGCCCTCGCAGCGCTGGACGCAGGATTTTCCCCTGCCACCCTTCACGCTCTACCGCTCGTTGCGGCGCACCAATCCGTCGCCCTTCATGTTCTATTTCAACTTCGGCGGTTTCCAGGTGATCGGGGCAAGTCCCGAAATCCTGGTGCGGGTCTTTGGCCGCGAGGTGACGATCCGTCCCATCGCGGGCACACGACCGCGCGGCGCCACCCCAGAACAGGATCGCGCCTATGAGGCCGAGCTGCTGGCCGACAAGAAGGAACTGGCCGAACATCTGATGCTGCTGGATCTGGGCCGCAACGATGTGGGTCGGGTCGCCAAGATCGGCACGGTGCGCCCGACCGAACAGTTCATCATCGAACGCTACAGCCATGTGATGCATATCGTCTCCAATGTGGTGGGCGAGCTGGCCGAGGATCAGGACGCGTTGAGTGCGTTTTTCGCAGGCATGCCCGCAGGCACCGTGTCAGGTGCGCCCAAGGTGCGCGCCATGCAGATCATCGACGAGCTGGAGCCGGAAAAGCGCGGTGTCTACGGGGGCGGCGTGGGCTATTTCAGCGCGGGCGGCGACATGGACATGTGCATTGCTCTGCGTACTGCCATCGTCAAGGATCGCAAGCTCTATATCCAGGCGGGCGGCGGCGTCGTCTATGACAGCGACCCCGAGGCCGAATATCAGGAAACCGTGCATAAATCGAACGCGATCCGCCGTGCGGCGGCCGATGCGGCGCGGTTTTCGGGCGGCAACAGCTGACATGGCGGTGTCGCCGCCATGACGCGCCTGATCCTGTTCAACAAGCCCTTCGACGTGCTGTCGCAATTCACCGATCGCGGCAGCGCGGACAGCCCGCGCGCGACCCTGTCGGATTTCATCGACATTCCCCGCGTCTATCCCGCCGGGCGACTGGACCGCGACAGCGAAGGGCTGCTGCTGCTGACCGATGACGGAAAGCTGCAGGCCCGGATCAGCGATCCGCGTCACAAACTGGAAAAGACCTATCTGGCACAGGTCGAAGGCATCCCGGACGCCGCAGCCCTTGCGTCGTTGCGAACAGGCGTCACGCTGAAAGACGGGCCCACGCGCCCTGCCCGCGTGCGCGCGGTGCCGGAACCGGCATGGCTCTGGCCACGCAGGCCGCCGGTACGGTTCCGCAAATCGGTGCCTGACAGCTGGATCGAACTGACCATCAGCGAGGGGCGCAACCGGCAGGTCAGGCGCATGACCGCCCATGTGGGCCATCCCACGCTGCGGCTGATCCGCATCCGCATCGGCGACTGGCAGCTTGGCGATCTGCGCCCCGGCGAATGGCGCGACGCGCCACCGGCCTAAGGGTCATTCCGGCCTGCGGGTCATTCCCCCGCTTGCAGCACCGCCGACACGGGCGCCAGCGCCACGCGCTGCGCCCGGTCCTGCAGCCCCCACAGCAGCAGGGCCGAAATCGTGTCGGGCTGCAGGCGGCCGATCATGATCACGCCTTCGCCCTCGCCCGCGACGGGCAGACCTTCCGCCTGCTGACCGGCCTTGAAGGCGCCCTGGTCAAGGAAACGGCGAATCGCGGCCGCATCCTGGCCTGCCCCGTCGAAATCACGGAATACCGTGGCTGAAGGCACACCCGATTTTGCAGCCATCTTTTGCGCGGTGTTCAGACCGTTCGGCAACATGACCAGACCATAGCCACGCTGCCCCAGAATGGCGGATACCTGATCGGACAGCGCACGGCTGGATTGCAGCCCGGTTGCGACCCCTTCCAACACGCCGACGGCTTCGGGCACGGCGGCCAGGGACACTTCCATCGCGATCTCGGCATCCTTGGGCGTCGAGCCGGGCAGCAGATCGACCATCGCCAGGACCTCGAATCCGGCGCGGCGATACCGATCCGAGGCTTCGGGCGCATCGGGGCGGGTGGCGTCGATCGCGATGGTCAGCGGATAGGGGAAAGCGGCCAGGGCGTCAGGTCCCAACCCGCTGTCACCCCGGTCGATCAGCACGATGGACAGACGCGGACGGGTGTCGCTGTCATCAAACGGCACGGCATTGCGGCGCAGCGGGATCGCCTCGCTGCCGGTGGAAATATCTGCCGTGACGGTGGCATCGGGCGCGGGCCGGTCGATCAACGAGGTGGCAGGCGTCCCGATCGAAGGGCGGATCACCGGCGTGATATCGTCCACGGCGACCGGCGCGGCGGGTGCGGTCTGATCGGGTTGCACGGCGGGCGCTGCTGGTTCGATCACAGGCAGGGGCTGGCGGCGTGTATCGGCCTGCGGCGCCAGCGCCGCTGATTGTGCGGGCGGGGCCCCGGCCTCGGCGCGCGGGCTGACATCGATCAAGGCATCGTCGCGCGGCGCGGAGATGGCGGCCGGGCTGCTGTCGGGGGCGGCCTGCGCCTGATCAGGCTGCGCGGGTGCGGGTGCAACCTGCGGCGCGCCGAAGGTGGCCGTGGTGTCACGGTCGCCGGGCGGTTGCGGCACGACCGGTGCGGCGGTGCCGAGGGGTGCGGTGCCGCTGTCTTGCGTGCTCGGCAGCGCCGCGACAACGGGCGCGTCTGTTGCAACGGCGGGGGCCGGCATGGATGTCGTGGCCTGATCGGTCTGCGGCTGGGCCGCCGGATCGCGATCGGCCTGAGGCAACACGGGATTGGAGGGGGGCGCTGTCGCATCCAGCGCCTGAACCGGTGCGGGATCGGGCGCGCGGTCGGGTGCCGGAAGCGTGGCTTGCCTGTCTTCGCGACCGGCTGTGAAGCCGCTGCCTGCCGGAACGCTGACCTGCGCCGCTTCGGGCGGCGCTTCGGGTGCCGTTTCGGCCTGTGCTTCGGGCGGGGTTTCGGGTGCGGCGCGGCTGGCATCGGCGGTTGGGATTGCCGCGTCGGTCGCCGTTTCGGTTGCCGGTGCGGTCGTCGTTTCAGTTGCCGGTGCTGTCGTCGTTTCAGTTGTCGTTTCGGTGGCAGGTGCGGGCGCCGGCTCGGTCGTCGTTTCGGCCTGATCGACCGGAGCGGTCCCGGATGATCTGTCCTGCGGCAGGCCCGACAGAATCGACAGCGCCGAGACACCGATCACCGACACCACCGTCCCCGCAAGAACCCCACGAATAAACCCTGTTGCCATCGTTCTGCCCTTTCCTGCCCGCAGCTTGTGCCGCTTTCTGCGGTCCTTGTCGCCTTCTTGCCCGCATCTGCCCCGGCAGCAGCAGCGGTCACCGTATCAGCCCTTCCCGCAGCTGCCATGCCCAAACCGGACAGGTCCAGAACGGTCAAGCCCAAACCGGCCGGGCCCGGGGTTTGGGCCGCAATATGGGTCACGCCCCTTGACGCTCCGGCGCAAGCCTGAACAAGTATACCGCGACCAAGGTGCGGGCCTCCAGCCCCGAAACGGAAAAGATAGGCCAGATGCTGCTTCTCATCGATAACTACGACAGTTTCACCTATAACCTTGTGCATTATCTTGGCGATCTGGGCGCGGATATCACCGTATGCCGCAATGATGCGCTGGATGTGCAACAGGCGATGGCGATGAACCCGGCCGGCATCATCCTGTCCCCCGGTCCCTGCGACCCCGATCAGGCGGGGATCTGCCTGGCGCTGACGGCGGCGGCGGCCGACACCGGAACACCCCTGCTGGGCGTGTGCCTGGGCCATCAGACCATCGGGCAGGCTTTCGGCGGCCGCGTCGTGCGCTGCCACGAGATCGTGCATGGCAAGATGGGCGTGATGCACCATGCCGGCAAGGGCCTGTTCGCGGGCCTGCCCAACCCGTTCGAGGCGACGCGCTATCATTCGCTGGTCGTCGAACGCGAGTCATTGCCCGATTGCCTCGAGGTGACGGCCTGGCTGGAGGATGGCACGATCATGGGGTTGCAGCACCGCGACCTGCCGATCCACGGCGTGCAGTTCCACCCCGAATCCATCGCCTCGCAGCATGGGCATGACCTGCTGCGCAATTTCCTGAACCTGACGAAGGTGCCGGCATGAGTGATGCGCTGAAACCGCTTCTGGGTCTTGCCGCGGACCGCGCCCTGACACGCGCCGAGGCCGAGGCCGCCTTTACCATCCTGTTCGAGGGCGAGGCCACCCCGAGCCAGATCGGCGGCTTGCTGATGGCGCTGCGCACGCGCGGTGAAACGGTCGAGGAATATGCCGCCGCCGCCGCCGTGATGCGGGCGAAATGCCATGCCGTGCGCGCGCCGCAAGGGGCCATGGATATCGTGGGCACCGGCGGCGACGGGATGGGTACGCTGAACATCTCGACCGCGACGGCCTTTGTGGTGGCGGGCGCGGGCGTGCCCGTGGCCAAGCATGGCAATCGCAACCTGAGTTCCAAATCAGGTGCGGCGGATGCGCTGACGCAACTGGGAATCCAGGTGATGGTCGGCCCGCAAGTCGTTGAAAAGGCTTTGAACGCCTGCGGCATCGCCTTCATGATGGCGCCGATGCATCACCCCGCGATGGCGCATGTCGGCCCGACGCGCACCGAGTTGGGCACCCGCACGATCTTCAACATCCTGGGTCCGCTGACCAACCCGGCCGGCGTCAAGCGACAGCTGACCGGCGCCTACAGGCGTGACCTGATCCGCCCGATGGCCGAGGTGCTGGGCCAATTGGGCAGCGAACGCGCCTGGCTGGTGCATGGCTCGGACGGTACGGACGAGATGACGATCACCGGCCTGACCTGGGTTGCCGCCCTCGAGCAGGATGGCACCATCCGCGAGGTGGAACTGCATCCCGAGGATTTCGGCCTGCCCGTGCATCCGTTCGAGGATATCATCGGCGGCACACCACAGGAAAACGCCGCCGCCCTGCGCGCGCTGCTGGAGGGTGCGCCGGGTGCCTATCGCGATGCGGTGCTGCTGAACGCGGCGGCGGCGCTGGTTGTCGCGGGCAAGGCGGATGATCTGCGCGACGGTGTTGACCGCGCGCGCGACAGCATCGACAGCGGGGCCGCCGGTGAAAAGCTGGCAGCCCTGGCAAGACTGACATCGGAGACATGATGACCGAAACGATCCTGGATCGCATCAAGACCTACAAACTGGCGGAAGTGGCCGCGGACAAGGCCGCAAAGCCGCTTGAGGCCGTCGAGGCCGAGGCCCGCGAGGCAGATCCCGTACGCCCCTTCGCGGATGCGCTGCACGCGGCGTCGCGTACCGGCTACGGGCTGATTGCCGAGATCAAGAAGGCCAGCCCGTCAAAGGGGTTGATCCGCCCCGATTTCGACCCGCCCGCGCTGGCGCAGGCCTATGCCGCCGGTGGCGCGACCTGTCTGTCGGTGCTGACCGATACGCCCAGCTTCCAGGGCGCAAAGGACTATCTGGTCGCCGCGCGCGCCGCCTGCGACCTGCCGGTGCTGCGCAAGGATTTCATGTATGACCCCTACCAGGTGGCCGAAGCCCGCGCGCTTGGCGCCGATTGCATCCTGATCATCATGGCCTCGGTCAGTGACGCCCAGGCGCAGGAGCTTGAATCCGCCGCCCATGACTGGGGCATGGATGCGCTGATCGAGGTGCATGACCGGCCCGAGCTGGAACGCGCGGCGCTGCTGTCCTCGCGCATGATCGGGATCAACAACCGCAACCTGAATACATTCGAGACGTCGCTGGATACCACGCGCACCCTGTCGAAACTGGTGCCCGAAGACCGGATGCTGGTCTGCGAAAGCGGGCTGTCCACGCCGAAGGACCTAGCCGACATGGCGATGTACGGGGCGCGCTGCTTCCTGATCGGGGAAAGCCTGATGCGCCAGGATGATGTGGAACTGGCCACGCGTTCGTTGCTGGCCAATCCGCTGACACCGGGAAGCATGTGATGAAGGGCAAGGATCTGACGCATTTCGACGCGCAGGGTCAGGCGCATATGGTCGATGTGTCCGACAAGGCGGTGACATCGCGCGTCGCCGTGGCCGAGGGCTGGATCAGGATGGCGCGGGCCACCTTCGACATCATCGGCGAGGGGCGCGCAAAAAAGGGTGACGTGCTGGGGATCGCGCGGCTGGCAGGCATCATGGGCGCCAAGAAGACCGCCGATCTGATCCCGCTATGCCACCCGCTGCCGATCACAAAGGTGGCCGTCGAACTGACGCTGGACCCCGACCTGCCCGGCGTGAGGATCGAAGCGACCGTAAAGACCACCGGCCAGACCGGCGTCGAGATGGAGGCGCTGACCGCCGTCAGCACGGCGGCCCTGACCGTCTATGACATGGCAAAGGCGGTCGACAAGGCCATGGAGATCGGCGGCATCCGGGTGATCCTGAAGGATGGCGGCAAGTCTGGAAGGTATCAGGCCGAATGATCAGCGTGGCCGAGGCCCAATCGCGTTGCCTGGCGCTGGTGCGTCCGCTGCACCCTGAGACCGTGCCGCTGACGGATGCGGCCGGGCGGGTGCTGGCGGCACCGGTCAAGGCGGGGCGGGCGCAGCCGCCCTTTGCTGCCTCTGCCATGGACGGCTATGCGGTACGGGCCGAGGATTGCCACCCCGGCGCGGTGCTTGCAGTGGTGGGCGAGGCTGCGGCCGGGCACGGCTGGGCCGGTCAGGTCAACCCCGGCGAAGCAGTGCGAATCTTTACCGGCGCCCCGGTGCCCGCAGGGGCGGACCGCGTCGTCATCCAGGAGGATGTGACCCGCTCGGGTCCCCGGATCACCTTGGGCGACACACTGGAAAACAGCACGAATATCCGCCCGGAAGGCGCTGATTTTGCGTCCGATTTCACGCTTTCCGCGCCCAGGATGCTGACCCCTTCGGATCTGGCGCTGCTGGCGGCGATGAATGCGGGCCATGTGCAAGTCACCCGCAAGCCCGAGGTCGCAATCATCGCCACGGGCGACGAGTTGGTCATGCCCGGCGAAAGACCGAACCCGGACCAGATCATCGCATCGAACCTGTTTGCGCTGAAAGCCATGATCGAGGCGGCGGGCGGCCGCGCGCGGCTTCTGCCCGTCGCGCGGGACAATGAAGCCTCTTTGATGACGGTCTACGACATGGCGATGGGCGCGGATCTGATCGTGACGATCGGCGGCGCCTCGGTCGGGGATCACGATCTGGTGGCGCAGGTGGCGGCGCGTTTCGGGTTGCAACAAAGCTTTTACAAGATCGCGATGCGCCCGGGAAAGCCGCTGATCGCTGGCGCCTTCGCGGATGGAACGGCCTATCTGGGCCTGCCGGGCAACCCGGTGTCGGCGATTGTCTGCGGGCATCTGTTCCTGCTGCCGATGCTGCGGGCGATGCTGGGGTTGACGGATCATCTGCCGACCGTGCTGCGCGCCCGTCTGGCCGCCCCGGTCGCGGGCAACGGACCACGCGCCCATTACATGCGCGCGCATCTGGCCGAGGATGAAACCGACCGCCGCGTGACCGCCTTCGACCGGCAGGACAGCGCGCTGCTGACAGTACTGGTGCGGGCGAACGGCCTGCTGATCAGGCCCCCCCATGACGGGCCGAGGGCGGCGGGCGACATGGTCGAGGTGCTGCCGCTTCTGCCCTGATCACGCCTGAGGTGTTGACACAAAACGGGAACAATGGCAGAACAAACGCGAAATGAAGCGTTTCGCACGGCATGGCCCCGGCCGATCCCCGTGCCCGACCCGGAGGGACCGACCCGATGCTGACCCGCAAGCAACTTGATCTGCTGGATTTCATACAGACCCGTCTGAACCGCGATGGCGTGCCGCCCTCTTTCGACGAAATGAAAGAGGCGCTTGACCTGCGCTCGAAGTCGGGGATTCACCGGCTGATCACGGCGCTGGAAGAACGCGGGTTCATCCGCCGCCTGGCGCATCGCGCCCGCGCGATCGAAATCGTGAAACTGCCCGACGCGCTGGCCGACAAACATGCCGCACGCGGTCAGGCGGCATCCGCAACAACCGGCAGCGGCTTTGCGCCCCGCGTCATCGACGGGGACCGGCCGGACAGCCCGCCGCCCGCGCGCGCCATGCCGGTGCAGACGATCGAGGCGATGGAACTGCCTGTGATGGGCCGGATCGCCGCCGGTGTGCCGATCGAAGCGATCAGCCATGTCTCGCATTCCGTGACGGTGCCCACATCGATGCTCAGTGGTCGCGGCGATCACTACGCGCTGGAAGTGCGCGGCGATTCCATGATCGAGGCCGGGATCAACGATGGTGACGTGGTGGTGATCCGCGAAACATCGGTGGCGGATAATGGCGATATCGTCGTGGCCCTGGTCGAGGATCAGGAAGCGACGCTGAAGCGTTTCATGCGTCGTGGCAGCACGATCGCGCTGGAGGCCGCGAACCCGGCTTACGAGACACGCGTCTACCCCGATCACATGGTCAAGGTGCAGGGCCGCCTTGTCGGGCTGATCCGCACCTATTGATCCGGTGGGCTGCGCCGGACGGGCCTGCCGGGCCGTGGCGGGCGGTTCCATAACCGCTCTCCCGTACGGTCGCGGACCGTGACGATGCGGTAGCCCTTGCCACTGGCATGAACGGCCAGGGCGCCGGTGTCGCCCAGACTGCGAAGGTCGAACACCCGACACGGCAGGCCCGGCGGGGCCCGCCGGTCCAATACCAGCCAGTCATCGGGCCCGCAGGCGGGATCAGCGGCGGCCTTGCCACGCAGATGGATCAACTGCCCGGTTTCGCTGAAGAACAGCGGCATCGGCCCGGACCAGCGCGCGGCGGCATCCGGTTGCAACGCCGGGTCGGCATCATGGTCCAGCCAGTTTCGCGCGACGAAGCCCGCGCCGCTGGCGCGGCTCAGGGCGCGCCCCTGCGCCGTCATTGCGCCAACCAGCGCGCCATCGCCCGCGATCAGGATCGTCGGACGGTCGGCACCGGTCCAGATCAACAGCGCCACCAGCACCACAGGCACCCCCAGAAGCCGCGCCCACCCCTGCCAGAGCATGACGAAAAGCGCGCCCAGGGCCATCAGCGGCAGCACCAGGGACGGCGGGGTCACGACCGTGCCCCGCGCCCCCTCCAGCCCGGTGACGAGATGCGCCACACCCAGGATCCAGCCCAGACCCTGCCCCATGATCCAAAGCGCGACTCCCTCAAGTCCGAAGGGCAGCAGGCAGACGGCCAGCACGGCGGCCGGCATCACCAGCGCCCCCATCAGCGGCACGCTCAGCAGGTTGGCGATCAACCCGTAATGGGCGAACTGGTTGAAATGTGCGGCCCCCAGCGGCGCAGTGGCGAGCCCGGCAACCCCGGATGAGACGACCACCGCCGCAACGGGCTTGAGCCATGCTGGCAGACGCGGCAGGCCCGCATCACGGATCCAGGCAAAGACCGCCACCAGCGCCGTCGTCGCTGCAAAGGACATCTGGAAACCGGGGCCCATCAACGCCTCGGGGCGCAGGGTCAGGATGATCATCGCGGCCACGGCGACTGCGCGCAGGGTCAGCGCCCGCCGGTCGAAGATCACCGCGACCAGAACGACCGCCACCATCACGAAGGCACGTTCCGTCGCCACATTCCCCCCCGAAAGCGCCAGGTATCCCGCCGCGACAAGCAGCGCCAGCACGGCCGACAGCTTTTTGGCCGGAACCCGCAGCCCCAGGACCGGCACCGCCGCCAGGATCAGGCGGAACAGGCCAAAGACGAACCCGGTCAGAAGCCCCATGTGCAGCCCCGAGATGGCCAGAAGATGCGCCAGGTTCGAGACGCGCAGCGCCTCGAGCGTGTCTTGCCCCATGCCCGAGCGGTCCCCGGCCATGACGGCTGCGGCAAAGGCCCCCACCTCGCCCGGCAGGCTGGCCTGTACCCGCGCCGACAGCCACATCCGGGCGGTGAAGACCGGCTGGCCGCCGTCGGGCGGGCGCAGCAGCAGAACCGGGCTGCGGGCATAGCCGACCGCCCCGAGTTTCAGAAACCAGGCATGGCGGCGAAAATCGAAGCCGCCCGGTTCGACCGGACCGTTCGAGACCGACAGATGCCCGGTGGTGATGACCACCTGCCCCGGCCAGGGCCGCAGATGATCCTGGTCCCCATGCAACGACAGGCGCACCCGGCGGGGTGTGTCCTGCGGCGCCATGTCCTTGAGCACGACCCGGTCCAGCACGATCCGCACCGCATCCGAGGCGGATCGGTCGATCGCGACGATCCGCCCTTCGACCGGGCCGTAATAGCGCCAGCCGATCTGCGGCCCCGCCACCTGATGCGCCCGCGCCCCGGCCACCGCCACGCCTGCGGCCACAAGAACCAGCGCCCAGAGAAAGGGGGCCGCCACCGGCCCTGCCCGCGCGGCGACCCACCCCCCGATCAGGGCCAGTCCCGCCAGCGCCACCAGCAGCATGATCGACGGCTCCCATCGCAGGGAAAAATAGCCGCCGATCCCGATGGCAAGGAACACCGGCGCCCAGGGCAACAGGGCGCCACGCTGTGAGCCGAGGACATGGGAAAGCGTCGCAGTGATCCGCAACTCTTGCCCCCCGCTTTGCGCATCGCTAGACATGCGGCAAGGCTACTCCGCCATGGTTACCGAAAGGTTAAGTCCGCTGATGTCATCCCCTGTCGTGACCCGTTTTGCGCCCTCTCCCACCGGCTATCTGCATATTGGCGGGGCGCGCACGGCTTTGTTCAACTGGCTTTATGCCCGGGGGCGTGGCGGGAAATTCCTGCTGCGGATCGAGGATACGGATCGCGAACGCTCGACCCCCGAGGCGACAGCGGCAATCCTCAAGGGGCTGACCTGGCTGGGGCTGGACCATGACGGGGATGCGATCAGCCAGTTTGCCCGCGCCGCCCGCCATGCGGATGTGGCCAGGCAATTGCTGGACGAGGGGCGCGCCTACAAGTGTTTCGCCACCCAGGACGAAATTGAAGCCTTTCGCGAAGAGGCCCGCGCTGCGGGCCAGTCCACGTTGTTCCGTAGCCCCTGGCGCGATGCCGATCCCGCGACCCATCCCACGGACATGCCTTACGTGATCCGCATCAAGGCCCCGCAAGAGGGCGAGACCGTGATCGAGGATCAGGTGCAGGGCCGCGTCGTGATCCGCAACGACCAGCTGGATGACATGGTGCTGCTGCGGGGCGATGGTACGCCGGTCTACATGCTGGCGGTGGTGGTCGATGACCATGACATGGGCGTCACCCATGTGATCCGGGGCGATGACCACCTGAACAACGCCGCGCGGCAGATGATGATCTATCACGCAATGGGCTGGACCGTGCCGGTCTGGGCCCATATCCCGCTGATCCATGGGCCCGACGGCAAGAAACTGTCCAAGCGGCATGGCGCCCTCGGGGTCGAGGAATACCAGGCCATGGGCTATCCCGCCTCAGGGATGCGGAACTACCTGGCGCGGTTGGGATGGAGCCATGGGGATGACGAGGTCTTTACCGACGCGCAGGCGCGCGACTGGTTCGACCTGGGGGGAATCGGCAAATCCCCCGCGCGGCTGGATTTCAAGAAAATGGACAATATCTGCGGCCAGCATATCGCCGCGACCGACGATGCCGCGCTGCTGCATGAGCTGATGGATTTCATCACGGCGACCGGGCGGCCCGCGCTGCCTTCGCACAAGAAGGCGATGCTGTTCGCAGCGATGCCGCAGCTGAAGGAACGCGCGAAGACCTATATCGAACTGCTTGACAAGGCTGCATTTATCCTGGCCGAGCGTCCCATCGCGCCCGAGCCGAAGGCGGCGGAGCATCTGACCGATGTATTCCGTGGTATACTGAAAGAATTGACGCCGCATCTGCAAAATGCTAGCTGGACGCGGGGCGATCTTGAACACGTCCTGAACGAATTTGCACAGACTCAGGGAATGACGTTCGGCAAGCTGGCGGGCCCCATGCGGGCGGCGCTATCGGGGCGCAGTGCCACGCCGAGCGTGTTTGACATGATGCTTGTGCTCGGGCGCGAGGAAAGCCTTGCCCGCCTGGCAGATGCCGCGGCCTGAGAGGGTTAATACCTTCTTCAGGCGGACAGACGAAAAAGGCCTACCCGGTCTGCGGGAACAGCCAGTGAGGAAGGGACCAACATGACGACATCTAGCAAGACAGCGACGCTCAGCTTCGACGGAAAGACGGTCGAACTGCCGATGTTCACGCCGACCGCGGGACCCGAGGTGATCGATATCCGCAAGCTCTACAGCCAGGCCGGTGTGTTCACCTATGATCCCGGCTTCACCTCGACCGCCAGCTGCGACAGCACCATCACCTATATTGATGGCGACGAGGGCATTCTGCTGCATCGCGGCTATCCGATCGACCAGCTGGCGTCCAAATCGCATTTCCTTGAAGTGTGCTACCTGCTGCTCTACGGCGAGCTGCCCTCCTCCGCGCGGCTTGAGGATTTCGAGACGCTCGTGACGCGCCACACGATGATCCACGAGCAGATGCACAACTTCTTCCGGGGCTTCCGCCGCGACGCGCATCCGATGGCCACGATGGTGGGTGTTGTCGGCGCGATGTCGGCCTTCTACCACGACAGCCTTGATGTGAACGATCCCTGGCAGCGCGAAGTTGCCTCGATCCGCCTGATCGCCAAGATGCCGACGATCGCCGCGATGGCCTATAAATATTCCATTGGCCAGCCCTTCGTCTACCCGCGCAACGATCTGGATTACGCGGCGAACTTCCTGCACATGTGCTTCTCGGTTCCGGCCGAAACCTATCACGTGAACCCGATCGTCAGCCGCGCGATGGACCGTATCCTGACGCTGCATGCCGATCACGAGCAGAACGCCTCCACATCGACCGTGCGCCTGGCCTCGTCCTCGGGGGCGAACCCCTTTGCCTGTATCGCGGCCGGCATTGCCTGCCTCTGGGGTCCGGCCCATGGCGGCGCGAACCAGGCTTGCCTGGAAATGCTGCGCGAGATTGGCAGCGTGGACCGCATCCCCGAATTCATCGCACGCGCAAAGGACAAGAACGATCCTTTCCGCCTGATGGGCTTTGGTCACCGCGTCTACAAGAACACCGATCCGCGCGCCAAGGTGCTGAAACAGTCCGCCGATGAGGTGCTGGAACTGCTGGGCGTGCATGACAACCCGCTGTTGCAGGTGGCCAAAGAGCTTGAGCATGTGGCCCTGAACGATCCCTATTTCATCGAAAAGAAGCTGTTCCCGAATGTCGATTTCTATTCGGGCATCATCCTTGAGGCGATGGGCTTTCCGACGTCGATGTTCACGCCGATCTTCGCACTGTCGCGCACCGTCGGCTGGGTCAGCCAGTGGAAAGAGATGATCGCCGATCCGCAGATGAAGATCGGCCGTCCGCGCCAGCTTTACATGGGCGAAACCGCGCGCGATTACGTCGATATCGAAAACCGCTGACGCGGCCGGACCGGAATGAAAACGGCGCCCCAAGGGGCGCCGTTTTGCTTTGCATGACAGGGCGTGGTGACGGGTTTCAGCGCCCTTCGAAACTGGCGGGGCGCTTTTCCAGGAAGGCCAGCACGCCTTCCTTGAAGTCGCGGGTCTTGCCGCAGGTGCCCTGATACCGGCCTTCCAGCGCCAGCTGATCCTCAAGGCTATTGTCCCAGCTGCCCCGGATCGCCTGTTTCACATGGGCATAGGCCAGGGTCGGTCCCTTCGCCAGATGGGCGGCGCGGGCGCGCCATGTGGCGTCGAAGGCATCATCGGCGACGGCCTCCCAGATCAGGCCCCAGTCGTCAGCCTGCTGCGCGCTGATCTTGTCGGCAAACAGCGCCGCGCCCATTGCCTTGGCGGTGCCCATCTGGCGCGTCATCCAATAGGTGCCGCCCGCGTCCGGGATCAGGCCGATCCGGGTGAACGCCTGAAGGAAATAGGCGCTTTGGGTGGCGATCACCACATCTGCGGCCAGCGCAAGGTTGGCCCCTGCCCCGGCGGCCGCACCGTTCACGGCGCTGATCGTGGGGATCGGGCAATCGTAGATCGCCTTGAGCATGGGCAGGTATTCATCCCGCAGCGTCCGTTCCATGTCCAGGTTGGCCGCATTGGCCCGGTCGCTGAGATCCTGCCCCGAACAGAAGGCCCGGCCGGATCCGGTCAGCACCAGCACCCGTGCGTCCTTGCCCGCCTTTCGCGCGGCATCCGCGATCTCGGCCCGCATCTGGGTGTTGAGCGCGTTCATCTTGTCTGCGCGATTAAGGGTCAGCACCGCGACATCATCGGCGATGTCCAGCGTGATGGTCTGATACTCCATGGGATCGGCCTTTCCTTGTCTCCGCCTCTTGGCGATACCTTACCGCAGCGGATCACAAGGAAAAGGTCAAACCCCGCGTCAGTCCTCGAGAATCTTGCTGAGCTTGGCTTTTTCCTCATCGCTCAGTGTCGCGCTGCCGGCCTCGGGTGCGGCCTGACGGCTACGCAGATAGCCAATGCCGACACCCAGCGCCAGCATCAGCATCAGCGGACCCGCCGCCCAGAGCAGCCAGTTCGCCCCGCCCGTGGTGGGTTTCAGCAAGGCATATTCGCCGTAGCGGTCCACGATGAACGCGATCACCTGCTGATCGCTATCCCCGGCTGTCAGACGCTCACGCACAAGGATCCGCATGTCGCGGGCCAGTTCGGCATTCGATTCGTCGATGCTTTCGTTGCGGCAGACCATACAGCGCAAACCGCGCGACAGTTCGCGCGCGCGGGCTTCCAGGGCGGGATCCGGCAGGATTTCATCCGGCAGGACAGCCAGCGCCTGGGGCGCCGTCAAAGGCGCCAGCGGCCCGACGATGGCAAGGGCCAGCCACAGGCTCAGCGCAAGACGTTTCATTCAGCGGGAACCCCGCTGACCGGCGTGCGCTTTGCGGCACCGGCGGCCACGCGGAAGCGGCGGTCGCTGATGCTGAGCATACCCCCAAGCGCCATCAGGATGGCGCCGCCCCAGATCCAGTTGGCCAGGGGTTTGTAATAGGTCCGCACCGCCCAGCCGCCATTATCCTGGGGATCGCCGATCACCACGTAGACATCACGCCAGAACCCGATGTCGATCGCGGCCTCGGTCGTGGGCATCTGCGCCACGGGATAGAAACGCTTTTCCGGGTTCATCGTGGCAATCGCCTTGCCGTCGCGGGCCAGATCCACCCATCCCATGGTCGAGATATAGTTCGGCCCTTCGACACGCTGCACATCGGTCAGCGTCAGGCTGAAGCCTGCCACCTCGAAGGGTTGGTTGAATTGCACCACGCGGATGTCTTCCTGCTGCCAGGCCAGAAGGCCCGAGATCCCCAGCATCGTGATGCCCAGCCCCGAATGGGCGACCATCTTGCCCCAGTCGGCACGCGGCAGGCGCGTCAGCCGCGACAGGCGGCCTGCCATCTCGCCGCGTCCGGTGCGCGACCATATGTCGACCAGCGCGCCGCAGATCAACCAGGTGCCCAGGAACATGCCGACAGGCCCCAGCGCCGAACGGCCCGTCTGGATTGCAAAGGCCAGCAGCCCGACCGACACGGCCAGGATGAAGGCCGGGATCAGGGGGCGGAAGGTCCGGCCCAGATCGGCGCGTTTCCAGGGCATCATGGCACCGATCGGCAGGATGGCACCCAGCAGCACCATGAAAGGGGTAAAGGCCATGTCGAAGAAAGGCGGTCCGACCGACAGCTTGCGATCGAACAGCATCTCCGCGAATAGCGGCCAGATCGTGCCGACGAAGACCACGAAACAGGACACTGCCAGCAGGATGTTGTTCATCACCAGCGCGCTTTCACGGCTGACCAGGCTGAAGACGCCCTTGGCCTCCATGGAACTGGCGCGCGCGGCGAACAGCGTCAGCGCACCGCCCATGAAGAAGCCCAGGATCATCAGGATGAAAACGCCCCGCTCCGGGTCATTGGCGAAGGCATGAACGCTGGTGATCACGCCGGAACGGACGATGAAAGTCCCGATCAGTGAGAAGCCGAAGGCCATGATCGCCAGCAGGATGGTCCAGCTTTTCAGGCTTTCGCGCTTTTCCACCACGATGGCGGAATGCAGCAGGGCCGCGGCCAGCAGCCAGGGCATGAAGCTGGCATTCTCGACCGGGTCCCAGAACCAGAAGCCGCCCCAGCCCAGTTCGTAATAGGCCCACCAGCTACCCAGGCCGATCCCGATGGTCAGGTTGACCCAGGCCAGCAAGGTCCAGGGACGCACCCAGCGGCCCCAGGCGGCGTCCACGCGCCCCTCGATCAGGGCGGCCACGGCAAAGGAAAAAGCCAGGCTCAGCCCCACATAGCCGAGATAGAGGAAGGGCGGATGAAAGGCGAGGCCGGGATCCTGCAACAGCGGGTTCAGATCCTGCCCGTCGAAGGGTGGGACCGACATCCGCAGGAACGGGTTGGAGGTAAAGATGATGAAGGCGAAGAAGGCCACGGCGATCGAGGATTGCACCGCGAGCACCCGCGCTTTTAGCGTGGGCGGCAGGTTGCCCCCGAACCAGGCCGCCATCGCGCCGAACAGCGTCAGGATCAGCACCCACAGCAGCATCGAGCCTTCGTGGTTTCCCCAGACGCCGCTGATCTTGTAGATCATCGGCTTGAGCGAATGCGAGTTCTGCACGACCAGCGCGACCGAGAAATCCGAGGTCACGAAGGCATGGGTCAGCGCGCCGAAGGCGACGGCCGTCAGCATGAACTGCGCGTTCGCGGCAGGTTCTGCCATGGCCATCCATCCCGGCCAGCGCTTGTGCGCGCCGATCATGGGCACCACCGCCTGCACGCAGGCGACGAGGAAGGCAAGGATGAGGGCGAAATGTCCGAGTTCTGTAATCATGGCCTTGTTATAGAACTTCACTCCGGGCTGGCCAAACGGAATCGGTATTCCACGGTGTTCACATTGTCGCGGCCATGCGCTGCCGCGATCCGGACCGGCGCCCGCGCCTTGCCGCCGCAGCCTCAGCGGCCCCCCAACGGGTCTGCATGGGCCCCTGTCCCCCGCGCGTCGCGCCAGTCCGACAGGGCCGGGTTATCGCCCGCGTCAGGGCCGGCGTCAGGGCCAGCGTCCCTTACCGCGCCCGTGCCCGTGCCAGTGCCCGTGCCAGTGCCAGTGCCCCTGCCCGCGTCCCTGCCCGCGTCAAGCCCCTGCAAAGCCTTGAGGTTTTCCACAACGCGCGGCACCTGCGCCATGCTTTGGGCCACACGCAACTGGAACTGCTGTCCCTTGGCCTGGTGGCGCGCCCCGAAATAGAAGGACACGATCGCCCCCAGAAGCCACCAGAGCGGTTCGGGCACCAGCGCGATCCCCTGCATCCGACTGGCAAACCAGACCGGATCGGCCATGGCCGAAACGAACAGCCCCAGCGTTCCCAAGGCCATCAGCGGGCGCGGCAGGCGGTTGGCCGCGTCCACCGCGCGGTCGAACCAGCCCTGGCGAGCAAGCGTGAATTCCGCACCGAACTGCGCCAGCGCGGCCTGCCGCAGCGCGATCTCGCGGCCTGCGCCTTCTTCGGCATTCTCGCGGAACACCTCGGCGGTTTCGCGCAGCACGTTGCGCCCGCCGCCGAACACCGCGCCCAGAATCGTGTCGATCACTGCCATTGTGCAACCCTCGCTGTGAATTCCGCCGCGCTCAGGTGATAGCGGGGATGGATGAATTCCTCGGCGCGCAGAACCCAGCCGCCCTTGCCGCCGCTGCGGCTGCGTGCGAATTTCCGGCTGGCGGGGCGCAGATCGGCCAGCCGCAGGTAATAGTTGCGGCGCGCGATCCCGTAGGCATCGGCCAGATGGTGCGGTGCGGCGGCATGGGCGGCCTGCGCCGCGGCAATGGTCTGCGGCCCGACGATCCCGTCGACCGTCACCGGCTGGCCCATCTGGCGCAGCATGCGTTGCAGGATCTTCACCGCATTGGCGCCCGCATTCACATACATGTCAAAGACGCTGGCCTGGATGCCGGTTGGCAGCTTGTCCAGTCCGGGCCGCAGAAAGTAGTGATCCACGAAGATATCCGCTGCGCGGGGGGGTGTCATCGACTCGACATCGTCGATGGCCACAGCCCCGTCACCCGTGATGTCCAGCCCCAGGCGGCGCAACGTGCCGATGGTTACGCCATGTTTGGTGGCCCCGCCCGGATCGGCGGGATCGTTCACGAAACCGCCCTCGCGGGCGACGATCTGTTCTGCTATCTGTCTGACGTTATGCATGCGGCCTTGTCCCCGGACTGTTCGGGTCAGGCTGATGCATCAGGGTTAACGGCAGTGAAACGGTGCGCGCGGGTCGCGCGGGCTTGGCTTAGCTGTCGGCGCCTTCGGCCTTGGGATCCTTGTAGATCCCCTGTTCCTTGAGTGCGTCGATCACTTCGGCCGGCATGTAGGTTTCATCGTGTTTGGCAAGGATTTCAGAGGCTTCAAAAACGCCGTCGATCAATCTGCCGGTGCCGACCATGCCTTCATTCTCGCTGAACAGGTCAGGCAGAACGCCGGTATAGACCACCGGAATGCTGGCGCCGCCATCGGTCACGCTGAAGCGCACCGTCTCGCCCTGGCCACGCACGATGCTGCCCTCTTCGACCAGCCCGCCGATGCGGAACACTTCGTTCGGGCCGGGCGGTTCGGCGATGATCTGGCTGGGCGCCCGGAAAAAGTTGATCCCGTCGCGCATCGCGTAACCGATCAGACCGGTAGAGATCAGCAACGCCACGGCCGCAAGGGCCACGATCTGGATCCGGCGTTTCTTTTTCAAGCCACTCATGGCCATGGTGCGTCTCCTCCTCGGGTCCCGCGCGTTACGGGAAACATGGGGCCAGCATCAGCCCCGTGGTTTCATCTTCACCTAACATCAGATTCGCGTTTTGCAATGCTTGCCCGCTGCTACCTTTCGTCAGGTTGTCCAGCGCCGCGATCACGATGGCGCGGCCTTCGCGCCGGTCGGCCACCACGCCCAGATGGCAGAAGTTCGAGCCCCGGATATGCCGGGTGCTGGGATGCTGTCCAAAGGGCAGCACCTGAAGGAAAGGCTCATCCGCATAGGCGCGCGCCAACACCTCATGGATGCGCGCGGCATCGCCCTTGACATAGACGGTTGCCAGGATCCCCCGGTTGGCCGGGATCAGATGCGGTGTGAACTGCACCTTCACGGGCCGGCCGGCGATGGCCGAAAACTCCTGATCGAACTCGCCCAGATGGCGGTGCACGCCCCCCACGGAATAGGCGTGATAACCTTCGGACAATTCCGCATGGAGCAGGTTTTCCTTGAGGCTGCGGCCTGCGCCTGACACGGCGCATTTCAGGTCAAGGATGATGTCATCCAGATCAATCACACCCTCGGCGATCAGCGGGCGCAGCGCATATTGGCCGGTGGCCGCGTTGCAGCCCGTGCCCGCCACAAGGCGCGCGGCGCGGATTTCATCGCGGTAGAATTCGGTCAGCCCATAGACGGCCTCGGCCTGGCATTCCAGCGCGGCATGGCCGTTGCCATACCAGCGCTTGTATTCCGCAGGATCACGCAGCCGGAAATCGGCGGACAGATCGACGATCTTCAGCGTCTTGGGCAGATCGCGGATCACCTCTTGCGAGGTGGCATGCGGCAGCGCGCAAAAACACAGATCGACGCCGGAGAAATCAATCTCCTCGATCTTCTGGAGAACGGGCAGATCAAGGTGGCGCAGATGCGGGAACACATCCGCCATGGCCTGCCCGGCCTTGGAATTGGCCCCCATCGCGGTGATGCGCATATTCGGATGCGTGGCGATCAGGCGGACAAGTTCCGCCCCCGTATAGCCCGAAGCCCCGAGAATTGCGATGTTATGTGCCATGTCATCTGTCCTTGATTGCGCCGCCATGCAGGCCGGCGCCGTTTGCATCATCTGTCCGGATTCAAGCTCAAACCTTGACCGGGATCAACCGGCAGAGCGAAAGGTGATTTGTCGGCGTAGAAATTGCGTGGCCCGGTCCGACACACGGCGCGGATCGCCGGTGGTTAGAAACGCATCCTCCTGCCCGCTGCCCAGCATGTCGGGGCGGCGCGCCAGGTAATCGGCCAGGCTTTCGGCCACCAGGTTTGCCTGGCTGTAGACCTGCACTTCCGGCCCCAGCGCATCCTGAAAGACCTGCTGCATCAGCGGGTAATGGGTGCAGCCCAGAATCGCGGCCTCGGGGCGGGGCATCTTGCGCTTGAGCGCGTCCACATGGGATCGCACCAGCGCTTCGGCCAGGATCATGTCACCATCCTCGATCGCGTCGACCACGCCGCCACAGGCCTGCGCCTCGACATCGACGCCGATGGCGCGAAACGCCAGTTCGCGTTGGAAGGCGCGGCTGGCCACGGTGGCGGGGGTGGCGAAAAGCGCCACATGTTTCACGGCCACTTCGCGCGGGGGCGAGTTGTCGCCCCATTGCCGTTCGGTCAGCGCCTCGATCAGCGGCACGAAGACGCCCAGAACGCGCTTGCCGGGGGGCACGCCGGCCTCCTGCATCCGGCGCAGGGCGGCCGCACTGGCGGTGTTGCAAGCCAGAATGACCAGATCGCAGCCATGCAGCCACAGGTATTCCACCGCCGCTTTGGTCAGGTTGTAGACGTCATCGGCATCGCGCACGCCATAAGGCGCATGGGCATTGTCGCCATAATAGACGAAATGCACGTCCGGCAGCCGTTTTGTTACCGCTTCAAGAACGGTCAACCCGCCAAGACCACTGTCGAAAATACCTACTGCCATGCTGCGCCTGGTACGAGGGCGCGACGGATCACGCCCGGTGTTTCTGTTCGAACTCGAACCCGTACATGCCCGGTTCAAGCGGTGTCGGAGACAGCTCATACGTCGCTTTGCGCAGGAAATCCATCATTGCTTTGCTGTCGCCCGCACGTGCTGCGATCTGGTCGGCAGGGATCGGCGCGCCGATGGCGACACGCACGGGCGTGTCCACCCGTTTGGCGAATTCCTTGATCAGCAGGCCCATACGCAGTGTGTAATGCAGGTGGCTGGCAATCTGGAACATGCGGCTGGTATGCCCGTCGAAACAGATGGGCACGACCGTCGCGCCCGATTTCGCCACCATACGCGCGGTGAAACTGCGCCAACCGGGGTCCATGGGCTGTGCCAAGGGCGTCGCGGCGGTGGAAACCGTGCCGCCGGGGAAAACACCGATGGCACCGCCCTGCGCCAGATAGTCCAGCGCCGTCCTGCGGGTCGAAAGGTTCAACTGCACGGCCGTCCTGGTCTCGTCGAAGGCGACAGGCAGGATCGTCCCGGCCAGATCGGGTGCCTTGCAAAAGACGTGATGCGCCAGAATGCGGAAATCAGGCCGTGTGCGCGCCAGGATATGCCCCAGCATCAACCCGTCGAGAATCCCGTAAGGGTGGTTCGCAATCATGATCAGCGGGCCGGTCCGCGGGATCAGGTCCAGCCCACCTGCCACCACATCAAGGCTCAGGCCATAGCGGTCGACCATCACCTGCCAGAAGTCGCGGCCTTGCGCCACCTCCTGTTCATAGCCTGCCGCGCGCCGGATCAGGCTGATCCGGCCCGTCGCGTTTTCCATCAGGCGGATCAGTGCCCGGCCGCCACGTGTGCTGGCGGAATGGGCATAGCTGATGTCGCGGGCAATACTGGATCGAGTCGTCACGCCGTGATGCTCCGGGCTGCGCGGGGTCCTTGCGCGCAATCTGCCGTGGGACTGTGACGGTTACGTGAAGGCGACATGACAACGCCCGCCAGGGGCGGGCGTTGCAGGGCGATTCAGGATGGGGGCGGATCACTCGGCGGCTTGCGCCATGCCCTTGCCACCATCGCGGAAGGCGGACAGCAGTTCCTCGCGCCGTTTCGCGGCCTTGACCTCGTTGGCCTGCTTGACCGGGCCGAAGCCACGGATCGACAGCGGCAGTTCGGCCAGCGCCACGGCGGCGTCCATCCGGTCAGGCGTGACCTTGGCCAGCACATCGGCCATATCGGCCTCGTACTGCTTGATCAGCGCGCGTTCCATGCGCCGTTCCTCGGTGCGCCCGAATATGTCCAGCGGCGTGCCGCGCAGCACCTTGAGCGATTTCAGAACACGCAGCGGCCGCGCCATCCATGGCCCGAAGGTTCGTTTCATCGGGCGGCCATCGGGACCGGTCTTCGAGATGATCGGCGGCGCCAGGTGGAAGGTCATGCGGAAATCGCCATCGAACTGCTCGGCCGCCTTTTCCTGCGAGGTCAGCAAGAGCCGCGCGACCTCGTATTCATCCTTGTAGGACAGCAGCTTGTGATAGCCCTTGGCGACCGCTTCCTTCAGGCGCGGATCGGTGATGCCCTCGACCATCTTGCGATAGCGTTTCGCCAGCCGCTTGCCCTGATAGGCGACAAGATGATCCGCCCGGAAGGCGATCTTGTCCTCAAGCGACTTGGGCAGTTCGATCACCTTGGGCTTGAGCATGCCTGCCGCCTGTTCGGGATGCAGCGCGGCCCAGCGACCCAGTTCGAAGGCGCGCTGGTTCTTGTCGACCGCCGCACCGTTCAGCTTGATCGCATGCATGATCGCCTCATGGCTCAGCGGGATCAACCCACGCTGCCATGCGGCGCCGAACAGCATCATGTTCGAAAAGATCGAATCGCCCAGCGTCACGCGCGCCAGTTCGGATGCGTCGAACAGCATCACGCGGTCCTGCAAACGCGCCTCAAGCGCCAGGGCCAGCCGGTCGGATGGCAGCGCGAATTCGGTGTTGCGGGTGAAATCGCCGGTGATGATCTCATGGCTGTTGACCACCGCGCCGGTGCGGCCCGTGCGGGTCAGGCCCAGCGTCTTGGCCCCGGCGGACACGACCAGATCGCCACCGATCAGGGCGTCAGCCTCGCCCGTTGCCACACGCACGGCGCTGATGTCATCGGGCTGTTCGGCGATACGGCAGTGGATATGCACCGCGCCGCCTTTCTGCGCGAGGCCGGCCATTTCCATCATGCCCGCACCCTTGCCGTCGATCTGCGCGGCCTGTGCCAGCACGGCGCCGATGGTGACGACGCCGGTGCCGCCCACGCCGGTGATGACCACGTTGAAGGTACCATCAATGGCGGGCAACACGGGCTGGGGCATATCCGGCAGGTCCACGGATGCGGTGGCGGCCTTTTTCGGGGTCGCCCCTTCCAGCGTCACGAAGGACGGGCAGAACCCTTTGAGACAGCTGAAATCCTTGTTGCAGCTGGATTGGTCGATCGCCCGCTTGCGGCCCAGTTCGGTTTCCACCGGCACGATCGACACGCAGTTCGATTGCACACCGCAATCGCCGCAGCCTTCGCAGACATCGGTATTGATGAAGACGCGCTTGTCGGGATCGGGGAACTTGCCGCGCTTGCGGCGGCGGCGTTTTTCGGCGGCGCAGGTCTGCACATAGACGATGGCCGACACGCCCTTGAGCGCGGCATAGCGTTCCTGAACGGTCTCCAGCTCGGCGCGTTCGTGCTTTTCGACATTGGCGGGGAAGGTGGACAGGTCCAGTTCTTCCTTTTCGTCATAGACCACGGCAACATTGGGCACGCCCATCGCCTTCAACTCGGCCACGATCCGCTGCGCGGTCAGCCCGCCCTCGTTGGTCTGGCCGCCGGTCATGGCGACCGCATCGTTGAACAGGATCTTGTAGGTGATGTTCACATCCGACGCGAGCGCCGCGCGGATCGCCTGGATGCCCGAATGGTTATAGGTGCCGTCGCCCAGGTTCTGGAACACGTGATCGCGAGTCGAGAATTTCGCCTCGCCGATCCAGTTGGCCCCTTCGCCGCCCATATGGGTGGCGCCGATGGTCGATCGGTCCATCCATTGCACCATGTAGTGACAGCCGATGCCGGCATAGGCGCGGCTGCCTTCGGGCACCTTGGTCGAGGTGTTATGCGGGCAGCCCGAACAGAAATAGGGCAGGCGCGAGGCCAGTTCCTGCGCGTTGTCATTGCGCCGCGCATCGGCCAGCGCGGACAGGCCCGCCTTGATGCCATCGGTGCTGCGGCCTTCGTCGATCAGGATGCCGCCCAGTTTCTCGGCGATCATGATCGGGTCCAGCGCGCCGCGCGTGGGGAACAGCTCCTCGCCATGCATGGACCCTGCCCCGCCGCCCTTGTGCCAGCCCCAGACACGGCGACCGTGGCGGTCGTCAAAGATGGCTTCCTTGATCTGCACCTCGATCAGCTTGCGCTTTTCCTCGACCACGACGATCAGGTCCAGCCCTTCGGCCCAGTCGTGAAAGCCCTTCATGTCCAGCGGAAAGGTCTGGCCGATCTTGTAGGTGGTGATGCCCAGACGCTCGGCCTCGGCCGCGTCGATGTTCAGAAGGGCCAGCGCATGAACCAGATCCAGCCAGTTCTTGCCCGCCGCCACGAATCCGATCCTGGCACCCGGTTTGCCCCAGACGCGCTTGTCCATCTTGTTGGCATGGGAAAACGCTTCGGCGGCGAAACGCTTGTAGTCGATCATCCGCGCTTCCTGCGCGTGCGGCGTGTCGATCAGGCGGATGTTCAGCCCGCCTTCGGGCATCTCGAATTCGGGGATCACCAGCGTCATGCGGTCCGGGCGGCCATCGACGACGGCTGTCGCCTCGACCGTGTCCTTCATCGTCTTGAGGCCCACCCAAAGCCCCGAAAACCGCGACAAGGCATAGCCGTAGACGCCGTAATCCAGGATCTCCTGCACGCCGGCGGGGCTGACAACGGGCATATAGGCATCGACCATGGCCCATTCGGACTGGTGCAGCACGGTCGAGGATTCGCCGGTATGGTCATCGCCCATCGCCATCAGCACACCGCCATGGCGGGACGATCCCGCCATGTTGGCATGGCGCATCACATCGCCTGAACGGTCCACGCCGGGGCCCTTGCCGTACCACAGGCCGAACACCCCGTCGAATTTCCCCTCGCCGCGCAATTCGGCCTGCTGTGCCCCCCAGAGGGCGGTCGCGGCCAGATCCTCGTTCAGACCTTCCTCGAAGGTGACATCCGCTGCCGCAAGCTGCTTTGCCGCGCGGTTCATCTGCATGTCGACCGCACCAAGCGGCGATCCGCGGTAGCCCGTCACGAACCCCGCCGTGTTCAGCCCCGCTGCCGCGTCGCGCGCCTTCTGGATCAGCATGAGGCGCACAAGGGCCTGCGTGCCGTTCAGAAGGACCTGCGATTTCTCGAGGTCGAATCTGTCGTTCAGAGTGATTTCCTGCCGGGTCATCGCGCATCTCCCCATCTGAGCGATCTTGTTTTAACTATAACGCGATATTAGGTCACAAATAATGACCTACCAAACTATTTTTTGACACGTGGTTGGGTTATACGTCGATAAAGGCGGTCGAGCGGTGGTGCTTTTGGTCTGTTTCACACAGACATTGATCAGGGATGGATTGTTGCGCTGATGGATTGGGACAAACTCAGAATATTTCATGCCGTGGCCGATGCGGGCAGCCTGACCCACGCGGGCGATACGCTGCACCTGTCTCAATCTGCGGTCAGCCGGCAGATCCGCGCCCTGGAAGACAGCCTGAACACCACGCTTTTCCACCGACATGCGCGCGGACTGATTCTGACCGAACAGGGTGAATTGCTGTTCGACGCCACGTCCTCGATGGCCAAGCGGCTGGAAACGGCCGCCGCGCGGATCCGCGATAGCGAGGAAGAGGTTTTTGGCGAATTGCGCGTCACGACGACCACGGGTTTCGGCAGCCTGTGGCTGGCCCCGCGCCTGACCCGGCTCTATGAGAAATACCCCGATCTCAAGATCGACCTCATGCTGGAAGAGCGTGTTCTTGACCTGCCCATGCGCGAAGCCGACGTGGCGATCCGCATGAAGGAACCCAGTCAGGCGGACCTGATCCGCAAGCGGCTGATGCATATCCGGATGCGTCTTTACGCCTCGCCCAGCTATCTGGCCAAACGCAGCGCCCCCGAACGGATCGAGGACATCGCCAGCCATCGCCTGATCTGCCAGAACCCCCAGTCGGCACAGGTCGGCGCCGGGGCCAATCTGGTGCAGTTCCTGATGACCCATGACATCCAGTCCACCCTGACGGTGAACAACTATTTCGGCGTGCTGCAGGCGGTGCTGCATGACCTTGGGGTCGGTGTGCTTCCCGACTACCTGACCCATGATTTTCCCGAACTGGTGCGAATCCTTCCCGATATCGAATCCGTCGAAGTGCCGGTGTTTCTGGCCTACCCGGAAGAGCTGCGTCAGTCCAAGCGCGTCTCGGCTTTCCGCGACTTCGTGCAGGACGAGATCGTCAGTTATCGCAAACAGATGAAAGATCAGGAAGTTAGCTAACAGGTTAAGCAAGCCATGCACAGAACGCATAGCCGCCTTGCCGTGATGCAGCATATTTTGCCTTGATCGTACATAAAGGGATGCCTAATTCAGCACTTGACGGAGATGCTGATTAGGTTCGCATCACCATCATACCTCCCTGTTGGACTTTGGCCGAGCTTAGTGCTCGGCCTTTTTTTTGACCAGACGGAAGACGGGGACCGGCAATACCCGGCAAGGCAGGGCGCGATGCAGCTCCGTGCGGGCCGTGTCAGCGTTGCCGCCGCAGTGCCGCGACAGGCGCGCGGCCGACGGTTGCACGCCATGCATCCATCCACCGTGCGTCGATACCCGCAAGCGCCGCGGGATCAAGATGCCCACCCTCCTGCCAGTAACGCCCCGACACCACGCGCGCGCCAAGGTCCTGCTCGGCGCGCAGGGCGGCGCGCACGGCCGCCTCGGCCACCTGCAACGGGCGTTGGCTGTCCAGCGTTCCGATCGTGGCACGGGGAAATACCAGCCGGCTCTGATCCGCTGACAGGTTCACGACCGCGCAGCCTTGCCGCGCCGCCAGCAGCAGGATGCGCGCCGATTTCGCCTCTAGGCTCTGCAGGGTCATATCGGGGCGCAGCGGGTCGGCTGTGCCCGTGCCGTAGAAATGTGTATTGACGGCAACAGGATAGACCATGTCACAGCCCATCACCGCCAGAACCCGCGGCCGGTGCCGCCACAGCGCCCAATACGCCGCCGTAAAGGCCATGGTGCCCCCGGCATAGACAACACCGCCATAGGCGTTATTGGCCGGGATGTAATCGGCAGCGGTCACGATGCTTTGGCCGCGCTGCACTGCGGCTGGCCGGCGATCGGGTGGAAAATCCTCGGGATGGATCAGCGAATCCCAGTCGGGGCGCACGCGCCAGGCATTGTTGATCGCCAGAACATGCCCGAGGGCCGCGCGTGGCCAGGCTTGTGCCCGGATCACATTGGGACCGCTGCCCAGAATTGTCAGGATATCCATCTGCTGCCTCTGCCGTTACCTGCCAGCAGAGCGCCGGCTGACGCATAGGTAGGGCTGCCGCGCCCCCGGGCGAGGTGTTTTTTCGATACCTTGCGTCTGTTTCAAAGGCGCCCTGCCCCTTTCCCCGCGCAAAGCCTTGTCGTAAAGAGGCGGCGCAGACCTGCCCAGGGGGACGAACGACATGCAAGACATGGTGCAAGAACCGGCCATCACGCCCGAACTGATCGCGGCACACGGGCTGAAGCCCGACGAATACCAGCGCATCCTCGAGATCATCGGACGCGCGCCGACCTTCACCGAGCTTGGCATCTTCTCGGCCATGTGGAACGAACACTGTTCCTACAAGTCCTCCAAGAAATGGCTGCGCACCCTGCCCACGACTGGCCCGCAAGTCATCTGCGGCCCCGGTGAAAACGCGGGCGTGGTGGATATCGGCGACGGGCAGGCCGTGGTCTTCAAGATGGAAAGCCACAACCACCCCTCGTATATCGAACCCTACCAGGGTGCCGCGACCGGCGTGGGCGGGATCCTGCGCGATGTCTTCACCATGGGCGCCCGGCCGATCGCCGCGATGAATTCGCTGTCCTTCGGGCAGCCCGATCATCCCAAGACACGGCAGCTGGTGCATGGCGTGGTCGAAGGGATCGGCGGCTATGGCAACGCATTCGGCGTGCCCACCGTGGGCGGCGAGGTGCGTTTTCATCCCGCCTATAACGGCAACTGCCTTGTGAACGCCTTTGCCGCGGGCCTCGCCGATGCCGACAAGATCTTCTATTCCGCTGCCTCGGGCGTAGGCATGCCCGTCGTATATCTGGGTGCCAAGACCGGCCGCGACGGTGTCGGTGGCGCGACCATGGCCTCGGCCGAATTCGACGACACGATCGAGGAAAAGCGCCCCACCGTTCAGGTCGGCGATCCTTTCACCGAAAAGCGCCTGATGGAAGCTTGCATGGAGCTGATGCAGACCGGCGCCGTGATCTCAATCCAGGACATGGGTGCGGCCGGCCTGACCTGTTCAGCCGTGGAAATGGGCGACAAGGGCGATCTGGGCGTGCGTCTGGATCTTGAAAAGGTCCCCTGCCGCGAAACCGGCATGACCGCCTATGAAATGATGCTGTCCGAAAGCCAGGAACGCATGCTGATGGTCCTGCGCCCCGAGAAAGAGGCCGAAGCCAAGGCCGTCTTCGACAAATGGGATCTGGATTTCGCCATCGTTGGGGAAACAATCGCAGAAGATCGTTTCCTGATCATGCACAATAACGTTTGCAAGGCGGATCTGCCGCTCAAGGCGCTGTCGGGCACGGCACCCGAATATGACCGCCCCTGGGTGGAAACCCCGCCCGCGGCGCCGCTGGGCGATGTGCCGGGGATCGACCCGATCGACGGGCTCAAGGCGCTGATCGGCAGCCCGAACTACGCCGCAAAACAGTGGGTCTATGAGCAATATGACAGCCAGGTGATGGCAGATACCGTGCGTACGCCGGGTCTGGGCGCGGGCGTGATCCGCGTGCATGGCACCGACAAGCTGCTGGCCTTCACCTCGGACGTGACACCGCGCTATGTCTTCGCCAACCCGTTCGAAGGCGGCAAGCAGGCCGTGGCCGAGACATATCGCAACCTGACCGCCGTGGGCGCCAAGCCGCTGGCCACGACCGACAACCTGAATTTCGGCAACCCCGAAAAGCCGCAGATCATGGGGCAATTCGTGGGCGCCATCAAAGGCATCGGCGCGGCCGTTTCGGCGCTCGACATGCCGATCGTGTCGGGCAACGTCAGCCTTTACAACGAAACCGATGGCAAGGGCATCCTGCCGACGCCGACAATCTGCGCCGTGGGGATCATCCCCCATATCGACCAGGCCATTCTGGGCCAGGCGCGCGACGGGCATCTGGCGCTTCTGGTCGGTGACAGCCATGGCCACCTGGGCCAGTCGGCCCTTCTGGCCGAGGTGTTCAACCGCGAGGAAGGCGACGCGCCGCATGTCGATCTGGACGCCGAGCGGCGCAATGGCGATTTCATCCGCGCCAATCACGCATTGATCCGCGCCTGCGCCGACCTGTCGGACGGCGGCCTTGCCATGGCCGCCTTCGAAATGGCCGAGGCGGCGGGCGTCGGCGTGCAGATCGACATGTCGGACACGCCTGCGCTTTTTGGCGAGGATCAGGCCCGCTACCTCATCGCCTGCAACTTCGACCAGGCCGAGGCGCTGATGACCGCGGCGGGCAAGGCCGGTGTCACGATCCAGACGGTTGGCAAGTTCGGCGGCAAAACCCTGCGCTTCGGCAGTGCGGAAGCCCCGCTGGAGGAGCTGTCCGCCCTCTATCGCGGTGCTTTCGAAGCGGCTTTGGGCTGACGGCAACAGCTTCTTCTTGCCCGCAATATCCTCGGGGGGATGGTTCAGCCCCGCTGAACCTGGGGGGCAGACAGCCCCCCCTGCCCGGCCCGATCAGATCACGCCGGCTCGATCTTCCATTCGTGGGTCAGGATTGCGGTCTTTTCGAACATCCTGGAGGCCGAGCAGTATTTCTCGGCTGACAGGGTCACCGCGCGGTCGACCAGCGCGGGTTTCAGGTCATGACCGCGGATCGTGTAGACCAGCTTGACGGCGGTAAACACCTTGGGCTCCTCGTCGGCGCGGGTGCCGACCAGTTCCACCTCGCAGCCGGTCACGCGGGCACGGGCCTTTTCCAGGATCATCACGATATCGAAGGCGGTGCAGCCGCCCAGGCCCAGCAGCATCATCTCCATCGGGCGCGGGCCGATGTTGCGGCCGCCCGCTTCTGGCGCGCCATCCATGACGATACCGTGGCCCGACCCTGTCTCGCCCAGAAAGGCGCGTCCGTTGATCCAGCTGACCTTGGCTTTCATCCGATCCTCCATCCGGTTTCCGCGCAGCTTTGGCCGATCGCGCGACGCTTGTCAAAGCGGCCCGAGGGCAAGACCTGCCCTTGCAGCGCGCGCGCCAAAGGCATAAATCTGATGCAAATAAACAGGAGCATCCCACATGGCCATCGAAGCACAGGAAATCGAAGACCTGATCCGCGCGGGTTTTCCGCATGCGAAGATCACCGTCACCGATCTGGCCGGGGACGGGAACCACTATGCGGCCGAGGTGATCGACGCCTCTTTCAAGGACATGAACCGCGTGCAGCAGCAGCGCGCGGTCTATGCCACGCTGAAGGGCAAGATGGACGGGGCCAACGGCCAGCTTCATGCCCTGGCCCTGACCACCAAGGCCCCGGATTAAGCCCGGACTGACCAGACACCCGAGGCTGCGCCTCGCCTGACGAAGGACAAGACAAATGACCGACGCGACCACCCAGATCAAGGAAACCGTCACGGCCAATGACGTGGTTCTGTTCATGAAAGGCACCAAGGAAATGCCCCAGTGCGGCTTTTCCAGCCGCGTGGCAGGGGTGCTGAATTACATGGGCGTGACGTTCAAGGACGTGAACGTTCTGGCTGATGCCGATATCCGCCAGGGGATCAAGGATTACTCGGACTGGCCCACAATCCCGCAGCTTTACGTAAAGGGCGAATTCATCGGCGGTTGCGACATCATCACCGAGATGACCCTGTCGGGCGAACTGGATCAGCTATTCGAGGCGAAAGGCGTCAGCTTCGACAAGGATGCCGCCGAAAAGATCCGCGAAGCCAACGCCTGATCCGGCAGAGATGGCAGCACAGCAAAAAGGCCCCGCACGGGGCCTTTTTCTTTGTCAGTCCTCTGTCGGTCGCCCCATCAGCCAGCCTGACAATCAGTCAGCCGTGTGATCAGCCGACCTTGTCTTCGACCGCGTCGGCCAGGGCTTCGGCTCGTGCCGCCAGTTCGGACAGGGTTTCCGTGACCTCGGGCGGGATCACGGCCACCTGGATTTTCTGCGGCTCGGGTGCCGGGCGGGCGGCAAGGGCGGCAAGCTCGACTTCCTTTTCGGCAATCCTGGCCTCGACCTCGCGCAGCTTGTCCTCAAGCCCTGCGGTCTTGTCGGCCAGCATCAGCCCCGCCATCAGCAGCATGCGCGATTCCGGCAGGCGCCCGATCTGACCGGCAAGCACCGAGGCTTCGGTATCCAGCATTTTTGCTGCGGCTTGCAGATAATGTTCCTCCCCATCCTGGCAAAAGACCTCGAAGGCGCGGCCGCCGATCCTGATTTCAACTTCGGGCATCAGCGCGCCTCCTCTTCGTCTTGCAGCAAGGGCACCAGCGCGCCCTTGATCGCCTGCACCTCGGCAAGGTCGACCTGGCGCGCGGCGCGCATGGATTCCAGTTCGGCCATCATCGACTTGTTGATCAGATGCGGCTCGCCCACACCGGCCTGGTTGGCGGCGCGCAGGGCGGCATTGCTTTCCTGCAGCTGTGCGTTGGCCTTGCGCAGGCGCGCCAGTTCGGCGTCAACCTGCCCGATTGCGTCGCGCAGCGCGGTCAGTTCGCTTTCGGCGCGACTTGCCATCGCCTGCTGTTTCTGGTGCAGGGCGCGGACACGTTCTTCCAGCTGGGCATTGGCCAGCTGTTCATCGGCCAGTTGCGCGCGCAGCGTCTCGATCTCATCCTCGGTCGCGGCCTGCGGCGCGTCACTGTCAGGCAATGACGCCACGGCGGCCTTGTCCAGGTTTTCGATTCCCTTGGCGATGCGTTCCATCGCAAAGGCAATCCTGCGTTCAAGTTCGGCGATGTCGTTCATTGGCCCACCTTTCACCCGAAGTCTGCTCTTCCCGTTCGGCCAGCCTGTCGCGAATCATCGGACGGCGGGCTTCGGGAAACTCTAGCAACTGGATAGGCAAAATGCGCCCCCTTTGCCAACAATGGGTTACAGCCTTCGCTTGAACTTGCGCGGCAGGCTGCTATCACACCGCCCAAGCCATCCTGTCATATCGCCAGACGAAGGACCTACCTCTTGGACATCACCGCCCTGCGCACCGCCCATCCCGACCACTGGATGAAAGCCGCCGCCATCCGCACCCTGACGCTGGATGCCATCCATGCCGCCAATTCGGGGCATTCGGGAATGCCCATGGGCATGGCCGATGTGGCCACGGTGCTTTTCGAAAAGCATCTGAAATTCGATGCCGCCGCGCCCAACTGGCCGGACCGCGACCGGTTCATCCTGTCGGCGGGCCATGGCTCGATGCTGCTTTACGCGCTGCTGCACCTGACCGGCTATGCCGACATGACGATCGACCAGATCCGCAATTTCCGCCAATGGGGCGCGAAAACCGCGGGGCATCCCGAATATGGCCATGCCACGGGCATTGAAACCACGACCGGCCCGCTGGGCCAGGGGATTGCCAATGCCGTTGGTTTCGCCATGGCCGAGGAAATCCAGCGCGCCCGTTTCGGGGCCAAGATCGTGGATCACCACACCTATGTCATCGCCGGAGACGGCTGCCTGATGGAAGGCATCAGCCAGGAGGCGATCGGGATCGCCGGACGGCATGCGCTGTCGAAACTGATCGTGTTCTGGGACAACAACGACATCACCATCGACGGCAAGGTGTCGCTGTCGGACCGCACCGACCAGGTGGCGCGCTTCCGCGCCTCGGGCTGGGACGTGCAGGAGATCGACGGCCATGATCCGCTGGCCATCGACGCGGCCATCACGGCGGCGAAAAAGACCGCACAGCCCTCGATGATCGCCTGCAAGACGCATATCGCGCTGGGATCCTCGGCGCAGGACACCTCCAAGGGGCATGGCGCGCTGACCGATCCCAAGCTGATCGCCGATACTAAGGCCGCCTACGGCTGGAGCGCGGGCCCCTTCGAAGTGCCTGCCGACATCAAGACCGCATGGGACATGATCGGCCGCCGCGGCGCGGCAGAGCGCACGGCCTGGGAAACCCGCCTTGCCGGCCTGAACGGCAAGAAGCGGGACGATTTCACCCGCGCCTATGCGCGTGAGGTCCCGGCCCGCCTGTCCGCCGTGATCCGCGCGCTGAAAAAGCAGATCAGCGAAAGCGCGCCCTCGGTCGCCACCCGCAAATCCAGTGAAATGGTGCTGGAGGTCGTGAACCCGGTGCTGGGCGAGACCGTCGGCGGCTCTGCCGACCTGACGGGGTCGAACAATACCAAGACCGGCGATCTGGGCGTGTTCGACATCGACAACCGCAAGGGGCGCTATGTCTACTGGGGTATCCGCGAACATGGCATGGCGGCCGCGATGAACGGCATGGCCCTGCATGGCGGCATCCGCCCCTATGGCGGCACCTTCATGTGCTTTACCGACTATGCGCGCCCCGCGATGCGCCTGGCGGCCCTGATGAAGATCCCGACCGTGTTCGTGATGACCCATGACAGCATCGGCCTGGGCGAGGATGGCCCGACCCACCAGCCGGTCGAGCATCTGGCGATCAGCCGCGCCACCCCCAACACCTGGGTGTTCCGCCCCTGCGACACGGTGGAAACCGCCGAGGCCTGGGAACTGGCGCTGACCTCGAAGGAAACGCCATCCGTCCTGTCGCTGACGCGCCAGAACCTGCCGACGCTGCGTACCGCGCACAAGTCCAAGAACCTGACCGCGCAGGGCGCCTATGTGCTGGCCGATGCGACCGGCAAGCGCAAGGCGATCCTGATGGCCACCGGATCCGAGGTGGAGATCGCCATGGCCGCGCGCGACCTGCTGGAGGCCGAAGGCATCGGCACCCGCGTCGTGTCCATGCCCTGCTGGGAATTGTTCGAGGAACAGGACGAGACATATCGCCGCCGCGTTCTGCCCGCAGGCCCCGTCCGCGTGGCGGTCGAGGCCGCGATCCGGTTCGGCTGGGACCGCTGGCTGTTCGGTCAGGGCGGCAAGCGCGAGAAGTCGGGTTTTGTGGGGATGCATGACTTCGGCGCATCCGCCCCGGCAGAGGTGCTTTACGAGCAGTTCGGCATCACCCCGCAGGCCGTGGCCGACAAGGTCAAGGCGCTGCTGGGCTGAAGCGGCGCGCCCGGTTTCGGGCGTTGTTATCGAGTATTTGGAGAACGATGAAAGGGCCGTTCCGCGATCAGGCGGGGCGGCCCTTTCCCGTCAGGGCGGACCAGAGCGGCGCGATGACGCGCGTGACCAGCGGGATCAGCGCAAGGCCCAAGGCCAGGCCGAGAATGCCATCCATCGCCGCCGTGGCGATCCATGTGATGGCCCCCTGCGCCTGCGGCACCATCGCGCCAAGACCGGCCGCGGCATCATGGATCAGGTGGGCGGGCGCGGCAAAGCCCAGCTCTTCCAGCCCATGGACAACGATGGACCCGCCGACCCAGAGCATCGCCGCCGTCCCTACCGTGGTCAGCCCTTTCAGAAACCCCGGCATGCCGCGCACGATGCCGCGCCCCAGACTGCGCGTCAGGCCAAGGCGGCCCCGCTCTGCCATGAACAGGCCCGCGTCATCGGCCTTCACGATCAAGGCCACGCCCCCATAGACGGCGATGGTGATGCCGATGCCCACGATCGCAAGCGTCGCCGCCTCGGTCCAGAATGTGCTGACGGGGATCGCGGCCAGCGCGATTGTCATGATCTCGGCCGACAGGATGAAATCGGTCTTGATGGCGCCCGCCACACGTGCCTCTTCGAGGTGGAGCGGATCGCCGGTGTCCAGATCCGCCGCGACATGGGCATCGGCATGCGGGAACAGGACATGGGCCACCTTTTCCGCACCTTCGAAACACAGATAGGCCCCGCCCAGCATCAGCAGCGGCGTGATCAGCATGGGTGCGAAGGCCGACAGAACCAGGGCAGCCGGCAACAGGATCAGCAGCTTGTTGCGCAACGATCCACGTGCGATGCGCCAGACAATGGGCAATTCGCGGGCGGGTGCGAAGCCATGCACATATTTCGGCGTCACGGCCGCATCGTCGATGACGGCACCCGCGGCCTTGGCCCCCGCCTTTGCGGCCTGCCCCACCACATCATCGACCGAGGCTGCCGCAACCTTGGCGATCGCCGCCACATCATCCAGTAGCGCCAAAAGTCCGCTCATGCCCATCCCCTGCCTGCTTTGACCGCCAGAGTAACAGGCGCAGTTTCCAAGACAAGCCAAAGCGTTAGCGCAACCATAGCCTGAAGCGAAACGGTTTGCGCTAACATATTGATTTCAGACATGGATTGGCGTCAATCCGCCGCTGCGGCGTCGCTTTTCACCTTTCGGGGCGCGCGCCAGTTGGATATATCCCGCGCAATCACGCAAGACGCAGGAGAGCCTCATGACCATCACGCTTGGCATCAACGGATTTGGCCGGATCGGCCGTTGCACCCTTATGCATATCGCGGAAAGCGTGCGGCAGGATGTGCGCGTGGTCAAGCTGAACGCGACCGGCCCGCTGGATACGGCCGCACATCTGGTGCGCTATGACAGCGTGCATGGCCGTTTCGGCAACCCGGTGACCACCGGCGAGGGCTGGATGGATCTGGGCGCCGGCCGGATCGAGATGATGTCGACCTATGACATGGACGAGCTGGATTGGTCCGGCGTCGATGTCGTGCTGGAATGCACCGGCAATTTCAACGATGGCGCCAAGGCCAAGAAACATCTGGAGCGTGGCGCGAAGAAAGTGCTGCTGTCGGCACCGGGCAAGAACGTGGACCGCACGGTTGTCTACGGTGTGAACCACGATGCGCTGGCGGCTGGCGAGACCATGATTTCGAACGGGTCCTGCACCACCAACTGCCTGGCCCCGCTGGCCAAGGTGCTGAACGATGCCATCGGCATCGAAAGCGGCATCATGACCACGATCCACAGCTACACCGGCGATCAGCCCACGCTGGACCGCCGCCACAAGGATCTTTATCGCGCCCGCGCGGCGGCGATGTCGATGATTCCCACCTCGACCGGTGCGGCCAAGGCCCTGGGCGAGGTGCTGCCGGAACTGAATGGCAAGCTGGACGGATCGGCCATTCGCGTGCCGACCCCCAATGTCAGCGCCGTGGACCTGACATTCGTCGCGGGCAAGGACGTGACCGTGGCCGATGTGAACGCCATCGTGGCCGAGGCCGCGGCCGGCGCGATGAAGGGTATCCTGGGATATGATCCCGAACCCAAGGTCTCGATCGACTTCAACCATACCGAAGAAAGCTCGATCTTCGCGCCGGACCAGACCAAGGTGATCGGCAAGCGCCTTGTGCGTGTGCTGTCCTGGTATGACAACGAATGGGGCTTCTCGTGCCGGATGGCGGATGTGGCGGCATTGATGGGTCGGCTGGGCTGATCCGGTCAACAGGCTTGCAAGGGCATTGGGGCTGCGGCATAGCTGTCGCAGCCCTTTATCTTTTGGCAGGCAACGCGCAATGACGAACCAGATCGCCATCGGCCTTGGGCTGCTGATCCTGACGGGTCTCGGGCTTGATGCCGCGATGTATGACGGGGAAAACCTGCTGTTTCTGCTGCGAAAGCTGGCAGAGCTGATCGAATGGCTGGCCTTCTGGCGCTAGAGCGGTCAGGCTTGTTCCTTGCGATACACGCTTTTTCCTCGGGGTTGACCCGGCACCTGAAAGGCCATGCCCATGATCCAGTTCCTGTTTGCCCTGCTCGTCATCGTGCTGTTGCTGATGGCGGGGCTGGCCTGGTTCACCTGGAACACCAAACGCGGGGCCGAACTGGCGATCCCGCCGCGCGGGCGTTTCATCGACCTGCCCGGCACGCGGCTGCATTACACGGACGAAGGATCGGGGCCGGCCATCGTGATGATCCACGGGCTGGGCGGGCAGATGGGCAATTTCAACATGGCCCTGACGCCTTTGCTGACGGGCGATCACCGGGTCATCGTCATCGACCGCCCCGGCATGGGCTGGTCCAGCCGGGACGAGGATGCGGCCGCCAATCCCCGCGCGCAGGCGGACACTGTGGCCGCGCTGATCGACGCGCTGGGGCTGGAGCGGCCGCTGATTGTCGGGCATTCCCTTGGCGGCGCCATTGCACTGTGCCTGGCGATGGACCACCCCGCGCGCACGCGCGGTCTGGCGCTGCTGGCACCGCTGACGCAACCGCCATCCGGCGCGATCGACGCCTTCGCCGGGCTGAACATCAAGGGGCGGGCCAAGCTGTTCGCGATGTCGTGGCTGCTGGCGATCCCGATGGCGATCCGCACCGCGCCGCAGGTGCTGGATCAGGTGTTCGGGCCCGAGAAGGTGCCGGACAACTATGCGATCCAGGGCGGCGCGCTTCTGGGGCTCAGGCCCGCATCCTTTCGCAGCACGTCACGCGATTATCTGGCGTCCGGGCGCGATCTGCGCTGGATGGCGGGGCAATACGACAGCCTCAAAGTGCCCGTCCGCATCCTTTTCGGGGCCGAGGATCGCATCCTTGAGGCCGAACTGCATGGCCGCGCCCTGGTGGCAGATCATCCCCATATCGGGCTTGAGGTGATCGAAGGCGGGCATATGCTGCCGATCACGCAGGCGGCGGCCTGCGCGCGGTTCATCCGCGAGACCGAGGGCGTGATCGCCGCCGGGGGCCGCAGCTAAGACTTCAGAGAGGGCGCGGTGTCTGGCCCAGCTTGGCCCGCAGCGCGACATTCACGGCGGGGGGCACGAATTTGTGCACGTCACCGCCAAGGCGCGCGATTTCCTTGACCAGCTTGCTGGCAATCGCCTGGTGGCGCGCTTCGGCCATCAGAAAGACAGTCTCGATCGAGCTGTCGAGCGCGCG
Source organism: Seohaeicola saemankumensis (assembly GCF_042678485.1). Taxonomy (NCBI): domain Bacteria; kingdom Pseudomonadati; phylum Pseudomonadota; class Alphaproteobacteria; order Rhodobacterales; family Roseobacteraceae; genus Seohaeicola; species Seohaeicola saemankumensis. The sequence continues at coordinate 559,351 of NZ_JBHTKR010000002.1, read as the reverse complement.
GTTCATGCCGACCATCTGAAATTCATATTCGAAATCCGCCACGGCGCGCAGGCCGCGCACGATCATCTGCGCGCCCACGTCGCGGGCGCAGTCAATCAGCAGATTCTCGAAAGGATGGGCCACAATCTCGGTTCCCGTCTCAGCGGACAGGGCAACGCATTCGGCCTCGATCATGGCGACGCGTTCCTCGAGGGAGAACATCGGGCCCTTGTCACGGTTGATCGCGACACCGATCACCAGACGATCCACCAGCGTGGCCGAACGGCGGATGATGTCGACATGCCCGTAGGTGATCGGATCGAAGGTGCCGGGGTAAAGTCCGATACGCATGGGCAGGCTCCGTGCTGTGGTCTTCTGGTTATTTCTGGGGGGCACGCAATATTATTGCCAACCGGTTTGCAACCCTAAAAACCATCAATCTCTGCAAGGGCCGCCACAAGGCAGGCCGGCCCCGTGACGCGCCGACCCGCCGTCAATGGCCCATGATCATCCCTTCGAGGGCAGTCTTTTCCATTGCCAGCTCGTCGATACGCGCCTTGACCACGTCACCGATTGTGACGATTCCCACCAGTTCCTTGCCTTCGGTCACGGGCATGTGGCGGAAACGTCCATCGGTCATGCGCGACAGCACATCATCGGCGCTGTCCCCGGTGCCGCAGCACGACGGGTTGCGCGTCATCATGTCCCCGACGGCCTCGGTCAGGCACACGGCGCCGCGCAGGGCCAGGGACCGCACGATATCACGTTCGGAAATGATCCCGTCCACAGAGACACCATCGCGCGACACGACAAGGCCACCAATACGCTTTTCGGCAAGGATCTGCACCGCATCGGACACCAGCGTACCGGGCGTCACCGTGAAAACGGCATGGTTTCCCTTTGATTTCAGGATCTGATGAACGAGCATGGTCTCTCCTCCTCCTCAGGATGGACGTGATCTGTCCAGCGTCCATCAGTGGCGAGAGCCTGTCAAGAAATCACTGCCTTCAAAGTTGCATCAGACCTCGGCCTCGAGGCGGGCGACCTCGCGGCGGATGCCGTCGGCCAGCGCCGTGGCGAAGCGGTTCAGCCGGTCCATCCGGCGGTCATCGGCATGGCGGATCAGGTAGAAGCTGCGCGTCAGGCTGACCTGATCGGTCAACAGCCTGACAAGACCCTTGGCCGAGGGGATGGCGAAATCATGCACGATGCCGACGCCACCGCCCTGGCGAATCCAGTTGAACTGCACCGAGACGGAATTCGACGCCAGCGCCACGCGTTCGACCCCGATCCCGGTCAGGTAGTCCAGTTCCTTGTCGAAGATCATGTCCGGGATATAGCCGACCATCCGATGATCCTTCAGATCGTCAAGGCCAAGGATCGGCGGGTGGCGGCGCAGATAGCGGCGCGATGCGGCCAGGTGCAGGCGGTAATCGGTGATCTTCTGCACGGTCAGGCGACCCGCCGCGGGCGGGCTCACGCCGATGGCCATGTCGGCCTCGCGCTTGGACAGGTTGAAGACACGCGGCAGGGCCACGATCTGCACCTCCAGGTCGGGGTTGTCGGCCATGATCGCGGCACAGACCTGTGGCAGAAGGAAATTGGCGCAGCCGTCCGGCGCGCCGATGCGGATCTGACCCGACAGCGCCCCGGCCTGCCCGGCCAGCTCCTCGACCGCGGCGCCCATCGCCGCCTCGGCCCGTTCGGCATGGGCCAGCAGGCGCTGGCCCGCATCCGTCATGGCATAGCCCTGCGGCGACTTGGCAAAGAGGGGCGTGCCAAGACCTTCTTCAAGCCGGGCGACACGGCGCCCCACGGTGGCCGGATCCACCTTGAGCACGCGGCCTGCCCCGGACAGGCTTTCGGTGCGCGCCACCGCCAGAAAAACCTTCAGATCATCCCACTGCATTTCCATCCGGGACCTCCTTTGCAAAAATGCAAAACCTTTTTGGAAACTTGCCCCTTTCCGGATCAATTTTGCAAGCCTATCCTGCACCCCAGATTCAGGAGGAGTTTTCCAATGCAGGAACTGACCCATTACATCGGTGGCGCCCACGTCAAGGGCACCTCGGGCCGATTTGCCGATGTCTACAACCCCGCCACCGGCGAAGTGCAGGCACGCGTGCCGCTGGCCAATGCCGCAGAGATGGCCTATGCCGTCGAGGTTGCCGCCAAGGCGCAGCCCGCCTGGGCCGCCGTGAACCCGCAGCGCCGCGCACGGGTGATGATGAAATTCGTGGACCTGCTGAACCGCGACATGGACAAGCTGGCCGAAGCGCTGAGCCGCGAGCACGGCAAGACCCTGCCCGATGCCGCCGGCGACGTGCAGCGCGGTCTGGAAGTGGTGGAATATTGCATCGGTGCGCCGCAGCTGCTGAAGGGTGAATTCACCGACAGCGCCGGCCCCGGCATCGACATGTATTCCATGCGCCAGGCGCTGGGTGTGACGGCGGGCATCACGCCCTTCAACTTTCCGGCGATGATCCCGATGTGGATGTTCGCGCCTGCGATTGCCTGCGGGAACGCGTTCATTCTGAAACCGTCGGAGCGTGATCCTTCCGTGCCGCTGATGCTGGCCGAACTGATGGAAGAAGCGGGCCTGCCCAAGGGCATCCTGCAGGTCGTGAACGGCGACAAGGAAGCGGTGGATGCGATTCTTGACCATCCGGTGATCCAGTCGATCGGTTTTGTCGGATCGACCCCGATCGCGGAATATATCTACGGTCGCGGCTGTTCGAACGGCAAGCGCGTGCAGTGCTTCGGCGGCGCCAAGAACCACATGATCATCATGCCCGACGCCGACATGGATCAGGCCGCCGACGCGCTGATCGGCGCGGGCTATGGTGCGGCCGGCGAACGCTGCATGGCGATTTCGGTCGCGGTGCCGGTGGGGGATGAGACCGCCGACCGCCTGGTCGAAAAGCTGGTGCCCCGCATCGAGGCGCTGAAGGTCGGGCCCTACACGGCGGGCAAGGATGTGGATTACGGCCCCGTGGTCACGGCGGCTGCCAAGGCCAATATCCTCAAGCTGGTGGAATCCGGTGTGGCGCAGGGCGCGGAGCTGGTGATCGACGGGCGCGACTTCAACCTGCAGGGCTATGAGGACGGGTTCTTTGTCGGCCCGCATCTGTTCGACCGCGTGACACGCGACATGGACATCTACCGCAAGGAGATTTTCGGACCGGTCCTGTCGGTTGTGCGCGCGCAATCCTATGAGGAAGCGCTGGGTCTGGCGATGGATCATGAGTACGGCAACGGCACCGCGATCTTCACCCGCGACGGTGATGCGGCGCGCGACTTCGCCAACCGTGTCAATGTCGGCATGATCGGCGTCAACGTGCCGATCCCGGTGCCGCTGGCCTATCACACTTTCGGCGGCTGGAAGAAATCGGCCTTTGGCGACCTGAACCAGCACGGGCCGGATGCGTTCAAGTTCTACACGCGCACCAAGACGATCACCTCGCGCTGGCCGTCCGGCATCAAGGATGGCGCGGCCTTCAACTTCAAGCCGATGGATTGATCGGCTGCGCGGCCCCCGGTGCGATCCATCGGGGGCCGTTTTGCTGTATGCGGCCGGGTTCGAGTATTTGAGGAACGATGAAGCGGGGCGCGCTGTCCTGCGGGATGTCGTGTCGCACTTGCAAAACTGCTGCAACAGTTCAGAATTAAACATGCGTTCAATTCGGCCTTCTGAGGAGGAGAGACCATGGATTTCGCACTGAGCGAGGAACAAAGCGCCATCTTCGACATGGCGCGCGCCTTCGGGCAGGAACATATCGCCCCCCATGCGCGGACCTGGGAGGCGGCGGGCACGATCCCCAAGGCGCTGTGGCCGGAAGTGGGCGCGCTGGGGTTCGGCGGGCTTTACGTGTCCGAGGAGTCAGGTGGCGCGGGTCTGAGCCGGCTGGATGCCACGCTGGTCTTCGAGGCGTTGAGCATGGCCTGCCCTTCGGTCGCGGCGTTCCTGTCGATCCACAACATGTGCGCGCGGATGCTGGACAGTTTCGGGTCGGACGATCTGAAGGCGCGCTACATGCCGCAGGTGCTGAGCATGGAGACGGTGCTGTCCTATTGCCTGACCGAACCGGGATCGGGATCGGATGCGGCGGCCCTGAAGACCCGCGCGGCGCGCACCAACGAGGGCTATGTGCTGAACGGGACCAAGGCCTTCATCTCGGGCGGGGGGTATTCCGACGCCTATGTGGTGATGGTGCGTACCGGCGAGGACGGGCCCAAGGGTGTATCCACGGTGATCGTCGAGGACGGTGCCAAGGGCCTGACCTTTGGCGGGCTGGAGGACAAGATGGGGTGGCGTAGCCAACCCACGCGGCAGGTGCAATTCGACGATTGCCTTGTGTCTGCCGACAATCTGGTGGGCGAGGAAGGCAAAGGGTTCACCTATGCGATGAAGGGTCTGGACGGCGGGCGGCTAAACATAGCGGCCTGTTCGCTGGGCGCGGCGCAACAGGCGCTGGACATGACGCTGGCCTATATGGGCGAGCGCAAGGCCTTCGGCAAACCGATCGACCAGTTCCAGGCGCTGCAGTTCCGGCTGGCCGACATGGAGATCGAGTTGCAGGCCGCGCGGACCTTTCTGCGGCAGGCGGCGTGGAAGCTGGACCAGGGCGCGCCGGATGCGACCAAGTTTTGCGCCATGGCCAAGAAATTCGTGACCGAGGCAGGTTCGCGCATCGTGAACCAATGCCTGCAACTGCATGGCGGCTATGGCTATCTGGCCGATTACGGGATCGAGAAACTGGTGCGCGACCTGCGCGTGCACGAGATCCTTGAGGGCACGAACGAGATCATGCGCGTGATCGTGGCGCGCCAGATGCTGGCCGACAGATGAGCGATATCGACATCAGGATCGAGGGGCGCGCGGGGCGGATTACGCTGAACCGGCCTGCGGCGCTGAATGCCGCGACCTATCAGATGGTGCTGGCGGTCGAGGCGGCGCTGGATCAGTGGCGCGACGATGCGGGCGTGGCGCTGGTGGTGCTGGATGCGGCGGGCGAGAAAGCGTTTTGCGCGGGCGGCGACATCGCCGATCTTTACGCCAGGGGCAAGGCCGGGGATTTCGCCTATGGTCGGAAGTTCTGGGCCGATGAATATCGCCTGAATGCGAAACTGGCCGAATACCCCAAACCCATCGTCAGCCTGATGCAGGGCTTTACCATGGGCGGCGGCGTGGGCCTTGGTTGCCATGCCAGCCACCGGGTGGTGGGCGAGACGAGCCGCATCGCCATGCCGGAATGCGGCATCGGGCTGGTGCCGGATGTGGGGGGCTCGCTGCTGCTGGCGCGGGCGCCGGGGCGGCTGGGCGAATACCTTGGGCTGACCGCCGCGCGGATGGAGGCCGGCGATGCGATCCTTGCGGGCTTTGCCGATCATTACGTGCCCCAGGACCGTTGGGCCGGGCTGATTGCCAGGCTGTGTGAAACCGGCGATGCGGGCGCGGTGGCGACAGCCAGCGCAACAGCGCCGCAAGGGTCGCTGAGCGGTGTGCAGGACCAGATCGACAGGCTGTTCGCGGGCGAAACGCTCCTGTCGGTTTTTGCCAGTCTTCAGCGCGATGACGGCCCCTTTGCGGCCGATACGCTGAAGGCGGCGGGGCGCAATTCGCCACTGTCCATGGCCTGCACGCTGGAGATTCTGACCCGCCTGCGCGCTCCCGGCACCACGATCCGCGATGCGCTGGATCTGGAGTATCGCTTTACCGCCCGCGCGATGGAGCATGGCGATTTCCTGGAAGGGATCCGCGCCGCGATCATCGACAAGGACCGCAAGCCGGTCTGGAAACATGCAATCGAAACCTTGCCTGCCACGGCCGTGTCAGAGATGCTGGCACCGCTGGGCAAGGATGCTCTCAGCCTCTGAAAGGACCATGACATGAAGATCGGATTTATCGGGCTTGGCAATATGGGCGCGCCGATGGCGGCCAACCTGGTCAAGGCGGGGCATGAGGTGACGGGTTTTGATACGGCCGGTGTCACGGTTGAGGGTGTCACCACGGCCCTATCCGCCGCCGAGGCCGCCAAAGGGGCCGATGTGGTCATCACCATGCTGCCCAATGGGGCGATCCTGCGCGCTGTCGCCGCCGAGGTGATCCCGGCCATGACCAAGGGCGCGGCACTGGTCGATTGTTCGACCGTCGATGTGGAGAGCGCCCGCGCGGTGGCGGCGGATGCCGAGGCGGCAGGGTTGCTGGCCGTGGATGCGCCCGTGTCGGGTGGTACGGGCGGTGCGACGGCGGGCACGCTGACTTTCATGGCGGGCGGGTCCGAGGCGGCTTTTGCCAAGGCCAAGCCGCTCTTTGACATTATGGGCCAGAAGGCCGTGCATTGCGGCGCGGCCGGTGCGGGACAGGCCGCCAAGATCTGCAACAACATGATCCTGGGCGTGACCATGATCGCCACCTGCGAGGCTTTCGCGCTGGCCGACAAGCTGGGGCTGGACCGGCAGAAGATGTTCGATGTGGTGTCAACCTCGTCCGGTTATAGCTGGTCGATGAACGCCTATTGCCCGGCGCCGGGCGTGGGGCCGCAAAGCCCTGCCGATAATGGCTACAAGCCCGGGTTCGCGGCCGAACTGATGCTGAAGGATCTGCGCCTGTCGCAGCAAGCGGCCGAAAGCGCCGATGCCGACACGCCCATGGGCAAGGCCGCCGCTGACCTCTACGCGCAATTCGTCGAGGCCGAGGGTGGCCGCGGCATGGATTTCAGCGCCATGCTGCCCCGGTTTGAAAAACGCGGCCGCGGTTGAGCTGGCTGGACGCGGCCCCTGCCCTTGCGGGCCTTGATCCGCGTGATCGGTCGCGGCTGGAGGCGTTGCACCCTGTCGACCTGCCGCCCGGCGCGGTGATCTTCCGCCCCGGAGACGCGGCGCAGGGATATGCGGTGGTCCTGTCGGGTCAGGTCGATGTCTCGCTGACAGGGGCGTCGGGGCGCGAGATGCTGCTTTATTCCGTGGCGCCGGGTCAAGCCTGCGTGCAGACGACCTTTGGCCTGTTGTCGGACGCCGCGTATTCGGCCGAGGCCGAGACCGTGCGCGACACGCGGCTTGTCGTGATCCCGCGTGCGTTGTTTCTGGATTTGCTGGACAAATCCGCCCCGTTCAGATCGCTGGTCTTTGGCGCCTTCGCGGACCGGATGGCCGACATGCTGAAACTGGTTGAAACGGTGGCTTTCACCCGCGCGGAATGCCGGCTGGCGGCGCGGCTTCTGGCGTTGTCCGAGGATGGTCCGGTTCAGGCCACGCATAGCGAACTTGCCGCACAGGCGGGCACCGCGCGCGAGGTGGTCAGCCGCAGGCTGGACGCCTGGGCGCGCAAGGGATGGGTCCGCACCGCGCGCGGTCAGGTTGTGGTGATCGACCGTACCGCCCTGTCGGACCTGGCGCATGCGGAGATGTGACTGTGTCACAGACAGGATGGGCGACTCGGGGTAATATCCCCGTCATGACCAACCAATGGAGGACGTCATGACCAAGAATGTCGGCGGCATCGACCGCATCGCCCGGATCGTTCTGGGGCTCGCGCTCCTGATCGGTTACGCCTTCAACTCCGATGGCGCTTATAGCTGGCTGTACCTGCTGGGCATCATCCCGCTGGGAACAGGGCTGATCGGCTGGTGCCCGCCCTATGCGATCCTGGGCATCAACACCTGTTCGGTGAATCGGTAACGCGGCATCTTTGACGGTCTGCGCGGGAAACCGCGCAGCCTGGCGCGGGCAGGTTTGTCTATTCAACCGGACATGACTATTTATCCCGTTAAAGGAGAGCCGTCATGCCCAAACACCTGACCCTGTTTTCAGCAGGCCTTGCCCTGATGCTGCCCGTTGCCGCCATGGCGGAGCAGCCGGGCTTTGTCATTGCATCCGACACCCTGAGCGTCACGACCGTGTCCGCCAAGGGCTGCCCGCCGGGGCTGGCCAAGAAAAACCCGCCCTGCATCCCCCCCGGCCAGGCAAAACAGGCCTATCGGATCGGCGATTCGCTACCCGACGGGTTCATCGTGATACGCACACCGTCGCGATACGGGTTGGACCCGCGCCGCACCTATTACGAACGAAACGGCTATGTCATCCAGGTCGACAGGGAAACCGGCAAGATCCTGAACCTGATCGGCGCAATCGCAGACCTGATGCAATGACCCGAGTCTCAGGCGGTCTTGCACAATGCCTTGATCGCCTGTGACTGATCGGCCACCAAGCGGCGCCCGGCGTCGATCGCCTCGCCGGCGCGGTGCATTTCCAGCAGCGAAATCTTTCCCAGTTCCATATTCAGCGTCAGATGGGGCGGATCCGATGCGGCGCGGGCCTTGCGGACGAATTCGGTCATGATGTCGATCGAAACCGAGACGACCTCGGCATAGTTCGGCGCGGCCGGCTTGGGGGTCTTGCTGGCCTCTTCTTCGCCCAGCATGCCTTGCAGTGGCGACACGATATGCGACAGCATGGTTTTCTGCGACAACTGCTCCCAGAAACTCTCGCCGGTTGGCGGCTGCCGCCAGAGGGCGTTTTCCGGCTTTGCATTCGGATTGACCGCGATGGTCACATCCGCGCCCAGGGCCCGGCATGCCGAGGTTGGAACAGGGTTGGTCAGCCCCCCGTCCAGCAACCATTTGCCGTCGTGCCAATAGGGGCTGAGAATGCCCGGAATTGATACAGATCCGCGCACCGCGTGATGCAAGGAACCCTTTTGCAGCCAGACTTCGCGCCCCGATGTCATGTCGGTGGCCACGACGATCAGCGGATGCTCCAGTTCCTCGAAGGTGTCGGGGACGCCCAGATCGGACAGGACCTGCATCACCACGCTGCCGCGCATCAGCCCGCCCCCGCTAAAGCTGAAATCCATCTTCGCCAAGATATCGGCGCGGGTCTGGCTGCGGGCCCAGCCCTCCATCTCGTCCAGGCAACCGGCGGCCCAGACCGCGCCGATCAGCGCGCCCATCGACGTGCCTGCCACCACATCGGGCCGGATGCCCAGGTCGCGCAGGGCCAGCAGGACACCGACATGCGCCCAGCCGCGTGCCCCACCCGATCCCAGTGCAAGGCCCAACCGCATGCGCGGCCCTACTCGGCCGCGACGCGGGCGCCTGCCAGCATCGGTTTGAGGTAATGGCCGGTGTGGCTGCGCGGTTCCTCGGCCACCTGTTCGGGCGTGCCGGTGGCGACCAGTTCGCCGCCGCCATCGCCGCCTTCGGGGCCGATGTCGATGATCCAGTCGGCGGTTTTCACCACGTCCAGATTATGTTCGATCACCACCACCGTATTGCCCTGATCGACCAGTTCGTGCAGCACTTCCAGCAGCTTGCGTACATCTTCGAAATGCAGCCCCGTGGTCGGTTCATCCAGGATATAGAGCGTGCGCCCCGTGGACCGCCTGGCCAGTTCCTTGGACAGTTTCACGCGCTGCGCCTCGCCACCCGAGAGGGTCGTAGCCTGCTGACCGACCTTGATATAGCCAAGGCCCACGCGCATCAGCGCATCCATCTTTTCGCGGATGGAGGGGACGGCCTGAAAGAAGGTCTGTGCATCTTCCACTGTCATATCAAGCACATCGGCGATGCTTTTGCCCTTGAACTTCACCTCAAGCGTTTCGCGGTTATAGCGCGCGCCCTTGCAGGTTTCGCAGGTCACATAGACATCGGGCAGGAAGTGCATCTCGATCTTGATGACGCCATCGCCCTGGCAGGCCTCGCAGCGTCCGCCCTTGACGTTGAAGCTGAAGCGGCCGGGTTTGTAGCCGCGCGCCTTGGCCTCTGGCAGGCCGGCGAACCAGTCGCGGATCGGGGTGAAGGCGCCGGTGTAGGTCGCCGGGTTACTGCGCGGCGTGCGCCCGATCGGGCGCTGGTCGATGTCGATGACCTTGTCCAGATGCTCCAGCCCCTTGATCGTTTCGCAGGGTGCAGGCGTCTGACGTGCGCCGTTCAGCTTCATCGAGGCTGTCTTGAACAATGTCTCGATGGTCAGGGTGGATTTGCCCCCCCCCGACACGCCCGTCACGCAGACGAATTTCGCCAGCGGAAAATCAACCGTCACATCGCGCAGGTTGTTGCCGCTGGCCTTGACCACGGTGATCTTCTTCTTGTTGCCCTGACGGCGTGTCACGGGCACCTCGATCCGGCGGGCGCCCGACAGATATTGGCCGGTCAGGCTGGCGGGATCGGCGATGATCTGATCCGGCGTGCCATGGGCCACGACCTGACCGCCATGCACACCGGCGCCGGGGCCGATGTCGAAGACATAATCGGCAAGGCGTATCGCCTCTTCGTCATGTTCCACGACGATCACGGTATTGCCCTGATCGCGCAGGTTCTTGAGCGTGCCAAGCAGGCGGTCATTGTCGCGCTGGTGCAGGCCGATGGAGGGCTCGTCGAGCACATAGAGCACGCCCGTCAGGCCGCTGCCGATCTGGCTGGCCAGGCGAATACGCTGGCTTTCCCCGCCTGACAGCGTGCCCGCGTTACGGCTGAGGGTCAGATATTCCAGACCCACGTTGTTGAGAAAGCCCAGACGCTCGCGGATCTCTTTCAGGATGGCGCGGGCGATCTCGTTCTTTTGGGGTGTCAGGTAGTCCGGGACGGTCTGGCACCAGTCAAACGCCTCGCGGATCGACATCTGCACCACTTGCCCAACGTGCCGAAGCTTGTCCGGCGCACCTTTGGCGGGGCCAATGCGTACGGCCAGCGCCTCGGGGCGCAGGCGGAAACCGCCGCAGGCGCCACAGGCGCGGTTGTTCTGGAACCTCTCGAATTCCTCGCGGATCCAGGCGCTATCGGTTTCGCGGTAGCGGCGTTCCATGTTGGGGATCACCCCTTCAAAGACGCGGGACACCTGGTAGACGCGGCCGCCTTCATCGTAGCGGAACGCGATCTCTTCGCCGGCCGAGCCATAGAGGAAGACCTGCTGCACATGTTCCGGCAGTTCCTTCCAGCGCGCGTTCTTGTCGAATTCGTAGTGTTTCGCGATCGCCTCGATCGTCTGGGTGAAATAGGGGCTTTTTCCCTTGCGCCAGGGGGCCAGCGCGCCGTCCACGATCTTGAGATTCTGATCCGGCACGACCAGGCGTTCGTCGAAGAACAGTTCTACCCCCAGACCGTCACAGGCGGGACATGCCCCGAAAGGCGCATTGAAGGAGAAAAGGCGCGGCTCGATCTCGGGGATGGTGAAACCACTGACGGGGCAGGCGAATTTTTCCGAAAACGTCATGCGCTCCGGTTCACCCTCGCTGGGCGCGGTTTCCAGGATGGCGATACCGTCAGCCAGATCGAGTGCGGTGCGGAAACTGTCGGCAAGCCGGGTTTCAAGACCCGGTCGGATCACCAGGCGGTCGACCACCACGTCAATGTCATGGCGGAATTTCTTGTCCAGCGTGGGCGGCTCGTCCAGTTCGTAGAATTGCCCGTCGACCTTGACGCGCTGAAAGCCCTGCTTTCGCAGTTCTAGGAATTCCTTGCGATACTCGCCCTTGCGGTCGCGGATGATCGGGGCCAGCAGATAGGCGCGGGTGTCTTCCGGCATGGCCATGACGCGGTCAACCATGTCCTGCACCTGCTGCGCCTCGATCGGCAGGCCGGTTGCAGGGCTGTAGGGGGTGCCAACGCGGGCGAACAGCAGGCGCATGTAGTCGTAGATTTCCGTGACCGTGCCGACGGTCGAACGCGGGTTCTTCGACGTTGTCTTCTGTTCGATGGAAATCGCCGGGCTCAGGCCGCTGATGTGATCCACATCGGGCTTTTGCATCATGTCCAGAAACTGGCGGGCATAGGCCGACAGGCTTTCGACATAGCGGCGCTGCCCTTCGGCATAGATCGTATCGAAGGCCAGGCTGGATTTGCCCGAGCCCGACAGGCCCGTGATCACCACCAGCTGATCGCGTGGAATGTCCACGTCGATGTTCTTGAGGTTGTGTTCCCGCGCGCCGCGCACTTCGATTTTCTTGAGATCAGCCATATCCGCCCCCGTTCAGCCCTGCATAGATAGAGGAGCCGCGCCGAGTCTCCAATGCAAAGTTAAGAACAAGTCAAGAACATCCGATTTTACCTCTGGGGTCAACCGGGGCTGCGCCCGCATGAACCGCCCGTTTCACAGGCAATTGGCGACAAAGCGCGCATTCGGGCATCTTTTAATATTCCATTTTTAGAATTTATATGGCAGAAAGCCTTGACTGGGATCCACCACCGCCCAGATACCGCGAGAGTGTATTTTCGTGCAGAAAGGACCTGCCAGATGTTCGGTTTCAAACGCCAGACCACACCTGCCCTGCCGATTGCGGACGCGATTGCGCGTGTCGCATCCGGCCAGATGATCCTGATCGACGTACGCGACCATTCCGAGGTGGCGCAGACCGGAAAGGCGCGCGGCGCATTGCATATTCCGCTGATGCGCCTGCCCATGATGGCCGATCCGCGCCATCCCGATTTCGACGCGCGGCTGGCGGGCGGCAAGCCCATCGGGCTTTACTGTGCATCCGGCGCGCGGTCGGGCATGGCCGCGAATATCCTGCAGAAGCTGGGCCATGCCGAGATCCATAACCTGGGCGGTCTGCACCATTGGGCCGCAGCAGGCGGCGCGATCGAACGCTGACGCTGTCACATCTCCGTCTCCACAGCAAAAGGCACCCCGCAGGGTGCCTTTTTCGTTCACCGCAATGCGCTTGGCGCACCTAGAAATGCAGCGCGCGTCCGTAGGCGTCCAGCACGGCCTCGTGCATCATTTCGGACAGGGTCGGATGCGGGAAAACCGTGTTCATCAGGTCTTCCTCGGTGGTTTCCAGCGTGCGGCCGATCACATAGCCCTGGATCAGCTCGGTCACTTCCGCGCCCACCATATGCGCGCCCAGCAATTCGCCGGTCTTGGCGTCGAACACGGTCTTGATCATGCCTTCGGCCTCACCCAGGGCGATGGCCTTGCCGTTTCCGATGAAGGGGAAGCGGCCCACCTTGATGTCATGGCCTGCGGCCTTGGCCTTGGCTTCGGTCAGGCCGACGCTGGCGATCTGCGGATGGCAATAGGTGCAGCCCGCGATGCTTTCGGGCTTTACCGGGTGCGGATGGCCGCCCGCGATCAGTTCGGCCACCATCACGCCTTCATGGCTGGCCTTGTGTGCCAGCCAGGGCGCGCCGGCGATGTCGCCGATGGCATAAAGCCCCTCGACCCCGGTGCGGCAATAGGCGTCCGTCACCACATGCGTGCGGTCGATAGTGACGCCAAGGCCCTCGAGCCCCAGCCCTTCGGTATTGCCAACGATGCCCACGGCGGAAATCACCGTGTCAAAGGTCATTTTCTCGACCTTTCCGCCGGTTTCGATATGGGCGGTCACGCTGCCCTTGGCGCGGTCAAGCTGCTTGACGGTGGATTTCTCGAGGATCTTCATGCCCTGTTTCTGGAAAGCCTTGCGGGCGAAACTCGCGATTTCCTCGTCCTCGACCGGCAGGATGCGGTCCATCACCTCGACCACGGTCGTGTCCGCGCCCAGCGTATTGTAGAAGCTGGCGAATTCGATCCCGATGGCACCCGATCCGATGACCAGCAGCTTTTTCGGCATATGCGGCGGCACCAGCGCGTGACGGTAGGACCAGACCAGATCGCCGTCCGCCTCAAGCCCCGGCAATTCGCGCGCACGCGCGCCCGTGGCCAGCACGATATTGGGGGCGGTCAGATCCTCGGTACCCTTGTCGGTTTTCACGGTGACGCGACCCTTGGCGGGGATCGTCGCCTCGCCCATCACCACGGTGATCTTGTTTTTCTTCATCAGATGCCCGATCCCCGAGGACAGCTGCTTGGCCACCCCGCGCGAGCGTTTGACGACCGCATCCAGATCATAGGTGATATTCTCGGCGCCAAGGCCGAATTCCTTGGCCCGGTGCATCAGGTGGAACACTTCGGAAGATCGCAGCATCGCCTTGGTCGGGATACAGCCCCAGTTCAGGCAGATGCCGCCCAGGTTCTCGCGCTCGACGATCACCACTTTCAGACCCAGCTGCGCCGCGCGTATTGCCGCGACATAGCCCCCCGGCCCTGCGCCGATCACGATCAGATCAAATGCTTTGGCAGACATGCGCCCCTCCGATTCCAAAATTAGTTTGACGTTAAACTAATTTCAGCAGCGCATCAACGCAGCATATCCGCGACAGGTTCACCCCCGCCTCGGGCATGGATACGGGCACGGGCAAGGGCAAGGGCACGGGCCGCCGCTTCGCACAGGTCAGCCCGCCTGCAACTGCCGGACAGTCTGACCATAGCCGCCCTGATCGACATAGTCGCGTTCGGGTGCTGTCGAAGGCCGCTCCAGCGCAGCATTGCGATAGGGAAAGCGGCCGAACAGGCGGATCACTTCGCGGTGGGCCTTGGCGTGCAGCAGGTTCGATGCACCGGCCTCTGGCATCCGTTCATGCATCAGACGCACGCAGCGTTCCTGATCGCAGAGATTTTCGGAATGCATCAGGGGCAGGTAAAAGAACTGGCGTGCCGGTTCCGCGATCCGCAGATCCCATTTATGGTCGATGGCATTCTTGGCCGCCGCCAGCGCACTGCCATCCGTCTCGAACGCGCGGGCCGAACCGCGGAACATGTTGCGCGGAAACTGATCGGTCAGGATGATATAGGCCAGCGCCCCGGCAGGATAGGTCAGCCACAGGCCATAGGCGCCTTCCGTGGCCTCTTCCCAGGCGCCAAGAAACCTGTCGCGGATAAGCTGATCCAGCGCGTCGTCGGTGGCGTACCAGTCTGCCGGCGTCAGTTCATCCAGCCAGAACGACAGTACCTCGTCCGCACTTACCATCAGGATCCTCCTCACCGTCGGCCCATTGCCCGGTTCATGAAAAGGTTACAGAAGCTTCAACCGATATGCCCAGTAAATAATTACGACAGTTTCGACATAAAATCTGATGGTTGCGGTATCAGGCCGATTTGTCGCGCTCCTGCTCGGCATCGGCGGTGCTGATTGCATATTCCCGCGCCACATCCAGCGCGACCGAGGTCGCTGTCGGCGAAATCGGGGTATAGGTCGCGGTTTCCGAAACGGCCGGCGCGCGGCGCTGGGTCATGCGGTACGCCGCATAAAGCGCAAGCGAGATCAGCAGCACCGCGATCACGAGGAAATAGCCGGGCGACCCGAAAACCCCCATCATCCAGCCGGTGACCAGCGGGCCGGCGATTGCGCCCAGCCCGTTGATGAACAGCAGACCGCCTGACGCGGCGGCCATGTCATCGCGATCCAGGAAGTCGTTGGTATAGGCGATCAGCAGC
The DNA here is from genome assembly GCF_042678485.1 of Seohaeicola saemankumensis. Lineage (NCBI taxonomy): Bacteria > Pseudomonadati > Pseudomonadota > Alphaproteobacteria > Rhodobacterales > Roseobacteraceae > Seohaeicola > Seohaeicola saemankumensis. The sequence continues at coordinate 544,120 of NZ_JBHTKR010000002.1, read as the reverse complement.
GAATAGAGCGGGTTGCTGGTGCCACCGACAAGAAAGGCCGCCGCCAGCAGCAGCACAAAGGATGTTCCCGCCACCATGCCCAGCAGCGCCCCTGCCCCGCCCAGTGCCGCCGCCAGCAGGATCAGCATCCGCCGGTCCATGCGGTCCGACAGCCAGCCCAGCGGGAATTGCAGCACCGTGGCCCCCAGGTAGAAGGCCGTGACGAACATCGAAATCTCGGGGATGCTCAACCCCGTCTGCGCGCCATAGACAGCCGCCATGCCGAATTGCGCGGCAAAGACCCCGCCCAGCAGGAACATGCCCATGCAGCCCAGGGGCGAGACGTTGAACAATTGGCGCAGGGTCATCGGCTTTGTCGTGTCAAAGGCCGGCGTGGGCGTGACAGACAGAAGGATGGGCGCGAAGGCGATCGACACCAGAACGGAGGGGATCACGAACAGGATGAAACCGCCGGGATCGGCCACCAGCAGCAGGCCCTGCGCGATCATGATGCCGCCGACCTGCACCAGCATGTACATCGACAGCGCCTGGCCGCGGGTCTCGTTGGTGGCGGCGTTGTTCAGCCAGCTTTCGGCGGTCACATAGACCCCGCAGAAACAAAAGCCGATGACCACCCGGCAGGCCATCCAGACCCAGGGATTGGGCCAGCTGGGATAAAGTATCAGCATGGCCGAGATCAACGAGGCAAGCGCCGCGAAGACCCTGACGTGACCGACACGGCGGATCATTTCCGGCGCCAGTTTCGAGCCGCCCAGAAAGCCCACGAAATAGGCTGACATCACCATGGACATCTCGAAGGTCGAGAAGCCCTCGATCTCGCCGCGCACGCCCAGCAACGTGCCCTGCAGCCCGTTGCCGATCATCAGAAGCAACAGCCCCAGAAGAAGCGCCCATGCACTGGACAGGAATTTCAGCATCGGGTCGTCCTTCTTGGCAGCGTCGCAACTCGTGCCACGGGAATGTAACAGCACGCTAACGGGGGGTGTCCGCACGTGTCATGACCAAAAGCGACTCGTTGCCGTCGCGAAGCGCGTTCAGGGGGCCTGCCTGCCATCCTTGTGCGGCGGGATCAACAGCGATGCGTCACCATAGGAAAAGAACCTGTAACGTTCCGCAACGGCATGGGCATAGATCCGCCGGATCCTGTCCTGCCCCATCAAGGCCGAGACCAGCATCATCAGCGTGGATTTCGGCAGGTGGAAATTGGTCATCAGCGCGTCGGTCACGTGGAAGGTGAAGCCGGGATAGATGAAGATGTCGGTATCGCCCGAGAAGGGCGCGATATGGCCGGTCGCGCGGGCGGCGGTTTCGATCAGGCGCAGGGCCGTCGTGCCCACGGGGATGATCCTTCCGCCTGCGGCCCTGGTTGCCGCGATCTCGGCGGCGGCGGCCGGGCTGACCTCACCCCATTCGGCATGCATCCGGTGGGTGGTCACGTCATCGACCTTGACCGGCAGGAAGGTGCCCGCCCCTACATGCAGGGTGACATGGGTGAACTGCACGCCCATCGCGGCCAGCGTCGCCAGCAGCTCTTCGTCGAAATGCAAAGAGGCGGTCGGCGCGGCGACGGCACCTGCGCGCCTGGCCCAGACGGTCTGGTAATCTTCCTTGTCCTTGTCATCGGCCGGGCGACGCGCCGCGATATAGGGCGGAAGCGGCATCGCCCCGGCCTGCGCCAGGGCTGCATCGAAATCCGTGCCGGTCAGGTTGAAGGACAGGATCGCCTGCCCGTCCTCACGCGCTTCAAGCATGGCGGACAGATCATCGGAAAAGACGATCCTTTCGCCTTCGCGGAGCTTTTTCAACGGCTTGATCAGCGCAGACCAAAGCCCGCCGGCGCGTGGCTCCAGCAGCGTGACCTCGATCCGGGCGGCGGTATCGCCCGCCTCGCCATGGCGATGGCGCAGACCGGACAGCCGCGCGGGGATCACCCGCGTATCGTTCAGGATCAACCTGTCGCCAGGGCGCAGCCATGCCGTCAGGTCGCGCACATGGGCATCGTGGAAAGCGTCGCCATCGGCCACCAGCAGCCGCGCGGCACTGCGCGGCCGGACCGGGCGAGTGGCGATCAGATCATCGGGAAGGTCGAAATCGAAATCGGACAGCTGCATGGGTGGTCTCTTGCTGGAACGTGGCGCGGCGAAGGTCTGGGGCGCAGATAGCCATAGTGCCCGGAACCTGCAACCGTGCAGGCACGATCAGGGGCTGTCATCAGGGGCTCTCGTTCGGGGAGGGACGGCGAAACACCTCGCGCAGGAAGCCGGGGGCCAGCGCCGACAAAGGGTTCAACTGGACCTGCGGGGCATCGGGCGCGCCGCGCAGACGGTAGGTGAAGCCGATCAGCCCCTCGCCCTTGCGGGTCAGCAGCGATCCGATGCCGTTGATCATGTAGACCGGGGAAAACACGCCCTGAAAATCCATCTGCCTGGCGGCGACATCATAGACCCCATCCATCGAGACACCAAGCGACGCGCCCACGGCCGAGCCCGCGCGCAGGATGATCCGCTCTGGTGTCAGCAGGAAATCCGCCTCGACCTCGGAAAAATGCAGGCCCGATCCGTTCATCTGTTCCAGCAGGCCCACCACGCTCACGGCATTGATCAGGGCGGCCATGGCCGGGGCGTCGCGCAGGCGCAGGTTGTTGACCCGCAGCGTGCCATCGTAGCTGCCCGGCGCGGTGGCCGGGCGCAAGGTCATGTCGAGCGTGCCGTCACGGGCCTGCCGCAACAGACCAGCTGCCGCGATCACGCGACCTGCCGTTTCGGACTGGATCCGGACGGCGCTGCGCCCATTCATCGGCACCACGCGCCCGATCACGTCGGCCTCGCCATTCACGCTGCCCCTGAAATTGCCGTCCAGCCCGCCCGTGGTGGTGAAATCACCGCGAAAGCCTGTCAGTGCGATGGTGTCGGTGATCACCAGCCGGTCCAGCGCCACGCGCAGCGGCCCGCCTGATTGGGCCCCGCCTGATTGCCCCCCGCCGGAACCGGACCCGGCCAGGGTGCTGCGCCGCAAGTCGGCGGTGCCACCCGTCACGGCGATCTCGGGCACGCGGCCCGGCCCGCGCCCGGTCAGGGTTACCGGCGCATCCAGCCAGTCCCCGGCGCGGACCCGGTCCAGCCGCGCGGTGGCAAGCTGTCCCTGCGGTGTCAGGTCCAGCGATCCGGTCAGGTTCAGTCCGGGCGCCTCCAGCACGATCCCATCCACCGCGACCGGGGTGCCAAGGCTGCCGCGCACCTCAAGCTTGCCACGGCTGGCGCGCGGCAGGCTCCAGCCCAGAGGGGGTACGGACAGGCCCAGACCGGCCAGATCCGAAGTCAGGTTGAACCGTGGCGCGCGATCGCGCGCCAGGTCCAGGACGATCTGCCCCTGGGCCGCGCCGCTGAAGGTTCCGGGCGGCAGGTCCAGCCTGAATTCATCCGCAAAGGCTTGCGACAGGGTCACCGCGCCCCTGACCTGGCTTTCACCGCGCGTATTGTCGCGCAGCGTCGTGCTCCATGTGGCGTCAAAGGGCACCTGGCCCAAAAGCCCCTGCCCCGCGATGCTCAGGCTTGTGGTATCGGCCTTCACCTCAAGCGTTTCGGCGCGCAGAACCCGGCCAGGCATGATCCCGGTGCTTTGCACATCGCGCAGCCGGGCCGTGACGGCAAAGCGCAGGTCGGAGGGCGCCATCGGGCGGATCAGCGGCATGTCGATCAGGGCGGTCACCTCGGCCTGACCATCGGCAATATCGACAGGCCGGCCCGCCCTTTCGATCAGGCGCAGGTTGGGGCTGTCCAGCATCGACAGGGCCGCCGTGATGCTGCCCTGGCCGACCAGTCGCACCTGGGCCCTTGCGGGCTGCTGGCCCACGTCGGGGATGATGAAACTGGTGCCCGCCATATCCAGCACGCCGCCTTTGGGCGGGGTCACCCGGCCACGGGTCGCACTGACCACGAAGCGGCGCCCGGTCAGGCTGGCCTGTCCGGCGGCATCGGTCAGCAGGGGCATGTCGGGGGCATAGGTCAGGTTGGTCCCGTCGAACCCGAAACCGAGGTGCAGCTTGTCCTCGCCACCCGGATTTCGCCGCCAGCCCAGCTGGATGTCATGCAGCCTGGCGCTGTGCAGGTTTGCGGCAATCCAGCTGCGGGTATTCGGCACCAGGCGTTCCGGCCAGAGTTCCAGCACACGCTGCGGCAGGACGGCATCCATGTTGCCGTTGACCGCCACTTTCCAGCCATCGGCGCTGATCCCGACCTGGCCGTCCAGCTGTAGCCGCTGGCCCTGATCGAACAGCGTCAATTGTCCCAGGGACAGCCGGAAAGGGTCCAGGTCCAGACGCAGGTCCAGCAGCGCCTCTTCCAGTTTCACGGGCGTTTCATAAAGATCCGCGGGGTCGGCAATGATGTCGAGGATCCGGAACTGCCCCAGCAGGCTTGCGGGCCAGCCATCCTTGAGCGTGGCGATGCTCGCACGCCCCTCGGCGCGGGCAGTGATCCATTTGCTGCGTACCGACAGGTCATCGAAGGCCAGCTGTCCGGTTTCCGGCGTGAATGTCATGTAGGCGCGCGCGGCATCGAAGGGGATCGGTGCGGCCTGGTCGCTGGGTTGCACGACGCCCTGACCGATCTGGAGGGCCACGCTGAGCGGCCCGGGCGTGCCCGTCTCGTCCACCGAGACCCGCATTGCGCCCGAAATCGGCGCGCGCAACACGCCAAGCCAGGCCAGCGCGCTGGACTGGCCTGCCAGATCGACTGCGGTGATGTCTTCGAAGCTCAGACCGATCTGCGCCGCCGGTGTGCCGATACGGCCGGTATAGTTCATGCTGAGCGATGTGGCATAGTCATAGCCCGACAGCAGCGCCACATCTCCGCGCAGCCGCAGGTCATCGCCATCGCGGCGCAGTTCCAGCCGGCCGCCATCCACCTGCCAGGCACGCCCGGTGCGCGCATCCTCGTAGCGCAGGCCCAGATTGTCGGCGTCGATCACCCGCAGACCGGCAAAGCGCGGCTGTGTCAGCAGGTTGTCCAGCCCTTCGATCAGCGCGGCGGGGTTGGGGGCGCGTTCCACCGGGGGCAGCGCATCACCAAAGGCCAGATCAAAAGTGCCATCGGCCATGCGCCGCAATGTCATCCTGAGCCCGGACAGGGTCACGCGCCCCGGCTGCAACTGCCCGCGCAGCAGCGCCTCGCCGGAGACGCCCGCCTCGATCTCGCCCAGGGTCACGATGGGCAGCCCGTCGGCCGCGGTCAGCGACACGTCCCGCAGCCTGAACCGGGGCGTCCAGTCGTCATCGACGACCATCTGAAGCTCGGAAAACCCCAGGGTCAGGCCCGGCAGGGCTACGGCGGCGCGCGCTTCTATCCTGTCACGCAGCCAGTCCGGCGCGACGATCGGGCGGCTGACCACCCAGGACAGCGCCACGCCCGCAAGACCTGCCAGCAAGGCCAGAACCATCACCGTACGCAGGGCCGACATCATGATGGAGGATGCAAGACCGCGCCCGGCGCGGCGCGCCGGTTTTCCACCTTGATCGTCCGGCGTGACTGCGCCTTCCGCGATGTCCTGTTCCTGGGATGCCATACCGTTCCGGTCTGCCTGTTTGCCTGCGCGTCTTGTCCGGACACACCTGTCCGTGTTTTGTGGCCCAGCCGCAAGCTGCGGCCGAACCTTGCCCTTTTCCCCCGGTCTTCACATGCCTGCCGGGCCCTGGCCTTGGCCGCCCGCTGCATTTGTGGTGAAACTTCCGTTCACTTGCCTTTATTGTCGCCTGTCACATCCTAATTTGAAACTCACAAATTCACCAATGACGCTCACGAGAGGACGCACATATGCTCGCACCGCAGGATCAAGCCCCCGATTTCACCCTTCCCCGTGACGGCGGCGGCACTGTCACATTGTCGGCCCTGCGCCCGGCCCCGGTTGTCCTGTTTTTCTATCCGCGCGACGATACACCGGGCTGCACGACAGAAAACAAGGCCTTTTCCGAACTGCTGGACCAGTTCACCGGCGCCGGCGTCCAGGTCTTCGGCATTTCCAAGGAAGACATCGCCACCCATGACAAGTTTCGTGACAAGCACGGTTTGCGCGCGCCGCTGCTGTCGGATGCCGAAAGCTCGGTCTGCGAAGATTACGGTGTCTGGAAGGAAAAATCCATGTATGGCAAAAAGTTCTTCGGAATTGAGCGCAGCACGTTCCTGATCGATGGCGAGGGCCGTATCGCCAAGGTCTGGGCCAAGGTCAAGGTGCCCGGCCATGCCGAGGAGGTGCTTGCGGCGGCCAAGGCGCTGTAAGGCGCGCGGTACGGGACCGGTTGGGGAAAGGACGGGCGCGGATGAACGGCAAGACATTGGCCCAGATGGCGGTCGAGGTTCTGACAACTGCGGACGGGCGCGCGAAAACCGCCCTGTCCCATGCCCATGCCGCCACCTGGCGCGCGGCGCGCGCGGCCGGCACACCGCTTCAGATCGGGCGGGCCAACCCGCCCGATCATCCCGCACGCCCCGTCACGCCCGCGCTGCTGGACCCGCGCGATGTACCCCGCCGCCGCCCCGGCAGCCCGCAGGGCCGCATCGCCATGCTGCATGCGGTGGCCCATATCGAACTGAACGCCGTTGATCTGCACTGGGACATCATCGCCCGCTTCACGGATATCCCGATGCCGCTGGGGTTCTATGATGACTGGGTCAAGGCCGCAGATGAAGAATCGAAGCATTTCAATCTGATATGCGACTGCCTTGAAGCACAGGGCAGCCATTATGGCGCCTTGGCCGCCCATGCGGGGATGTGGCGGGCGGCATCCGACACGGCCGGCGACATCATGGGCCGCCTGGCTGTCGTGCCGATGGTGCTCGAGGCGCGCGGACTGGATGTGACACCCGGCATGATCGCGCATTTCGACAAGGCGGGCGACAACCGCACGGTCGATGCGCTGAACGTGATCTATGCCGAGGAAGTCAGCCATGTGGCCTATGGGTCGAAGTGGTTTCACTTTCTGTGCGGGCGCCACGACCTGGACCCGAAGGACGTGTTTCATGACCTTGTCCGGCGCTATTTCCACGGGTTCCTGAAGCCGCCTTTCAACGAGGAAAAGCGGGCCGAGGCGGGCCTTCCGCCCGATTTCTACTGGCCCCTGACCGAGGACGCCGCAGCAAGCTGATCACAAGTCGGCGGGTTTTTGCCCATTTTCAGGCATTTGCCCATCTCGTCCGCATTCTTGCCGCAAACGTCTTGCCCCAGCGGTCTGGTCTGTTTACCACCTCCACAGGGGTGGCCCGGTGGGGACCAAAGCGGCCGCCCTTGTGGGATGGGACAAGGGACAGACTGGTGAGGACAAGACTGGCAATCCGGGTTCATGCCACGCTAGAGCGTTGGTTTCCGGAAAGACGGCTGTTTCTGCGATCAGACACAGACACACGATTCATCCGGTTGAAGCCGGGCACACAGCTGATCGCCTTTTCCGGCAGCGCCATCGTGGTGGCCTGGGCGATCATCGCAACCGCGATCCTGCTGATGGACAGCATCGGATCGGGCAATTTCCGCGAACAGGCCAAGCGGGATCAGCGCACCTACGAGATGCGGCTGAACGTTCTGGCAAGCGAACGCGACGCGCGCGCCGCCGAGGCGCTGGCCGCGCAGGAACGGTTCAATTCCGCACTGGGCCAGATCTCGGTGATGCAATCGCAGCTTCTGCAATCCGAAACTCGCCGCCGCGAGATGGAAACCGGCATCGAGGTGATCCAGACCACCCTGCGCCGCACCATGCGTGAACGCGAGGCGGCACGGGTCGAACTGGCGGCGCTGAAGGAACGGATGGAGGGTGGCGCCGCGGCGAATGGCGCGGTCATGGCCTCCAGCCCCGCCGCGGACGAGGCGATCGATTTTCTGTCCATGGCGCTGGCCGAAACCGCGTCCGAGCGTGACCTGGTGCGCGCCGACGCCGAAGAAGCGCTGACCCGCGCCGATGAAATGGCCTTCGAGATCCGGCTGATGCAGGATCAGAACGACCAGATCTTCCGCCAGCTGGAAGAGGCGATGGCCGTGTCGGTCTCGCCGCTGGACAAGATGTTCCGCTCTGCGGGCCTGAACACGGATTCCATCATCAGCCAGGTGCGCCGTGGCTATTCCGGCCAGGGGGGTCCGTTGACTCCTTTAAGCTTTTCCACGCGGGGAGATGACGCGATAACGCCCGATGCGGCACGCGCCAACCGGATCCTCAACCAGATGGACCAGTTGAACATCTACCGCATTGCGGCCGAGAAAGCGCCCTTTGCCACCCCGGTGAAATCCGGCTTCCGCTTCACCAGCGGCTTTGGTGTGCGGCGCGATCCCAAGACCGGCGGTCGGCGCATGCATGAAGGTGTCGATTTCGCGGGCCCCGTGGGTACGCCGCTTTACGCAACGGCCGATGGTACCGTGATCCATGCCGGTTGGCAGTCGGGTTATGGCCGTCTGGTCAAGATCCGGCATGAATTCGGGATCGAGACGCGTTTCGCCCATTTGTCCAAAATTAACGTGAGCGTCGGACAAAGGGTATCGCGCGGGGATCGTATCGGTGATATGGGAGCGTCTGGGCGCGTGACTGGCCCGCACCTGCATTACGAAGTGCGCGTGGGCGGACAGGCTGTCAATCCAATGATCTATATCAAGGCTGCAAACGATGTTTTCTAAGAGCAAAATCAATGAGCCGGGCCCCAAGGCGCCCGAAGCACCCAAACCGACGATGCCGGAAACTTCGGCCACTGCGGCCAGCGAGTTCAAGGCCAGCGCACCGAAGCCCAAGCCGCCCGCGTCGGTTCTGTCTTCGGATCTGCACATTACCGGCAACCTCAAGACCTCGGGTGATATCCAGGTCGAGGGTTCGGTTGATGGCGATATCCGCGCGCATCTGCTGACGATCGGCGAAAGCGCCACGATCAAGGGCGAAGTCGTGGCCGATGACGTGGTGATCAACGGCCGCATCGTGGGCCGCGTACGTGGCCTGAAGGTGCGCCTGACATCGACCGCACGGGTCGAGGGGGACATCATCCACAAGACCATCGCGATTGAATCCGGCGCGCATTTCGAAGGCTCGGTGCAGCGTCAGGACGATCCGCTGACGCCCAAGGGCAGCGCCCCCGCCGCCAAGGCTGCCGGGACCGACAGCGCAAGCTGATCCCTGGGACAACGCGACATGAACAAGGCGCCGCTGCGATGCAGACGGCGCCTTTTTTTCGTGTTGGGATTGGGGTAAATCAGGCCTCCAGTTCAGCATCCCAATAAAGGTAATCCATCCAGCTTTCGTGCAGGTGGTTTGGCGGGAACTTGCGGCCCATGTTGCGCAACTCCTCGGCCCCCGGCGCGCGCGGTGGCTTTCGCAGGTGCATCCCGGCATGGCGCAGGGATTTGGCCCCCTTGCGCAGGTTGCAGGGCGCGCAGGCGGCAACCACGTTCTGCCAGCTGGTGATCCCGCCCGCCGCGCGCGGCACCACATGGTCAAAGGTCAGATCACCCTTGGCCCCACAATACTGGCAGCTGAATTCGTCCCGCAGAAAAAGATTGAAGCGCGTGAAGGCCACGCGCTTCTGGGGTTTGACGTAATCTTTCAACACCACGACCGAGGGCAGCCTGAACACGGTACTGGGGCTTCGCACCACATGGTCGTATTCAGCCACGATATCGACCCGGTCCAGCCAGGCCGCCTTGACCGCTTCCTGCCAGGGCCATAGCGACAGCGGATAGTATGACAAGGGCCGGTAATCCGCATTCAGCACCAGGGCCGGGTAGTGCCGCAGCATCGCGGGTTCCCTGACAAATTCCGTTCTGAAGTCTCCGTTCATCTGGCGCAAAGCTCCCCTGCCCTGTCTGCCGCAATCAGCCTCCAGAGCGGGTGCACCCGCCCCGTCAAGAGTGACTATATATCGTGGCGCGCATCCGGCAAGCCCCATTACCTGCCACCTGCCTGCGACAGGTAGACCGGCCATGCGACAGGCGGATGACAGATGAAAGATCAGGCAGTCAGAGGGAAAGCTTATCGCGCATGAAGGCCAGGGCCACGGACAACCCATCGGGGGCGATGCCATGGGCGGTGCCCTTCATGATATGGGCAAACACCTCGGTAAAGCCTGCGTCCTGCAGCGCCTGCGCGGCCTGCGGCAGCGATTGCACCGGCACGACATCATCGGCGTCGCCATGCACCAGCAGGATCGGCATGCGGCTGACCACCTCATCGGGCAGGACCTCGGGTTGCAGCAGACGGCCCGAAAAGGCGATCACGCCCGCCACGGGATCCTCGCGGCGCGGGGCCACATGCAGCGACATCATCGAGCCCTGGGAAAAGCCCAGCAACACCATCTGTTCGGGCAGCAGATCCTCATCCACGAGGATGCCGTCCAGAAAGGCGTTCAGATCCTCGACCGCCGCCTGCATGCCGCGCGCGGCCTCTTCCTCGGACGAGCCGTCGATCCACGGGATCGGGAACCACTGATACCCGAAGGGCGCACCGGCACAGGCTTCGGGCGCATCGGGGGCAATGAACATCGTATCGGGCAGATGTTCGCCCAAAGGATCGGCCAGACCCAGAAGATCGGCCCCGTTGGCGCCATAGCCATGCAGGAACACCACGACGGAACGTGTCTCACCCGATAGCGGCGCGCGGCGCTCTGCGTTCAAACCCCGTGTCATGCGATGCCTTCCTTCTGCTTTTGCACATGGTAGTAGGCCCAAAGCATGCGCGCTGCAACCGATCGCCAGGGGCTCCAGCGGGTTGCCATCTGCCGCAGCGCCGCCTCGCGCGGGCGGTCGGGCAGATCATAGAGCATCCGCGCCCCTTCCTGCAGCGCCAGATCGCCGGGCGCGAAGACATCCGCGCGGCCCAGGCTGAACATCGCATAGATTTCGGCCGTCCAGATACCGATGCCTTTCACGGCCACGAGGGTCCGGATCACGTCATCGGTCGGGGCGTGGCGCAGCGCGTCATAGTCGATCGCCGCCTCGGCCAAGGCGCGGGCATAGGCCGCCTTCTGCCGGCTGAGGCCAAGGGCGCGCAGCGCATCGTCGGATTGCGCGGCGACGGCTTCGGGCGTGGTCAGACCCGCGCCCTCAAGCCGGCCCCAGATCGCACGGGCTGAGGCGACGCTGACCTGCTGGCTGACGATGGCGCTGAAGAGTTGCGCGAAACCGTCGGGGCGGCGGCGCAGGGGCAGCGGCCCCGTGGCCTCATAGGCGCGGGCCATCCGGGGATCAGCCCGGCACAGCCAACCGACCCCTTCGGCCACGCAGGCATCCGTGCGGATGATGCGCCCGGTCATGGCGCGCCCTTTCGGGGCGAATCAGGCCGTGTTGCTGTCTGTCTCATGCCCGAACACTACCCCAAAGGCCGCCCGAGACCAGTCCGGGCCGGTTTGGCGCGGCATTTCCGGGCGCGTTGCAGAAAAGACCGCCCATCCCGCAGCGGCGCACACGCTGGCATGTTTTCGTTCCGGGCGCGCCCCGCAAGAAACCAAACAGGGCCACAGGCAGCAGGATATGGAACAAATTTCCACTGAATGCCCTGCTACACCGCCATTATGCAAAAAAACGGCTTTATTTGCCGCCATGAAAGGACGATATTCCGATCATGAGCAACATGTTCCCCCTTCCCAATGCCCAATGGCCGGTGATGAACCCCGGTTCTGTCTGGCTGTGCGGCGCCGGTCCCGGTGATCCCGGCCTGCTGACACTGCATGCGCTGAACGCGCTGCGGCAGGCCGATGTCGTGGTCTATGACGCGCTGGTCAGCCAGGAGATTCTGGACTGGGCCCCGCAGGCGCATCTGGAATATGCCGGAAAGCGTGGCGGCAAGCCATCGGCCCTGCAGGATGACATCACGCGGCGGCTGGTCGAACTGGCGCGACAGGGCAAGCGGGTGCTGCGGCTGAAGGGCGGGGATCCCTTTGTCTTTGGCCGGGGCGGTGAAGAGGCGCAGACCCTGATCGGCGCGGGCATTCAGGTCCGCATCATTCCCGGCATCACGGCGGGGATCGGCGGGCTGGCCTATGCGGGCATTCCCGTCACGCATCGCACGGTCAACCAGTCGGTGACCTTCGTCACCGGCCATGACGCCACGGGCGACACACCCACAAGCCTGGACTGGGACGGGATCGCCAAGGGCAGCCAGATGATCGTGATCTACATGGGCATCAAACATGTAGGCCAGATCGCCGCCCGCCTGATCGCGGCGGGGCGCAGCCCGGACGAGCCTGCCGCTGTCGTGGTTTCCGCCACTACGCCGAAACAGCAGGTGCTGGACACGACGCTGGGCCGGATGGAGGCGGATATTGCCGCATCCGGGCTGGAGCCGCCCGCCATCCTGTGCATCGGCGAAGGTGTGCGCCTGCGCGACGGGCTGGACTGGCAGGCGCTGGCGGTCGGGTTGGCCCCCGTGCCGCGCCCGGCCATGGCGGCCTGCTAGGCGGGCGCGTCGCGGCATTATCGCCCTTGCAGCTTGCAGATGCGCGGTCTAGCACTTTCGCATGAGCGAAGCTGCATACATCCCCGACGACGCCCGCGCCAAGCGCAACGTGACAATCCTTGTGATGGCACAGGCCATTCTGGGATCGCAGATGCCGATGATCTTTACCATTGGCGGGCTTGCCGGTCAGTCGCTGGCGACCAACCTGTGCTGGGCGACGCTTCCGATCTCCTTGATCGTGCTGGGATCCATGCTGGCGGCGACGCCCGTCTCGGCGATCATGCAGAGATACGGCCGTCGCACCGGGTTCCTGATCGGCACCACGGCAGGCGCGATCGGCGGGGCTGTCGGGGCCTACGGGCTTTACGTGGCCTCGTTCCCGATTTTCCTGCTGGGCAGCTTCATCACGGGCATCTACATGTCCGGCCAGGGGTTCTACCGTTTCGCCGCCGCCGATACCGCGTCGGACGCCTACCGGCCCAAGGCGATTTCCTATGTGATGGCGGGCGGATTACTCAGTGCCGTGATCGGCCCGCAACTGGTCAAGGTCACGGCCGAGTCGATGGTCATCCCCTTCCTTGGCACCTATCTGGCGGTGATCGCGGTCAATGTGGTGGGATCGGGGCTGTTCTTTTTCCTCGACATACCCACGCCGCCAAAACCCGCCATTGACGCGCCGCGTGGCCGCAGCCGGATGGAATTGCTGAAGACACCTGCCGTGGCCGTGGCGGTGATCTGTGCGACAGTGTCCTATGCGCTGATGAACCTTGTCATGACCTCTTCGCCGCTGGCGGTGGTGGGCTGCGGCTTTGCCACCAATGACGCGGCCAATGTGGTGAGCGCCCATGTTCTGGCGATGTATGCGCCCTCGTTCTTCACCGGGCATCTGATTGCGCGGTTCGGGGTGCAGCGGATCGTGGGCCTTGGCATGCTGATCCTGGCCGGGGCCGGGGCCGTCGCGCTGATGGGGGTCGAACTGGAACATTTCTTCATCGCGCTGATCCTGCTGGGGGTCGGCTGGAACTTCGGCTTCATCGGCGCCACAACCATGCTGGCCGCAAACCACGCGCCCCATGAACGCGGACGGGTGCAGGGGATGAACGACCTGATCGTGTTCGGCGGGGTCACCGTGGCCTCGCTGTCATCGGGCAGCCTGATGAACTGCTCGGGCGGAACCGCGCAGGAGGGCTGGATGGCCGTCAACATGGCGATGCTGCCTTTCCTGGTTCTGGCAACCGGCGCGCTGATCTGGCTGGCCATGCGCCCGAAAGAGGCGTGATCCCCTAGAAATAGCGCGCCCGCAGCAGCGCCAGACGGCGCAGCGCCTCTGGCTCGGCCAGTCGTCCTTCGGGGATCCCGGCCGGGTCGCGCAATGCGCGTGACAGGATGCCCGCCGCGCGCCAGCCAGCCAGTTGCGCGATGCGTTGCGGCGCGGATGGCCGCCCACCGCCTGCGCGCCGTGCCAGCGCCAGATGATCCGAGACCAGGGCATTGAACTGATCCGTCGTCATCTCGGGCAAGGGATTGGTCCCATGCGCCAGAAAGCGCGGCACACCCAGAAAGTAATTCGCAAGCCCTGAGGCCCGGCCCAGATCACGCGCCCGCACCTCATCCGTGCCGCCAAGCGCCCGCACGGCCACCCACATCAGCGTGCCGCCAGTGTCGGCCACATAGTCGCGCAGATCATCCACCCCGGCCATGGGCAGGCGTTGCGCCTCGCGACGCCGCGCCGCAACGCAGCCCATCAGCAGCCGGGCACCTGTGGGATCCAGCACATCGGCCAAGGGCGTTGCCACTTCATGGCGCCTGACCGGACCGCCGCTGGCGATTTCCTCCAGCGCATCATGCCACCATTGCAGGCGCATTTCCGCAATCAACGGCTCGGCGCTCATCCATGGGGCGCGCGCGATCTCGAGGTTGCAGGCGTAGATCGGAAACAGCACCCGCCGCGCCGCCACGGGTGCCGCCATCGTGGCGGCAAACCGGTCAGGGTCGCCCTTTTCCACCAGTTGCGCGCAGGCGGCGATGGCTTGGGTAATCACGCCTGCACCCGGATGCCGCGGGGCGCGTCGCGCAGCAATTTCCAGTTGATCGCATCCAGCAGCGCCTCGAAACTGGCATCCACGATGTTCGGGCTGACCCCCACGGTGGACCAGCGCCGCCCCTGTGCATCCTCGCTGTCGATGATGACGCGGGTCATGGCCTCGGTGCCGCCCTGGGTAATGCGTACCTTGAAGTCGACCAGCCGCATGTCGGCAATTGCATCGCTGTAGGGGCCAAGGTCCTTGGCCAGCGCCTTGGCCAGCGCATTGACCGGGCCACGATCCGCGCCATCCTCATCCATCGACTCGCTGACCGACAGCTTCTTTTCACCGTCGACCTTCACCACGACCACCGCTTCGGACAGGCTGACCATGCGGTTGTACTTGTTCTTGCGCCGCTCGACCGTGACGCGGTAGCGCTTGACCTCGAAGAAATCCGGCGCGCGTCCCATCTCGGCGCGCGCGAGCAGTTCGAAACTGGCCTGGGCCGTATCGTAGGAATAGCCGATCCCCTCGCGCGTCTTGACCACATCCAGAATGCGCCCCAACACCGGATCATCGGGCGCGACCTCAAGCCCCGCCTCGGCCAGGCGGCGGCGCAGGTTCGACTGCCCCGCCTGGTTCGACATCGGCACGATCCGCGCATTTCCGACAACGGCGGGGTCCACATGTTCATAGGTCGCCGGATCCTTGAGGATCGCGCTGGCGTGCAACCCGGCCTTATGCGCGAAAGCGGACGCACCCACATAGGGCGCCTGCCGCAAGGGCACGCGGTTCAGGATCTCGTCAAGGCGGCGGCTGGCGCGGGTCAGCCCCGTCAGCGCCTCAAGGGTGACACCCGTCTCGAAACGGCTGGCATAGGGCTCTTTCAGCAGCAGGGTCGGAATCAGCGTTGTCAGATTGGCATTGCCGCAGCGTTCGCCCAGGCCGTTCAATGTGCCCTGCACCTGCCGCGCGCCCGCGTCGATCGCGGCCAGCGACCCGGCGACGGCCGTTTCGGTATCGTTATGGGTGTGGATGCCCAGACGATCACCGGGGATGCCGGCGGCGATCACTGCGGCGGTGATCCTTCCGATCTCATGCGGAAGGCAGCCGCCGTTGGTATCGCACAGAACGACCCAGCGCGCCCCGGCATCCAGGGCGGCGCGCAGCACGTCCAGCGCGTAGGCGGGATTTGCGCGATAGCCGTCAAAGAAATGCTCCGCATCGAACAGCGCCTCACGGCCCTGTTCCACCAGATGGGCGATGGAGGCGGCGATATTCCCGACATTCTCGTCCAGCGTCACGCCAAGGGCAGTGGTCACGTGGAAATCATGCGCCTTGCCGACCAGACAGACGGCGCCGGTGCCCGCGTTCATCACGGCTGCCAGCACATCGTCATTGGCGGCCGAACGGCCCGCCCGCTTGGTCATGCCGAAGGCAGTCAGCCGCGCCGTGGTCCGGGGGGCCGCGTCGAAAAAGGCGCTGTCGGTGGGGTTGGCGCCGGGCCAGCCGCCTTCGATGTAATCCACGCCCAGGGCATCCAGCATCTGCGCGATGGTGACCTTTTCGGCGGTCGAGAATTGCACGCCCTGGGTCTGCTGCCCGTCGCGCAGCGTGGTGTCATAGAGATAGAGGCGTTCGCGGGTCATGGCTGGCCCCTGGTTTCTTCTTGCCCGAAATATCCTCGGGGGGAATGACCCGCAGGGTCATGGGGGGCAGACAGCCCCCCTGCCGTCACGGCTGGGAACGCGGCAAGGATCATTCAAGCCCCTCCAGCTTTGCAGGATCGAAATCGGGGCCGGGCACAAGTTCCACCCCGGCCTTGGACATGCGGACCTCGACACCGGCCGCCAGAAGCGCGGACTTGAGGCGGTCCACCTGTGCGAAGTCCTTGGTCTGCATGGCGGCGTCGCGCGCGGCGGCAAGGCGGTCGGACTGCGCCGACAAGTCAACCACGGGCGCTGCCGCCCATGCCGGAATCCCAGCCTCCATCAATCCCACAAGCTGCATCGTGCCGCGCAGGGCCGCCACATCACCCGCCAAGGCAAGCTGATGGCATTCGGACAGCACCGCATGGGTGTTCAGATCATCGCAAAGCGCCTCAATCGCTGTCTGGCTGGGGGCGGTGCCGCTGGGTGCTTGCGCCGCCAGCGCATACCATTTGCGAAGCGTCGCCTCGGCCTGCGCGGCCTTTTCGGCGGTCCAGTCCATCGGTTTGCGGTAATGCGTCATCAGGAAGACGTAGCGGATCACCTCGCCCGGCACGCCCTGGTCCAGCAGGTCGCGGACGGTGAAGAAATTGCCCAGAGATTTGGACATCTTCCTGCCCTCGACCAGCAGCATCTCGTTATGCATCCAGACGCTGGCAAAGCCCCCCTCGGGATGGGCGCAGCAGCTTTGGGCGATCTCGTTCTCATGGTGCGGAAACTGAAGGTCGATACCGCCGCCGTGGATGTCGAAGCTGGCGCCCAGAAGCTCATGCGCCATGGCCGAGCATTCGATATGCCAGCCGGGGCGGCCCCTGCCCCATGGGCTGTCCCATCCGGGCAGATCGTCGCTGGAGGGTTTCCAGAGCACGAAATCCATCGGGTTGCGCTTGTAGGGCGCGACCTCGACCCGGGCGCCCGCGATCATGTCCTCGACCGTCCGGCCAGAGAGCGCGCCGTAGTTGCTGTAGCTGTCCACGGCGAAAAGCACATGGCCTTCGGCGGCATAGGCGTGGCCCTTTGCGATCAGATCCGCGATCATGGCAATCATCGCGCCGACATAGGCGGTGGCGCGGGGCATATGGGTGGGCTCCAGCGCGCCAAGCGCGCCCATGTCATCAAGATACCAGCGGATCGTTTCCTCGGTAATCTCGCCGATCGTGCGCTTGGAGTCCGCCGCCTTGGCGTTGATCTTGTCATCCACATCGGTGAAGTTGCGCACATAGGTCACGTGACCCGGCCCATAGACATGGCGCAGCAGGCGGTAGAGCACGTCGAAGACCACCACGGGGCGGGCATTGCCCAGATGGGCGCGGTCATAGACGGTGGGACCGCAGACATACATCCGCACATTGTCGGGGTTCAGGGGGGAGAACACCTCTTTCCGGCGGGTCTTGGTGTTGTGCAGCTTGATGGTCGTCATCGGGTCCTCACACGCGGGTCCGCGGCGGGCTTAGCAACTTCAACTCTGGTTGGGAATAGAAGAACGCGCCGCCGGAAGGGTTCAGGCGGTAATGCAGCAAATCAGGATGGTGGCGCTTGCGTTCATCCTGTCATCATATCCGTTGATCCTACGCGCCACAATCGCTGAATTGACAGGGCCTTGGTGCATGTGGCCTTTGGCCGTGACACAGGAAAGAGGATCGCCATGCAGCTGTCACACCGGATCACGCATCTTCTGGGGGATGGGGATGATGGCTGGGGCGTGTTCTACCGCGCCCGCGCGATGAAGGCGGCAGGGCGCGATGTGGTCGAGCTGACCATCGGCGAGCATGACATCCGCACCGATCCGGTGATCCTTGAGGCGATGCATGCGGCAGCACGGGCCGGTCATACGGGATATGCCAGCATTCCCGGCATTCCGGCGCTGCGCGATGCGGTGGCGGCGCGGGTTCAGGCGCAAAGCGGCGTGCCCACGACGCGCGCCAATGTGCAGATCATGCCGGGCGGGCAGGCCGCGCTTTTCGCGGCGCATCATGCCACCGGCGATCCGGGCGACAGCGCGCTTTACGTCGAGCCTGCCTATGTGACCTATCCGGGTGTGTTGCGCGCGCTGGGGCTGGTGCCCTGCCCCGTGGCCGCAGATCCCGAGGACGGGTTCCAGCCGCGCGCCGCCGATCTGGCGGCGGCCGTGCGGGCGGCGCATCGTCCACGCAGCCTTCTGATCAACAGTCCGAACAACCCGACGGGCGGTGTCTATGATGCGGCCACGCTGGACGGGATCGCGCGGGTGGTCAGGGATCATGACCTTTGGCTGATCTCGGACGAGGTTTATGACACGCAGGTCTGGGAGGGCGCGCATCTGAGCCCGCGCGCCCTGCCCGGCATGGCCGAGCGGACGCTGGTCATCGGGTCGATGTCGAAATCCCATGCGATGACCGGCAGCCGTGTCGGCTGGGTCGTCGGCCCCGAAGCGGCGGTGGCGCGGCTGGCGGATCTGGCGACGCACACCACCTATGGCGTGCCGGGTTTCGTGCAGGAGGCGGCGTTGTTCGCGCTGGCGCAGGGCGATGCGCTGGAGGTCCAGGTGGCCGCCCCTTTCCTGCGCCGCCGCGCGCTGGCGCTGGATCTCTTGGCGCGGCAGAACATCGTCCGGGTGCAGCCGCCACAGGGCGCGATGTACCTGATGCTGGATATCCGCGCGACGGGCATGACGGGCGAGGATTTCGCGTTGGCCCTGCTGGAGACGCATGGAATCGCCGTGATGCCGGGCGAAAGCTTTGGCGCGGCGGCAGCGGGACATCTGCGCGTGGCGATGACCGTGGCCGATGAGGTCTTTGTCGGCGCGCTGGCGCGGCTGCTGGAGTTTGCCGCGGAACAGGCGGCCCGCGCGGCCTGATTGCCATGCAAAACGGGGCCCGCGGGCCCCGTTTCGTTCTTCATCATCGCGCAATGATCACTCGATCACGGTGACCGTCTTCATCACGTCGGGCTGGCCGGTGACCATGCCATTCTGGCCACTGCCGCGCTTGATCGCATCGACAACATCCATCCCTTCGGTCACGCGGCCGACGACGGTGTATTGCCCGTTCAGGAAATACCCCTCATCGAACATGATGAAGAACTGGCTGTTGGCCGAGTTCGGGTTCTGGCTGCGCGCCATGCCCACGACACCACGATCGAAGGGAATATCCGAGAATTCCGCCTTGAGGTCGGCACGGTTCGATCCGCCCATGCCCGCGCGGGACATGTTGCCGCCCAGCTTGCCGAATTCGACATCGCCGGTCTGGGCCATGAAGCCTTCGATCACGCGGTGGAAGACCACGTTGTCATATCCGCCCTCGGCGGCGATGGCCGCGATCTGGGCGGCGTGTTCGGGGGCCACGTCTTCCAGCAGGTCAATGGTGATGGTGCCATTGGCCTGACCCTCGACCTGGATCTGGATGCCGGTGGCGAGCGCGGGGCCCGCCAGCACCATCAGCGCGGCTGCGATCGCATTACGCATCGGCGGCCACCTTGACGCTGATCATGCGGTCAGGGTTCGCGGGCGGCTCGCCCCGGGTGATGGCATCGACATGTTCCATTCCGTCGATCACGCGGCCATAGACGGTGTACTGCCCGTTCAGGAAATGATTGTCCTTGAAGTTGATGAAAAACTGGCTGTTGGCGGAATTGGGGTTCTGGCTGCGCGCCGCCCCCAGGGTGCCGCGGTCATGCGGCAGGCGCGAAAACTCGGCCGGAACATCCGGCAGGTCCGACCCGCCGGTACCGGCGCGGCGGATGTTGAAGCCGTCTTCCATGTCGCCATGTTCCACGTCGCCGGTCTGGGCCATGAAACCTTCGATGACCCGGTGAAAGCAGACGTTGTCATACTGGCCCGAACGCGCCAGTTCCTTCATGCGTTCGCAATGCTTGGGGGCCACGTCGGGCAGAAGTTCGATCGTGACGGTGCCGCCCTTCAGCTCGATGAGGATGGTGTTCTCGGGGTCTTTGATCTCGGGCATCTGGGCCTCCTCTGATGTGTTCTGGCCAGATACCTAAGGCCGTTGCACGCGATTGCCAAGCGGGGTGTTGACGCAAGCGCGCGTTCACGCCAAGAGGTGCGCGGGCTGATCCTGAGGAGAGCGGGCATGACGTGGAAGACCCTGGATGACATGGACCTTGAGGGGAAAAGGGTCCTTGTGCGCGTGGATATCAACGTGCCCGTCGAAAAGGGCAAGGTGACGGATGCCACCCGGATCGAGAAGATCGCCCCCACCGTGCGCGACATCCTGAGCCGCGGGGGCCGCGTGCTGCTGGTGGCGCATTTCGGCCGCCCCAAGGGCAAGGTCGTGCTGGACATGTCGCTGCGCGTGACGATCCCGGCGCTGGAGAACGTGCTGGCGCGCCATGTCACCTTCGTCGAGACCTTCGACGGGGCCGAGGCCGCGACCAATGACGTGGTGCTGCTGGAAAACATCCGCTTCCATCCCGGCGAGGAGGCCAACGACCCCGCCTTTGCGGCCGAACTGGCCGAACTGGCGCAGATCTATTGCAATGACGCGTTTTCGGCCGCGCACCGCGCCCATGCCTCGACCGAGGGGCTGGCGCATCTGATGCCGTCCTGCGCGGGCCGCCAGATGGAGGCCGAATTGCGCGCGCTGGAGGCGGCGCTGAGCAAGCCCAAACGCCCGGTGGGCGCGGTCGTGGGCGGGGCCAAGGTATCGACCAAGATCGAACTTCTGGAAAACCTTGTCGAAAAGCTGGATGTGCTGATCATCGGCGGCGGCATGGCCAATACTTTCCTGGCCGCACAAGGCGCGCAACTGGGCAAATCCCTGCGCGAGCCGGATTTCGAGCAGACCGCGCGCGAGATCCTGGACAAGGCCGCGCGGACCGGCTGCCGGGTGATCCTGCCTGTCGATGGCAAGGTGGCGCGCAGCTTTGGCGCGGGTGTGCCCTATGACGTGGTGACCATGGGCGCCGACACGGTGCTGGACGAGGACCAGATGGTGCTGGATGCGGGCCCGCAATCCATCGCCGCGATCACCCAGGCTTTCGACGGGCTTGAGACGCTGATCTGGAACGGGCCGCTGGGCGCCTTCGAAATCGCCCCCTTCGACGAGGCCACGATGGCAACCGCGCGCCATGCCGCCGCCCTGACGCAGGCCGGCAAGCTGATCACCGTCGCCGGCGGCGGCGATACGGTGGCCGCGCTGCATATGGCCGGCGCTGCCGATGACTTTACCTATATCAGCACCGCGGGTGGCGCTTTCCTGGAATGGATGGAGGGCAAGACCCTGCCGGGCGTCGCGGCACTTGAGGCCAGCACCTGAGGCGGCGTCGCCCTTTGGATATTTGAAGCAAGAAGAAGGGGTGCGCCGATTTTTTCGGCGGATTCATGCTGTTTTTCACCGTTTTTCAGGTGATTTCAACCGAAAGGGGATTCACACGGCGAATCACCTGTGCCATTGTGTGACAAGGCGCCGGATACAGGCGCGAAGATAGGCAGAGCAATGACATCCCGCACCCGTCCGGCCTTTGGCGTCATGATCTTTTTCGCCGTGGCTTTCAGCCTTGGCGCCTATTTCACCTTTGCCGCCGTGCAGGGGAATTACGGGCTGTTCCGGCGCGCCGAGGTGCAGGCCGATGCGGCCAAGCTGCGCGCCGAGCTGGATGTTCTGCAGACGCGCGTGGCGCGTATGGAAAACCTGACGCGGCGCCTGTCGGATGAATACCTGGATCTTGACCTGCTGGACCAGCAGGCGCGCGACGTGCTGGGCCTGATGCGCGCCGACGAGATCGTGGTGCGCTGATCCTCAGCCCCTTTTTATTGCTGGAAGCGGCCCTTGTCCGCCCCGCCACCTGCGGCCGGGCAACTTTGCACTCGCATCACGGGGATGAATCCTGTATTAGATAGTTTAACGCTAAACTATCTTTACTTCCGGGAGGGGGATGCCGCATGGCCACCAGAAAAAGCCAAAAGGTTTCAAACGTTTCCGCCGAAGAGCTGAAAGGCTTCTACCGCGACATGCTGCTGATCCGGCGATTCGAGGAGAAGGCCGGCCAGCTTTACGGCATGGGCCTGATCGGTGGTTTCTGCCACCTCTACATCGGGCAGGAAGCCGTTGTGGTGGGTCTGGAAGCCGCCGCCGAGGAAGGCGACAAGCGCATCACGTCCTACCGCGATCACGGCCACATGCTGGCCTGCGGCATGGACCCGAACGGGGTCATGGCCGAGCTGACGGGCCGCGAAGGGGGATACTCCAAGGGCAAGGGCGGCTCGATGCACATGTTCTCGAAGGAGAAGCATTTCTACGGCGGCCACGGGATCGTGGGCGCGCAGGTGCCGCTGGGTGCGGGGCTGGCCTTTGCCGACAAGTACCTGGACAACAAGCGCGTGACCTTCGCCTATTTCGGCGATGGCGCCGCGAACCAGGGCCAGGTCTACGAGACCTTCAACATGGCGGCGCTGTGGAAGCTGCCTGTGATCTTCGTGATCGAGAACAACCAGTACGCCATGGGCACCTCGCAGCAGCGGTCCACCTCATCTGCGGAAATCTACGAGCGCGGGCATGCTTTCGGCATCCCCGGCGAAGCGGTGGACGGTATGGATGTGCTGGCCGTCAAGGCGGCCGCCGAGAAGGCCGTGGCGCACTGCCGATCGGGCGACGGCCCCTATATCCTTGAAATCAAGACCTATCGTTATCGCGGGCATTCCATGTCGGACCCGGCCAAGTACCGGACCCGCGAGGAAGTGCAGAAGATGCGCGACGAGAAGGATGCGATCGAGCATGTGCGCGACCTGCTGCTATCGGGCAAGCACGCGACCGAGGACGATCTGAAGGCGATCGACAAGGAGATCAAGGATATCGTGAACGCGAGCGCCGAGTTCGCCAAGGAAAGCCCCGAGCCCGCGCTGAGCGAGCTTTGGACCGATATCTATGCCGATGAAGTGCCGCAGAGCGCGTAAGGGAGAAACGAACAATGGCAACTGAAATCCTGATGCCCGCCCTGTCGCCCACGATGGAAGAGGGCACGCTGGCCAAATGGCTGGTCAAGAAAGGCGATACCGTCAAGGCAGGCGATATCCTGGCCGAGATCGAGACCGACAAGGCCACGATGGAATTCGAGGCGGTGGACGAGGGTGTGATCGGCAAGCTGCTGGTCGCGGAAGGCACCGAAGGCGTGAAGGTCAACGTGGCAATCGCCCTGCTGCTTGAGGACGGTGAAAGCGCCGATGCCGCAGCGCCGGCAAAGACCGCAGCCGCACCAAAGGCCGAGCCTGCGCCAGCTCCGGCGGCGGCGGCCCCTGCCCCCGCGCCTGCTGCCCCCAAGGCGGCCAGGATGCAGCCCGACTGGCCCGAGGGCACGGAAACCCGCAAGCAGACCGTGCGCGAGGCATTGCGCGATGGCATGGCAGAGGAAATGCGCCGCGATCCATCGGTGTTCCTGATGGGCGAGGAAGTGGCCGAGTATCAGGGCGCCTACAAGATCAGCCAGGGCATGCTGGACGAGTTCGGCCCCAAGCGGGTGATCGACACGCCGATCACCGAGCACGGGTTCACCGGTATCGCCGTGGGTGCGGCCTTTGGCGGATTGCGGCCCATCGTGGAGTTCATGACCTTCAACTTCGCCATGCAGGCGATCGACCAGATCATCAACTCGGCCGCCAAGACGCTTTACATGTCGGGCGGCCAGATGGGCGCACCGATGGTGTTTCGTGGCCCCAACGGGGCGGCGGCGCGCGTGGGCGCGCAGCACAGCCAGGATTATGCGGCATGGTATGCACAGATCCCCGGCCTGAAAGTGGTGATGCCCTATTCGGCCTCGGACTACAAAGGGCTGATGAAGACGGCGATCCGCGATCCGAACCCGGTCATCTTCCTTGAGAACGAGATCCTTTACGGGCGCAGCTTCGATGTGCCGGTCCTTGAGGATTACACCGTGCCCTTCGGCAAGGCCAAGATCTGGCGCGAGGGCACCGATGTGACCATCGTCAGCTTCGGCATAGGCATGACCTATGCGCTGGAAGCGGCGGAGCGTCTGGAAAAGGACGGGATCAGCGCCGAGGTGATCGACCTGCGGACCCTGCGCCCGCTGGATTACGACACGCTGATCGCATCGGTGATGAAGACCAACCGTTGCGTGACCGTCGAGGAGGGCTTCCCCGTCGCCTCGATCGGGAACCACCTTTCGGCCTATATCATGGAAAACGCCTTCGATTATCTGGATGCGCCCGTGATCAACTGCACCGGCAAGGATGTGCCCATGCCCTATGCGGCCAACCTTGAAAAGCTGGCGCTGGTGACGACCGATGAGGTTGTCGCGGCCGTGAAAAAAGTGACCTACCGCTAAGGAGACACGCGATGCCTGTTGAAATTCTGATGCCCGCGCTGTCGCCCACGATGGAAGAGGGCACGCTGGCGAAATGGCTGGTCAAGGAAGGTGATACCGTATCAGCGGGTGACCTTCTGGCCGAGATCGAAACCGACAAGGCCACGATGGAGTTCGAGGCCGTGGACGAGGGCGTCATCGGCAAGCTCCTGGTGGCCGAGGGCACCGAGGGGGTAAAGGTCAATTCGCCCATCGCGCTGCTGCTGGAGGATGGCGAAAGCGCATCCGACGCAAAGGCGGCGGCCCCCAAGGCGGAAACCGCCAAGGCCGAGACCCCGAAAGCCGAGGCGGCTGCTGCCCCGGCCGCGGCGACGCCTGCCCCTGCAGCGCCCAAGGCCGCTGATGGTGGGCGGGTCTTTGCCTCGCCGCTGGCGCGGCGGATCGCGGCTGACAAGGGGATTGATCTGTCCGGCCTCGCCGGGTCCGGCCCGCATGGGCGGATCGTCAAGGCCGATGTGGAAGGCGCAAGCCCGCAGGCGAAACCGGCCGCGGCGGCAGCCTCCGCAGCCCCTGCCCCGGCTGCGGCGGCAGCCAAGGCAGCGGCACCCGCCGCGATGCCCACAGGCCCCGCGACCGAGACGGTTCTGAAGATGTACGAGGGTCGCGCCTATACCGAGATCAAGCTGGACGGGATGCGCAAGACCATCGCCGCCCGCCTGACCGAGGCCAAGCAGACCATCCCGCATTTCTACCTGCGCCGGGATATCCAGCTGGATGCGCTGATGGCCTTCCGTGGCCAGTTGAACGCGCAGCTGGAAGGGCGCGGCGTGAAGCTGTCGGTCAATGACTTCATCATCAAGGCCTGTGCCCTTGCGCTGCAACAGGTGCCTGCCGCCAATGCGGTCTGGGCGGGCGACCGGGTGCTGCAACTCAAGCCGTCCGATGTGGCGGTGGCCGTTGCGATCGAGGGCGGTCTGTTCACGCCCGTGCTGAAAGATGCCGAGATGAAGTCGCTGTCGGCGCTGAGCGCCGAGATGAAGGATCTGGCAGCGCGCGCCAAGTCCAAGAAACTGGCGCCGCATGAATACCAGGGTGGCAGCTTTGCCATTTCCAACCTGGGCATGTTCGGGATCGATAATTTCGACGCCGTGATCAACCCGCCGCATGGCGCGATCCTGGCCGTGGGCGCAGGCGTCAAGAAACCCGTCGTGGGCAAGGATGGCGCGCTGGCCGTGGCCACCGTGATGTCGGTCACGCTGTCGGTGGATCACCGGGTGATCGACGGTGCGCTGGGGGCGGAACTGCTGCAGGCGATCAAGGACAACCTTGAAAACCCGATGGCCATGCTGGCCTGACCTGGCGGGTCTGACGACATGCAAAGGGCCGGATCATCGCAATGATCCGGCCCTTTTTCATCGCAAAATTCGTGCCTTACAGGCTGTCGCGCAGCAACTGGTCCATGGTGATGGACGGGGTGGCGCAGCCTGCCTCGCCCACGACCTTGGCGGGCACACCCGCGACCGTGGTTTTCGGCGGTACGTCATGCAGCACCACCGACCCCGCCGCGATGCGCGAGCAATGGCCGATATGGATATTGCCCAGCACCTTGGCCCCTGCCCCGATCAGCACGCCCTCGCCGATCTTGGGGTGACGATCTTCCTCTTCCTTGCCGGTGCCGCCCAGGGTCACGGAATGCAGCATCGACACGTTGTCACCCACCACGGCGGTTTCGCCGATCACGATGGAATGGGCATGGTCGATCATGATGCCCTTGCCGATCCGTGCCGCGGGATGGATATCGACGCCGAAGGTCTCGGACACGCGCATCTGGAAGAAATACGCCAGATCCTGACGTCCGCCCTGCCATAGCCAATGGGCAATACGGTAGGATTGCACGGCCTGGAAGCCCTTGAAGAACAACAGCGGTTGCAGGAACCGATGGCATGCCGGGTCGCGATCATAGACGGCCATGATATCGGCGCGCGCGGCCAGGGCCAGCGTGGGATCGTCGGCATAGGCTTCGTCGCAGATCTCGCGGATCAGCTGTTCCGACATCTCGCCAGAGGCCAGTTTCAGCGCGATGCGATAGGCCAGCGCGCATTCGATGGATCCGTGATGCAGCACGCTGGAATGGATCAATCCGCCCAGCATGGGCTCATCGACCACGGCCTTTTCGGCCTCGGTCAGGATGCGGTTCCAGACCGGGTCGATCTGGGCGATTTTGGTTTTGGTCTTGGGCATGGGTCCTGTCCTTTTCGGCGCCATGTTAAACCAGATAGGGGGGGTACGCCAAACGCAAAGCCGTGACCGGGCAAAAATTCCTGCGGGCGGGTCGCGACGGCTGGCAAGCTGAAGCAGGACAAGCGCAAGACAGCGGGCATAGTCGGGGGACTGCAACCCCGGCTCTCGTGGCAGGGCGGTGGTGTGCGCCCGCGCCATCAGCGTACCATTGCCCCAGGCCGGATGGGCGCGACCGAACCGCTTGCGATACCGATCGGCCGCATCGGCCTGCGCCAGCAGGCGCGCACAGGTGTCCGGGCGCTGTGGCGCGGGCAGGATCAGCAGATACCGCGCCAGGGCCGTCACATCGCCATGCATGACCGGGCGCATCAGGCGCCCAGGGTCAGGACGGCCCGAAAGCCCGGTCCGAAGCGGGCCGAGATCTGCGCCACATCGATGCGGACCGTCCCGCCCTGAAGATCGGCGATCCGGTCTGTCGCGGCATAGGTCCACACGGGGGTGGACAGCGTCAGCTCGCGCAGGATCCCGACGCCCTGCATGACGCGCAACTGGTAGCTTTCGGTTTCCTCGCCCAGGGGAATGTCGGGCGCCTCCCAGGCGTCCGCATCGATCCGCCCGCGCCTGACCCAGGTGATCCGCAACGCCCCGTCGGCCTGTGCCGCAGCGCGCAGATGCACCGGGGCCAGCGGCTTCAACCCGATCCCGGCAAAGCTGTCCTGCAACGCGATATAGGAGGGATCGTCCAGCGGACGCCAGGCCGGACCGATCCGGTAGTGGCGCAGCAGGCCACGCGCGCCCAAAGGCAGGTCGATCTGTTCGGGACGGCCATCCATCAGCACGAAAAAGCTGCCTTCGGGCCAGACCGAAGGGATCAGGGCATCGCTGCCAAGCTGTCCGCGCAAGAGGGTCTCCAACCGCCAGGTGTCCGGGGCGACAAGGGTGGCGCTGGCGAACTGGAACAGCTCCCACCGGTCGGGTGTGCCATCGCCCAGCGCCGCCAGGTTGCCACCCGCCAGCAGCGTCGGCAGGTCGATCGACGACAGCGCCCCGGATGTCAGCCTGACTGTAAAGGCGTCCCTTGCATGCAAAAGGCCCGGGCGCGCTGCGGGCAGCGCATCCTGCGTAACCCCGATGACAGCGGCCTGCGCCACGGTTCGGTTCAGCGCGAAGCCTTGCCCCGTGACCGAGGCATAGACTGCCGCCGCACCGGGCCAGGGTTCGGCGGTCACCGCGATATGGGGTGCATGGGGAACCTCGTCCCCTGTCATCAGCGGCAGATCCAGGAACAGCGGGAAGACCGGCAGCGGTGCAAGCGTCGGGCGGATGCTTGCCCCCTCATCCTCTGGCAGGTAGACGCCGGGATCGGCGCGGACCGCCTCGATCAGCTGCGCGGCCCCCAGTTCGACACGGTCGATGCGATAGGCCGCCCCGGTCGCGTCGCCCTCAAGGCGCAGAAGATCGCCCGCACCAAGATGCAGAAGCGATGGCGGCAGCGCCAGGCGCACCCCGTCCCGCGCGATGCGCGCTTCGGCCAGCCAGCGTTCGGTGATCTGGCGGCCTTCGGCGCGGGTCAGCAGCAAGGGCAGTTCCGAGGCGGCGACCGCATGGGTCGCCTCGTCCGGCATGACCGCTTCTTCGCTGATGGCGGGATAATCGGTATCGGATTGCACGAAACGCAGCCTGACACGTCCCGTCATCGCCGCTTCGGCCGCGCGGCTGTGCTGGGGGCGTGGCGGGCTTTCGGGCAGATCGACAAGTGCCGATACCGGCACCGGATGCGCCACCCCGTCACGGCGCATCACGAAGCGCAGCACGCCGTCGCGCTCCACCGCGTCAAAACCATGGGCCAGCATCAGCGGTTGCAGCGCGGCCCGCGCATCGGTGACCTGCGATATCGCATAGCCGCGCACAAGCCCGTGCAGCGTACCGGTGTCCTGCGAGGTGATCCCGGCGCGCGCACAGATTTCCCTGACGACAGAGGCAAGAGAGCGTGACGACAGCCGCCCCGTCACCCAATGCCCCCTGGCATAGTTCGGGGCATCGCCCCAGAGCCCGGCATTGGCCGGAAAGAACGGATAGGGCCGCGCATCCCAGGCCCAGACGAAGGCGCGCGCCATATCCAGCATCGGCCCGCCGTAGACCGACGAGACCGGGTTGTTTTCCGCCGCGCGCCAGTATCCCAGCATGGCGCGCAGGTATTGCATCTGGATCACCTCGTCGCGCTGCCCGTTGGAATGGGCGGGCAGGAAGGATTCCGAGGATTTGGGATCAAGGAAAACGTTCGGCTGGTTGGTGCCCTTGTCCACGGCCGGGCAACCCAGTTCGTCCACCCAGGCCCCATCGAATTGCGGACCGCGCAGGGATTCCGGCTCATGGGCCGAAAACGCCTGGGCGGTGGCGCCGTTCGGCCAGATCAGCATGCGCCGCGTGGCGTGCCATTCCGGCCGCCGGTCAGGCGGTGAACAGGCCAGGATTCCGCTTTCGCCAAAAACCATGACCTCGCGCACCTGGTCCAGGGTCTCGCCGACAAGGGCGATGCGGTGGCAGCGGCCCGGATCCAGCGGGCGCGAGCCTTCGACGCAGGCACGCACCCATTCCGCACCGGCCCGCGTCTTTCCGGCTCCGCGCCCGCCCATGATCACCCAGGAACGCCAGTTGCCGGCGGGCGGCAACTGGTGCGGCATGGCCCAGAAATCGAAAAGGAACGGCAGCGCAAGGATTTCATCCTCGCCCAGTTCGTCAAGGAACGATTTTTGGACCTCGGCAGGTTCGCAGGCGATCCAGTCGGCACCGGAGCTGAGATCGTGCTGCGTCGAAGTCGATGGCGTAGTCATGGGCGATACCTGTAGCTGCCTTGCGATATGTTTCAATTTCGGTCTCCACGTCGTTTGCTTGCTTCAGCCAATACCTGATGTCGGACAGCAGGCGGGCACCCTCGCGGATCGCGCCCTGGTCGCCGTCGGCAAAACGGGTCTGGTAATCTATGAGTTCCGATTTCATGATCTCCAACTGGAGGTCGATGATCCCGATCGTGACCTGCAAGGCCGCTGACCTGTCTTGCAACGGGTCATCAGGCCCCGCGCGGGGGACTGTCTCTGACATGATGCTTGCTCTGCCTCGCTGCTGTTGATCCCTGACCGCAAGACATGAAAAAACGGCGACCGGGTCACCCCGGCGCCGTTGACGCATTTCTTCCAGCTTTCACAACCTATACGCTAGACCGTGCGAAATGTCAAGTTTTCCTGACACCGAAAAACTTACAACCGCCCGATATCGTTAAGAAAATCTTAAGAAGCCACCGCCACCGATATGGGAAACCGATCAGTCAGACTGGCCTTTGCTTTCCTGCTCGGCTTCGATACGGCGCCATTCAGCCACGTTGCGGTTATGTTCTTCCAGCGTCACGGCAAAGGCATGGCCGCCAGTGCCGTCAGCCACAAAGAACACATAAGGCGTGTCATCGGGATCAAGTGCGGCTTCGATGCTGGCGCGCCCGGGATTGGCGATCGGCGTGGGCGGCAGACCTTCGATCACATATGTGTTCCAGGGTGTCTGCCCGCGCAACTCGCTCTGGCGCAGGCCGCGCCCCAGCACACCCTGCCCCTTGGTGATCCCATAGATCACCGTCGGATCGGTTTGCAGCCGCATGCCACGGTTCAGACGGTTCACGAAGACCGATGAAACCTGGCGTCGCTCCTCTGGAACGCCGGTTTCCTTCTCGATGATCGAGGCCAGGATCAGCGCCTCTTCGGGGCTTGCCAGTGGCAGCCCGTCAACCCGGTTGGCCCAGGCTTCCGCCAGGATGGACTGCTGGGCCGCAGTCATCCGGGCCAGCAGATCGGCACGGGTCTGACCGGGGATGACCTCATAGCTGTCAGGCGCCAGCGTGCCCTCGGCCGGAACCTCTGCCACATCGCCTTCAAGAACATCCAGACGCGACAGGGCGTCGACCACCTGCCAGCTGGTCACACCTTCGGCAAGGGCCACGCGATAGCGGGTGTCGGATTGCGCGCGGACCTGGGTATAGTCGCTGGGCGGCACGTCTTCGGCCGGATTGAAGCTGACCTTTTCCTCGTAGCGCGAGGTGACGGGATCCAGCTCGCGCACCACGACCGACGCACTGTTGACCCCGATGCGATAGACCACCTCGGTGCCGCAGGTGCTCGGCCCGCCGCGGGTGATGATATCCACAATCTCGGACATCGGCGTGCCGGGCGGAATCAGGAAGCTGCCAGCCTTCAGCAGATCGGATTTCTCGGTATAGTCCGCGCCCAGACGGAAGACGCGCGCATTGGTGATGGCGCCCTGGTCCTGCAGGTTGCGGCTGACGCGCGCAATGGAAGAGCCACGCTCGACCTGAAGGCAGATCGCCTGGTCCAGCGGGCCCTGCGCGGAATATTCACGCTGCCCCCAGAGAACGACCCCCGCCAGCAGAAAGACACCCACGATCAGAAACGTGACCGCGTTCGAGGCGATGTGACGCCACATCAGCCGACCTTTCCAAAGATGACGCTGGCATTTGTGCCGCCAAAGCCGAACGAGTTGGACAGCGCCACGTCGATCTTGCGCGGACGCTTGGCATTCGGGGCAAGATCAATCGTGGTCTGCACTGCCGGATTATCGAGGTTGATCGTCGGTGGCGCCACCTGATCGCGGATAGCCAGGATCGAAAAGATCGCCTCGATCGCGCCAGCCGCGCCCAGAAGATGGCCCGTGGCCGATTTGGTCGAACTCATCGTCACATTCGAGGCCGCATCGCCCAACAGGCGTTCGACAGCTGCCAGTTCGATGACATCGGCCATGGTCGATGTGCCATGGGCGTTGATGTAATCAATATCCGCAGGTTTCAGCCCGGCCCGCTCCAGCGCCGCCCTCATCGAGCGGTATCCCCCGTCGCCATCCTCGGCCGGGGCCGTGATGTGATAGGCATCACCCGACAGGCCATAGCCCAGAACCTCCGCATAGATCTTGGCGCCGCGCGCCTTTGCATGCTCATATTCCTCAAGCACGACAACGCCCGCGCCTTCGCCCATCACGAAACCGTCGCGATCCGCGTCATAGGGACGGCTGGCGGCCTTGGGATCGGCGCCACGCTTGGTGCTCAGCGCCTTGCAGGCGTTGAAACCGGCAATGCCGATTTCGCAGATCGCGGCCTCGGCGCCGCCGGCCACCATCACCTCGGCATCGCCCCACTGGATCAACCGGGCGGCATCGCCGATGGCATGGGCCCCGGTGGAACAGGCTGTCACGACCGCATGGTTCGGCCCCTTGAATCCGTAGCGGATGCTGACCTGGCCCGAGATCAGGTTGATCAGCGCGCCGGGAATAAAGAAGGGCGACACGCGCCGCGCGCCTTTTTCCTTGATCAGAAGTGTCGTCTGTTCGATCGACTGCAAGCCACCGATCCCCGAGCCCAGCATCACGCCGGTCCGCAGGCGGTCTTCCTCGGCCTCGGGCATCCAGCCCGAATCCTGCACGGCCTGTGTCGCGGCGGCCATGCCGTAAAGGATGAAATCATCGACCTTGCGGCGCTCCTTCGGCTCCATCCAGTCGTCGGGATTGAATGTGCCGTCGCTGCCGTCTCCGAAAGGAATCTCGCAGGCATAGGTCGTCAGCACGTTGCTCGGATCGAAACGTGTGATCGGACCTGCGCCCGATTCCCCCGCCAGCAGGCGTGTCCAAGTTTCCTCGACACCGCATGCCAAAGGTGTGACCAGGCCCAGCCCCGTGACAACCACTCGACGCATGACAAACCCCTTCCCTCATGTTCCTTCGTGCTCATAGCGCGCCTTCCCCCCCATGAGCAAGAGCAGGAGAACGCACGCCCCGCGACGATGCGGAACCCGGCAGCCCCCTGCGCGCAGATTGAGCAATGGCTGCAGACTGACACAATACTCTGGCGCGCCAATGAAAAAACCCCCGTCCGACGGACAGGGGTTCTTTATTTTTCTAAGATGCGTCGCGCCTCAGGAGGCTTCGGTGATGAATTTCACCGCGTCGCCGAAGGACTGGATGGTTTCTGCCGCGTCGTCGGGAATCTCGATGCCGAATTCCTCTTCGAAGGCCATCACCAGTTCGACCGTATCCAGGCTGTCAGCACCCAGATCGTCGATGAACGAAGCGTTCTCGACAACCTTGTCCTCGTCCACACCCAGATGTTCCACCACGATCTTCTTCACGCGGTCTGCGATATCGCTCATGTCCAAGTCCTCATACCGTTCGGGCGCTTTGCCCATTTATCTGCCCTTGCCCGAAGGCGCGGCACTTCGTGATGCCCTGTGTATCGGGCGGCTCGTCATCCCGCAAGGCAGGACGTCCAAGGGCGCCTGAAACGGCGCCCCCGGCAAATCTGCGTGGCCTATAGCACATGGTGCGCCATTGGCAAACGCTTTCCCCGCGCCCCGCACAGGACGGGGACAGCGCGGGATCAGATCATCGCCATCCCGCCGTTCACATGCAGTGTCGTACCAGTGACATAACCCGCCTCGGGGCTGGCAAGGTAAAGCACGGCCGCCGCGATTTCCTCGGGCGCGCCCATGCGCGCGGCCGGGATCTTGGTGTTGATCGCGGCCTTCTGATCGTCGTTCAGCTTGTCGGTCATGGCCGTCGCGATGAAACCGGGGGCGACCGCGTTGGCGGTGATTCCACGGCTGGCCACCTCATAGGCGATGGATTTCGTCATCCCCACCATGCCGGCCTTCGAGGCCGCGTAATTCGCCTGCCCCGGATTGCCGGTCGCGCCGACGATGGACGAGATGTTGATGATCCGGCCCCAGCGTGCCTTCATCATCGGGCGCATCACGCCACGGCACAGACGCATGGTCGAGGTCAGGTTCACATCCAGAACGCTTTGCCATTCGTCATCCGACATGCGCATGAAGATCTGGTCGCGGGTGATGCCTGCATTGTTGACCAGGATATCCACAGCACCCATCGCCTCGATCGCCTGCTTCGGAAGCGCCTCGACGGCGGCGGCATCGCTCAGGTTGCAGGGCAGCACATGCGCGCGGCTACCCAGCTCGGCGGCCAGCGCCTCAAGCGGCTCTACCCGCGTGCCGGACAGCGCCACGGTCGCGCCCGCGCCATGCAGCGCATGGGCAATCGCGCCGCCGATACCACCAGATGCGCCGGTGATCAGCGCGCATTTTCCTGTCAGATCAAACATGTCTTATCCTCAATTGGGGGCAGCAAGCGCTGCGGCCACGTCTTCGGGGGTGCCGATGGCGCGGCATTCCATCTCGCGCACGATCCGGCGGATCATGCCTGTCAGCGCCTTGCCTGCCCCCACTTCCCACGCTTCGGTCACACCTTCCGCCGCCATCCACATCACGCTTTCGCGCCAGCGGACCGAGCCTGTCACCTGCTCGACCAGCAAGGCCCGGATCAGGTCGGGGTCGCTGACCGCCTCGGCGCGCACATTGGCCACCAGCGGCACGGCGGGGGCATTCAACGTCACCTCCGCCAGCGCCGCGCGCATGACCTCTGCCGCGGGCTGCATCAGGGCGCAATGAAAGGGTGCGCTTACCGGCAGGATCACGGC
The DNA here is from genome assembly GCF_042678485.1 of Seohaeicola saemankumensis. Taxonomy (NCBI): domain Bacteria; kingdom Pseudomonadati; phylum Pseudomonadota; class Alphaproteobacteria; order Rhodobacterales; family Roseobacteraceae; genus Seohaeicola; species Seohaeicola saemankumensis. The sequence goes on along the minus strand of NZ_JBHTKR010000002.1, from coordinate 509,944 downwards.
GCGCTTGGCGCCCTTGCCGCGCGCGATCTCGACCGCGCGCTCCACGGCAGCCTTGTGGCCCGAGATCACGACCTGCGCCGGATCATTGTCATTCGCCGCCTGGCAGACCTGGCCCTGTGCCGCCTCATCCGCGACCGCGCGCGCAGTGTCGAAATCCAGACCCAGCAACGCCGCCATCGCCCCGACGCCGACCGGCACCGCCTCCTGCATGGCGCGCCCGCGCATCCGCAGCAGACGCGCGGCATCCGCCACGCTCAGTGCGCCTGCGGCCGCCAGCGCGGAATATTCGCCCAGCGAATGCCCCGCCACGAAAGCCGCATCCGTTACCTTGACGCCCTCTGCCTCCAGCGCGCGCATCACGGCAATGGATGTGGCCATCAGCGCGGGTTGGGCGTTCTGGGTCAAGGTCAGCGCGTCCTGCTCGCCCTCCCAGATCAGGGCGGACAGTTTCTCGCCCAGGGCGTCGTCCACCTCTTCGAACACGGCATTGGCCGCGGGATAGGCCTGTGCCAGGTCGCGTCCCATGCCGATGGCCTGCGCGCCCTGGCCTGGAAATACATAGGCTCTGCTCATCCTGTCCCCTCCGTCCTGCCGTGTCCTGGCGCCTGGCCCTGCGCGGTCATTTTGATCCCATAGGGCCCGAATAACGCGCCCGGCGCCCCGGTGCAACGCCCCAGCGCAACGCCCCAGCGCATTGCCGCACGTAGACTGTGCGGTCGGGCAGATTGGACCCGCGGCCTGCGTCACCTAAATTCCTCCTCGTGTAACCGCGCAGAGGAGCCCCCCATGCCCCGCACCAACACCGTCCAGACTTACGGCAGCGTCGCCAAGACATTTCACTGGCTGACAGCATTGCTGATCCTGACCGCGATTCCGCTGGGCCTGATCGCAACCGATCTGGCGCACAGGATCGCCGCGGGCGAGACCGCGCTGATCGTAGAGGCCACGCTGCTGTTCTCGTTGCACAAGACCATCGGCATCGCGGCCTTCCTGACCGCGCTGGGGCGCATTCTCTGGGCGCTGAGGCAACCCCGTCCCGGCCTGCTGAACGGCGCCCGCCCGGCCGAGGCGACGCTGGCCGGCATCGTTCACTGGCTGCTCTACGGGGCCATGCTGATGACACCGCTTTCAGGCTGGGTTCATCATGCCGCCACCACCGGGTTCGCCCCGATCTGGTGGCCGCTGGGCCAGACCCTGCCCTTCGTGCCGCAAAGCACCGTCGTCGCGGATGCGGCGACCACCGTCCATTTCCTGTCTTCCCGCGTGCTGATTGTCGCGATTCTGCTGCATGTCGGCGGCGCGCTGAAACACCATCTGATCGACCGTGACGACACCCTGCGCCGGATGCTGCCGCGCGCAAACGTGCGTCAAAGCCCCAGCGCGGCGCAACCGGGCCATGCGCTGCCGCTGCTGGCCGCGGGGGTCATCTGGCTTGGCATCATCACGGCGGGGGCGGCCCCGGCGCTGATCAACGTCAACAGGCCGGCGCCTGTCGCAGCCACGACCGCCGCGCCCGGCGATTGGCAGGTCCAGGAGGGCACGCTGGCCCTGGCGATCCGCCAGATGGGCAGCCCGGTCACCGGACAGTTCACGGACTGGAGCGCACAGATCAGCTTTGCCGACGACCCCGCGCAAGAGGTGAACGGCCGCGTCAGGGTCGAGATCACGATCGCGTCCCTCTCGCTTGGGACGGTGACCGGACAGGCGATGGGCGGGGATTTCTTCGATCAGGCGACACATCCACGCGCCGTGTTCGAAGGTGACATCCTGCGCCGCGACCAGGGGTTCGTGGCGGACGGGACCTTGACGATCAAGGATAATGCCGTGCCGGTCGCCCTGCCCTTTGATCTGGTGGTGACGGACGATCAGGCGCAGATGACCGGATCACTGACACTGGACCGCCGCGATTTCGGTATCGGCGGCAGCGTCACCGAGGAAAGCACCCTGGCCTTCGGCGTCGACATCACGGTGAACCTGACAGCGCAGCGCATGCCTGCCGCCAACTGATCCGGCATCGTATCGCAAACCATGAAAAAGGCCGCCGGAGATGTCCGGCGGCCTTTTGTCATTGGTCGGGAGAAAGCCGATTATTCAGCGGCTTTCATGGCCTCGATCGAGATCTGGATCGTCACTTCGTCGCTGACGAAGGGTGCGAAAGCGCCGACGTTGAAATCGCTGCGCAGCACGGTCGTGGTGGCATCGAAACCGGCCCAGGGCTGCTTCGCCATCGGGTGCTCGCCGACCTGGTTCAGTTTGGCGTCCAGCACGACGGCCTTGGTCACACCGTTCAGGGTTAGATCGCCGGTGATCAGGGCGGTGTTGTCGCCGGTCACTTCGATACCGGTGGACGTGAAGGTCACCATCTCGTCCTCGGTAGCGCCGAAGAAATCAGCGGACATGAAATGCGCGAAACGCTCTTCCCATCCGGTCAGCATCGACATGACCGGCATGGACACGGTCACGCTTGAATTGGCGGGGTCTTCCTGGTCGAACATGATCTCGCCGGCAAAGCCCGAGAACATGCCCCAGGTCGTGGAGTAGCCCAGGTGGTTGTAGGAAAACAGGATCTGGCTGTGGCTGGAATCCAGCATGTACTTTTCAGGCGCGGCAAATGCCGGTGCTGCGGTCAGTGCGGCGGCAAGTCCGAGGGCGGCAAGCGTGGTCTTCATCTGGGATCATCTCCTTGAGGATCGGTTTGAACAAGCCCTCAAGTTGCTGCCTTTTGCCGCCACGGCAACTCCGCAGGAAACCACATACCCTGTGAGAAGATGAACAACCCCGGAAGTTGTGCGGATGTCGGGGTTGCCGAAGGGTCAGACCGATTGCACCTGCTTTTGCAGCGACAGCAACTGGTCGCGTTCCAGCCCGGACAGTTCCAGCAGGATCTGGCCGCAATCCCCCCGCAGCAGAAGGCGGTCCTCGTCGATCACGACCTCGGTCAGCTTGTTCAGGGTGATCCTCTGACGAACCCGGCCGATGCCGTCATGGCCGCGCCGGATGTGGCGCAACTCTCCGGCGCGCCGGTCCAGATGGATTTCGTCACGCGCGGTCCGGCGACCCGCGTGCAGAAGAACCAGCCCCAGACACATGAACAAGACCGACACCCCAAGCCGCAGCAGCATCATCTGTGCATCCATGAGGGGCGCCGAGATCAGCCAGACACCGACCGCGGCCAGCATCAGAACGACACCGATGAAACGCGACAGGCCTGATACCGCGCGCCAGCCATGTCGGGGCGCCCTTTCCGGTGCAGCCTGTCCCTTGGTCGCACCCGCCGTTGCAGGCGAAAGAATAGACTTCACTGGCAAAACGTCTGAAAAAGAAACCATCTCACATCCTCCGTGCTATTGCTGCATTGTTCGATGCAATAAAGGCAGCAGTGCGGCACAAATCCGCTGAACTCGGGTCAAGACGCTTGCCGGGCCGGTTTCCGACAGCCCAAAGCACCATGCCGCGGGCGCCCGCCGCGACATGGCCCCAAAAGCGGCCTTGGTGCTTGCCATGCAAGGCGAACCATCGTATAGGCCGCGTTCCTTCCGCAGTTTCGTTGAACCGCGCAGTCTCTCGTGGATGGGTCGCGGAAGGATCGGCCCTCCTATGAAATGCGCTTGAAAAACAAGGAGTGCACATGCCGCTTTACGAGCATGTCTTCATTTCCCGCCAGGACCTGTCCAACACGCAGGCCGAGGGTCTCATCGAACATTTCGGCACAGTTCTTGCTGATAACGGCGGTTCCGTCGTGGACAGCGAATACTGGGGCGTCAAGACGATGGCCTACAAGATCAACAAGAACCGCAAGGGTCACTATGCCCTTCTGCGCACCGATGCACCGGCCACCGCCGTGCAGGAGATGGAGCGCCTGATGCGCCTGCATGACGATGTCATGCGCGTTCTGACCATCAAGGTCGATGAACATGTCGCAGGCCCCTCGGTGCAGATGCAGAAGCGCGACGATCGTGATCGTGGCGACCGGCCCGACCGTGGCGACCGCCCGGACCGTGGCGACCGTGGTGACCGCCCCGATCGCGGTGACCGCGGCGAACGCCGCGAACGCCGTTGATCATACGCCAGAACAAAGGACGCTAAACCATGGCTACAAAACCGTTTTTCCGTCGCCGCAAGGTCTGCCCCTTCTCGGGCGACAATGCTCCCGCGATCGACTACAAGGACACCCGTCTGCTGCAGCGCTACATTTCCGAGCGTGGCAAGATCGTACCGTCCCGCATCACCGCCGTTTCGGCAAAGAAGCAGCGTGAACTGTCGCGCGCCATCAAGCGCGCCCGCTTCCTCGCCCTGCTGCCCTATGCCGTGAAGTAAGGAGAAAAGCAGATGCAAGTAATCCTTCTTGAGCGCGTGGCCAAGCTGGGCCAGATGGGCGATGTCGTGTCCGTCAAGTCCGGTTTCGCACGCAACTACCTGCTGCCCCAGGGCAAGGCGCTGACCGCCTCCGAGCGTAACATCGCCGATTTCGAAGCCCGCAAGGCGCAGCTGGAAGCAAACAACCTGGAAACCCGCAAGGAAGCCGAAGCACTGGGCGCACGCCTGGCCGGTCAGACCTTCATCGTGATTCGCTCTGCCTCTGATGGCGGCGCGCTTTACGGGTCGGTCACGCCGCGCGATGCGGCCGAAGCAGCCGAAGCAGGTGGCTTTACCGTCGATCGCAAGCAGATCGTACTGACTCGTCCGATCAAGGATCTGGGCCTGCATGACGTGTCCGTCACGCTGCACCCCGAAGTCGAAGTGACGATCCAGCTGAACGTTGCCCGTTCCGCCGAAGAGGCGGAACTGCAGGCCGCGGGCAAATCGATCCAGGAACTGGCCGCCGAAGCCGAAGCCGAAGCGGAATTCGAAATCTCCGAACTCTTCGATGAGATCGGTGCCGCGAACGAAGACGGTGAGGACATGGGCCGCTAAGGCCCATCTGTCGCAAGACACCTTACCTTGGAAACCGCGCAGGCCCACCCTGCGCGGTTTTTTCATGGCTTGCGCTGATCAGCCGCCCGATCAGCCCGCGAAATTGTCGCCCAAGGGCAAGGGCGCGGTGCGGATCAGCCGGCTATCCGCCACGGCGGCCTGCCGATGCACCATCGCCGCACGATAATCCGGGTCCTTGATCATCTCGACAAAAGCCGCCACCGACGGGTATTCGGCGATGAAGCACAGATCCCACTGTTCGGATGCCGGTCCGATCAGCATCAACTCCATGGACCCGCGCCAGACGATACGCCCTCCCAACCGGGCCAATACGGGGGCCGCTCCCTGCCCATAAGCGGCATAGGCTTCAGCCCCGGTCGCCAACCGCCCATCGTCATAACGCGCACGTTCATGCAGACGCACCAGGTTGATCATGTGAATGGGACCGGGACGGTCACTGTCCCGAAACGCGCGAAAACCCTCGCCGGTGAAGCCCGTGAAATCCATAGCGCCCCCTTCCGTCTGACTGACGTGCCGCAGCTTGGGCGCGATGGTCCCACGCGGTCAAGCAGGGGCGGCGATCGCGATTGCCATGAAAAAGGGGCCACCCCGAAAAGGTGGCCCCCAAATGCGGCTTTGTGACATGCGACCCCAGGGGTCGGATGGGATCACTCTTCGTCCAGCGCCTCGACGGCTTTCTGAAGGTCTTCCTTGCTCACGTCCTTGTCGGTCACCGACGCCATGCCAAGGATATGGTCGACGACCTTGTCCTCGAAGATCGGCGCGCGCAGCTGCTGCTGCATCTGGGCGTTCTGCTGGATGAACTCGAAGAACTGACGCTCCTGGCCCGGATACTGGCGCGCCTGCGCCATCACCGCCTGGGTCATCTCGGCATCGGTCACTTCGATCTCGGCCTTGCGACCGGTTTCGGCCAGAAGCAGGCCCAGGCGCACGCGACGCTCGGCCAGCTTGTTATGCTCGTCGGTCGGTTCGATCTTGTCGTGGTTATGATCGTGGACATCGGGGTTTTCCTCGTGCCACAGCTGATGCGCGATCTGGTTCGCCTCGGCCTCGACCAGGCTGGGGGGCAGGTCGAACTTGACCAGACCATCCAGCGCATCCAGCAGGCCGCGCTTGACGATGGCGCGGGCAGCGCCGGCATATTCGGCTTCCAGACGCTCTGCGATCTGACCCTTCAGTGCGGCCAGATCATCGGCGCCGAATTTCTTGGCCAGCTCGTCATCGATGGCTGCGGCTTTCGGTTCCTTCACCGCTTTCACGGTGCAATCGAACACGGCGTCCTTGCCCGCCAGGTTGGCCGCGCCGTATTCCTCGGGGAACTTGACCGTCACGGCCTTTTCTTCACCGGCCTTCACGCCGACCAGCTGTTCTTCGAAACCCGGAATGAACGAGCCCGAGCCCAGAACCAGCGGGTAGTCTTCGGCGGAACCGCCTTCAAAGGCTTCCCCATCGACCTTGCCGACGAAATCGATCACGACCTGATCGCCGTCCTTGGCCTTGGAGCCTTTCTTGCGATCGGTGAAATCCTGCACAGTCTCCGCCAGCGAGGCCAGCGCCTCGTCGATGGCGGCGTTATCGGCCTTGGCCACCAGACGCTCCAGCTTGACGCCGCTCAGGTCCAGTTCGGGGATCTCGGGCAGTGCTTCATAGGCCATCTTGACCTTGACGTCGTCACCCTCTTTCCAGGTTTCGCCATCGACCATGGTGACCTGCGGCTGCAGCGCGGGACGGTCGCCCGTGGTTTCGAAATGCTGGCTCATGGCGCCATCGACGCTTTCCTGCATCGCTTCGCCCAGAACCTTCGGGCCAAACTGCTTCTTCAGCAGCGCCATCGGCACCTTGCCCTTGCGAAAGCCCTTCATTTCCACTTCGGGCTGGGCCTCGGCCAATTTCTCGTTGACCTTCGCTTCCAGCTCGGCGGCTGTCACGATGATCTCGTATTCACGCTTGAGGCCGTCTTTCAGGGTCTCGGTGACCTGCATTCTTTTCGTCCTTTTCCATATCTCTGGTGCGGGTGGAGGGACTTGAACCCCCACGCCTTGCGGCGCCAGAACCTAAATCTGGTGCGTCTACCAATTTCGCCACACCCGCGAAAACCAAACGCAGGCAACCCCATCCGGAAATGGAGGCTGCCCGCGGTTCCGGCGCTGTCTAGCAAACCCTGATAAGGGATGCGAGAGGAAAAATCGCCCCGACGCCAAGGTAGCAAGGGCGCTTGCAACCGTTCAGGCAAGGCGTTCGACCAAACCTGCCCTTCAGCGGGCGCATGGGGTCCGAGCTTCCAAATATCAGCAGGACATTCACCCGACATTCACCTATGTTGCGGTAAAAAAGAAAAAGAGCAGCGACCATGAAACAGGACATCTCCCCGATGCAGGGACGCCAAAGCGTTTGCCTTGAAAACCCCATGACCCGCAGAATGCCCCGCGGCGCGGTCGCCGCATGAACGCGACCTTTACACCACCGCCGCAAACCGCGTTTGTTGCCGGCACCATCGTTCTGACCGCCGAAGGCGCGATCCCTGTCGAACTGCTGGGACCGGGCGACCGGATCATCACCCGCAACACCGGGATCATGAAAATCGGCGGGATCGCGTTTTTTCGGCGCTTCGGCGATTTCGTGACGATTGCCGCAGGTTCGCTTGGCCCCCAGATGCCGCAGCGGGATACGGTTCTGGCGGCGGATCACCCCATCCTGTTGCGTGGCCGCCTGGCCATGGACGCCTCAGGCCAGACATCCTGCCTTGTTGCCGCCGTTGATCTGGCCCAGGTCCTTCCAGAGGTGACGGGACTTGCGCTGCTGCGGGGGGGCGAAAAGAAGATGGTCCATCTGACCCTCGAGACGAACCAGATCGTTTATGCAGACGGGCTGGAAACGCTCTGCGCGTCAACCACATCCGCCATGACAGGCGCCTGACGCGGGCGCGGCACGCGGCGTCAAGACCGGCGGCTTACAGACCCAGATCGCGGAAGACGCCTGGCAGCGCTTCGGGCAGATCCTCAGCGATCAGACCCGGACCAAAGCGCCGGGCCGCCTGACCGTGCAGCCACACGCCGAGGTTCGCAGCAGCCTCGGCCGGGAACCCGCGTGCCAGAAGCCCCGTCATGAATCCTGCCAGCACATCACCGGATCCGGCTGTGGCCAGCCAGGCCATCGCCCCGTCGGCCGCGACGGGATGCTGCCACAGACGTCCATCCACCCCGGCCAGCAAGGTGCCCGGACCTTTCAGCACAACCGTGCAACCCAGCCGTGCGGCCGCCATGCGCAGCGCCGCAACGCGCCCGTCCTGATGCCCCAGATCATCCCGGCACTCTGGAAACAGTCGCAGAAACTCGCCGTCATGCGGGGTCAGGACGCATCCGTCATGCAGCGCGCGGCGCAACTGCGCGTCATGGGCCAGCAGCGTCAGCGCATCCGCATCCAGAACCGTGGGCCGTGCCGCGGACAGCACCATGCCAAGATGGCGCGCTTCGGCGTCGCCCACACCAAGCCCCGGCCCAAGGCAAAGCGCGGTGATCCGCGCATCGGCAAGAATCGCGGCCAGATCATCGGCATCGTGCAGGCCACGCAGCATGATCGCCGTGATCTGTGCGGCCACTTCGGGCAGCGCCGCGGCGGGCACGGCCAGCGTCACCAGCCCTGCGCCCACCCGCAAGGCCCCACGCGCCGCCAGCCGCGCCGCACCGCTTTTGCCTGCCCCCCCCGACAGGATCAGCGCGTGCCCATGCATGTACTTGTGCCCCGCCACCGGCTTTCCAAGCCGGTCACGCAGATCATGGGTCATGACAAAGGTTCGGGGGGCACGGTCCATGGGCATCCTTTCTGTCGCGCATCACACGCGCGCATCATGGCGTTACAATCCGATCGGCACCACAACTGTCCTCACGCCCGCCTTGTCCAGATCCTCATGCACGGGTTTGCGCGCGTGGAAGGTCACGACAAGGTCGGCCGCGAAGGGGCGCTGCCCCAGGGGCTGTCCTGTATCGCAATCGTACCCCGTGGGAAGATCGACCGCCACCGCAAGCAGCCGTGTTGCAGGCGCGGATTGCATGACCTCGTCGTGTGCCTGCCACCACTGGGCCAGGATCGCGTCTGTGCTGCGGCCCTGCCCGATCCCCAGCAGCGCATCAACCACCAGGACCGGACGCCCCGCGGCGGACTGCACCAGGGCGGTCAACACGTCGGTACAGGCTTCCAGCGGAAGGATCTCACCCCCGTCGGCCAGCCAATCCCCTGCGGTCCTGGCCGCATCCCCGCCCGGCGACGGGGCACGCGAGGCGCAAAGCCCGACGTGCCAGCCGCGCTGCCGCAACCCGCAGGCGATGACATAACCATCCCCCCCGTTATTGCCGGGGCCACACAGGATCAGCGCGTGATGCACGCCCGAGGCCAATGCGGGCCAGGCGTCCAGGGTGGCGGCGATGACACCCGCTCCGGCGCGGCGCATCAGTGTCAGACCCGTCACGCGGCCCGACTCCATTGCCGAATTTTCAAGCAACCTCATTTGATCGGCCGTGATTATCTGGTGCATTTTGCTCAGTACCGTTCTTTTTCTGCCCTTTATTTCAGCATTCTGCATATTTTTTCATCAACTCAAAGGAATCCCGCAGCACACCGCAGGAATGCGCTGGCTGCCCGATTGTGGCACCTCGGCATAAATGGTCTGACGCCTTTGGAGCATAAGGCGAGGAGACCCTGGATGAAAAAGATCGAAGCGATCATCAAGCCGTTCAAGCTGGATGAGGTCAAGGAAGCCCTTCAGGACGCCGGCGTCCAGGGTCTTTCGGTGATCGAGGTCAAGGGATTTGGCCGGCAGAAAGGTCACACGGAACTTTATCGTGGTGCCGAATATGTCGTGGACTTCCTGCCGAAGGTGAAGATCGAGGTCGTTCTTGATGACGATCTGGTCGATGCCGCGATCGAGGCGATCATCGATGCGGCCAAGACGGACAAGATCGGCGACGGCAAGATTTTTGTCAGCCCGGTTGAACAGGCCATCCGCATCCGTACCGGCGAATCCGGTTCGGACGCGCTGTAATCTACCCCACAAAACGAAAGGGATTAGGGAATGAGCAAGAACGCAGTTCTCAAACTGATCAAGGACGAGGATGTCGAATATGTCGACATTCGCTTCACCGATCCGCGCGGCAAGCTGCAGCACGTGACTGTCGTAGCCGATCTGGTCGATGAAGACTTCCTTGAAGAAGGCTTCATGTTCGACGGCTCGTCGATCGCTGGCTGGAAGTCGATCGAAGCTTCGGACATGAAACTCATGCCCGACACCGACAGCGTCTACATCGATCCGTTCTACGCCGAAAAGACCATCTGCATCCATTGCTCGGTCGTCGAACCCGACACTGGCGAATCCTATGACCGTGACCCGCGCGGCACGGCCGAAAAGGCAGAAGCCTACCTGAAGTCCAGCGGGATCGGCGACAGCGCCTATTTCGGCCCCGAGGCAGAATTCTTCCTGTTCGACGACGTGCGTTACTCCGTCACCCCGAACAAGGTCTCCTACCAGGTGGATGCGGATCACGCGGCATGGAACACCGACACCGAATTCGAAATGGGCAACACCGGCCACCGTCCCGGCTACAAGGGCGGCTATTTCCCGGTCAACCCCGCGGATGACGGTCAGGACATCCGTTCGGAAATGCTGTCCACCATGAAGCGCATGGGCATGAAGGTCGACAAGCACCACCACGAAGTTGCGACCTCGCAGCACGAGCTGGGCATGATCTTCGGCACGCTGACCGAGCAGGCCGACAACATCCAGAAGTACAAGTACGTCATCCACAACGTGGCGCTGGCCTATGGCCGTTCGGCAACCTTCATGCCGAAGCCGATCAAGGGCGACAACGGTTCGGGCATGCACGTGAACATGTCGATCTGGAAAGACGGCAAGCCGCTGTTCGCGGGCGACAAATATGCCGACCTGAGCCAGGAAGCGCTGTATTTCATCGGCGGCATCCTGAAGCATGCCAAGTCGCTGAACGCCTTCACCAACCCGACCACCAACAGCTACAAGCGCCTGGTGCCCGGCTATGAGGCCCCCGTTCTGCGCGCCTATTCGGCACGCAACCGCTCGGGTTGCGTTCGTATTCCGTGGACGGAAAGCCCGAAGGCAAAGCGCGTCGAAGCCCGCTTCCCCGATCCGGCAGCGAACCCCTACCTGGCGTTCTCGGCCCTGCTGATGGCTGGCCTTGACGGGATCAAGAACAAGATCGATCCGGGCGAAGCCATGGACAAGAACCTCTATGACCTGCCCGCAGAAGAGCTGGCCGGCATCCCCACCGTCTGCGGTTCGCTCCGCGAGGCGCTGGAGGAGCTGCAGAAGGACATGGACTATCTGCTGGCTGGGGACGTGTTCACGAAAGACCAGATCATGGCCTATATCGGCCTGAAAATGGAAGAAGTCGAAGAGTACGACATGACTCCGCACCCGGTCGAGTTCAAGAACTACTACAGCTGCTGATCAAGGAGTCTCCGCGACCACCGAGTCGCGGAGAAATCCGCCAAGGTCACAAAAAGGGCGCCTTTCGGGGCGCCCTTTGCCGTTTCTGGGCAAAATCATGGCAGGCCGGGGTGATGAAATCCATGATTTCCGCCCGATGCCGCAAGCTTACCGGATTTGGAACAAAAAATGCCCCATTTCATTGACCATGAATGGGGGGTTGAAAATTTCCCCGCGGAGGCTGTCATGCGTATGGACAACACTCGGTGCACTTCTGGATTGGTATTTCTCGGTACGAGACCCCTGGATCTTCCGTTGCTGGCAACCCGGCTAGAGCGCGTGCTTGGCACGCGTGGTTTCCGCGTCGGCCTGTCCGAGATGATGTCGCAGACTCATCTCAAGATGGGGCTGGGTGGTTTCGAGCTGCATATGAACATGATGGAAAACCACCGGGACGCTGAACAGTCCGGCGGCGTGCAGACCATGGAACTGGCCATGAGCGACGGCAGCGCGCCCGATCAGGACGCGGATCTGAAGGTCGACTGCGTCACCCAGACCCTGACAGTGACCATCGTCAAGCTGCCGTCCGCCCTGCCCAGCCTGCGCGAGGCGGAACGTTCCACCGCGACAGCCCATTCCGCCCTTGCCCTGGCCACGCTGGAATTGGCGCAGGTGCTTGATCCCGACTATGTGCAATGGCTTCAGCCGGACATGATGTTGTCGACATCCTCTTTCCTGTCGGTGCTTGAAAAGGTCACGCCGCGCCGCGTCTCGGCCTCGGATCGTGCGCGCAACAGCGAGGACGAAGCAGACAGGCGCAAGCGCCCCACGCCGATCCTGCCGCTGCACCAGAAAGGGGGGGCTACCATGTCACGTCTTTTCCCGGATATCGAAGACACCTGTGAACGGCTGGAAAACCAGGCCCGCCCGGACGAGGCGATCGAAGCCACAGCCACACAGCAAGACACCTCTGGCCTGCCCTATCTGCGAGCCGTTTTCGCGCGCGACATCGATGCCTCTGTGATCAACACGCAAGGGTCCGCGCCATCCGCGCAGGCCGCCGCGGCGGATGATGCCTATGAACCCTATGGCCTGATGGAAGAGCCAAGCACCACCGCGCGCGTTGCAACATGGGCGATCTCGTTGATTGTCAGCCTGATCTCGATGCCGATCGGCATTGCCCTGATGGTCTATAACCTGCTGCGCGGCGAAGACTTGCGTCTGGCCCTCACGGCCCTGGCCCTGACCGGGATGTTCACCGGCATGGATCGGTTCGGCCTGATCGACTCCGCGATCTCGAAACTGGGCAGCCTGCCCGTCATCGGTCAGCTTCTGTCCTATCTGCCCATCTGACCACAGCGCATCCGACCGGCAATCCGATTGCTAGCCGCCAGATGGGCGGCTATGCTGTGACGATAGCGTTCGGGTGTGTCATATGTTCCGCAATTTCATTCAGATACCTTTTGGCCTTGCCGCAAAGGGCCTTTTGGCCGCCATGACCCTGGCGTTCGCAAGCCCGGTCCTCGCCGCGCAATGCGGCAATACCGCGGCCGGGTTCGATGCCTGGAAGCGGGATTTCGCAAAGGTCGCGGCACAGGCTGGCGTGGGTGACCGGGGGCTGGCGGGCCTGGCTGGCACGACCTATGCCACCCGCACCATCGCGGCAGACCGCAATCAGAAAAGCTTTGGCTACACGCTTGAGAAATTCATGCAGGTGCGCGGCGCCGATACGATCGTGGCCCAGGGCAAACGTCGCAAGGCGCGGGATGCCGCTTTCTACGATGCGCTGGAACGGCAATATGGCGTGCCCGCAGGCGTGATCATCGCCATCCATGGCATGGAAACCGCTTTCGGCACGTTCATGGGCGACAGCAATGTCCTGTCCGCGATTGCCACCCTTGCCTATGACTGCAGGCGATCCGCCTTCTTTGCAGGCCACACGATCGCGGCACTGCAACTGGTGGACCGCGGCAGCATCTCGCCGCAGTCGGTCGGCGCGAAACATGGCGAGCTGGGGCACACGCAATTCCTGCCGGGCAATGTCCTGGCCTATGCGGTCGATGCCAATGGCGACGGGCGCGTTGACATGAACAACATGACCGACGCCCTTGCATCCACGGCGAATTTCCTGCGCCAGAAAGGCTGGGAACCCGGCAAGGGCTACCAGGAGGGTGAGCCGAATTTCCGGGTCATCCAGGAATGGAACGCGGCCGGCGTCTATCAGAAGGCCATCGCGATCATGGCCCGGCGCATCGACGGCTGATCACACCGCGTCCGGCCATAGCATCTGCACGACATCGCGGGCCAGCACAGTTGTGTGAATGCCAAAGACAACCGCGCCGGTCTGCGGCAGCCGCACCAGGCTTTGCCGCTCGGTCCGCAGGTAGTCGGCGCTTTGGGCGCCGCGCTCGGGCCTGCGATCGTTCTCGCGCCGGGGCTGGTGCAAGGCGGGATCGACATACCATAGCGCATTGAACCGCCACAGGGGGCGGCCAATCTGCACCCCGTCAAACAACCGCTGCACGCGCCGTGCCATGGTGTCGTCGTAACTGTCGACCGGCACATGAATCCCCGTCAAGGGGCGCAGGAACTTTTCGTCCAGCGTCCAGCTTGCCGGAAAGCACAGCACCGCGGCGGTCAGAACATGTTCATCCCCGCGCTTTTCCATCAGGCACAGATCCTGCTGCACCAGATGCCCCAATGTGCCCATCGGATCGTCCCGGTCGATGGTGACCGTCACACCATCCGGGCGACGCACCCGCCCTGCCCCGACCGCGTGATCCGCGCGGCGGGCCAGAACCGCAAGGACCGCGTCCAGCAGCTCCAGCGCCGCGGGCCGCGCCCCTTCATCAAGCGCCAGCACCCTGTCGCGCTGCGCCGCCAGCAGGCGCGCCCGTTCCGCCATCTGCGGGCCATGGGCATCATCCACGATGATCCAGTCATCAGGGTCCATGGGCGCAATGCCCGGCAGCGGATTGCGGCGGGTCGGATCATAGCCAAGGCGTGTCTGAAGGATCGCTGTCATGGCGCAATCTGTTCCAAAAAACGACCACTGTGCAAGTCGGTTTGGGAACGGACAGCCGCCGCCCTGCAAGAAGATGCTGGCCCAGCAGCGGAGAGACAACGATGAACCAGCATTACAGCGATCGGCGCAAGATCGACCCCACGCGCGGCGCCACCCTGGCCGACGGCAGCCCGAACGACATGGACCGGGTGGAAATCGGGCCAACCCTTCTTGCCTTCGAGGAATGGGCCGCCGCGGGGCTGACCCTGCCCGATCTGCCGAAGATGCGACAGTACCGATTCGACCGCCTGGTCCAGGCTATCCAGGCGCGCGATTATGCGGGGGTGTTGCTGTTCGATCCGCTGAACATCCGCTACGCCACCGACAGCACGAACATGCAACTGTGGAACACCCATAACCCGTTCCGCGCCGTGCTGATCTGCGCGGATGGCTACATGGTGATCTGGGATTACAAGAACGCCATGTTCCTTAGCCGGTTCAACCCGCTGGTGCGCGAACAACGCTCTGGCGCGGACCTGTTCTATTTCGACCGGGGCGACAAGGTGGATGTGGCGGCAGACGTCTTCGCCAACGAGGTCCGCGCCCTTCTGACGGCCCATGCGGGCAGCAACAAGCGGCTGGCCGTGGACAAGATCATGCTGCACGGACTGCGCGCACTGGAAGCACAGGGCTTGCAGATCATGGAGGGCGAGGAGCTGACCGAAAAGGCCCGTTCGGTAAAGGGACCGGACGAGATCCTTGCGATGCGCTGCGCCTCGCATGCCTGCGAAGCCGCCGTGGCCGGCATGGAACGCGCCGCGCGTGAGGGCATCCCGCAGGCCCGCATGTCGGAAGATGATGTCTGGGCCGTGCTACATGCGGAAAACATCCGGCGCGGCGGCGAATGGATCGAAACGCGGCTTCTGGCCTCTGGCCCGCGCACGAACCCCTGGTTTCAGGAATGCGGCCCGCGCATCATCCAGAACAACGAGATCGTGGCCTTCGATACCGACCTGATCGGCGCCTACGGGATCTGCATCGACATCAGCCGAACATGGTGGATCGGCGACCGCGCGCCCCGGCCGGACATGATCGCGGCCATGCAGCACGGGGTCGACCATATCCGCCACAACATGTCCCTGTTGAAACCGGGGGTGCCGCTGCGCGATCTGACGTTCAAGGCCCATACCCTCGCCCCCCAGTACCAGCGCGGCAAATACGGCTGCCTGATGCACGGGGTCGGGCTGTGCGATGAATGGCCTCTGATCTGCTATCCCGACAACTTCGTCGAGGGCGCCTATGACTATGTTCTCGAACCCGGCATGGTCCTCTGCGTCGAGGCGTTGATCAGCCCCGAAGGCGGGGATTTCTCGATCAAACTGGAAGATCAAGTGCTGATCACCGAGGATGGGCACGAGAACCTGACCCGTTATCCTTTCGACCCGGCGCTTTGCGGCGCGTGACCGCGCGGCCTGCGAAAACCTCGCGCGGCGTCACCTTGGCGTGAGACCCCTGACACATGGGTTGCGGCCTGCCCCCTGCGGGCCCAGTCTTGAACGACACGGTCAGGACAGGCACATGGCAAGCAGACATATCACTTTTACCGGGCATGAGGGCAGCGATCTGTCCGCGCGGCTTGACCTGCCCGAGGGTCCGCATCTGGCCACTGCGTTGCTGGCGCATTGCTTTACATGCTCCAAGGATATCGCCGCCGCCCGTCGCATCGCGCAGCGGCTTGCGGCGATGGGAATTGCCGTCTTGCGGTTCGACTTCACCGGGCTTGGCCATTCGGGGGGTGAATTCGCCAATACGGGCTTCACCTCGAATGTCGCCGATATCCGGGCCGCCGCGTCCTGGCTGACCGAACAGGGCATGCCGGCCAGTCTGCTGATCGGTCACTCGCTGGGCGGTGCGGCCATCCTCAAGGCCGCGCCGGACATCGCCGGGGTCAAGGCCGTGGTCACGCTGGGCGCCCCCTTCGATCCCGCCCATGTAACCCATAACTTCGGCGATGCGCTGGACCTTATCCGCACCCGGGGCGAAGCCGAGGTTGATCTGGGGGGCCGGCCGTTCCGCATCACCCGCAGCTTCGTCGAGGATGTCGAGGCCGCCTCGATCGCGCCTGAGCTTCAGCGGCTGAAGGCCGCACTTCTGGTGATGCATGCCCCACGTGATGCCATCGTCGGGATCGACAATGCCACGCGCATCTTCACCGCCGCGCGTCACCCGAAAAGCTTTGTCACCCTGGATGACGCGGATCACCTGATCAGCCGGGCGACCGATGCCGACTACGCCGCCGAAGTCATGGCCAGTTGGGCCAGCCGTTACCTTGACCTGCGCCCTCCCGCACCACCCCCCGGTGTTCCAGAGGGGATCGTGCGCGTATCCGAGGCCGACCCGGATGGCTTCCTGCAGGATGTGATCGCCGGGCCGCAGCATCACGCCCTGGCCGATGAACCCCGCGCCTATGGCGGCACCAACCGGGGCATGTCCCCCTATGGTTTCATCTCGGCGGGTCTGGGGGCCTGCACATCCATGACGATCCGCATGTATGCCCGCCGCAAGGGCTGGCCATTGGATCATGTGCGGGTGGATGTCTGCCATGACAAGATGCATGCACAGGATGCCAAGTCAGGCATGGGCGACAAGATCGACAGTTTTCGGCGGGAAATCCACCTGGAAGGCAACCTGACAGAAGAGCAACGCGCCCGGCTGCTGGCGATTGCGGACAAATGTCCCGTCCATCGCACGCTCAGCCAAAGCAGCACCATCCATACGGTTCTGGCGCGCTGACGCCTTGCGCTCAGACGGATCCTTCGATTTTTTCCAAATGGGCGGACCATGCCTTTTCGATCTCGGCGCAAAGCTCGGCCGGATCGAAGGGCTTGGTGATCACGCTCAAGGCGCCCTTGTTCAGCATGTTCTGCGAAAAATTGTCTTCCGCCTTGGCCGTGACGAAGACGGCAGGAATATCAGCAAAGCCCGGTAGCGTCTTGAGGGCGCTCCAGGTTTCCATTCCATCCATGTCGGGCATCATGAAATCCAGCAGGAACAATTGCGGATTGCATCCTTTGGCCCCGTCCATGGCCTCTTGTCCGGATTCAAATTGATCCACATGATAGCCCCCGATCATTTCGAGGGATATCTTGATGATCATCCGAATGTCTTCGGCATCATCAACATGCAGGATACGTTGCAGTTTTTCCATATCAGCCGCCTTTGACGCCCCATAGTCGGGCAATGCGAGAACCGGAAACCATTTACTGCACAAAACGGGCCAGACCGGCCCTTGGGTCACATTCTGTCAGATCAGCCGCACGATCAAGCCGTGTCACCGATCTGCTCCTGAAAGTTGTGCCGAGGTGCGACAGTACAGCCACCCCCGCCAGCAACGGATCAAGCGGTCTTGCGATTGCCCAAGGGGATCGCATCCGCATGCGGAGCAACATTGGCCTGGGGTACGATATCGAACTCGATGAAGAAGGTCGTCCCCTTGCCAAGCGTGCTTTCGTAATCAATCTGACCATCGTGACGTTCCACGATCTTCTTCGAAATGTTCATGCCAAGTCCGGTGCCGCCGACGCGGCGCTGATCGGATGAATCCACCTGGCTGAAGCGGCCAAAGACCCGCTCCTTGGCGTTATCCGGAATGCCGACACCCTTGTCCTTGACATAGATGCGGACCTTTCCGTCATGACGCTTGACCTGGATGTCGACCGTGCCGCCCTTGTGCGAAAACTTCGATGCGTTCGAAATCAGGTTCGCCATCACCTGGGAAAGCCTGTCCTCATCGCCATTGATGAACACATCCTCATCCGCGTGGGTCACGGAAAGTGTCACGCCCATCTGCTCGGCGTAGCCTTCGCTCATCGCGACCGAGTCATCGACCAGGTTACGCACATTCAGCAGGTCAAAGCGGAATGCCATTTCACCCACCTCGATCTTTTGCAGGTCCAGAAGATCGTTGATCAGGTCGGCAAGGCGCTTGCTGTTCTTGCCCGCAACGGCCAGCACCGGTTTCATCTGGTCAGGCAGCGGGCCAAGCACACCGCTATTGACCAGGTCCAGCGTCCCCTTGATCGACGTGAGCGGCGTACGCAGCTCATGGCTGACCGTGGACAGGAACTGCGATTTGATCTCCAGCGCCGCTTTCGTCTTCTGGTGCTCCAGCGTGATTTCTTCGATCTGCATCAGGCCACGACGATAAAGCCGCAGGAAGACGAAAGAGCAATCAACGATGAAATACATCACGAAGGCGACCGTGAAGAATTGCAGCCAGACCTCGGAATGCAGAGGCGGGTTCAGCCGGATGATGTCCCAGGTGCCGATGAAGATGAAGGTCAGCCCATAGATGATCAGGCGCAGGAACAGTGCCGGCAGCAGTTGATGGTTATTCACCGCCGCGAACAAGGATGCGGCGAAAAGGAAGAACAAGGGCGTGAAATGCCCCCCGGTCGTCTGCTGCAAGGTGATCATGATCACGAACAGGCTGATCGACAGCGCGCTGGCGACGGTGTTGAACATCACCCAGATCAGGAAAAAGCGGGCCCGTTCAGGATCGTGGTCGGTCCATTGGTTCACCCTGCGCGCAAGGATCAGGTCCAGCACTTCGGTGAAAAGCACCGCTGCATAAGCTGAAACAGAGACGACGGGATTGAAGTAGAAGGCCGCAAGCATCGTGGCGGCCAGAAAGATTGCCTGGCGCTGCCAGATCAAGTTGTCGCCAACGTTGATGTAATCCTTCAGCTGTCGCTCCAGCCGCTCGATTGGATACCAATCGTCCTTATTGGTCAGGAATTGATCGACGATAGCCATGATCTCGAGGATCTCCGTTTTTCGGACCGTTCAAGGATCGGCCCAACCTTCAATTGCCTGTCATAATGTCTGCCTGGCGTTCCGGATCTGTCCCGGTTTCTGCGCCTGGCCGACGAACCATTATCCATTAAACGGTCAATACACCGTGCCTCTGCATCGCACCCGAATGGACATGTCCTTCCCGGTTCCCTTTCTAACGCTTCAGGTTGAACTTCTGTTCAGCCCAGAAACCGCAAAGGCAGAAGACCGGAAAACCCACTGAGAACGCAAACATCGCAGAACAATGGATATTTCGGGAATATGACAACAAAAAGGCTGCCACATGGTAAAGTTCGAGCATTGAAGTCTGGATACGCAAGTGGCGATTGGGAAATGCGAAATAATCAAGGCACCACGCAGGAACATACGCGCGATGCCTTGTATGCCTTCAGAAATAAACCCGAAGATGACCTTAGTTGACATATTTGGCGACGGTGAACAGCGCAGCCTGGCTGACCGTCTCGTCGATCGAGAATTTCGGCCCAACGGGGACCGCGCTCAGATCCAGCCGCCTCAGCCACCGCGACCAGACAGCGGGAACGATCCCGATCACATGCGTCGCGCCATAGCTGCGCGCGGACTGGCTCAATTGCCCCATAAGGGCCGCCTGCACCGCAAGCCGTCTGTGGGCCGGAACATCACTGGACACGAACAGGCGCGATGCCTCCCAGATCTGGGGGTTCACGGGCGCCTCGAAGAACAGCACGTCCGTCGGGATACTGTCCAGCATCCCTTTTTGCGCGTCGCGCAGCATATATGAATACACCCCGCAGCGCGCGGTCGTGGGTGTCAGGCGGATACCGGCCAGGATCTCGCCGAACTCATGCACGACGATCCAGCGGCTCAGCGGTGTGTCGTATTGATCAAACTCCATCCCCTCTGCCTCGGGCAGGCTCCAGCGCAGTTGGTCGATAAATGTCTTCTTGCGCGCCTTCAGCAGACTGACAAACAAATCGCCGTAAAGATGGATGTTGGAAAAGGACAGGGTCGTGGTCTTCACATGCCCCATGACCGCGGAAACGGCCTCGGGTATCTTGGGCTTTACGGCGGGAAGATCTGGCAGCAGGTCACGCAGACGAACGCCCACTACCTCTGGCTGTTTATTGCCAGCAGGCATAAGTTCGGGAAAAACGGACCGCGAAGGTACGCCCCCGGAGGATGCTCTGCTATGTTTCATTGCCTGCTCTCATTTTTTTTGCCAGTAGATGAAAAATACCGATCACCGTCTAGACCAAAGTGATTTTTACTCCTCTTTTCTGCCTTATTTTTTCCATATTTGAAAAGATGCAACACTTTTACGGTACTAATGATCGGCGAATATCCGCCACATTAACCACTTTGGGTTGTTCTCTTCTGCGACTTACCCTCTGATTTTACTTGATTTTTGGCCGAAACGGCAGGAAGCCCTGGCTGTGGATATCTTCACCCAGACCGTCACAACGCGGCCTGCGGTGCAAAAGATATTGACCGCCATACTTTCGACTATCTTGTATTGAGAACGCGGCCGTTCTTTCGGTGTCGAAACAGCCCGCAACAAAGGATCTGGCGCCCCGAAAAATCACGCATCATTTATTTATGACAGGGGCGTGACACCTATACATATCGCGTCGCTACACCAGATACGGTGGTGAAAAACGAAAAAAGCGCAACACATGGTTGCGCTTTCTTCATCGTCTTGGTGCAGGATGGTCAGCCGCGGGCGCGGCCTGCCAGCGCCCACAGGGCAGGCAGCAGGGCCGCAGCCAACGCCAGCTTCAGCGCGTCACCCAGCAGGAATGGCGTCAAGCCCCACTGAAGGATGGGCTTGTCCCAGCCATAAAGCATGCCCAGCCAGATCAGGCCCGGCACATAGATCAGCACGTTGCCCGCCAGCATCGCCAGCGCCATCTTGCCGGCCGACCGGTCCCAGCCTGCCTGCGCGAACCAGCCCAGGGCGACCGTGGCCATCACGTAGCCCAGCAAATAGCCGCCTGTGCCACCCATCATATAGGTCAGACCATAAGCTTCGGCGGACGATCCCGCGAAAACGTCGAACCCCAGCGCGCCGATGATCATGTAGCCCAGGATCGTCAACAGACCCAGCCGCGCGCCATAGGCCGCGCCGATCGTCAGCACAGCGAATGTACCCATGGTGATCGGCACCGGCCACATCGGCACCTTGATCTTTGCGGCAACCGCCAGAATTGCGATGCCCAGTACCACCAGCGCTGCCTGCTTGATCAGCAGCTGTGTGCCTTCGCGCGGGGCGATCGCCTCGGTCAGAACCTTGTTTGTCAGTGCAAGCGCCATACGCAAGCCTCCTATCCTGAGTTACTTCGTCTCTGTTTCTGCCCTAGCCCCCATAACACCGCAAGGGGCAAGGATCATTCTTTGGGGGATATTCCCGCAGCCGGTGTATAGACCGATGTCATGACGTAATCCTTGCGCGGTCCCGTGACGCGCCATTCCGCGCGCCAGACCGGCCAGCCGCTGAAATCATAGCGCACCTCATAGGTGTCGGGGTCGCACCAGTGATCGGCCAGCGCCGTCCTGGCGGCGGGATCGAAGCGGTGAAAGGCGCGCCCGTCGGCAAACAGGACCGCGATGCCCGCCCCATCCTGGCGCCACAGGTACCGCCGTTCCGCCTGAAAACCGCCCTGCCCCTTCAACTCCAGCCGTCCTGCCTCATGCAGATCAAGACCCTCTGCATCCGCCGCGAACACCGCCCACCCCGTGAACAACGCATCCGCCCCCCGGGTATCCGTGATCTGCCGGTCCAGCCGCCAGCGTCCTTCGAAATCCATCAGCCCGATCATCCGCTTCCCCGCCAACATCTGCCACCAAGACTTGCCGCCAAGACTAGCCCCCGTTAAAGACAGCGCCAACCGCTGCCAACCAAGGAAATCCAATGATCCCTCGTTATTCCCGGCCCGAGATGGTCGCGATCTGGTCGCCCGAAACGAAATTCCGCATCTGGTTCGAGATCGAAGCCCATGCCTGCGACGCCATGGCCGAGCTGGGGGTGATCCCGCGCGAAAACGCCCAAGCCGTCTGGAAGGCCAAGGATGTGGAGTTCGACGTGGCCCGCATCGACGAGATCGAGGCCGTGACAAAGCATGACGTGATCGCCTTCCTGACCCATCTGGCCGAACATGTCGGATCGGATGCGGCGCGCTTCGTGCACCAGGGCATGACATCGTCGGATGTGCTGGACACCTGCCTGAACGTGCAGCTGACCCGCGCCGCCGATCTGCTGATCGCGGATATGGAGGCGCTGCTGGCCGCGCTCAAGCGCCGCGCCTATGAGCACAAGGACACGGTGCGGATCGGCCGCAGCCACGGGATTCATGCAGAACCGACAACCATGGGTCTGACCTTCGCGCGCTTCTACGCCGAGATGGATCGCAACCTGCGCCGTCTGCATACCGCGCGCGCGGAAATCGCGACCGGCGCGATCAGTGGCGCTGTCGGCACCTTCGCCAATATCGACCCGGCGGTCGAGGAACATGTCTGCAAGATGCTGGGCCTGCTGCCCGAACCCATCAGCACGCAGGTGATTCCCCGTGACCGTCATGCCGCGTTTTTCGCAACACTTGGCGTGATCGCCTCGAGCATCGAGAATATCGCCATCGAAATTCGGCACATGCAACGCACAGAGGTGCTGGAAGCCGAGGAATTTTTCAGCAAGGGCCAAAAAGGGTCCAGCGCGATGCCGCACAAGCGCAATCCCGTGCTCAGCGAAAACCTGACCGGCCTTGCGCGCCTTGTGCGGATGTCCGTGGTGCCCGCGATGGAAAACGTGGCCCTCTGGCACGAGCGCGACATCTCGCATTCCTCGGTCGAGCGGATGATCGGGCCGGACACGACCGTGACGCTTGATTTCGCGCTGGCGCGGCTGACCGGGTTGATCGACAAACTGGTGATCTATCCCGACAACATGCTGGCCAACATGAACAAATTCCGCGGTCTGGTAATGTCGCAGCGGGTGCTTCTGGCCCTGACGCAGGCCGGTGTCAGCCGCGAGGACGCCTATACACTGGTGCAGCGCAACGCGATGAAAGTCTGGGAGAAGGGCGCCGACTTCAAGACTGAACTGCTGGCGGACCCCGATGTGACTGCTGCCCTGAGCCCTGCCGAGATCGAGGAAAAATTCGACCTCGGGTATCATACCAAACATGTCGACACGATCTTTGCCCGGGTTTTCGGAACAAAGTGATGCATCTGGACGTTTTGACGTCATGACATTGCGTGCTACGCTTGGGTTCTCATCTCAAGGGAGCACGCAATGAAGTTCAAGACCATATTTGCCGCCCTGGCCCTGACCCTCACCCCGATGATGGTCAGCGCCTCCTGTTCGACAAGCCATCAGGCCATGTCCTGCGCCGACGGAATGGTGTGGGACAACGAAACCCGCAGCTGCACCAAGCAACTCAGCGGCTGACGACCCTGCCCGCGCCCTTCCGCCAGTCGGTCAGGGCGCGGTTTTTTCCGGCATGGACCTTGCGGGCGGCCCTCCCCCGTCGGGCGGTGCATGTCAGCGGTCGCGACATGCGACATCTTTAAATTTAGCGACAAACTGGCCGCCGCCTTCAGCCTTTGTTCATGGCTCCCGCCTTATCTGAACGCTGTTTCGATGAGGTCGCGATGCTGAAGCTGAGCCCAGTCTCTCCCCGCCCCGGCAGACCGGGACAAGCCGCGCTGTCCCAGCGTGAAAAAGCCGCGATCGTGGTCCGCTTTCTTCTGTCGGAAGGGGCGGATCTGACGCTTGCGGACCTGCCCGATGACCTTCAGGCGGCACTGACGGTACAGTTTGGCCAGATGCGGCATGTGGACCGGGCGACATTGGCGGCTGTCGTGGCCGAATTCGCGGAAGAGCTGGAACAGATCGCGCTGCTGTTTCCCCGCGATGTCGCGGGGGCGCTGACCGCGCTTGACGGGCGGATCAGCCCGCAGACAGCCGCAAGGCTGCGCCGCGAAGCCGGGGTGCGTCAGACGGGTGACCCGTGGGACCGTCTGCGCGCGCTTCCGGCCGAACGGCTTCTGCCGTTCCTGTCCACGGAATCTGTCGAAGTGGCGGCGGTGGTGCTGTCCAAACTGGACGTTGCGAAATCTGCCGACCTTCTCAGCCGTCTGCCCGGCGCCGATGCGCGGCGGATCACCTATGCGATGTCGCTGACCGGGGCCGTTACCCCCGAAACGGTGTACCGGATCGGATTGTCGCTGGCGATGCAGTCGGATGCGGTGCCTGACCGCGCCTTTTCGGACGAGCCGGAACAAAGAGTGGGCGCCATCCTCAACCTGTCCAGTTCAGCCACGCGCGACGATGTCCTGACCGGTCTGGAAGAGGCCGATGCCGGTTTTGCCGAAAGCGTCCGGCGCGCCATCTTCACTTTTGCCGATATCCCGACCCGGGTCGAGGCGCGCGATGCGCCCAAGATCACCCGGGGCCTCGATCAGGCGACCCTGGTGCTGGCCCTGACCCATGCCCGCGCCCTGGGCAGCCCCTCGGCGGAAGCGGCTGACTTCATCCTCGACAACATCTCGCAGCGCATGGCCGACGGCTTGCGGGACGAGATCGCGCAAACAGGCAAGGTCAAGGCCAAGGCGGGCGAGGACGCGATGACAGCCGTGATCACCGCCATCCGCGATCTTGTCGCCAGTGGCGAAATGGTGATGCGCCAGCCCGGCACGGAAGACGACGCCTGAAGCGACCCTCCAGACCTGCAAGCGCAACAGTCTGATATGGACAGGGCCGTGATGTCGTCCTAACCTGCCGTCATGAGCGATATTTCAGGACGCCGCTGGCACGACATGGGCGGGGACGAGGCTGGACCCGTTCCCATGGAAGGGCATGATTTCGCGCTTTGGGAAAAGCGCGTGGATGCGCTGATGGTGCTATGCTCGTCAAAGGGCCACTTTACGGTCGACGGCCTGCGCCGCGCGCTGGAAGACATGGGCGAGGATGCCTTTGAAAAGCACAGCTATTACGAACGCTGGATCGCGGCCGTGAACCAGAACCTGATCGAAGGCGGCATCTACACGCTGGAGGAACTCGCCACCCGCATGGAAGAGATCGCGGAACGCGGCCCCACCTATGGCGAAGCCGCCCATGGCTAAGCATGTCCGCGTCCGCAGCCTGATGCCCCCGGGCCATGTGCGCGCCCCCGCCTATCTTCGCGGCAAGACCGGGATCATCGAACGCAGCCTTGGCGCTTTCGGCAATCCCGAACAATTGGCCTATGGACTGCCGGCCGAGAAAAAGCCCCTCTATCGCGTGCGTTTCACCATGGCGGAACTCTGGGGGGATCAGGCTGAGCGGCCCGAGGATACGCTGGACGCGGAAATCTATGGCCACTGGCTGGAAGAGGTGCCCGACCATGCCCCATGACCATCACGACCATGACCATGACCATGATCACCACGGCCTCAGCCCTTCGGGCCATCCCTACCGGCAGGATGATGACACGCCCCTGACCTACTGGCAGCGCATGGAAATCGCCGTGCGTGAATTGCTGATCGAAAAGGGTGTGACCACCGCCGCCGAGATCGCAGGACAGATCGACCTGATGGACAGCCGCAGCCCCGCGAATGGTGCGGCTGTCGTGGCGCGCGCCTGGACCGACCCTGCGTTCAAGTCACGCCTGCTGAAAAACGCGGGCGATGCCAGTCGCGAGATGGGGTTCGACATCGGGCCGCTTCACCTGATCGCGGTCGAAAACACCGCCGACACCCATAACCTGATCGTCTGCACATTGTGCTCTTGCTATCCGCGCAATCTGCTGGGTCTGCCGCCCGACTGGTACAAGACCCGCGCCTATCGCAGCCGCGCCGTGCGTGAACCGCGCGCCGTGCTGGCGGAATTCGGCGTCGATCTGCCCGACAGCACCACGATCCGCGTTCACGACAGCACTGCGGACATGCGCTATATCGTGCTGCCTGCGCGCCCGGCGGGAACCGAATCCATGACCGAGGATCAACTGGCCGCCCTGGTGACGCGCGACTGCATTATCGGCACCGGCCTGCCAAGGATGCCACAGGGCAGCGCCGCGCCCGGATGAGAACACTCAGCCCGACGGCCACCGCCATCCTGCTGATGATCGGGGCCATCTTCTGTTTTTCCGTGATGGACGCCACCGCCAAGGCGCTTGCGCCGCGCATCGGCACGATCCCCGCCGTCTGGGCCCGCTATGCCGGTCAGGCGCTTGTCGTGCTGGTCCTTGTGGCCCCGCGCCTGCGATCCGTGGCGCGCACCAATTTCCCCTGGCTGCAACTGGCGCGTTCGGTCTTTCTGATGTTCGGGACGGTCTTTTTCTTCTTCAGCGTCGCCAATATCGGCCTGACCGAGGCGACCGCGATCATGAACGTCAACCCGGTGATCATCACCCTGGGCGCCGCGCTGTTTCTTGGCGAAAAGATCGGCCTGCGCCGCGCGCTGGGGATCGGGGCCGCGATGATCGGCGCCTTGATCGTGATCCGGCCGGGGTCCGAGGTGTTTTCACCCTATGCGGTGCTGCCGCTGGTCGCGGCCTTTGCCTATTCGGCCTATAACATCACGACCCGCTTTGTCGGCCGGAACGAGGACCCCTGGACATCGTTGCTCTATACAGCGCTGTTCGGGGCCGTGGTCATGACCGTTGCGGTGCCGTTCTACTGGCAGCCGCTTGATCTGACGTCGGGGCTGCTGATGCTTGTGATCGCCGCCTTTGGCACCTTGTCGCAATTGCTGCTGATCCGCGCCCTGTCGATCGGCGAGGCGGGCATGCTGGCGCCCTTCGCCTATACCGGGCTGGTCTTTGCCACGGTCTGGGGCGTGGTGTTTTTCGGGGAATATCCCGACATCTGGACTGTGGTCGGGGCCATGATCATCGTGGCCGCCGGGGTCTATGTCTGGTATCGGGAAACCTTCGGGAAGACAGCGATCAAGCGCGGCTAGGCCGACATGCTCAGCGCAGACGCGCGGCTGCAACGATTGGACCGGCCCCCTTGCGCTGCAGGATCACCACGGCGGGCTGATTGCCGCCGGACGGCGCCATGATCTGAAGGGGCGCGGACAGGTCCCATTCGCCGATCGTGGACCACTCGGTGACCACATTGGCATAATCCATCAGACGACCTGCATTCTCGCCGCGCGTGATCTCGACCTGCTGGGACGGCGCGTAGCGGACCAGATGCACGGCCAGGGGGCCGACAGCCCCCTGCCCCGCAACACCGCGGATCACAAGGCGCCCGTCCGGCGCGCGTTCCAGGGCGACGCTCACACCCGTTTGCACGGCGGCATGGCGCAGAATCAGGGATTTCGCGTCTTCCTCATGGGTGCCGACCACATGATCCTGGCCTGCCACGATCATCTGCGGTGTGTAGACTGACCTGCGACCGGCCGTCTTGGCATAGGCTTTCTGGCGCTGGGTGAAAGCCGGCTGTGCGAAACTGTCCTTCCAGCCGATGTAGTCCCAGTAATCCACATGCAACGCCAGGGCGATCACGTCCTCACGCTGGCTCAACTCATGCAGGAATGCATCCGCTGGGGGGCAGGATGAACAGCCTTGCGAGGTGAACAGCTCGACCACGACGGGGCGCGTCTCGGCCATGGCTGTGCCCGCCGCGGCCGCCGCGATCAATCCGCCCGTCAGGCATCCCGTGATCCAAGCCCTGATATGACCCATGTTCATCCATCTCTTTGCGCTGTCTGTGATCCTGTTTTAGGCGCGCGACATTGAAATGACCAATCAAGGAATCGAGAGAGACGGGTTACTGTGTCCCCTCTGCCCGATTTTTTTGTGTGCAATGGTATACATTTTGCCTCGCCCCTCTTGATCGGAAGCCGACTATAGGTCAAAAGCAGCGCAGCAATACCCCTTATTTCCTGATCGGAGGGAGGCCACAGATGCCCATCACAGTCGGACAAGACAGCGCCAAGACCCGCAAGACCCTGACGGTCGGCGGACAGAGTGTTTCCTATTACTCGATCCCGGCTGCACAGGCCGCGGGCCTGGGCGATTTCTCGCGCCTGCCCGCCGCGCTGAAGGTGGTGCTGGAAAACATGCTGCGCTTCGAGGATGGCGGCTTTACCGTGTCCGTCGATGACATCAAGGCGTTTTCGGAATGGGCCGACAAGGGCGGCCAGAACCCGCGCGAGATCGCTTATCGCCCGGCCCGCGTCCTGATGCAGGATTTCACCGGCGTGCCCGCCGTGGTCGATCTGGCCGCCATGCGCGACGGGATCAAGGCCCTGGGTGGCGACGCACAGAAGATCAACCCGCTGAACCCTGTCGATCTGGTCATCGACCATTCGGTGATGATCGACGAATTCGGCAACCCGCGTGCCTTCCAGATGAACGTGGACCGCGAGTATGAGCGCAACATCGAACGCTACACCTTCCTGAAATGGGGCCAGAAGGCGTTCAACAATTTCCGCGTCGTGCCGCCGGGCACGGGCATCTGCCACCAGGTGAACCTGGAATACCTGGCGCAAACCGTCTGGACCGATACCGATCAGCATGGCGCGACCGTCGCCTACCCTGACACGCTTGTGGGCACCGACAGCCACACTACCATGGTCAACGGCCTGGCCGTTCTGGGCTGGGGTGTCGGCGGGATCGAGGCCGAGGCCGCGATGCTGGGGCAGCCCGTGTCGATGCTGATCCCCGAAGTGGTCGGCTTCAAGATCACCGGCGCGATGATGGAAGGTGTCACCGCCACCGACCTGGTGCTGAAAGTCGTCCAGATGCTGCGCGCCCATGGCGTTGTCGGCAAGTTCGTCGAATTCTACGGCGAGGGCCTGGACAACATGCCGCTGGCAGACCGTTCGACCATTGCCAACATGGCCCCCGAATATGGCGCCACCTGCGGCTTCTTCCCGATCGACGGTGAAACCCTGCGCTACCTGCGCCAGACCGGACGCGACGAGGACCGCATCGCCCTGGTCGAAGCCTATGCAAAGGAAAACGGCTTCTGGCGCGGTGCGGATTACGCGCCGGTCTATACCTCGACGCTGCATCTGGATCTGGGCGATGTGGTGCCCGCGATCTCGGGCCCCAAGCGTCCGCAGGATCACGTGCCGCTGACCGATGCGGCGCATGTCTTCGGCGACTATATCCGTGGCCTGCGCAAGATGCCGGCCGCCCCCAAGCTGGAAAAATCCGACATGGTCGAAGAGGGCGGCAAGCCCGGCCCCGACCATGTTCCGGGCAACATCACCGGCTTTTCCAGCGCCGCTGTCGCGGGCGAGGATTACAAGCTGCATGACGGATCGGTCGTGATCGCCTCGATCACCTCCTGCACCAACACATCGAACCCCTATGTGATGATCGGGGCCGGTCTGGTCGCCCGCAAGGCGCGCGCGCTGGGTCTGACCCGCAAGCCCTGGGTCAAGACATCGCTGGCCCCCGGTAGCCAGGTCGTGTCGGAATACCTTGAGGCCGCGAACCTTCAGGAAGACCTGGACGCCATCGGCTTCAACCTTGTGGGCTATGGCTGCACGACCTGCATCGGCAACTCGGGCCCGTTGCAGCCCGAGATTTCCAAGGCAATCAACGAGAACGATCTGGTGGCCGTGTCCGTCCTGTCGGGCAACCGCAACTTCGAGGGCCGCATCAGCCCCGATGTGCGCGCCAACTACCTGGCAAGCCCCCCGCTGGTTGTCGCCTATGCCATCGCGGGTGACATGAACATCGACATCACCAAGGATGCGATCGGCACCTCGAAGGACGGCAAGCCTGTCTATCTCAAGGATATCTGGCCGACCTCGCAGGAAATCGCGGACCTGGTCGAAAAGACCGTGACCCGCGAGGCGTTCCTGAAGAAATACGCCGATGTCTTCAAGGGCGACGAAAAGTGGCAGGCGGTCGAGACCACCGACAGCGAGACCTATGACTGGCCCGCATCCTCGACCTATATCCAGAACCCGCCCTATTTCCGCGGTATGGGCACCGAGGCCGGCGTGATCCACGACATCAAGGGCGCGCGTGTGTTGGCGCTTCTGGGTGACATGATCACCACCGACCACATCAGCCCGGCCGGTTCCTTCAAGGACACGACCCCTGCGGGCAAGTATCTGATCGAACGTCAGGTGCCGGTGCGCGAGTTCAACTCCTACGGATCGCGGCGCGGCAACCATGAGGTCATGATGCGCGGCACCTTCGCCAATATCCGCATCAAGAACGAGATGCTGGACGGGGTTGAAGGCGGCTACACCAAGGGCCCCGATGGGGCGCAGACCTCGATCTTTGACGCCTCGATGGCCTATCAGCAGCAGGGCACGCCGCTGGTGATCTTTGGCGGTATCGAATACGGCGCGGGCTCCAGCCGCGACTGGGCGGCCAAGGGTACGGCACTGCTGGGCGTCAAGGCCGTGATCGCCGAGTCGTTCGAGCGTATCCACCGGTCCAACCTGGTGGGCATGGGCGTCATCCCCTTCGAGTTCACCGGCGGCGACACCCGCAAGTCACTGGGCCTGAAGGGTGACGAGACTGTCTCGATCACCGGGCTTGAAGGCGACTTGAAACCCCTGTCCGAGGTTCCCTGCACGATCACCTATGCGGACGGCACCACGCGCGAGATCATGGTCAAATGCCGGATCGATACCGCCGTGGAAAAGGAATATGTCGAAAACGGCGGCGTGCTGCATTACGTGCTGCGTAACCTGGCCAAGTCGGCCTGATCGGCGCCGGCCCCAAGACAAAGCCCCGGTGCGATGCACCGGGGCTTTTTTCATGCGCGCGAGGGACCGGTCAGGATCCCGCGCCGCGCGCCTTTTCAATGGCGGGCAGGATCGTGGCGTCGATGACCCGCTGGGTAATGGGCCCCGCATGACGCAGAACGATATTGCCCTGCCCGTCGATCACATAGGTTTCAGGCACGCCATAAAGACCCCAGTTCAACCCCATGCGCCCCGATGCATCCGCCCCCATGGCCGCGTAAGGGTTGCCCAGCTCTTCCAGAAATCCCATCGCGTTGTCCGGCTGATCCTTGTAGTTGACGCCATAGATCGTCAGCCCGGATTTCGCCAGCGCCTCGAGGTTGGGATGCTCCACACGGCAGGGCGCGCACCAGCTGGCCCAGAAGTTGACCAATGTGACCTCGCCCGCGCGCAGATCGGCATCGGCAAAAGGTGCATCCGCGCCAAGCTGCTCGACCACGACGGCCGGGGCCTGCCGCCCTTCCAGCGCCGAAGGCAACTGATCGGGATCGTCGCGCTGCATGCCGAACCAGAACATCGCGGCCAGACCCGCGAAGATCAGCGGCGGGGCCAGCATCAGGGGGGACAGTTTAGCCATGTTTGCGGCTCCTGCGTTCCACTTCATCCAGCTGGGCGCGCACCTTGCGGGCCCGCATCACGCTGAAGGCCACCAGCGCCACGATCAGAAGGATGGACACGGCATAGGATGACAGCACCGCATCTGCGTATTTTCCAAGATCAGGCATCATCCCAGTCTCTCCCGTGCCAGAAGGGCCCGCATCCGGCGGGCGCGGATTTCGGTTTGCGTACGCAGGAAGACCAGCGCGATGAACAGAAGAACGAAGCCCGCGATACAAAAGAGCAGCGGGTGATAGAAAACATCCGCCACGTTCTTTTCCTTGTCGAGGCTGAGGGACGCGCCCTGGTGCAGGCCCTGATTCCAGAAATTGACCGCGTAGCGGCTGAGCAGGGCAAAGACCGATCCGACAAGGCAAAGCACCGATGTCAGATCGGCGGCGGTGTCGTCATTCTCGATCGCGGCCCACAGCGCCATATAGCCCAGATAAAACAGGAACAGGATCAGGAAAGACGTCAGGCGCGGGTCCCAGGCCCACCAGGTGCCCCACATCGGTTGACCCCAGATTGCGCCTGTCGCAAGGGCAATCACCGTCATCACGGCCCCCACGGGGGCCGCCGCCCGCGCGGCCAGCGCCGAGACATGGTGCCGCCGCACGATCCAGATCAGCGAGGCCACAAGCATCATCAGCCAGGCGTTGATCGCCATCAGTGCGGCAGGCACATGCAGATAGATGATCTTGACAGTTGATCCCTGCCGGAAATCGTCAGGCGTGAAGAAAAAGCCCCAGATCAACCCGATCACAAGCGTGATCGCGGCCAGCACGGACAGCCAGGGCAGCAGCCTGTCCGTGGTCTGAATGAACTTCTTGGGGTTCGCATATTCCCAGATCGACGCCATATTCCGTTCCTATTCCATCGCCACTCGGGCGCAAGTCACATCCCCGTCAGCGCAGGTTTACCCGCAGAACCGCCGCCGAGGCAAAGGGTAGCAGCGCGATCGCCCCGAAGGTGATCCCCGCCAGCATCGCCAATGGCACGCCCGTTTCCAGCCCTTCGGCCCCGCGCCTTGCCACTTCGGCCCCGAAGATCAGCGTCGGCACGTAAAGCGGCAACACCAGCAAACTCAAGAGCAGCCCGCCCCGCTTCAGGCCCACCGTCAGGGCGGCGCCGAAGGTGCCGATCACGCTCAGCGCCGGCGTTCCCAGCGCAAGCGATATCAGCAGGGGCAGATATCCCTCGGGCGGCAAACTCAGCAGCAGGGCAAATAACGGCGAGGCCAGCACAAGCGGCACACCCGTCGTCAGCCAATGCGCCAGGGCCTTGACGCTGACCAGCGCCTCCATCGGCAGGGGTGCGGTGGCCAGCAGGTCAAGCGAGCCATCTTCCCAATCCAGCGCAAAGATGCGGTCCAGCGACAAAAGGCAGGACAGCAGCGCTCCCAGCCACAGGATACCGGGCGCGATCCGCGCCAGAAGCCCGCTGTCGGGCCCGACCCCGAAAGGCACAAGAACCACCACGATCAGGAAAAACGCAAGCCCAAGGCCAAAGCCGCCCCCTGCGCGGACCGCCAGCCGGATATCGCGGATCAGCAGCGCCCTCACAGGAAGGATCCGTCGAAATCGTCATGGGCAGGTGCCTTCGCGCGATAAGGTGCCACATCCAGCACACGCGCCTCGTCCAGCCCAAGGTCGATATGGGTGGCCATCAGCGCCATGCCGCCCCCGGCCAGATGGGTCCGCACCGCCTGCGCGAAAAGGGCCACGGCACCGGCATCCAGGGACACGGTCGGTTCGTCCAGCACCCAGACGGGCCGGCCCGTCACCACCATGCGCGCCAGGCCCAACCGGCGTTTCTGCCCGGCAGACAGGGCCCCGGCCACGCGGTCGGCCAATGCTGTCAGATCAAAGGCCACAAGGGCCGCGTCAATACTGGTTGTGCCGAAAATATCCGCCCAGAACCCCAGGTTTTCCCGCACGGTCAGGGTCGATTTGATTCCGTCCGCATGGCCCGCATAGGCCATCGCCTCGCGTTCCAGTCCGACTTGGCCCGCAAGTGGCGGCTGCAATCCCGCGATGGTACGCAGCACCGTGGTCTTGCCCACGCCATTGGGGCCGCGCAGGATCAACGCCTCACCGGCACGCAGGGTGAAGTCCAGCCCCTCAAGGACCGGAATGCCGCCGCGCGCAACGCTCAGACCTGTGACGTTCAATTCCATGCGCCGCGTCTAACCCATTCTCACATATTCCGAAAGGCGCAGATCACCGCAGCCCCTCGCCCACGGGCAGAAGTGCTGCGGCCACGCGGCGCCCTTCCGAGACAAGAACGTTGTAGGTCCTGCAGGCCGCCGGTGAATTCATCACCTCGACCCCCATACCCAGCGCCTCAAGCTGGTCGCGCAGGTCAACGGGGGCATGGGCGATCTCGGCCCCCATGCCAAGGAAAATCACGTCGACCTCGCCCTTCAGGGCCATCAGCGGCGCAAGGTCGGAAAACCCGCCCCATTGGGTCGCGCGCGCCGCCGTCACAAGAACGGGGCCTTCGATGATCTGCTTGCCCACGCGGAAAAATCCGGGGCCATAGCCGTCGATCGGAACCGCCCCGTCAAAATTCACCTCTGTCACGCGCATGTCCTTGCCTCCATCCGCTGTTGTCGTTCAATCCCAGATCGGCAGTCCGCTGACCGCTGCGGCGGCGATGATCACATAGGCCGCCGCACGATAGCTGCGTTCCCGTTCCGGGCGAAAGATCGCCGCCCCCGCCATATTGGCCAGCATGACGGGCAAGGCAAGCAGAAGCCCCAGGATCACGGGCACGGCTTCCAGCCGGTCTTGAAACGCCAGCACCGCGATCAGCGCGATGTCGAAGACGAACAGGTAGATCAGGATATTGGCCCTCACCTGCGCGGCCAGGCGCGTCGAGGCAAGGTAGAGCAGGATGACCGGCGGACCGGGCACGCCCACGATGCCCCCCAGAAAACCGCTGAGCCCGCCAGTGCCCAGCAGGATCGGGGCGGTCAAAACCCCGCGATAGCGCAGACCGGCCAGCAGCAGCACCGGCACCAGCAAGGCCAGCGTGGACACCGCATAGCGAAAGATCTCGGGCTGGATCGAGGCCAGAACCATCAGACCCAAGGGCAGCGCAAGGATCATCGCCCCGCTCAGCAGCGCCACTTCGCGCAGGTTGCCGTCGCGCCGCGCGCGCGGCAGGTTCGGGATCGGCCCGAAAACGTCCATCACCACAAGCACGGTCAGCGCCCAGATCGGTGGCATCAACTGTCCCGCCACGGGCATGAAGACCAGTGCGGTGCCAAAGCCTGAAAAGCCACGCACGAAGCCTGCCAGAAGGGTGCCGGCGATCAGCCAGATCAAACCGTCAAAGGCAAGGGCCGCGCCAAGGGCGTCAGGCATCTATGTTCGAAAACTGCGTACCGGCATTGCCATCCGGCTTGGACCAGTCGCGTTTGACGCCCATCTTCAACAGCACGACCGAGGCGACGAAGATCGACGAATAGGTGCCGACCACGATCCCCCAGATCATCGCGAAGACAAAGCCCCGGATCACGTCACCGCCCAGCACAAACAATGCGATCAGCGCAATCAGCGTCGTCAGCGAGGTCATCATCGTCCGGCTGAGCGTTTCGTTGATCGACAGGTTCAGCACTTCGCGCAGGGGCTTTTGCTTGTATTTCCGCAGGTTCTCACGCACCCGGTCAAACACGACCACCGTATCGTTCAGCGAATAGCCCACGATCGTCAGAAGCGCTGCGATGATCGCAAGGTCGAACCTGATCTGCAATTCCGAAAAGACCCCGATCGTCAGGACCACGTCATGCACAAGCGCCACCACGGCGCCGACCGCGAATTGCCATTCAAAGCGCAGCCAGATGTAGACAAGCACCGCCGCGATGGCGAGAACCACGGCTATGGCGGCCGTCATGATCAATTCGCCCGACACTTTCGGCCCCACGGATTCCACCGACACAAAGCGGATATCCGGCACGGCCTGCTGCAAGGCGCCTTCAACGGCGGCGATCAGTTCGGGCGACACCGCTTCCTGATCGTCCTGCGCCTGGATACGGACCATGGCCACGTTTTCATCGGGGCCGAAGCTGGGATCGAAGATCTCGGTGATGGTCACATCGCCCAGTTCCAGCGTGTCCACGGCAGCACGATAGACGCCGATGTCGATCGGCTGCGCGCTTTCGGTGCGGATCGTGGTGCCACCCCGGAAATCGATCCCGTAATTGAGGCCCTGCACGAAGAAGGACACCATCGCGAGCACCATCATGAAGACCGATATGCCCAGCCACAGGGTGGGACGGCCGAAGAAATCGAAATTGGTTGTCTCGGGAACAAGTCTCAGGCGCATCTCAAACCTCGATTGTCTTGGGGCGGCGGCGTTCAAACCAGATCACGATGATCAACCGCGTGACGAAAATGGCCGTGAAGACCGAGGTCAGGATGCCAAGGCCCAGAGTGATCGCGAAACCGCGCACCGGGCCAGACCCCATGACATAGAGAATCAGCGCCGTCATGAATGTCGTGATGTTGGCATCGATGATCGCGCTCAGCGCTTTTTCATAACCCAGGTCGATGGCGCGTGCCGGCCCCTTGGCTGTCTTGAGTTCTTCGCGGATACGCTCGAACACCAGCACGTTGGCATCTACGGCCATGCCGATGGTCAGCACGATCCCCGCGATACCCGGCAGCGTCAGGGTCGCCCCGATCAGGGACAGAAGCCCGAAGATCAGCGCCACGTTGATGATCAGCGCGATATTGGCGAAAACCCCGAACAGCCCGTAACTCAGCACCATGAAGACCAGCACGGCGATCCCGGCCACGATACAGGCGATCTTGCCCGCCTCGATACTGTCCGCGCCCAGTTCCGGCCCGATGGTGCGTTCCTCAAGAAAGGTCAGACCCGCAGGCAAGGCCCCGGCTCGCAGCAGAACCGCCAGTTGCGTGCTTTCCTCGACGGTGAAACTGCCGGTGATGATGCCGGATCCGCCGGGAATATGGCTTTGGATCACGGGGGCGCTGATCACCTCGTTATCAAGCACGATGGCGAAGGGATTGCCGATGTTTTCGGCCGTATAGTTGCCGAACTTGCGCGCACCCGTGGGGTTGAAGCGGAAATTGACGGCGGGCCGGCCATTCTGGTCAAAGGCAGGCTGTGCATCGACCAGTTCCTCGCCGGTGACGACGGGGGCCTGTTCCAGGATGTAGAAGGTCCCGGCCTCGTCCATCGCGGGCAGCAGCTCATTGCCGGCGCCTGCGGGCATGTTGGCATTGGTTGTGCGGGTCACGACGGGCTGAAAGGTCAGCTGCGCGGTCGTGCCGATGATTTCCTTAAGCTCGGCCGCCGATCCCACGCCCGGGACCTGGATCAGGATACGGTCAGCGCCCTGACGCTGGATCGTGGGCTCGCGCGTGCCCACTTCGTCGATGCGGCGGCGGATGATTTCCAGCGATTGCTGCACGGTGCGGTCGTCCGTCGCCTGGCGCTCGGCATCGGACAGGCGAACCACGATATCGGCGCCGTCCACGCTGACGTCGATGTCGCTGGCGCCCGCGCCCGTCAGGCTGACCACCGGACGCGCCAGGCCACGCACCAGACCGGCAGCCTGCTCGGCCTGGTCGGGGCGTTCGTTCAGCCGCACGCGCAATTCGTCCGGGGCGGAAGGTTGCAGGCGGATCGTGCCGACCGTATCGCGCTGGTCGCGCAGCAGGTCGCGCACATCGGGCCACATGCCCTGCAGCCGCGCCTCATAGACGTCGGCCACCTTGACTTCGGCCAGAAGATGCGCGCCACCGCGCAGGTCCAGCCCAAGATTGACCAGGGCGGACGGCAGGAAAGACGGCCATTGCCCGGCCTGCACCTCAAGCGCTGGATCGCTGCTGCCCATCTCAAGGGCGGCGCGTGCGTCATTGGCGCCTTCGACGCGGGAATAGAACCCGTTGGGCAATGCCAGCGCCAGGCCAAGGGCCACGGTTGTCCAGATCAGAAGCCGTTTCCAGAGATCAATCTGAAGCATGTCACCTGCCTTGTACCGAAATTGCGCCGTGCGAGGGCATAGACCCTGTCGAAACCGGGGCTGTCGAAAAAGTTGCGGCCCACGGGATGTCGGGATCCCGGGGCCGCGCCGTCATCAGCTTGCAGCGGGCTCGGTCTTCGAAATGACCTGCGCCACGGTGGATTTGACAACGCGCACTTTCACGTTCTCTGCCAGTTCGACTTCGATCTCGTTGTCGTCCTTGACCTTGGACACCTTGCCGATCAACCCGCCCTGGGTGATGATCTGATCGCCACGGCGCAGGGCGGCGACCATCGCCTGATGCTCCTTGAGCTTTTTCTGCTGCGGGCGGATCAGCAACAGGTACATGATCGCGAAGATCAGGATAAGCGGGATAAACTGGGCAAAGGCTTCCATCGGTCTGTCCTTGTCATGAAACATCAGGGGGCCGGCTGGCCCCCTTCGAATTGGCAGGGAACCTATGACCCGACGCCCCCTTTTGCAAGGCAGGAAACGGCCAAAGCGACACGGGAGGGGGCGGAAACAGCGCAACCGGCGTTGCGGGGCAAATCGCCCCTTCAATCGTGCTGGCAGTTGCGGCATATGAGAGACACGCCCAAACCAGACCGGAGCCAGCCATGCACGACATCCGCGCCATCCGCGAAAACCCCGCCGCCTTCGATGCCGCCCTCTCGCGGCGCGGTGCGGCCCCGATGTCGGACCAGGTTCTGGCGCTGGACGAGGCGCGGCGGGCCCGCATCACCGCGGCCGAGACCGCGCAGGCCGAACAGAACCGCGCCTCCAAGGATGTGGGCGCGGCCAAGGCCAGCGGGAACGAGGCGGAATTCGAACGGTTGCGCGCGCTGGTGGCCGACAAGAAGGCCGAAGTCGCCGCCATGCAGGCCGAGGCGCGCGAGCTTGACCAGAAGCTGACCGATCTGCTGCTGACCCTGCCCAACAGCCCGCTTGCCGAGGTGCCGCAAGGCGCCGACGAGACCGACAATGTCGAGCTGCGCCGCTGGGGCAGCCCCCGCGCGCTGGATTTCAAGCCGCTGGAGCATTTCGATCTGCCCGCCGCAAAGCCGGGGATGGATTTTGAAACCGCCGCGAAACTGAGCGGGTCACGCTTTGTCGTGCTGCGCGGCGCGATCGCACGCCTGCACCGTGCACTGGCGCAGTTCATGCTGGATGTGCACACGACAGAACACGGTCTGACCGAGACGATCACCCCCGTTCTGGTCAAGGACGAGGCGATGTATGGCACCAACCAGTTGCCGAAATTCGCCGAAGACAGCTATCGCACCACCAATGGCTGGTGGCTGATACCGACCTCCGAGGTGACGCTGACCAACACGGTGGCGGGCGATGTGCTGGAGGAATCGGCCCTGCCGATCCGCATGACCGCCCATACGCTGTGCTTCCGTTCCGAGGCCGGGTCGGCCGGCAAAGATACCGCAGGCATGTTGCGCCAGCACCAGTTCGAAAAGGTCGAAATGGTCAGCATCACCCGCCCCGAAGACAGCCTGGCCGAACATGAGCGTATGACCGGCTGCGCCGAGGCGATCCTGCAAAAGCTGGGCCTGCCCTATCGCACGGTCGTCCTGTGCACGGGCGACATGGGCTTCGGCGCGCAGAAGACCCATGATATCGAGGTCTGGCTGCCCGGTCAGAACACCTATCGCGAGATTTCCAGCGTCTCGGTCTGCGGCGATTTCCAGGCGCGGCGCATGAATGCGCGTTACCGTCCCGCCGGGGGTGGCAAGCCCGAATTCGTCCATTCGCTGAACGGATCCGGCCTGGCTGTCGGGCGCTGCCTGATCGCGGTGATGGAAAACGGCCAGCAAGCCGATGGGTCGGTGGACCTGCCGCCTGCGCTGCACGCCTATATGGGCGGCAAGACCCGGATCGACGCAACCGGCGCGCTGGTCTGAGGATCAGCGCCCGCGCCTTGACTATGTCGGCAAGTGCACCGGGGTGGCTGCGTTCGGGGCAAGTCGGTCTTTGGCTTTTGCCCGGCGATGGCTATATCTGCGGCATGGCCCAGCAAACGCGTGGCCCCAATCAAAAGCAAAAGGCGTCCCCGCTGATGTATCGCAAGACCTCTCTTCTCGTTCTGCTGGCGGCGCTGGCCTTTGCGCTGTCCCCGCTGCTGTCCACGGGCTTCAACGGATTCGCACCTGACCAGTTTCCCGTCCCGCAGATCGACCCGCCGGTGCAGCCCGAGGGCTATGCATTTGCGATCTGGGGCCTGATCTATCTGTGGCTGGTCGCGGGTGCGGTCTTCGGCGTCTGGGACCGGGCCACCGATCCTGACTGGGAACCGATGCGCCCTGCCCTGACCGTCAGCCTGCTGATCGGTGCGGGCTGGATCCCGGTGGCGCAATTGTCGCCGCTCTGGGCGACGGTGCTGATCTGGGCGATGCTGATCAGCGCGGTCGTGGCACTCATGCGGGCCGGCAAGGCGGATCACGCATGGCTGCGCGCGCCCATCGCCCTTTACGCAGGCTGGCTGACCGCCGCGTCATCCGTGGCGGCAGGCTTGATGCTGGCGGGGCATGGCATCCTGTCGGCGCAGATGGCGGCCTATGCGGGCATCACGCTGGCGCTGGTTGTCGCGCTTGCGATCCAGGCCATGCGCAGCGATACGCTGGCCTACCCGGCCGCCTTGATCTGGGCGCTTGTCGGCGTGGGCGTGTCAAACCTTGACGGTCCGAACTGGGGCGTTCTGGCGCTGGTCGCACTGGGCATCGCGGCCCTTGGGTGGCGCGCGGTGGCAAACCTGCGCGCCTGAGCGGCGCCTGTCAGCGCCGCCCCTTCTTGGCCGGAGTCGGGGCCTTGCCCAGATGCTTGGTCAATGCGCCCGCGTTACGCTCGCGCCGCCCCTTGTAGGGGTTCTTGTCGCCCTGCCCGCGCATGAACAGGCGGATCGGCGTGCCCGGCATGTCGAAATCCGTGCGTAACCCGTTGACCAGATAGCGCGAATAGCTGTCGGGCATGTTTTCCGGGTTCGAGCACATGACCACGAATCCAGGCGGGCGCGTCTTGGCCTGCGTCATGTAGCGCAGCTTGATCCGCTTGCCGCCCGGTGCGGGGGGCGGATGCGCCTCCATCATGCCCGCAAGCCAGCGGTTCAGCTGCGCGGTCGTGACGCGGCGGTTCCAGGTGTCATAGGCCTTTTCCACGGCGGCGCGCAGGCGATCCAGACCCTTGCCGGTCTTGGCCGACACGGTCACCAGCGGGGCGCCGCGCAGTTGCGGCAGCAGACGTTCAAAGGCTTCGCGCAGGGCGTTGATCTTGCCCTGCTTGTCATCCTCGATATCCCATTTGTTGACGGCGATTACCACCGCACGCCCTTCGCGCTCGGCCAGGTCGGCGATCCGCAGATCCTGCTGCTCGAACGGGATGGCCGCATCCAGCAGAACGATCACCACCTCGGCGAACTTGACGGCGCGCAAGCCGTCCGAGACGGACAGCTTTTCCAGCTTGTCCTGGATCTTGGCCTTCTTGCGCATCCCGGCCGTATCCCAGATGCGGATCGGCATCCCGTCCCAGTCGATGGTCAGGGAAATCGCGTCGCGGGTGATCCCGGCCTCGGGTCCGGTCAACAGCCGGTCATCACCAAGGATCTTGTTGATCAGCGTGGATTTTCCGGCATTCGGACGGCCGACGACGGCGATCTGCATCGGCTTTTCGATCGTGGGCCATCGCACGTGGAACTTGGATTCGTCGTCGCCGTCTTCCTCGTCGAGGGTCACGTCGATCTCGGGCAGGTCACTGCCATCAGCCTTGGCCTGATCCTCGAACGCGTCCGCAAGCGGCTGAAGCTGGGCGTAAAGATCGTTCAAGCCTTCGCCATGTTCGGCCGACAGGCGGATCGGCTCGCCCAGACCCAGACCATAGGCTTCGATCACACCGGCATCGGCGGCGCGCCCCTCGCCCTTGTTGGCGGCAAGGATCACATGCTTCGCCCGCTTGCGCAGGATTTCGGCAAAGATTTCGTCGGTGGGGGTCACGCCTGTGCGCGCGTCGATCATGAACAGGCAGATATCGGCCATGTCCACGGCGCGTTCGGTCAGCTTGCGCATCCGGCCTTGCAGGGATTCATCGGTCGCTTCTTCAAGCCCCGCCGTGTCGATCACGGTGAATCGCAGGTCACCCAGACGCGCAGCACCTTCGCGCAGATCGCGCGTCACACCCGGCTGATCATCGACCAAGGCCAGGCGTTTTCCAACCAGACGGTTGAAAAGAGTGGATTTTCCCACATTGGGGCGGCCAACGATGGCCAGGGTGAAACTCATGGTTCTGCGGCTCCGGATCCGGTCAAGCGGCTGCGATACACTATCGCGCGCTTAACGGAAAGCGTGCAATTGTCCCCGCGCGCCCACGACGAACAGCGTGCCACCGGCCACCACGGGCGAGGATGTCGCCCCGCCGGGGACGGCAACTGCATGGGTCTGCGCCCCCGAGGCCGGATCGAAGAAGCGCAACTGCCCGTCATTCGAGGCGACAACAAGCTGTCCACCGGCCAGGATGGGGCCGTAATGGGCCACCACCTCGACCTGGCGACGGGGCCGTGTCTGGATGAAGTTGGGCAGTTTCACGCCCCAGATCCGGCTGCCGTCACGGGCATCCAGCCGCAACAGCTCGTTGCGGTCGCTGACGGCAAAGACAGATCCGCCGGCAACCCAGACCGGGCTGATCGCCCCGTCCTGCGCGGTCCAGCGGCGTTCGCCATTGGCGGTGTCCAGCGCCACGATGCGGCCCGAATGTGTGCCGACATAAAGCGTATCGCCGGACAGGACCGGATCGCCAGTGATATCGGCCACGCGCGCCAGCGCGCTGAAGCGCCGCTGCCCCGACACGATGGCATTCCAGACCCGCAGACCGCCCTGGCGGAAGGTGGCCTGCACCTCGCCATTGCCAAAGGCGAAGATCGCCAGCTGGTCGCTGATCACAGGGGCGGGACCGCCCAGCACGTTGGACTGGTCCGGCGTGGTGGATGTCTGCCAGCGCACGCGCCCGGTCGCGGTTTCGATGGCCCAGGCGGTATCGCCGCCCGACACGAGATAGACCAGATCCCCCTGCAACGCAGGCGTTCCCGATCCGGTCGCTTCAAGTTTCTGCTGCCAGCGCAATTCGCCCGTGGCGGCATCAAGGGCGCTCAACAACCCGAAGCTGGTCGAGACGTAAAGCACCCCGTCTGCCAGTGCGACCCCGCCGCCACTGGCCTGGTCAGACCGATCCCCCGAGGGGGTCAGATCACGCGACCAAAGCGTGCCGCCCGTGGTCGCGGTCGCGGTGACGGTGGCGCCCGCATCCAGCGTGAAGACGCGCCCCTGCCCCACGACAGGATCCGCCGTGATCCGCTGCCGCTTGCCATCGCCCGCACCGATCGAGGCGGACCAGACAAGTTGCGGGCTTGCGGACAGCGCCGCGTTTTCCGTCCGGTAGCGCGGCGCATTGGGCCTGTGGGTCCAATCCGCGTTGTTGGTCTGGGCCGACAAGGCGATCGGCAGGCTGCGGTTTTCCGCGATGGCCTCGACCGGGGCGGTGGTCCCGGCCGACAGCGGGGCGCGCAGGTCCTCGCGCGGGCCGGGAAGAAATGTCTGCGGTTCCGTGCAGGCCGACAGCAGGACAAGCCCGGCCAGCCCTGCGATCCATCCCGTATTCTGCAACGATCCTGCCTTCACGCTTGCCTCGCCTTCCATGCCGCACCCGCCCGACGCCCGCAAAGGGGCGCGTGGATACGGCGCCGTGTCAGTTCCCGGCCGCGCCGGTGCCGTCCAACGTGCCGCCAAGGGCCACAATCAACTGAGACGCCCGTTGACGCAAGCCCGCTGTCGCCTCGGCATCGGCCTGAAGCCGTTGAAGCCGCGCGATGGCGGCATCGGTCTGACCTTCCTCGATCTCGATGAGGGCCAGCTGTTCCTCGGCCGGCAGACGCAGCATCGCGCTGGTCTGGGCAATCCCTTCAAAGCCAAGGCGCCGCTCGGCCAGGTCCAGGCTGTCGGACTGCAGCAAAAGCGCCTTGAAACCGGCCATTTGCCGATATGCGGGATCGACCGCCCCATCCGATGCGATCGCGGACAGCAGGGCGCGGGCGCCCTCGGTGTCGCCGGTTTCGATCATTTCGGCCGCAGCTGTGAAATCGCGCACCACGCGCATGCCGGTGTCCGGCGCCGCGATGGCCTGCAGGGCCGCGACGCGCGCGGCGCTGTCATCGGCCTCGAGTGCCGCGATCATCGCATCGCCCATCGCCTGCGCCTGCGCCTGGGCCTGAGCCTTGCGCCATTCGTTCCAGGCAGCACTGCCGACCAGCACCAGAACCAGCAGAACCGCAATCCAGCCATAGCGCCGCATCAGGCCGAACATGCGGTCGCGGCGGACCTCTTCGGTGACTTCCTCGATGAAACTTTCGCTCTGGCTCACGCGCTGCCCTCCTGCCGTTCGCCCCCTCTTAACGTGAAGCCTTGGCCCTGCCAAGGGGCCGGTCAACCCTGAGCGGAAAGCCCGCGCGCAGGTCCTTGCACGGCACCGCGGAAAAGTTTAATCTGAACTGATTAGTTCAGCGTATCAGCATGTAGTTCAACCATGCCTGCGCCAATTCCGGAACGATCCGGCTTAACGCTGCACCAAAAGGACACTTGATGCGCATTGTTTCGGTTATTGTCGCCGTCCTCGTGACTGCCTTCCTCTATGCTCTTGTCATGCATCGCGATGTGTTGCTGTCCATTGCAGGCAACGAACCGCCCGCCGAGGTTGCCGCCGTGCAGACCCG
Organism: Seohaeicola saemankumensis; assembly: GCF_042678485.1. NCBI lineage: Bacteria > Pseudomonadati > Pseudomonadota > Alphaproteobacteria > Rhodobacterales > Roseobacteraceae > Seohaeicola > Seohaeicola saemankumensis. The sequence goes on along the minus strand of NZ_JBHTKR010000002.1, from coordinate 465,671 downwards.
GGATACCGCCGCGCCCCCCCTTTCCGAGGCGGTGCGCGTCGTGGCGCTGGCCTCGACCGCGCGCCAGATCGAGGATGCAGTCATCCTGCGCGGCGAAACCCAGGCCATGCGCGAGGTTGAGCTGCGCGCGGAAACATCGGGGCGTGTCGTCTCGGATCCGTTGCGCCGCGGGTCCCGCGTGACCGCGGGCCAGGTGATCTGCAAGATCGACATCGGCACCCGCGAGGCCATGCTGGCCGAGGCAGAGGCGCGTCTTTCGGATGCACAGATCAACTTCGCGGCGGCCGACCGTCTGTCGCAGGACGGTTTTGCCTCATCGACCCGCGTCGCCACCACCGAGGCCAATCTGCGTAGCGCCGAAGCCGCCCTGGCCGCCGCTGCCAAGGAAATCGAACGCCTGACCATCACCGCCCCGTTCGACGGTATCCTGGAAAGCGACAGCGCCGAACTGGGCAGCCTTCTGCAGCCGGGCGGGCTTTGCGCCACGGTGATCCAGCTTGATCCGATCCGCGTGGTCGGCTTTGCCCCCGAAACCGAGGTGGGCAGGATCGAAACCGGCGTCATGGCCGGGGCGCGGCTGGCAACCGGACAGGAGGTCGTCGGCGTTGTGTCGTTCCTGTCACGCTCGGCCGATCCGATGACGCGCACCTTCCGCGTCGATATCGAAGTGGCCAACCCCGATCTGACGATCCGCGACGGGCAGACCGCCCAGATCGCCATCGCGGCCCCCGGCGCGCTGGCCCATCTGGTCCCGCAATCGGCCCTGACGCTGAATGACGATGGTGCGCTTGGCGTGCGGCTGGTGGATGCCGATAATACCGCGCGCTTCGCCCCGGTCCGCCTGCTGCGCGATACGGTCAATGGCGTCTGGGTCGAAGACCTGCCGGAGCAGGCCAACATCATCGTGACAGGTCAGGAATACGTCTCGGATGGCGTCCCTGTCGTCGCAACCTATCGCGAGGCCCAGCAATGATCGGTATGGTCGATTGGGCCGCGGCCCGCGCGCGCATGGTCATGGCCTTCATCCTGCTTTCGCTGGCCGTGGGCGGTTTCGCCTATGTCAGCCTGCCGAAGGAAGGCGAGCCGGACATCGAGATACCTGCGCTGTTCGTGTCTGTCCCCTTCCCCGGCATTTCCGCCGAAGACAGCGAGGCGCTGCTGGTCAAGCCGATGGAAACCGAACTGTCGGATCTTGACGGGCTGAAGAAGATCACCTCGACCGCGGCCGAGAATTACGCAGGCGTCGCACTGGAATTCGAATTCGGCTGGGACAAGACCAAGATCATGGCCGATGTCCGCGAAGCCATGAGCAACGCCGAAAGCAAGTTTCCCGCGGGCTTTGAAAAATATTCGATCAACGAAATCAATTTCTCGGAATTTCCGATCATCATCGTCAACCTGACCGGCAATGTGCCAGAGCGCACGATGGCCCGTATCGCCCGCGACCTGCAGGACGAGATCGAGGCGCTTGACGCGGTGATGGAGGCCGGTATCGCCGGCAACCGCGAGGAAATGGTCGAAGTGGTGATCGATCCGCTGCGCCTTGAATCCTATAACGTGACGGCGGGCGAATTGATCAGCGTCGTGCAGAACAACAACATGCTGATCGCCGCCGGCGAGGTGGAAACCGCGCAAGGCACGTTCAGCGTCAAGATCCCTTCGTCCTTCAGCGAGCCGCGCGATATCTACAACCTGCCGGTCAAGACCAATGGCACCCGAGTCGTGACCCTTGGCGATCTGGCCGAGATCCGCATGACCTTCGAGGATCGGCTGGGCACGGCCCGCTTCAACGGCGAACCGACCGTCGCGCTGCAGGTCGTCAAACGCAAGGGGTTCAATCTGATCGACACCGCCGCCGAAGTGCGCCGCGTGGTGGCCGCAGCGCAGGCCGGCTGGCCCGAAGACATGCGCGCGGCCGTCCATCTTGGCACCTCGAACGATCAAAGCCGCGTCGTGGGGTCGATGGTCAGCCAGCTTGAAGGCTCGGTGCTGACCGCCATTGCCCTTGTGATGATCGTCGTGCTGGCCAGCCTGGGGCCGCGCGCGGCGCTGCTGGTGGGTTTTGCGATCCCCACGTCTTTCCTGCTGTGTTTCGTTCTGCTGGCCATGATGGGCGTGACGATCTCGAACATCGTGATGTTCGGCCTGATCCTTGCCGTGGGCATGCTGGTGGATGGGGCCATCGTGGTGGTGGAATATGCCGACAAGCGCATCCAGGAAGGCTCTGGCCCCATGTCAGCCTATGTCGAGGCGGCCAAGCGCATGTTCTGGCCGATCATCAGCTCGACCGCGACGACGCTCTGCGCCTTTCTGCCGATGCTGTTCTGGCCCGGCGTGCCCGGTGAATTCATGGGCATGTTGCCGATCACGCTGATCTTCGTGCTGTCGGCCAGCCTGATCGTGGCCTTGATCTATCTGCCCGTCATGGGCGGCGTCACCGGCCGCATGAGCCGCACTTTCGGCCGCACATCTGACGCGTTGCGCCGCAGCTTGCCCTGGTGGGGGCGCGCGGCCCTTGTGCCGCCCGCGCTTTACATGGTGTTCCTTGGGGCGATGCAGTTGATCAACCCCGGCTACCTGTTCGGCGGCCAGCCGATCGGCAGCGGCATCATGGCGGCGCTGCCGGGCATGATCCTGTTCATTCTGGGCTGTTTCGCGGCGACCATCACGCTGGGCGCCGCCCGGATCGAACGCAAGCCGCGCCCCATCGTCGCCGGGCACCGGCGCACGCTTTTCGGGCATTTCATCCGCATCATCGCGGGCAACCCCGTCATGCCGCTGGTCACCATCGCTGCCGTCGGCCTTTTCGTCGTCACGGTCTTCTCGGTCTTTCAGCAGAACAGCAAAGGGGTGGAATTCTTCGTGGATTCCGAACCTGAACAGGCGATCGTCTATGTGCGCGCGCGAGGCAACCTGTCGCTGGCCGAAAAGGATGTACTGGTGCGCCAGGCCGAGGCGGTCGTGCTGGCCCATCCGGGTGTCGACAACGCCTTTGCCTTTGCCGGCGACGGCGGGCTGAATGCCAATACCGGCGGGGCGCAACCACCGCTCGACACGATCGGCCAGATCCAGCTTGAAACCATTCCCTGGGAGGACCGCCGCGACCGGCCCGATCTGGACGGCGACGTGGTGATCGCGGAACTGACCCGCGACATCTCGGCCATACCCGGCCTTCAGGTCGAGATCATCGCCCAGGCGCGCGGTCCGGCATCTGCCAAGCCCGTGCATCTGCGGCTGAAAGGCGACAATTGGGACGCGCTGCAGGAGGCCACGCGCCTGGCCCGCGCGACGTTCGAAACGACCGAGGGCCTGACCCTGATCGAAGACACGCTGCCCCTGCCCGGCATCGATTGGCAAATCGACGTCGACGTGGAAAAGGCCGGGCGCTTCGGGGCGGATGTGGCCACCGTGGGCGGTATGGTCCAATTGGTCACGCGCGGCATCCTGCTTGACACCATGCGTGTCGACACCTCGGACGAAGAGATCGAGATCCGCGTCCGCCTGCCCGAGGATGATCGCGTTCTGTCCACGCTGGACACGCTGAAGGTCCGCACCAGCGACGGGCTTGTGCCACTGGCCAATTTCATCACCCGCCAGCCGGTGCCGAAGCTGGCGCAGATCAAGCGTGTCGATGGCAAGCGCTATTTCGACATCAAGGCCGGCGTGGCCGAGGGTCTCAGCCTGCCCGTGACAGGGCCGGACGGCACCGTGACCGAGGTTCCCATCACGGCCACCGAACGGATCGAAACCCTGACCGCCTGGCTCGACTCAAACCCGCTGCCCGCGGGCGTGGAATGGGAATGGACGGGCGACCAGGAAGACCAGGCCGAATCCGGCGCCTTCCTGGCCAATGCCTTTGCCGGCGCGCTGGGGCTGATGTTCATCATCCTGCTGGCGCAGTTCAACTCGGTCTATAACGCGGTGCTGGTGCTGCTGGCAGTGGTGTTGTCGACGACGGGGGTTCTGATCGGGATGCTGGTGATGGATCAGACATTCTCGATCATCATGACCGGCACGGGTATCGTGGCGCTGGCGGGGATCGTGGTGAACAACAACATCATCCTGATCGACACCTATCAGGATTATTCCCGCTACATGCCCCGGATCGAGGCGATCATTCGCACCGCCGAAGACCGCATTCGTCCCGTGCTTCTGACCACGATCACGACGATGGCGGGCCTTGCGCCGATGATGTTCGGCCTCAGCCTTGATTTCATCAATGGCGGCTACACGATCGACAGCCCTACCGCGCTGTGGTGGAAGCAACTGGCCACGGCGGTTGTCTTCGGTCTGGGGCTTGCGACCATGCTGACGCTGGTCTTCACCCCGTCGCTGCTGGCGCTGAGGGTCTGGACAGGGACCTATGCGATGGCCCTGTCACGCATGCTGGCGATCCTGTCGATGGGGCGCGGCAGCCGCGCCGCGCGTGACTGGGCGCTGAACCGGGCGGCGCGCAAATTGAAATCGCCCGAGATCATCTGGGAAGACGAGCAGGAAAGCGCCGCCACCATCCTGCCTCGGCCTGCCTCGGATCCGCTGACCACACCCGATTCACCGCTGCGCGCGGCCGAGTGATCGTTCATGCGGGCTGATCCTGCATGAAAACGGCGCCGCAACAGACTGCGGCGCCGTTTCTTCTTGCTCTCAATATCCCCGCCGGAGGCATCGCGGCAAAGCCGCGATTGAGCCCCGTCACGCTGCCGCTTCGCGCTCGCTGGCCTGGCGCTGCCACAGGCCCCAGTAGCGCCCCTTGCGCGACAACAGGTCGGTATGGGTGCCTTCCTCGACGATGTGACCATCCTCCAGCACGATGATGCGATCCGCATCCGCCACGGTGGACAGCCGGTGCGCGATGGTCAGCACGGTGCGCCCCTCGGCCGCGCGGGCCAATGCACCCTGGATTTCCTGTTCGGTTTCGGTATCCAGCGCCGATGTCGCCTCGTCCAGCAGCAGGATCGGCGGGTTCTTCAGCAATGTGCGGGCAATGCCCACGCGCTGCTTCTCGCCGCCTGACAGTTTCAGCCCGCGTTCGCCCACCTGCGTGTCATAGCCATCGGGCAGGCGCTGGATGAAGTCATGGATCTGCGCATCCCGCGCGGCCTGCACGATCTCGGCCTCGGTCGCGCCGTCGCGGCCATAGGCGATATTGTAGCGGATCGTATCGTTGAACAGCACCGTATCCTGCGGCACCACGCCGATCGCATCATGCAGGCTGACCTGGGTCACGTCGCGCAGGTCCTGACCGTCGATCAGAACCGCGCCACTGTTCACATCGTAAAAGCGGAACAGCAGCCGCCCGATGGTGGACTTGCCGGACCCCGAGGAGCCGACGATCGCCACGGTTTCACCTGCGGCGACCTTCAGGCTGACGCCTTTCAGGATCATGCGTTCGGGGTCATATCCGAAATGAACGTCCCGCAACTCGACCTCGCCGCCTTGCACATTAAGAACATTTGCACCCGGTTTGTCGGAAACTTCGGCGGGCTGCTCTAACAAATCGAACATTTCACCCATATCGACCAGGGATTGACGGATCTCGCGGTAGACCGTGCCCAGGAAGTTCAGCGGCATGGTGATCTGGATCATGTAGGCATTGACCATGACGAAATCGCCCACCGTCAGAAGGCCGCGCTCCACACCTATCGCGGCCATGACCATCACGACGACCAGCCCCGCGGTGATCAGGAAGGCCTGGCCGAAATTCAGGAAGGCCAGCGAATAGGCTGTCTTGAGGGCGGCGCTTTCGTAACGCTCCATCGCGCGGTCATAGCGGCGCGCCTCGCGCGCCTCGGCCCCGAAATACTTGACCGTCTCGAAGTTCAGCAGGCTGTCGATGGCCTTCTGGTTGGCGTCGGTGTCCTGGTCATTCATCTCGCGGCGCAGCTTCACGCGCCATTCGGTGACGGCGAAGGTGAACCAGACATAGACCGCGATGGTCAGCACGATCACCGCCAGGTACCAGACGTCGAACAGGAAAAACAGGATACCGGCGATCATCAGCAGTTCCAGAACCAGCGGCCCGATCGAGAACAGCAGGAAGCGCAGCAGGAAATCGACACCTTTCACGCCGCGCTCGATGATCCGGCTCAGCCCCCCGGTCTTGCGCGTCAGGTGATAGCGCATGGACAGGCGGTGGATATGGGTGAAGGTTTCCAGCGCCAGCGCGCGCAGCGCGCGCTGGCCCACGGCGGCAAAGACCGCATCGCGCAACTGCTGGAACCCGTTCGACAACAGCCGCGCCATGCCATAGGCCACGGTCAGGCCAACCGCGCCCAGCATCAGGGGCGACACACCTTCACCGGCCAGCGCATCCACCGCCTGCTTGTACAGGATCGGCGTGACCACGGCGATGATCTTGCCCACCACCAGGGCCAGAAGCGCCAGCACCACGCGGCGCTTCACCCAGGGCTGATCCTCGGGCCACAGATAGGGCGAGACGCGCCGTATCGTGCGCCAGCCGGATCGGCGTTCGGCGCTTGCCTCTTCAGATGTGGGTGTGGTCGGTCGCATGTGTCGGGCCTTTCGTCAGGGCTTCACAGATAGGCCGCTTTTTCGGGGAAGGCCAGAGCACCGCGCCGCGTCACAACACCAGCACATGCCCTTCACGCGCGGGGGTGCACCCGGCCGCCAGATCGGCCCAGAGGGCGGGCGCGGATGCGATCCCGCGATGCGCGACCACCTCAAGCCAGTTGCCCGCATCGGCCGCGATCCGCTTCCATGCGGCGGTAATTCGCGCCTCGATCACGCCGGGGCCCCATTCGCTGCGGCGCTTTGCGATCTGAGCGGGGGCAAAGAAGAATTGCGGCTTTGGGCCCGCAAGATTGCGGGGCGGCGCGAAACGGTCCCAGTGGCTGGTGCCAACGGCGGCCGAGTGGCGCAGATGGTCAGCCAGATGCCCATGCAGCGCCGCCTTCACCCCGGCATTGCCAGCCATGTCGACGTAGACGCTGGACACCTGGGGCAAGGCGTCGATCTGATCATAGGTCAGAACCAGGTCACAGGCGCCCAGCCCCTCGACGAAGCCGCGATTGGCGGCCCCTGTCAGTCCGACGATCCGGTAGGGCCTGTCGGCAGGCTCGGCCAGGAACTTGCACAGGCCCAGCCCCGTCTTGGACGAGGCGCTACCCACGATGATCTGTTCCGCCCCGAACCAGTCGTTGTCGGCCAGCCAGTCGAACAGCAGATAGGATGTGGCCAGCAAGGGCTGCAACAGGCTGCGCAAGTGATCGTCATGCGCGGTGCCTGGCTTGACCGCCACATAGGTGTTGTAGACCAGGGCAAGACCGGCGCGATGCGCGCTCTGGTCGATGAAAACGCCCGTGCCGGACTGTTCCGGGCGGATCACCAGCGTCTCGGCCATCGGCAGGTAGCCATAGACGCGCGTTCCCGCGTCCAGCCCTGCGGCCCGGCTTTCGGTGACATGGGCCGTGCCCCAGACCGGCACGATGCCGTGCCCCTCTTGCCCGCTGGGAAAGAACCGCCAGTAATCCAGCGCAAAGCCGGTGGCGGCGTAGGTGACGTTATTCACGGTCAACGCGAAGCTTTCGATCTGCAAGCGCGCTTCACCGGGCGTCAGCAGCCTGCTGGCGGCCGGATCCTCGGCCAGCCGCGCCTTGGTGATGTCCTGTTGATCGACCAGTATCCGTTGCCTCTGCATCTGCCGCCCTCCCCGCGCCCAAGATCACGTGGGCCAGTATGCGCGACGGGCGCCGTCTGCACAGCCCTGCCGTGCGATGACGATACGTCAGCCTATTCGGGAATGGTAAAGACCTGGCCCGGATAGATCAGGTCCGGATCGCGGATACGCTCTCGGTTCGCCTCGAACAGGCGGACGAACAGAAGCCCCTCGCCGTAGCTTTCGCGCGCGATCGCCCAAAGGGTATTGCCCGGCTGCACGGTGACCACACGGACAGCAGGGGCTGTCGTGCTGTCGGCAGGCTGGGGTGTCCCGGATGCGACAGCGGCAGTCTCGGTCTGGGCGGCCACGCCGGTGTCGGACCCGGCCGCCGCTGTTGCGGGGCTTCCGGCGGCGGCGATTGCGGCCACCTCGTCACGATCCTCGCGCTTGAATGGCGTTTCGATCCGCGCCAGCACACGACCAGCGGCGTCGACCTCATCAAGGCGCAGCGTGTAGATGCCGGGCGCGACACCCGGCAGGCCCGTGCTCCAGACACCGTCGGCGGTGACAGGGGCAGAGGTGATCACGGCATTGTCCAGATAGACAAGGATTGTCGCCTCGGGGCGGCCACGCCCTTGCAACAGCACATCGCCAGCGGCCGTGTAGCTGATCACGTCAATGGCAAGACCGGCGCCGCCCGACGATGGATCCACGGGTGTGGCCGGTTGCAGAACGCGCACACCATTGCCATCGGCCAGCAACAACGCGGGCGCCGCGGCGCCCGGTTGCGCCGATGATGCCGCTGGCGCTGACGCGCCCGCGTCGGCCGTTGGGGTTCCTGCGGCCCCTGACGCGGCAGCAACGGCGGTGGATGCAACGCCCGCGACGGGCGCGATGATGACCTGCTGCTCGGACAGGATCCTGTCCGCGCCCTGACCGACGGCAAGCGTCATGATACGGGGCGCATCCGAGGTTTGCAGGCTGAGAAAGGCCGCAAAGGCGCCATCCCCCCCGACCATCGCATGGCCCACGACAACGCCATCCAGCAGGATGTCCACGGTGTCCCCCGGCGCGGCACGCCCGGCGACAAGGGCTTCCCCATCCGGGGCAAGGCGCACGGTATCGAAACTTGGCATCCTCAGCACGGGGCTTTCGGGCAAGGGCGTCAGGGCAGCCGTGCCGGACGCGGTTGTTTCGGCCGCGGTTGTTGCGGGGTCTGTCGTGTCGGCGGCGGCGGCGTCGCTGGCCGTGGTGTCTGTAGCCCCCGTTTCGGGGGCCGTGGTCGCCGAAACGGCCGTATCGGCCGGCGCTTCCGCAGGGGCCTGCGTGGTCGCGGGGGCTTCGGTGGTCGCCGCTGCGGTGGTTGCGGGTTCAGCTTCCGGGGCGGCCTCTGTCACGGGTTCCGGCGCGGGTTCCGGCGCGGTCGCCGGCGCCTCGGGTGCGGTCGCGGTCACCGGTGCGGTCGCTGGCTGGTCCTGTCCGCTCTGCCCGGTTTGCCCGCTCTGCGGCACCTCTGGCTGGAAAAGGCTTCCGCTGAACACAAGACCCATGACCACCAGCACCAGGGCCACAACACCACCTGCCACGGCACGCCCTTTGCCGCCCGACATCCACGACTGATTAATCATATGTTCCCTTCCGGTCCGCCGTTTTCCACGCTCGGCAGTTGAGCGAGATTATCAACAAGGCTATCACGGGTCAAAAGCACCTTTTCAGAAAAACGGGAAGTTTCATGTCGCATCAGCCGAAAGGTTTCGCCGTCTGCGTCTATTGTGGCGCACGTCCCGGCAATGACCCGCTTTACATGGCGCAGGCGACCGCGCTGGGGCAGACACTTGCCGCCGAGGGCTGGCAACTGGTCTATGGTGCCGGCGACGTAGGCCTGATGGGGGCCGTGGCACGGGCCGCGCAGGCGGCGGGCGGGGATACGCTGGGCGTGATCCCGGTGCACCTGCTGAAGATGGAGGTCGGCAAGACCGACCTGACCCGTTTCGTCGTGACCGAAACCATGCATGAGCGCAAGAAGGTCATGTACATGAATTCCGATGCGATCGTCGTGCTGCCCGGCGGGGCAGGATCGCTGGACGAGTTCTTCGAAGTGCTGACATGGCGCCAGTTGGGTCTGCACGCCAAGCCGATATTCCTGTTGAACGTGAATGGCTACTGGTCGCCCCTGGTGGATCTGATCGCGCATGTGATCGCCCAGGGTTTTGCCGATCCGTCGCTGGCCGGGTTCATCACGGTCATCGATGACGTGGACGCGCTGACCCGCGCCCTGCAGGCCGCCCAGTCCAGAGCGACCGGGTGAAGTATCAGCAGCACCAAGGCATTGCAGCGCGGGGCTGACGTGGTGAATCACCCCCGTACTGCCCATGCGCCGCCATATGCCACCATGTACCGACACAGAAGAACAGCACTGTCAGCCCAGCACCCCAGAGGCAAAAAAGCGTTTGTTCACAGACCAATAAGCTGCGACGCTGACATGCAGGATTAATCCGACCCGGGGCGCAACACCCTGGCGCGGGCATGCCTGGGCTACATCGCCTCAAGATCCTCGATGACGATCTTCTGAAGCTCGGGCAGCGGGTGGCGCGTCAATGTCTTGGGGATTTCAGCGACCACGGTCTTCAGCACGGCCTCATCCAGATGCTCGCGCAACTCGCCCAGGCTGCGTGGCGGGGCTACGATCACCATCCGGCCGATATGCCCGCGCCCGACCATGCGTGACAGCATGGCCGACATTTCGGCCGCGAAACGATCCTTGGCCAGTTGGTGCCAATCGGCCTCTTCCATCGCGGAACGTTGTCCCTGGCTGGCGTCAGGGCGACGTCCGGGCCGGTCCGAGACCTGTTCGCCCTGACGCGGGTTGTCCTGTTCCTCGATCCGCATCACCGACAGCTTGGGTTGAACCGCGCCACCTTCGTTGCACAGGAACAGCGCCTTTTCACCATCGGCCACCAGCACCCAGGTGTCTTTTTCAAGTCTTATCATTTGCGTTCTCCAGAATCATCTTGATCCGGCCCTTGGGGGGCCAGGCAGTTCTGAACGCGCGTTGCCGGAATCATATAGTATTTCCGGAATAAAAAAACCCCGCGCAGATCAGCGCGGGGTTCCGTTTTGGCGGCAGCAGCCGGACCGGGATCAGAGGCGCGAGGCCACGTTTTCCCAGTTCACCAGGTTATCCAGGAAATTGGTCAGATAGGCCGGACGCTTGTTGCGGAAATCGATGTAGTAGGAATGTTCCCACACGTCGCAGCCCAGAAGTGCTGTCTGACCGAAGCACAGCGGGTTCACGCCGTTTTCGGTCTTGGTGACCTTCAGCGACCCGTCCTTGTCCTTGACCAGCCAGCACCAGCCCGAGCCGAACTGCCCGGCGCCCGCAGCGGCGAAATCTTCCTTGAACTTGGCGACCGAACCGAAGCTTTCGGTGATGGCCTTTTCCAGTTCGGACGGCATCGCCCCCTTGCCGGGGCCCATCATTTCCCAGAACTGGACATGGTTCCAATGCTGCGAGGCGTTGTTGAAGATCCCGTTTTGGGCCACGGCGCCTGCCTGATAGGTGCCGGTGATGATGTCTTCCAGCGATTTGCCTTCCCATTCGGTGCCGGCGATCAGCTTGTTGCCGTTATCCACATAGGCCTTGTGGTGAATATCGTGGTGATATTCGAAGGTTTCAGCGGACATGCCATGTGCGGCCAGCGCATCATGGGCATAGGGAAGATCAGGAAGTTCAAAAGCCATTGGTCGGCCCCCCTTTGTTGCAGTTGTCTCTCGGGCCTAGATGGTAGGCTTGGGGCGGCAAGGTCAACCCCCGCCCTGCCCCGGCAGCCTTATCAGCCGAAATAATCGACCGATGCAGCGGGGTCGGCGGCGGCGCTCAGCAGGTCGAAGACATATTGCGCGACCGAGCGGAAACAGACCACGTCGATCCGGCCGGCCTCGGGCATCCAGAAGGCGCCCGCGACCTGCGCCAGCCGCGTGCGGCGAAAATCGCCGGGGCCGAACTGCGCCGGATGCAGATCCACCGGCGCCAGTTTTGCCAGCACCTCGCGCACCCGCGCATCCGGGCCGCTGACCGTGATCAGCGCCCGCGCGTCGGACACATCCGCAACCAGGTGATGCGTGCCCTCCAGCGCCGCCGACAGGCTGGCGCAGACCGTGGCCACCTGGCCGTAGGGCAGGATCAGCAACAGCTCGTCCGGTGACATCCAGGCCGCCTGCGCCTGACCCGAACCCTTGGCGGGTTGAACCCGGCGGGTGGCGGGAATGGTCAGGCCCGACACCTTGTCCAGTGCCTTGGCCATTGCCGGCGCGGCTAGATCGCCGCGCAGCGTGATCATGCCGGTCGGACCGCGATCCTGCAGCGTCACCAGACCTTCGAAACTGGCCCCGTTCAGGGCGCTGACCGGTTCAGACATTCTGCTTCACTCCGTCCTTGTCGTAAAAGACCTGATCGACGATCCTGGCCTTCACCTCGGTCCCGTCGGTCTTGCCGAAGGTGATCACCTCGCCCATGCGGGCGGGGCCGTTCAGCACCAGGCCCATGGCGATGCCGCGTTCCAGCGTCGGCGAATGATAGGTCGAGGTGACGCGCCCTTCGGTGTTGCGCTGACCGTTGGCATTGGTGCCATCCGCCACCGCATAGGCGCCATCAGGCAGTGTGCTGCCATCCAGTGTCTCCAGCCCCACCAGTTGCCAGCGGTTCGGGTTGACCATATGGCTGCGCTCTTGTCCGCGCTTGCCGATATAATCCTCTTTCTTCTTCGAGATCGCCCAACCCAGCCCCAGGTCCTGCGGAATGATGGTGCCATCGGTTTCGTCCCCGATCATGATGAAGCCCTTTTCGGCCCGCATCACATGCAGCGCCTCGGTGCCATAGGGCATGACGCCGAATTCGGCCCCTTCCTGCATCAGGCGGTTCCAGAACGCCCGGCCATGGCTGGCGGGCACCGCGATTTCATAGCTCAACTCGCCCGAGAAGGAGATGCGGAAGACCCGCGCCGGCACATCGCCCAGCGTGCCCTCGGCCCATTGCATGAAGGGCAGCGTGTCCTTGGACACATCCATCCCGCCCAGCTTTTCCAGCACCTTGCGGGCATTGGGGCCGACCACGGCGAATTGCGCCCAGGCTTCGGTCACGTTGGCGACATAGACCTTCCAGTCCCACCATTCGGTCTGCAGCCATTCCTCCATATGGGCGTGGATACGATCCGCGCCCCCGGTGGTGGTATGGCACAGCCAGGTGTCCTCGGACATGCGCGCCACAACGCCATCATCCATCAGGAACCCGTTTTCCGAACACATGAGGCCATAGCGGCATTTGCCCACCGGCAGCGTGCTCATCATGTTGGTATAGAGCATGTCCAGGAAACGGCCCGCATCGGGGCCCTTGACCACCAGCTTGCCCAGGGTCGAGGCATCCAGCAGCCCAAGGCTGGCGCGCGTCTGCTTGACCTCGCGGCTGACCGCGTCGAAGTGGCTTTCGCCGGTGCGCGGATAGCAATAGGGGCGGCGCCAGTGGCCGACGGGTTCCCAATAGGCGCCCTGTGCCGCGTGCCAGTCATGCAAGGGCGTGCAGCGCAGCGGCTGGAAGATATCGCCGCGCGCCTCGCCCGCGATCGCGCCCATGCTGATGGGCGTATAGGGCGGGCGGAAGGTCGTGGTGCCAACGCTGGGGATATCGGTGTTCAGCGATTTGGCAAGCGTCGCCAGGCCGTTGATATTGCTCAGCTTGCCCTGATCCGTCGCCATGCCCAGCGTGGTATAGCGCTTTGCGTGTTCAACCGAGGTGAAGCCTTCCTGTGCCGCCAGTTGCACGTCAGAGACTTTCACATCGTTCTGGAAATCCAGCCAGGCCTTGGACCGCAACCCATAAGACGCACCCTGCGGCATCATCCAGACCGGCGCGATGGGCGCTTCGATCTGCTGCTCGGCCACGGGGGCCTTGCCTGTCATGGGCTTGTGGCCAGCGGCCTGCGCTGCGGCGCGGCCTGCCAGATCGCCATCGGCCAGGGCCAGCGCCAGATCAAGCGCGCCATTTGCGGCACCTGCCGCGATGACCATCGGCTGTCCATCCGCACCCGTGGGCGCACGATCGGGATCGGGACGGAACATCGCCTGATCCGCATCCCAGATCAGCTTGCCTCCGCAATGGGACCACAGGTGCACGACAGGCGACCAACCGCCCGACATGGCGACCGCATCGCAGGCCACCACGTCCAGCACGCCGCCTTCGCCCGCCTGCGAACATATTGCGACGCCCGTGACACGCTTGCCGCCTTTGACCTTTGCGATGGCCTTGCCGTTCTCGACACGGATGCCAAGGGCGCGGGCCTGATCGGCCAGCGCACCGCCCCCGGACGCGCGGGCATCCAGGATCACCGGCACGGCCAGTCCCAGGCCCCTGAGCGTGATTGCCGTGCGATAGGCATCGTCGTTATTGGTGGCGATCACCACACGGTCACCGACCGATACACCCCAGTTCACCGCATAGTCGCGCAGGGCCGAGGCCAGCATGACGCCGGGAATATCGTTGCCCGCAAAGGACAACGGACGCTCGATCGCGCCGGTCGCGGTCACGATCTGCTTCGTGCGGATCTTCCACAGCCGGTGACGGGGACCATCCTGCGTGGGCGCATGGTCGCCCAGGCGCTCATAACCCAGCACATAGCCATGGTCATAGACCCCTGCCCCCATGCAGCGCAGACGCAGGGTCACATTGCTCATTGTTTCCAATTCGGAAACGGCGGTTGCGATCCAGGCATCAATCGGCTGACCATCCACGGTGCCGCCATCGACCGGCGCGCGGCCGCCCCAATGGGCGGTCTGTTCCAGCAGCAGCACACGCGCGCCGGACCGGCCTGTGGCCAAGGCCGCCTGAAGCCCCGCGACACCGCCGCCGATCACCAGCACATCGACAGTCGCGTTGAAATGCTCGTAGCGGTCCGCATCGCCTTGGGTCGGCGCCTTGCCCAGGCCTGCCGACATGCGGATGAAAGGCTCGTAGACATGTTTCCAGAAGGCGCGCGGATAAAGGAACATCTTGTAATAGAAACCCGCCGGCAGGAACCGGCTGAGATAGGTGTTCACCGCACCGATATCGTAATCAAGGCTGGGCCAGTGGTTCTGGCTTTCGGCCTGCAACCCGTCGAACAGCTCGGTCGTGGTGACGCGCTGGTTCGGCTCGAACCGCGCGCCCTTGCCCAGACCGACCAGCGCATTGGGTTCCTCGGCGCCCGAGGCGACAACGCCGCGCGGCCGGTGATACTTGAACGACCGGCCCATCAGCATCTGGTCATTGGCCAGCAGGGCCGAGGCCAGCGTGTCGCCCTCGAACCCCTTGAGATACTTGCCGTTGAAACGGAATGTGACCTGCTTGCCCCGGTTCAGAAGGCGGCCACCTGTTGCAAGACGCGTGCTCATTGAAACTCTCTCCATGACCAGCCGGGGCGTTTGGCGCTGATCTTGTCCTTGATGTCCTGGGGCAATTCGGTGGTCTGGGCCTTGTAGGTGCCGAACACCTCCAGCGTCATGGTGCAGCGGGCCGCGTGGAACCACTTGCCGCAGCCATAGCTGTGCCGCCAGCGTTCGAAATGCACGCCCTTGGGGTTTTCGCGCATGAAGAGATAATTCTCGAAAGCCTCATCGCCCGAGCCCGGCCCGAAGCGTTTCAGATGCGCCTCGCCACCGGCGCTCAGTTCCGTCTCATCGGCTTGCACGCCGCAATAGGGGCATTGAAGGGTCAGCATGTCACGCCTCCGGTTTCGGGTCGCAAGGTCATGGTCTTGATCAGGGTCAGCATCAATGCGCCACCCCCGCGGCCACGCTTTCGTCGATGAACTTGCCCTCGCGGAAGCGGAACATCGAGAATTCCTCGGTCAGGGGCGAATGGCCCTTGGCCATCAGCTCGGCCATGGCCCAGCCTGATCCGGGGATTGCCTTGAAGCCACCGGTGCCCCAGCCACAGTTGACGAACACGCCCTCGACCGGCGTTTTCGACAGGATGGGCGAGCGGTCGCCGGTCATGTCCACGATGCCGCCCCATTGCCGCAGCATCTTGAGGCGGGAAATCATCGGGAAGGTTTCGATCAGCGCCCGCACGGTTTCCTCGATATGATGGAAGCTGCCCCGCTGGGTGTAGTTGTTGTACCCGTCGGTGCCGCCACCGATGACCATCTCGCCCTTGTCGGACTGCGACATGTAGCCATGCACGGTATTGGCCATCACGACCACATCCATACAGGGCTTGATCGGTTCCGACACCAGCGCCTGCAGCGCCAGCGATTCAATCGGCAGACGGAAGCCCGCCATATCCGCGACGACGGACGAATTGCCCGCGACCACGATACCCAGCTTGTCGCAATCAATGGCGCCCTTGGTGGTATCCACGCCCACGACGCGGCCGCCTTCGCGGCGCACCGCCGTCACTTCGCACTGCTGGATCACGTCCATGCCCATGTCCGAACAGGCCCGCGCATAGCCCCAGGCCACCGCGTCATGGCGCGCCGTGCCGCCGCGCGCCTGCCACAGCGCACCCAGCACCGGGTAGCGTGGCCCGTCGATATTGATGATCGGCACCAGTTCCTTGACCCGCTTGGGGCTGATGAATTCGGTCTTCACCCCTTGCAGGGCATTGGCATGGGCCGTGCGCTGATAGCCGCGCACCTCGTGCTGGGTCTGGGCCAGCATCATCACGCCGCGCGGGCTGAACATCACGTTGTAGTTCAGGTCCTGCGACATCGTCTCGTACAGGCTGCGCGACTTCTCATAGATCGCGGCGGACGGGTCCTGCAGGTAGTTCGAGCGGATGATCGTCGTGTTGCGCCCGGTATTGCCGCCGCCCAGCCACCCCTTTTCCAGGATCGCGACATTGGTGATGCCGTGATTCTTTCCCAGGTAATAGGCCGTGGCCAGGCCATGCCCGCCCGCACCCACGATGATGGCGTCGTATTTCTTCTTCGGGGCGGCATCGCGCCAGGCGCGGGTCCAGCCGCTGTGCTGGCGCATCGCTTCACGGGCGATGGCAAAGACGGAATAGCGTTTCATCGGCGGCACTGATCCTTCGAATCCGGTTCGGCTTGTCCTGCGGTGATATCTGGACCCAAGGCGGTTTTCACCCCCGTTTGGGAACGTCACAATGGCGCATGGTTGCGACATGGTGGACCGTTGCGGCAGTTTGCCCTTTTTTCGCGCCCCTGCCGCATATACATGAAGCCCAGAACCAAGGAGGACGCATGGCGATCTGGCTTATCATATCCCTGCTGGCATTTGCAGTGGCGGCGCTGCTGGCCCTGGCGATCCTGCGTGGCCGCGTCGGGGACGAAGCCCCCGCCGCCTATGATCTGCGGGTCTATCGCGACCAGCTGAAGGAAGTGGAACGCGACCTGGCCCGCGGCGTGATCGGCCCGGACGATGCCGAGCGTATCCGCGCCGAAGTGTCGCGCCGCATTCTGGCTGCCGATGCCCTGCTGCAGAAAGGTGCCGACGCCGCATCGCAACCCCGCACACTGGCGCTGACCGGGGCGGCGGTGTCGCTTGCTGTGCTGGTCGGCGGCTCGGTCTGGGTCTATTCGCGCATCGGGGCGCCGGGCTATCCCGACATGGCGCTGGCCAGCCGGATCGAGGCCGCGCAGGATGCGCGCGCAAACCGGATCAGCCAGGCCGAGGCCGAAGAACGCGTGCCCGCAGGTGCGACCGTTCAGGCCCCCTCGCCCGACTTCATCCGCCTGATGGACCAGTTGCGCGCCGCTGTGGCGGAACGCCCCGGTGACCTGCAAGGCGCGCTGCTGCTGGCCCGCAACGAGGCCGTTCTTGGCAATTTCGTCGCGGCCTACAAGGCGCAGGCGCGCGTTCTGTCGATCAAGGGCGACCAGGCCACCGCCGCCGATTACGTGGATTACGCCGACATGATGGTTCTGGCCGCAGGCGGTTATGTCTCGCCCGAGGCCGAGGCGGCGCTGCGCGCGGCGCTGACCCGCGACCCGCAGAACGGACCGGCACGGTATTACGTGGGGCTGCTGCAGGCGCAGACCGGGCGGCCTGACAATGCCTTCCGTACCTGGGAGGCGCTGTTGCGCGACGGACCCGAAGGCGCGCCGCATATCCGCGCCGTACGCGCCCAGATCGAAGACATGGCGTTCCGCGCCGGTCAGAACAATTTCACCCTGCCGCCCGAGGGCGGCGCCCCCGCGGCGCCCCTGGCCGGTCCAAGCGCGGATGATATCGCCGCCGCCCAGAACATGAGCGGCGAAGACCGGATGCAGATGATCCGCACCATGGTGCAGAACCTGTCCGACCGCCTGGCGCTGCAGGGCGGCAACTCCAGCGAATGGGCGCGGCTGATCGGCGCGCTGGGTGTGCTGGGCGACGAGCGTCAGGCCCGCGTGATCTGGGAGGAAGCGCAAAGCGTGTTCTGGGACAGTCCCGAGGGTCTGGCCGAGGTGAATGATGCCGCGCGTCGCGCCGGTCTGACCGAATGATCTGCGACACCATCGAGGACTTCGCCGCCGCCCTGCCCCGCAATCGTGCGCTGGCGGGGCTGGATTTCGGCGACAAGACCATCGGCATTGCCGTGTCCGACCTGATGCTGTCGGTGGCGACGCCCCTGCAGACCATACGGCGGACCAAGTTCACCACCGATGCCAGCCTGCTGCTTGAGGTGCTGACCGCGCGCGCGATCGGCGGGATCATCCTGGGTCTGCCGCGCAACATGGATGGGTCCGAAGGGCCACGCTGCCAGAAGACCCGCGCCTTTGCCCGCAACCTCAGCCGCCTGACGGACCTGCCCATCGGGTATTGGGACGAGCGATTGTCGACCGTCGCCGCCGAGCGCGCCCTGCTTGAGGCGGATACGACACGAAAACGTCGCGCCGAGGTGATCGACCATGTCGCCGCGTCCTATATCCTGCAAGGGGCGCTGGACCGGCTGGCGCATTTGAAGGTGCAGACCCATGGATGATGTCTGGAAACGCGACGAGATCGAGAGCCCCTGTATCAAGATCTGCGTGATACATCCGGCGGAACGGATCTGCACCGGCTGCCTGCGCAGCATCGACGAGATCACGCAGTGGTCGCGCATGACGCCCGCGGCACGCCGCGCCGTGATGGAAGACCTGCCCGCCCGTGCCCCGCGGCTGCGGCAGCGCCGCGGCGGGCGCGCCGCGCGGCTGGCAACCGACCCGCAGGGCTGATCAGGTCGCGGGCGTGTTGGTGAAGGTCACGCTGATCATTCCGGGGGTCAGCGTCGTGGCGGCACCGCTGACACGCGCATAGGTCTGCCCATCCATCCGCACCAGGGCATCGCGCCCCTCTGCGACCACCTCGACCGCGGCTGCACCTGTGTAGTTCTGCGGCACAAGGATGATGATCTCCTCGCCCGTGGGTTCGAAATCCAGGATCAGCCCGTTGGCGTTTTCGCCCGCCATCCATGTGCCCAGGGCAAAGACATCCTCGCCGCCTCCACCCATAGCCACGTCGCCCCGCCCCAGGATCAGCAGATCCTCGCCCTCACCGCCGACCAGCGTATCCGGGTCGACTACGTCGGTGGTCGAGAAGTTCCGCCCGTCTTGCTGGATGACAGAGTCGCCCGAAGCACTGGTATAGCCGATCAGGACATCGCTGCCCGCGCCGCCATCCATAATATCGGACCCAAGCTGGCCTTCGAGAATATCATCGCCATCGCCCGCCAGGATCGCATCGTCCCCGCTGCCCCCCTGCAGAAGGTCGCTTCCCTCGTTTCCGAGCAGCAGGTCGTCGCCGGCGCCACCATCCAGCAGATCGTCGCCAAGATCGCCATAGAGCGAGTCATTTCCGTCGCCACCGCGCAAATCATCCTGACCGGCACCGCCATCCAGAAGATCGTGGCCAATGCCACCCTTGAGCAGATCGTCCCCCAGCCCGCCCGACAGGGTGTCATCGCCGGCCCGGCCCAGCAGGGCGTCATCATCGGCCTGACAAATCAGCACATCATCGGCCTGACAAATCAGCACATCGTTGCCCGCGCCGCCATCCAGCGTGTCCTGGCCCGCGCCACCCTCAAGGGTATCATCCCCTGACGTGCCTAACAGAAGATCGGCTGCGTCCCCGCCCCTCTGGGTCACACCCGTCTCGTTCGGTGTGTCGGCCACGGGTTCGGTGTCGGGATCATCGTCGTCATTTCCGAAAAAGCCGAAAAGCCCGGCCGTCAGCGCCAAGCCGGAAATCAACAACAACTCAATCATGACCATACCTTCGGAATCGAGAAAACGACTACCGCGTCAGGTAATCATAGTCACGGGTCCGTGGCAACAGTTGGGCAAGACGATGATGCTATTGCCCGACAATCAAGGTCGGCAGGGGCGTTTGCTTCCGATTACGCATCAATCATCCCGCAACCACTGTGCAACGCCACCTGGCAGGATCGGCCGGAAATAGGCGATCATGCGCCCCTCTGCCGGGGCTTTCGCGGCCTCCGCCCAGGGCGCGACACCGTGCAGAAGATGGCGGTGCAGCAGATAGGCCTGTCCCGGACCGGCAGGAAGTTCAACCCGCTCGCAGGTTGCGAAAACCTCGGACCGGGCCTGTGTATAGGCCTGCGTGATATCCAGATCGGGCCATGCCGCGGGCGGATGCCCGGCGCAGGCCTGTTGCAGGGCGCGCCGCAAGACATGATGGCTGCCACGCCAGACCACCAGCGGGCTTGCCCCCGGATCACAGGCCGTCAGCGGCAGGCCCAGTATCCAGGCATGGGGTTCGCGGATGAAGCGGCGACGTTCGGGGCCTTCGGCCAGCAACCCGTCCAGATGGGCCGCGTCACGGTGCAGCCGGTACCGGAAAGCCCCGGCGCTTTCACCGGCGCGCGGACGCGGATAGCCCGGCCACATGACCGAGACCTGGGCGCGGTGCAGCGGCAAGGGCCCGAACAGCGCGTCCGCCGCGCGCCGCGCCGCGCCGGTCAGCGGCACGCCCCCCACGGCCCCGTCGGGCCCGTTGTCCAGCGCATCGACACCGACGAACCATGTGCCTTCACAGACCAGACCCTGCGCGCGCTGTACCGGATCGTTGACGGCGGCCAGGGCCTGCGGCCGCGCCGCGGCGACCCAGGTCAGAACAGATGGATCGGCGGCAAAGGTGACCCAGCCATCGGTGGCAAGATCCGGCATGTCACCACCCAAAGGTCTTGCGCAGCATGTTCAGCGCAACAAGTGTCAGGAAGACCGCAAAGGCCCGTTTAAGCGGCTTCGGATCCATCGCATGGGCCAGTTTCACACCCAGCGGCGCGGTCATCAGCGTCATCGCAACCACCACGCCGAAGGCCGCGAAATTCACGGCGCCGACCGTATAGGGCGGTCGGGTGGCCGGATCGACCTGGACCAGCAGGAAGGCGATGACAGAGGGCACAGCGATGATCACGCCAAATCCCGCAGCCGTGGCCACCGCGCGATGGATCGGCACCCCGTAGAGGGTCATGACCGGCACGCCAAAGCTGCCGCCGCCGATCCCCATGAGCACGGACAGGAACCCAAGCGCCGGTGACATGAGCATCCGGCGCAGCCCCTTGGGCATCTCATTGCCCAGCCGCCAATGCGCCTGCGCGCTGGCCATGTAGATCCCCACGATCAGCGCCAGCGTGCCGAACACCGCCTGCAAGGTGACCGACCGCAGCGATGTGGCCACCAGCACCCCCAGAAGCGCCCCGGCGACGATGCCGGGCGCCCAACCCCGCAGGATCGACCATTCGACAGCGCCCCTCTTGTTGTGGCTCAGCAATGACCTCACAGAGGTCACAATGATCGTGGCCAGCGATGTGGCCAGACAGATCTGCATCAGTTGCGGGCTGTCATAGCCCAATGTCTGGAAGACGAAGAAAAAGGAAGGGACCAGGATGATCCCGCCGCCAACCCCCAGAAGTCCGGCCAGCACCCCCGCAAAGGCCCCCGCCGCCATCAGCATGACAAGCATCTCTACCAGCAGGAACGTATCAGGCACGGTCGCGCCTCCTTGCGGTTTTCACAGTCGCGCCAGATAGACAGCGTTATCAGCGCGTGGACAATGGCGAAAGCGGGCAAGGCTCAGGCCACGGCCTGCGCCCGCGCCTCCAGCACCGCGTCCAGCGCCTGGGCAACCAGCGCGAAATCCGCGCCCTCGCGCGAGGCGCCCTCGGACAGGATACGCCGCCACTGGCGGGCGCCGGGTGAGCCTGCGAACAGGCCCAGCATGTGGCGCGTCACCTGGTGCAGACGGCCACCGCCGGCGATGTGATCCTCGATGTAATCGCGCATCCGGCCGACCACCTCGACCGGATCGCTGTCCTGCCCCTGCCCCCATATCCGGCGGTCCGCCTGGCACAGGATGTCGGCGGGCTGGTGATAGGCGGCGCGGCCCACCATCACCCCGTCCAACCCGGCATCGAGGAATGCCAGGGCCTGGTCCAGATCCGTGATTCCGCCATTGATCGAAAGATGCAGCCCCCCGAACATCCCCTTCATCCGCAGGACAAGGTCATGATCCAGTGGCGGGATCTCGCGGTTTTCCTTGGGGCTGAGACCCTGAAGCCAGGCCTTGCGCGCATGAATGATGAATCGGCCGCATCCGGCTGCGCCCACACGCGACAGGAATTCGGGCAGAACCTCCTCGGGGTTCTGGTCATCCACGCCGATACGGCACTTGACGGTCACCTCGACATCCACGGCCTCGCGCATCGCGGTGACACATTCGGCCACAAGCGCGGGTTGCTTCATCAGAACGGCGCCGAAGGTTCCCGATTGCACGCGGTCCGACGGGCAGCCCACATTCAGGTTGATTTCGTCATAGCCGGCCTGCGCGCCAAGCCGCGCGGCCTGCGCCAGTTCAGCCGGATCCGACCCACCCAGTTGCAGGGCGACCGGATGTTCGGCCGGGTGATGATCCAGCAGATGCAGCGCGCCCCCGCGCACCAGCGCGGGCGCGGTCACCATCTCGGTATAAAGCAGGGCGTGCCGCGACAGCAGCCGATGCAGATAGCGGCAATGCCGGTCCGTCCAGTCCATCATCGGGGCCACAGACAGTCTAGCGTTCTGATTTATCTTCATTTCATATGTACCCTCGAACTATTGGCGGCGGATGCTGCTACGCTGGAATACGCCCCGATATCCCCGGATTTGCCCCTCTATGGCGACTCATGGCACAGATGAGCCGCACATGAAAACGGCCTCCATCACCAGGCTTCCCTCTGCTGCCTACCGGGTCCAGATCAGACGAAAGGGCTGGCGCTGAACAACCGTCCATGTCCCGCCTGCAGACCTTTGGCGACATCTTCGACCTGCCTATAGCTGATATGTGCGAGATAGGGAAACCGCCCCGTCGCGAGCCAAGGCTGCAACCCTGACCACGCTCAAGCGATCTGGGCCAAGAACGGATCGACCGCCTGGATCGGCAGAGCTGATCGAACTGGCCGCATCGGCAGGTTGTCGCGCCGGGTTTTCCGCAAACACAATGCGCGGGACATCACTCTGGCCCTGCGTGAGCGGTTGACCGGCCCCTGCCGCCTATCTGCGCCTAGAACAGAAGCGCCGGTAGCCATGTGGCCAGGAAGGGCATGGCCCAGACCAGCAGAATTCCCGCGGCCTGCAAGCCGATGAAAGGCACGACGCCTTGATAGATATGGCCGGTCCTGATTTCCGGCGGCGCGGCGGCACGCAGGTAGAACAGCGAAAATCCGAAGGGCGGCGTCAGGAAACTGGTTTGCAGGTTGATGGCCAGCATCACCCCCAGCCAGACCGGGTCATGCCCCATCAGGATCAGCGTGGGCGCGACAAGCGGCAGCACGATCACCGATATTTCCACGAAGTCGAGAAAGAAGCCCAGGACGAAGACGAAGATCATCACGAACAAAAGCGCCCCGTTCGGACCACCGGGCAGGTTTTCCAACAGATGCGCGACCCGTTCTTCCCCGCCAAGGCCGATGAAGACCAGCGAAAAGAAACCCGCAGCCAGGATCGTGGCAAAGATCATCGCGGTCATGGTCAATGTGGAATTCAACGCGTCATGGATGATCCTTTCACGGATCGCCGCGCGCAAGGCGAGGCCCACGGCGACAAGCCCGACAATCGCCAGCAGGGCATAGAAGCCGCCGATCATCCATTCCAGTGCTCCGTTGTCGCTGCGTTGCAGGCGTACCGGAAAGGTCCCGGCCATAAGCCCCAGCACGATCAGCGCCGCGGCCCCGATCAGGATCAGGCGCGGATTGATGCCGATCTTGCGGCCCGCCATCAGCAAGGCACCGATGGCGCCGACCGACGCCGCTTCGGTCGGGGTGGCGACCCCGCCGAGAATGGCGCCCAGCACGGCGAAGATCAGAAGAACTGGTGGCACGATCGCGGCCATGACCTCGGCCCGGTCAGGCTTGGCAAGGCCGATATCGGCGGGCGGCATGTCCTGCGGGCGCAAGGCCCCCCGGATCAGGATGTAAAGAAGATAGAGAACCACCAGCATCAGGCCGGGGATAATGGCCGCGGCAAAGAACTGTCCGACCGACAGCGCCTCGACCGCGAACTTGCCCTGTTCGTATTGCGCCTGCTGATAGGCGTTCGACATCACATCGGCCAGAATGATCAGCAGCGTCGAGGGCGGGATGATCTGACCCAGCGTGCCGGCCGTGCACACGATGCCCGAGGCCACGGCCGGGTTGTAGCCTGCGCGCAGCATGGTGGGCAGCGCGATCATGCCCATAGCCACCACCGTCGCGCCCACGATGCCGGTCGAGGCGGCCAGCAGCGCGCCGACCAGAACCACCGAGATGCCAAGGCCGCCGCGCAACTGACCAAAGCTGCGCCCCATCGTGTCCAGCAATTCCTCGGCGATCTTGCTCTTTTCGAGGATGGCGCCCATCAGCACAAAGACCGGGATGGCGATCAGGACGGTGTTGCCGATCAACCCGTAAGCCCTTTGGCCCAGCGCCCCCAGAAGCGAGACATCCATCACACCAAGTGCCCAGCCCAGATAGGCAAAGATGACAGCGACGCCCGCAATGCTGAAGGATACGGGAAAACCCGACAGGACCGCCGCCATCAGCGCGGCGAACATGATCAGATCAAGATATTCGGTCATTCGCCCGTTCTTTCATGAAACATGCGCACCAGAATCGACAGCGACTGAAGCAGGACAAGAATGCAGAAAGCCGGGATCAGGGATTTGAGCAGAAAGACAGCCTCGATCCCGCCGACGGAAATCGGACCCTCGAGGATTTTCCACGAATTGCGTACCGATGGCCAGGACCAGTAGAGCAGCGCAGTCATCGACGGGATCAGCAAGAACAGATGGCCGAAGATATCGACACGGCGTTTTGACGTGTCGCTGAGCTTGGCAAAGAACACATCCACGCGGACATGTTTGTCGACCAGCAGCGTGAAACCCGCCCCAAGCATGAAGAGCGTCGCATGCATGTAAAGTACGCTTTCCTGTGCAGCGATCGAATTGTAGCCGAACACATATCGTCCGATGACGATGCAGAACT
Source organism: Seohaeicola saemankumensis (assembly GCF_042678485.1). NCBI lineage: Bacteria > Pseudomonadati > Pseudomonadota > Alphaproteobacteria > Rhodobacterales > Roseobacteraceae > Seohaeicola > Seohaeicola saemankumensis. The sequence goes on along the minus strand of NZ_JBHTKR010000002.1, from coordinate 440,583 downwards.
GGACAAGCACCATGACCAGCGCCAGCCACCTGACCACAAGGGCCACGGCGCGGTTCAATTGGTCGATTGCATGTGCCAGCACCAGCATTGTCTTGCCCCGTCCGTGTTCGCGAACGGTGCGCGGCCAGGGCCGCGCACCTTGTCATTTCAGTATCCCAGAACGCCCGCGCGGGCATTCATCTGGCCGTTGTCGGCATAGGACATGTATCCGCCGACCAGATCGCGATAGGCGATGAAGCTTTCGGTGATGCGGCGCACCAGCTCATCATCATCGGCGCGGTATTCTTCCATGATCTCGCCTGCGGCGACGCCCATCGCGGCAATCACATCGTCAGGCAGCTTGTGCACCTGCACGCCATGTTCGGATACCAGCGTCTTGAGCGATTGCGCGTGCTTGGTCATGTATTCGGTCCAGACCGGATTATAGAGACCGTGGCACGCCTGGGTCACGACTTCCTTGAGATCGTCGGGCAGCTCGGCGAAGACCGCCGCGTTGACACCGCATTCCTCGGCCGAGGACGGCTCGCCCACGCCGGGCCAGTAGTAATGCGGCGCAACCTGGTAGTAGCCCAGCGCCGAATCCGTCCAAGGGCCGATGAATTCACCCGCATCCAGCGCGCCGGTCTGCAGCGCCTGGAACATCGCCGGGCCACTCATTGCCTCGGCCGCCATGCCCAGTTTCGCCGCCATCTGCGAGGCGATGCCCGTCGTGCGGAATTTCAGCCCCTTGAGGTCCTCGACCGAGTTGATCTCGTTTTTGAACCAGCCCGCCCATTGCGGGCCCGAGTTGCCGCACAGGAACGGCTTGATGCCGAAGCGGGCATACATCTCGTCATAAAGCGCCTGGCCGCCACCGTGATACATCCAGCCGAACTGCTCGTCCGCGCGCAGGCCGAAGGGCTGCGAGCCGAATAGAAGGATGCCCTTGGACTTGGATCCCCAATAGGCCGGAACCGCATGGTAAAGTTCTGCCGTGCCCTCGGACACCGCGTCGAAGACACCGTTGCCGGGCACGATTTCGCCCGCGGCATAAAGCGTCACCTTGATGCGCCCGCCGGACAGTGTCGTGATCCGGTCCGCCAGTGTCTGTGCGGCCACGCCCGGTCCGGGCAGGTTCTTGGGCCAGGCCGAGACCAGTTTCCATTCGCGCACATCCTGCGCGATGGCCGGGGCGGCAAGCGTGGTTGCTGCGGCGCCGATGGCGCCTGTGGTCAGGAATTTCCGTCTGTCCATGTCAAAGTCTCCTTGTCGGTTGGGTTTGAGGTGGGAGGTTCGACCGTCTGACGCGGCCTTCATGCGTTATTCAGCCCAGGATGCGCGGCAGGCGCAGCCCATGTTCGCGGGCGCAGGCGATGGCATCCTCGTATCCGGCATCGGCGTGGCGCCAGACGCCGCTGGCGGGATCGTTCCACAGCACACGCTCCAGCCGTTTTGCCGCCTCGGGGGTGCCGTCGGCGCAGATCACGACACCGGCGTGCTGGCTGAACCCCATGCCCACGCCGCCGCCGTGATGGATGCTGACCCAGGTGGCCCCGGATGCGGTGTTGACCAGCGCATTCAGCAGCGGCCAGTCCGACACCGCGTCCGAGCCATCGCGCATCGCCTCGGTCTCGCGGTTGGGGCTGGCGACTGATCCGCTGTCCAGATGATCGCGCCCGATCACCACTGGGGCTTTCAATTCGCCGCTGGCGACCATCTCGTTGAAGGCAAGGCCCGCCCGGTGCCGATCGCCAAGGCCGATCCAGCAGATCCGCGCGGGAAGGCCCTGAAATGCGATCCGGTCGCGCGCCATGTCCAGCCAGGTGTGCAGATGGGCGTTGTCGGGGAACAGCTCTTTCATCTTGGCGTCGGTCTTGTAGATGTCTTCCGGATCGCCTGACAGGGCCACCCAGCGGAACGGGCCAATGCCCCGGCAAAACAGCGGACGGATATAGGCGGGCACGAAGCCGGGGAAGGCAAAGGCGCATTCAAGCCCTTCCTCAAGGGCCACCTGGCGGATGTTGTTGCCGTAATCCAGCGTGGGCACGCCCGCGTTCCAGAAATCCACCATGGCCGCCACATGCGTCTTCATGCTGGCGCGCGCGGCCTTTTCCACCGCCTTGGGATCGGTTTCGCGGCGGGCCTTCCATTCGGCGATGGTCCAGCCCTGTGGCAGGTAGCCATTGATCGGATCATGGGCGCTGGTCTGGTCGGTCACGATATCGGGGCGGATACCGCGCCGGAAAAGCTCGGGGAACACATCGGCGGCATTGCCAAGAAGGCCCACGGACTTGGCCTCGCCCGCCTTGGTCCAGCGGTCGATCATCGCCAGCGCCTCGTCCAGCGTGTCGGCGCGTTCGTCGACATAGCGGGTCCGCAGCCGGAAATCGATGCTGTCGGGGTTGCATTCCACGGCAAGGCAGCAGGCCCCGGCCATGACAGCGGCCAGCGGCTGCGCGCCACCCATGCCGCCCAGACCGCCGGTCAGGATCCACTTGCCTTTCAAAGAGCCGCCATAATGCTGGCGGCCCGCCTCTGCAAAGGTCTCGTAGGTGCCCTGCACGATCCCCTGGGACCCGATGTAGATCCAGGATCCCGCGGTCATCTGGCCGTACATGGCCAGGCCCTTCCGGTCCAATTCGTTGAAATGGTCCCAGGTCGCCCAATGCGGCACAAGGTTTGAATTGGCTATCAGCACGCGCGGCGCATCGGCATGGGTCTTGACGATGGCGATGGGTTTGCCCGACTGGACGACCAGCGTCTCGTCCGCCTCCAGATCCTTGAGGCTGGCGACCATCGTGTCGAAATCGGCCCATGTCCGTGCGGCGCGTCCGATGCCGCCGTAGACAACCAGCTCATGCGGGTTTTCGGCCACGTCCGGGTGCAGGTTGTTCATCAGCATCCGCAGCGGGGCCTCGGTCAGCCAGCTTTTCGCGTTCAGCGTCGTGCCGGTGGGCGGATAGATGTCACGGGTGTTCTTGCGGGGGTCGCTCATTGGGGTCTCCAATCGGACAGGGTTTCGAGAATGGTCTTGAGATGCGGCCGCAGGCGTCCGGCCCGCGCGTCCGCAAAATCCCACGGCGGGGATTCGTGCATGTAGGTGGATTGGGCCAGTTCCATCTGGATGGCATGCAGGCCCTCGGTCGGTCTGCCGTAATGGCGCGTGGTCCAGCCGCCCTTGAAACGACCGTTCATCACCGAGGTATAGCCGACCGCCCCGGCGCAGATGCGCTGTACGGCGTCTGCAATCCCCGGCGCGCAGGTGGCGCCGTCATTGGTGCCGATGTTGAAATCGGGCAGCGTGCCGTCGAACAGGAACGGGATATGCGACCGGATCGAATGGCAGTCATAAAGGATCGCAAACCCGTGTTGCGCCCGCACCCGGTCCAGTTCCGCGGCCAGTGCCGCGTGATAGGGTGCATGATAAAGCGCGCGGCGGCGCGTGGTTTCGGCCGCGTCAGGCGCAAGCCCCGCCAGATACAGCGGATGCCCGTCGAAGTCGGTCAGCGGGCATAGCCCGGTGGTGTTCTGACCGGGATAAAGGCTGTGTCCGGAGGGGTCGCGATTGACGTCGATGACATAGCGATGGACCGTTGTCCTGACCGTGGTGACATCCGGGATCAGCCCGGCGTAAAGCCGGTCGATATGCCAGTCGGTGTCAGCGATCGCACGCCCCCTGTCATTGAGCCGCGCCATGCAATCCGCGGGAATCTCGGTTCCGGTATGAGGCAGGCCCAGCACCAGCGGGCCGTTGCCGCGCGCGATCTCGATCAGGCTCACAACGCAACCTCCAGGCCTGCGGCCAGGGCCAGGCTGTCATCCCGGACACAGGCCGCCGCCGCCGTCAGGTCGGGCGCCAGATAACGGTCCTGCCGCAGCGGGGGGACATGCGCCCTGAGGCAGCTCATCGCGGCCTGCAACGGCGCCGAAGTGGCCAGCGGCGCACGCTGATCAATGCCTTGCGCGGCACAGATCGCCTCGATCCCCAGGATCATGGACAGGTTTTCGGTCATCCGCCGCAGGCGCCGCGCACCATGGGCGGCCATGCTCACGTGGTCCTCCTGATTGGCGGAGGTGGGCGTGCTGTCGGTCGAACAGGGATTGGCCAGATGCTTGTTCTCGCTCATCAGGGCGGCGGTCGTGACCTCGGCGATCATCAGACCCGAGTTCAGGCCAGGCTCCGGCGTCAGGAAGGGCGGCAGATCGAAGGACAGGGTCGGATCCACCATCAAGGCCACGCGACGCTGCGCGATGGCGCCGATCTCGGCCAGGGCCAGCGCGATCTGGTCGGCGGCGAAGGCCACGGGTTCGGCGTGGAAATTGCCGCCAGACAGGATTTCGGCGGTCTCGACGATGACGAGGGGATTGTCCGTCACGGCATTCGCCTCGGTTTGCAGCGTGCGGCCGGCAAAGCGCAACAGGTCGATGGCCGCACCCGTCACCTGCGGCTGGCACCGGATGCAATAGGGGTCCTGCACGCGGCTATCGCCGTCGCGGTGACTGTCGCGGATGGCGCTGCCGTCCAGCAGCGCGGTCATGGCGGCGGCCACGTCGATCTGGCCGGGATGGCCGCGCAGGCGGTGGATTTCGGGATGCAGGGGCGCGGTCGATCCCATGATCGCATCGGTGGACATGGCCGATGTCACGATGGCCGCGCGCGCCGCGCGCCAGCCCTCGAACAGGCCCGCAAGCGCGCAGGCCGTGGAAAACTGCGTGCCGTTGATCAGGGCCAGCCCTTCCTTTGGACCAAGAACCACCGGGGTCAGGCCCGCCGCGAGCAGGGCCTCGCCACCTGGCATGACCTGACCGTGCAGCCTGGCCTCGCCCGCGCCGATCATCACCGCGGCCATATGCGCCAACGGTGCCAGATCGCCCGAGGCGCCAACCGACCCCTGCACCGGGATCACCGGCAGCACGCCTTGCGCCAGCATCGCCTCGATCAGCGCGCAGATCTGCCAGCGCACGCCCGATGCGCCGCGCCCCAGCGACAGCAGCTTCAGCGCCATCATCAGGCGCACCGTCGCCGGTTCCAGCGCCTCGCCCACGCCGCAGCAATGCGACAGGATCAGGTTGCGTTGCAGCGTCTGCGTATCGCCCGGCGCGATCCGGACCGATGCCAGTTTGCCAAAACCTGTGTTGACGCCATAAACCGGCGCATCGGCCTGTGCCGCCGCCGCGATGATCGCAGCCGACACCTCGACGCCCGCACGCGCGGCAGGATCAAGCACCACAGCGCCCTGCCCGCGCCAGATGTTTTCAAGCTGGGCCAGGGTGGCCGCACCGGGAACCAGGGTGACAGTCATGCGCGACCTCCGAAAATGCGATGATGCAGCGGGTTGATCCCGATGCCATAGGACAGCTCGGCCGGATCGGTGACATCCCAGATCGCCAGGTCAGCCCGCAGTCCCGGCGCAATGCGTCCGCAATCGTTCAGACCCAGGGCGCGCGCCGCGTGACGCGTGGCTCCGGCCAAAGCCTCGGCCGGGGTCAGGCGGAACAGGGTGCAGGCCATGTTCATCGCCAGCAGGATGGACCCCAGCGGCGACGATCCGGGGTTCCAGTCCGTGGCCACCGCCATCGGCACGCCGTGGTCGCGAAAGGCTTGCACCGGGGGCTGGCGTGTCTCGTGGATCGTGTAGAAGGCCCCCGGCAGGATGACCGCCACGGTGCCCGATGCCGCCAGCGCGGCCGCATCCGCGGCAGTGGCATATTCCAGGTGATCCGCCGACAGCGCGCCATGGCGCGCCGCCAGCGCCGCCCCACCCTGATGGCTGAGTTGTTCGGCATGCAGCTTGACGGGCAAGCCCAGCGCCGCGGCGCGGTCGAACACGCGGGCGATCTGGGCGGCGCTGAAGGCGATCCCCTCGCAAAAGCCATCCACCGCATCGACCAGCCCTTCGGCATGGGCGGCGCTCAGCGCGGGCAGGCAGACCTGATCGATATAGGTATCGGGATCCTGACCCGCAGGCACGGCATGGGCCCCCAGAAAGCTGGTCAGCACCCGGATCGGACGCATGTCGGCGATCTGGCGCGCGACGCGCAACATCCTGAGTTCGGTATCAATATCAAGTCCATAGCCGGATTTGATCTCGACCGTGGCGACGCCCTGCGCGATCAGCGCATCCACGCGGGGCAGCGCCGCCTGCAGCAACTGCGCCTCGGAGGCGGCTCGCGTCGCCGTCACCGTCGACACGATCCCGCCACCGGCGCGGGCAATCTCGGCATAGCTGGCGCCAGTCAGGCGCATCTCGAATTCGCGCGCGCGATTGCCGCCATGCACGACATGGGTATGACAATCGATCAAGGCCGGGGTCAGAAGCCGCCCGCCCTGATCCAGCCGCTCAAGCGCGGCATGATCCGCGGGCAGGTCTCGCGCCGGTCCGACCCAGTCAACAAGCCCGTCGCGCACGACAACGGCCGCATCCGCAATCAGGCCATAGCCGCCATCCGACCCCTGCATCGTGGCCGCCGCAACCCCGGTCAGAACATAGCGCGTGGGCATCAGAACACCTTGCTTTAAGACATACATAATATTAATATGTAGATACTTATTTTTGTCAACGGAGATGTCCCCGTGCAAATCATCCAAGCATCTCAAGCACTTTTGCCAGATGGCTGGCATGCGGATATCGACCTGCATATCGACGAACGCGGGCGAATCGCCCATGTCGGCCCGGGTTCCGGGCAAGCCGCGCAACGCGTGGCGCTGCTGCTGCCTGCGCCGCTGAATCTGCACAGCCACGCCTTCCAGCGCGCCATGGCCGGGCTGACCGAAGCGCGCGGCCCCGATGCCAGCGACAGTTTCTGGAGTTGGCGCCGCCTGATGTATCGCTTCCTTGATCAGCTGAACCCCGATCAGGTCGAGGCCGTGGCGGCCCTTGTCTTCATGGAGATGCTGGAGGCCGGATATGGCGCGGTGGCCGAGTTCCATTACCTGCATCATGATGTCGGCGGCACGCCCCATGCGCGGCTGTCGGAAATGTCGGGTCGGATCGTCGCGGCGGCGACACGCGCGGGTATCGGGCTGACGCTGCTTCCGGTGCATTACCAGTTCGGCGGCTGCGACGGGCGCGCCCTTGCCGGTGGGCAGCAGCGTTTCGGCAACGATCCGGACCGTTTCATGGCCCTGCACGCAGAGGCCGCGCAGACGATCGGCCATGCGTCGGCCGATTATGCCATCGGCGTGGCCCCCCATTCGCTGCGCGCTGTCGGGCCATCCGGTCTGCGCGCCATTGTCGAGGCAACCCCCTCTGGGCCGATCCACATGCATCTGGCCGAACAGCAGGCCGAGGTCGAGGAGGTCACGACCCATCTGGGCGCGCGCCCGGTCGAATGGCTGCTGGATCAGCACGCGGTCGATCACCGCTGGTGCCTGATCCATTGCACGCAGATGACCCCGCAAGAGACGCGGGCGCTGGCCGTGACGGGCGCGGTGGCGGGGCTTTGCCCGCTGACGGAATCAAGCCTGGGCGACGGGATCTTCAACGGCACCACCTATCTTGGCGCTGGCGGGCGGATCGGTTTCGGATCGGATTCCAACATCCAGATCTCGCTTTTCGAGGAACTCAAGACGCTGGAATATTCCCAAAGGCTGCGGGATCGGTCCCGCGCGGCGCTGGCCCTGCCCGACCGCTCGACGGGCCGCGTCCTGTTCGACGCGGCAACCGCGGGCGGCGCGCAGGCGGGCGGACGGCAGGCCGGGCAGATCGCTGCGGGCCAATGGGCGGACCTGATCGCGCTGGATCTGGATAATCGCTGGCTGTGCAACCGGCAGGGCGATGCGCTGCTGGACAGCCTGATCTTTTCGGGTGGCGGGCAGGCCTGCATCACCGATGTCTGGAGCGCGGGCCGCCACGTGGTCCAACAGGGCCGCCACCGGGCACGCGACACGATCCTGCGCGATTTCATCGCCGTGATGCGACAACTGGAGACGCGGCTGTGACCGCGCCGGGCCGTCTGACCTGGACCGATATCCGCAACCGGATCCAGTCCCGCATCCTGAACCGGACCTATGCCCCCGGAGACCGATTGCCCCGCGACGAGGATCTGGCGCTGGAACTGGGATGCGCGCGCGCCACGGTGCACCGCGCCATGCAGGACCTTGCCCAAAGCGGCCTGGTCGAGCGCAAGCGCAAGGGTGGCACCCATGTGCGCGCCCATCCGGTGACGCGGGCCACCTTCGACATTCCGATCACCCGGCGCGAGGTGGAACAGCGCGGCAGCCGCTACGGCTATCAGCTGGTCAGCCGCGCGATCGAAGCGCCGCCACCGTCTGTCATGGCCCGTTTCGGCATCCCCCGATCGGCCCCCATGCTGCATGTCAAGGCGCTGCATCTGGCCGACAACCGCCCCTATATCTACGAGGATCGCTGGATCGACACCGGGTCGGCGCCCGAGATCCTCGAGATCGACCTGACCACGCAAAGCGCCAATGAATGGCTGGTACACAACAAACCCTACAGCCGCGTCGATGTGCGCTTTTACGCGATCAAGGCCGAGGGCGAGATCGCAAGCCAGCTTGCCATTGCATCGGGCGAGGCGCTTCTGATCATCGAGCGTACGACCTGGATCGGCGACCGGCCGATCACGACCGTGCAATCGGCGACGGCACCAGGGTATCAGTTGGCCTCGCAGGGCTGATCCCGCCGCGATGCGGCCTGTCCGCGGGTGCATTCCCCTCGGCGCGCGGATCGACTAAGACAGCTCAGCCACAGCCTAAGGCCCGACCATGCAGATGCCCCATCCCCTGACCCGTGACCTCGTGCTGATCGGCGGCGGTCACACCCATGCGCTGGTGCTGCGCAAATGGGCGATGGCCCCGCTGGCCGGCGCACGCGTCACGGTGATCAACCCGGCCGCGACGGCCCCCTATTCGGGGATGCTGCCGGGCCATATCGCGGGGCATTACGCGCGCGAGGATCTTGATATCGACCTGGTGCGGCTGGCCCGCGCTGCGGGTGCGCGGATCATCCTTGACCGGGCCGTCGGCCTCGATGCAGTTCAGCAGCGGATCACCCTGGGGTCCGGACGCATTCTGGATTACGATCTGGCCTCGCTGGATATCGGCATCACCGCCGAAATGCCCGCGATCCCCGGATTTGCGGACCACGCCCTGGGCGCGAAACCGCTTGATACCTACGCCGCCCGCTGGCGCGCCTTTCTGGTCAAGGTGCAGGCCGGACAGGCAAACCCCCAGGTCGCCGTGATCGGCGCAGGCGTGGCCGGGGTAGAGCTGGCGATGGCGATGTCCCATGCGCTGGCGCAGGCAGGCGCCACGCCGCAGGTGCATCTGGTCGAGGCCGCCGCGGGGCTGACCGGCACCGCGCCCGCCACCCGCGCGCGCCTGTCGCGCGCGTTGCGGGACCATCACGTCACCCTGCATTTCGGCGCCTCCGTGGCACGGATCGCGGCGGGCGGGGTCCAGTTAGCCGATGGCCGGCAGATCGAGGCCGATCTGATCGTCGGTGCGGCCGGGGCTTTCGCACATCGCTGGCTGCGCGACACCGATCTGCCGCTGACCGAGGATGGTTTCGTGATCGTGGATCCCGACCTGCGCGTCAGGGGACATGAGAAAGTGTTCGCTGCGGGCGATTGCGCGCATATGGCCCATGCACCACGCCCCAAGGCCGGGGTCTTCGCCGTGCGCGCCGCCCCTGTCCTGCATGACAACCTGCGGGCAGTCCTGTCCGGGCAGACGACGCGGGCGTTTCATCCGCAGCGCGACTACCTCAAGCTGATCTCGCTTGGCGACAGATCGGCCGTGGCAGAGAAATTCGGGATTGCCTTCTCGGGGCGCTGGCTCTGGCGGTGGAAGGACCGGATCGACCAGTCCTTCATGGACAAGTTCCGCATCTTGCCCGCCATGCCTGCCCCTGCCCGCCCCGCCGTGCAGGCCCTTGGGGCCGCCGAGGCCGCAGGCCATGATCAGCCCCTGTGCGGCGGATGCGGATCGAAACTGGGCGCGGATGCCCTGCACCGGGTGCTGTCGCGCCTGCCCGCGCCGCAGCGCGCCGATGTCCTCAGCCTGCCGGGCGACGATGCGGCCGTTCTGGCCACGGGCGGCGCGCGCCAGGTGATGACCACCGATCACCTGCGCGCCTTCACGCAGGATCCCGCGCTGATGGCCCGGATCACCGCCATCCATGCCCTGGGGGATATCTGGTCCATGGGCGCCACACCGCAGGCCGCCACGGCCACGGTGATCCTGCCACCGATGTCCCCGACGCTGCAGGCCCGCACCATGGCCGAGGTGATGCAGGCCGCATCCGATGTCTTCCGCGCCGCGGGGGCCGATATCGTGGGTGGCCACTCGACCACAGGGGCAGAACTGACCCTGGGTTTCACCGTCACGGGGCTGTGCGAGGGCGTCGCGATCACCCATGCCGGCGCGCGACCCGGCGACAGGCTGATCCTGACGCGCCCCATCGGATCCGGCACGATCCTTGCCGCCGAGATGCAGATGCGCGCCGAGGGGCGCGACGTCGCGGCGCTTCTGGCACGGATGGCGCAGCCGCAGGGCGATGCGGCCAAGGTGCTGCGCGGGGCGCATGCAATGACCGATGTGACGGGTTTCGGCCTTGCCGGCCACCTGATGGCGCTTTGCCGCGCTTCTGACCTCGCGGCAGAGATCAGGCTGGGTGACATTCCGCTCCATCACGGGGCCGAAGCGCTGGCCGCTGCGGGCCTCCGCTCGACCGCGTGGCCCGCGAACCTGGCCGCCGCGCCGGTGACAGGCGCCATCGGTGCGCGCGGTGTGTTGCTGCACGATCCGCAGACGGCAGGCGGGTTGCTGGCCGCTGTCGCACCCGATCAGGCGTCGGCGCTGCTGGCGCAGGTGCGGGCACTAGGCCATGAGGCGGCGATCATCGGCACGATGGTCCAGGGCGCACCCGGCATCCGATGCGTCTGACCTGCCTCAGGGCCCGACCGCGGCAAGGATATACGGAATTGCCGCGTCCAGATCGGCATCGCTCAGCCCTGACATGACCAGCCGCACCAGCGGCGCGCGCCCCTGGCGGGACTGGGCCTTGATGTAACGCGGGTCGTAATGATGCTGCACCAGCTCTGCGGCCAGCCCCTCGAAGGCGCCGGCGCGCGCCTGCGCCTGCCAGGCCTCGACCCGCTCGGCGCCATGATATGTCCGCAGCGGCGCGAGCTTGGCGACCAACAGATCGCGATCGGCCAGCAGGTCCGCATAGGCCTGACACAGGTAGCGCGCGCGCGCCGCCAGCGGCGCGTCGATCACCACATGATCCGCGCCGATCATCGCCTGCCATAGCGACGGCGGGATGATCAGACGCCCGATCTTGTTGCTTTCGGCCTCAAGGAACACTGGCCGAGACGGATCAAGCCGGGCAAGCGCCATGGCGATGCGACTTTCAAAGGTCTTCTGCGCGGGTTGCCCGCCGGGCCGTCCCCCCAGAAGCGATCCGCGATGGGCGGCCATCGCCTCAAGGTCGATGACCTGCGCGCCGGCCTGCGCCAATCGCGCCAGCACCCGCGTCTTGGCGGTGCCGGTGCCACCATCCAGCAATATCAGCCGATGCGGCACCGGCTGATCATACATGGCCGTCACCACCAGGCGCCGATAGCTTTTATAGCCGCCCTCGATCAGGTCCACCCTCCAGCCGACCTGCGCCAGAATCGAGGCGAATGACCCCGACCGCTGCCCCCCGCGCCAGCAATAGACCAAAGGCCGCCAACCGCCGTCGCGATCCGCAAGCGGCCCCTCCAGATGCGCCGCGGCATTGCGCGCCACCAGTGCGGCCCCTGTCTTGCGCGCCAGGAACCGATCCTGCTGCACATAGATCGTGCCCACGATGGCACGCTCCTCATCCGACAGGACCGGCAGATTGATCGCGCCGGGGATGTGATCCTCGGCATATTCCGACGGCGCGCGCACATCGATCACCTGATCGAAGGGCAGCGCCGCCAGCGCGTCAAGTGAGGTCAGTTTGAGAGCCATGCAAGCATCAATATCCAAGCGTCCGACCGCCTGATCTAACGGTTCGTCCTGCCAAAGGCCACAGCGCCTGCTTCATCTTTCCCCAAATACTCAAGCACAAGGGCACAAGCCGGCGAAAGCGCCTGCGGTCACGCGACCGCCCGCAGCCTGCGCAGCCGCAGCGCATTGGTGATCACCAGAACCGACGAGGCGGCCATCGCCCCGCTGGCCAGCATCGGCGACAGCATCGGGCCGCCGAAGATCGCCAGCAGACCCGCCGCCACCGGGATCAGGGCGACATTGTAGCCAAAGGCCCAGACCAGGTTCTGGCGAATGTTCGACATGGTCGCGAGGCTGATCCGATGCGCCGTGGCGACACCGCGCAGATCACCGGACATCAGCACGATATCGGCAGCCTCGATCGCCACATCAGTGCCCGACCCCATCGCGATGCCCACATCCGCCGCCGCCAGCGCGGGCGCATCGTTGATCCCGTCGCCGACAAAGCCGACGCGGCCCTGCCTGGCCAGTTCCGCCAGCGCATCGGCCTTGGCGGTCGGCATGACACCGGCGATCACCGTCGCGATCCCCAGTTCCGCCGCCACTGCCTGTGCCGCGGCGGCACTGTCGCCGGTGACCATCGCAGAGCGCACACCTGCGGCTGTCAGCGCGTCGATCACGGCCCGCGCCTCGGGCTTGACCTGGTCGGATACGGCCAGCGCCGCGACGATCCGGTTGTCCATGGCGGCGAACAGGACGCTGCGCCCCTCGGCCTCCCATGTGGCCACTGTCCGGGACAGGGCCGCCGGCACGGCATCGAAGAACCGCGCGGCACCCACTTTCAGATGGGCACCGGCAACCTGACCCTCCACACCCAGGCCCGGACTTGCCTTTGACCCGCTCACCTGGGGCAGTTGCAGCCCCCGCGCTTCGGCTTCGGCCACCACGGCGCGCGCGATGGGGTGATCCGAGGTCGCCTCAAGCGCCGCGATTGCCGCCAGCGTCGCATCCTCCTGCGCGCCCTCCAGCACCGAGATGCCCGAGACAACCGGCTTGCCGATGGTCAGCGTGCCGGTCTTGTCAAAGGCCATGATCTGCACGCCCTGCAGCGCCTGAAGCGCATCACCCCGCCGGAACAGCACCCCCAGTTCGGACGCGCGCCCCGTGCCCACCATGATCGACACGGGCACGGCCAGCCCCATGGCGCAGGGACATGCCACGACCAGCACCGACACCGCGGCCACGATGGCCAGTCCCAGCGCGGGGGTCGGGCCGAAGGCCAGCCACAGGCCCAGCGTCAGCAGCGCCACGGCGATCACGACCGGGACAAAGACCGCCGTGACCCGGTCCACCAGCGACTGGATCGGCAGCTTCGCGCCCTGTGCATCGGCCACGGCGGCCATGATCTGCGACAGCACCGTATCCTTGCCCGTGGCCGTCGCACGGATCATCAGCGCGCCGGCCCCGTTGACCGTACCGCCGATCACCCGGTCACCGACCGTCCGCATAACCGGCAGCGGTTCGCCCGTGACCATGGATTCGTCCAGATCCGACCGGCCCTCGATCACCGTGCCATCGGTCGGCACGCGCGCACCGGGCCGCAGTTCGATCTCGTCGCCGGTGACCAGTTCCGCGAGCGCCACGGTCCGCATCACCCCGTCGCGGCGAACCCGCGCTTCGCGCACCTGGAGCCCCGCCAGCTTGCGGATCGCCTGACCTGCCTGCCCACGCGCGCGGGCCTCCAGCCAGCGGCCCATCAGAATCAGGGTGACGATGACGGCGGCGGCCTCGAAATAGACCTCGGCTGTGCCGGGGGGCAGGATGCCGGGCGCGAAGGTCGCCACCGTGGAAAAGCCCCAGGCGGCCGACGTGCCCAGCGCCACCAGCGCGTTCATGTCCGGCGCGCGGTGCAGCAAGGCGGGCAGGCCCAACCTGAAGAAGCGCAGGCCGGGGCCAAACAGCACCAGCGTCGTCAGCAGGAACTGGATCACCCAGCTTGCACCCGTTCCGATCGTGCCATGCACCCAGTGATGAAACGGCGGCCAGACATGACCGCCCATGGCAAGCACCATGACGGGCAGCGTCAGCGCGGCGGCGACAGCCGTATCGCGGCGCAGGCGGGCAATATCGGCGGCATCGCGCGCAGCGGCCGCGTCGGGCCTGTCATCGGTCACGGGGCTGGCCGTATATCCGGCGCGTTTGACCGCGGCGATCAGCGCCGAGAGGTCCACCGCACCTGACAGGACGCGCAACCGCGCCTGCCCATCGGCAAGATTGAACGTGGCGGATACAACACCGGGCACGCCCTGCAACGCCGCCTCGATCCGCGCCACACAGGAGCCGCAAGTCGCCCCGTCGACAGCCAGTCGCAGGTCTTCTTCGGCGGCGGGATATCCCGCCTTTGCAAGGGCAGCGGCCGCGCCCGAGGGGGTCACGGTGCCGTCATGCGACACCTCTGCCGTCCTGGTGGCAAGGTTCACGCGCGCCTCTTGCACGCCCTCGACACCGGACAGCGCCGCCTCGGCGCGGCGCACGCAGCCCGCGCAACTCAAGCCCGTCACATCCAGCCGTAGCGTCTGTTCCATCCTGGCGCCCTTATCCTTCGCCTTACAAGATAGACGCCTTCAAGGACCGGAATTCAAGAGCCACGCCGGATCAAACAGGGATAGCGCGATCACATGGATGCGATCATCGCCCCCTCTTCGGCCTCGGCGGCCAGCAGGGCGGCGTTGCCGCCCGCTGCTGTCGTGTCGATGCAGATATGCCGTTCGATCCGGCAACGCGCCGCCAGATCCGTTCCGCAGGCCAGCCCGATCAACGCCCCATCGCGAGCCGCCAGCGCACGCCGCGCCGCGCGCAGGTCACGCATGTCGGACCAGAGCGCCACCAGATCGAAGCCACGCATATGTTCCAGCGCGCCTCTCGGCAGCACCCCGTCCACGCCCAGCGCGGCCGAGATGCCCGGCGCCACGGCCAGCGCGTGACAGCCATTGTCCCGCGCGATCCGCACCTGTTCGGTCGCATCCGCCGCCGTCGGACCAAGGCAAAGAACGATGCCCCGGCCAAAGGTGGACAGGCGGTTGGATTCCCCCGTCGGCCCCGGCAGATCGGTCACCGAAAGACGCGCCAGCTCCAACCCCTTGAGCTGGTCAAGCCGGGCCTGCACCGCTCCCACATCAGCAGGTTTGCCGGCCTGACCTGCATGATCCATGACCTCTGCGCGCAGGAAACGCGGCACATAGGATGGCCCGCCCGCCTTGGGGCCGGTGCCTGACAGGCCCTCGCCGCCGAAAGGCTGGCTGCCGACGATCGCGCCGATCTGGTTGCGGTTGACATAGGCATTGCCGACCTTGAGCCGCGATGTCACCTGTTCGACCCGCCCGTCGATGCGGGTATGCATCCCGAAGGTCAGCCCGAAACCGCACCCGTTGACCGCATCCACCACCGCGTCGATCTGATCGGCGCGGAAGGTGGCGACATGCAGGATCGGGCCGAACACCTCACGCTCCAGCGCCTCGATACCGCTGACGCGGATCACGGCGGGGCCGATGAAGTGGCCCTGCGCGGGCGCCTCCATCGCCTTCAGCAGCGTGCCGGCCTTGCGGGCCGCCTCGATATAGCCTGCGAAATCGGCCTGTGCCCGGGCGTCGATCACCGGGCCCACGTCAACATCGTGATGCCAGGGATTGCCAAGGCGCAATTCGTCCATCGCACCGAACAGCATCTCGAGGAACGGCTTTTCGATGTCCTTTTGCAGGTAGAGCACCCGCAGCGCCGAACAGCGCTGTCCGGCCGACTGGAAGGCCGAGGCGACGATGTCGCGCACCGCCTGTTCGGGCAGCGCGGTGCTGTCCACGATCATCGCATTCAGGCCGCCGGTTTCCGCGATCAGCGCGGCATCGGGCGCCATGCCTTCGGCCATGGTCCGGTTGATCCGCTGCGCGGTCACGGTCGAGCCAGTAAAGCAGACCCCGCCTACACGCGCATCGCCCGTCAGCACCGGCCCCAGCACGGACCCCGCGCCGGGCAGCAGTTGCAGCGCGGCGCGCGGCACGCCGGCTTCGTGCAGCAGTCCGACCGCCACATGCGCGCAAAGCGCGGTGGTTTCCGCCGGTTTCGCCAGCACGGCATTGCCGGCGGCAAGCGCCGCGGCAATCTGGCCGGTGAAGATCGCAAGCGGGAAGTTCCACGGCGAAATGCAGGTGAAGAGGCCGCGCGCCGGACCCTGGGCATCAAGGCCCCGCGCCGCGTAATAGCGCAGGAAATCGACCGCCTCGCGCAGTTCGGCGATGGCATCCTTTGGTGTCTTGCCCGCTTCGCGCGACAGCACGGCGAAAATCTCGCCGAAGTGCTGCTCGTAGAGATCGGCGGCACGGTTCAGCACCGCGGCGCGGGTCGGGGCGTCAGCCTCCCAGGGCTGGGCCGCAGCAATCGCGGCCTCGGCGTCGGCGGCGGAACAGATGGCGGTGCGCCCCACGATGTCGGCGGGATCGGCCGGGTTGATCGCCTCGACCACTTCGGCGGCGGACAGGTCCACCGCAGCCAGCGGACCGGCCTGCCATTGATGCGGGGCCGCAAAAGGCGCGCGGGCGGTGTCGATCATGTCAAGGTCACGCGCCTCGTGCAGGTCGTAGCCGCGCGAATTGGGCCGCTCCGGCGCATAGAGCGCTGCGGGATCCTTGACGGCCAGGGATCTGACGCCCGCCGCGCCCTCAAGCGCGTCGAAAGGATCGGCGGCCACCACTTCGGGGGGCACATCCTCGTCCACGATCTGGTTCACGAAGCTGGAGTTGGCGCCGTTTTCCAGCAGGCGGCGCACCAGATAGGCCAGCAGGTCGCGATGCGCACCGACAGGGGCGTAGATACGGCAGCGGGTGCCCGCCTCTTTCAACACCACGTCATGCAGCACCTCGCCCATGCCATGCAGGCGCTGGAATTCGAAGGTGCTGCGGTCGCCCGCCATTTCCAGGATCGCGGCCACGGTCTGCGCGTTGTGGGTGGCGAATTGCGGATAGATGCGGTCGGTCATCCCCAGCAGCTTGTGCGCGCAGCACAGGTAGGACACGTCGGTTGCCGCCTTGCGGGTGAAGACCGGGAAGCAATCCAGCCCTTCGACCTGCGCGCGCTTGATTTCGGTATCCCAATAGGCGCCCTTGACAAGACGCACCATGATGCGGCGGTCCAGTTCACCGGCCAGGGCATGCAGCCAGTCGATCACCGGGGCGGCGCGCTTGCCATAGGCTTGCACCACCACGCCGAACCCGTCCCAGCCGGCCAGGCCGGGATGGCGCAGCACGGCCTCGATCACGTCCAGCGACAGGTCCAGCCTGTCGGCCTCTTCCGCGTCGATGTTCAGCCCCATGCCGGCCTTGCGCGCGGCCAGCGCCAGTTCCAGCGTGGCGGGAACCAGTTCGGCCATCACGCGGTCGCGCTGGCCCACCTCGTAGCGGGGATGCAGCGCGCTGAGCTTGATCGAGATGCCGGGGTTGGCGCGGATATCGCTGTTGGTGCATTCGGTCGCCAGCCGGGCGATGGCCTGTGCATAGGCGGCGTGGTATTTCTGCGCGTCGCGCGCGGTCAGCGCGGCCTCGCCCAGCATGTCATAGGAAAAGGTATAGCCCTGCGCCGCCCGCGCCCCGCCGCGCTTGATCGCCTCGCCGATATCGCGGCCCAGCACGAACTGATGGCCCAGTTCCTTCATGGCGCGGCTGACGGCAGACCGGATCACCGGCTCGCCCAGACGCTTGACCGCGCCGTGCAGCACATTGGCAACACCGGGGGCCTGGTCTTCCTTCAGCACCTTGCCGGTCAGCATCAAGGCCCAGGTCGAGGCATTCACAAGGCTGGAAGAGGACCGCCCCAGATGTGCGCCCCATTCGGAGGGGGCGATCTTGTCCTCGATCAGGTCGTCGATGGTTTCACGGTCCGGCACGCGCAGCAGCGCCTCTGCCAGGCACATCAGGGCAATGCCCTCATTGGTGGACAGGCCATATTCGGACAGGAACACTTCCATCAGGCCCGGGCGCCCGGCCCCACGGATGGCCTGCACCAGCCCGACCGCGCGGCGCCCCGCAGCAGCCCGGATCGCGGCATCCGGGGCCATTTTGTCGCGCAGACCTGCCAGCACGGCATCTTCGGCAATGTGGTGGGTGGCGCGAATGTTTTCGCGCAGGGCAGCAAGGCGGGACATGGCAAACCTCATCAACGAATCCGGGAATTGGACCTGTTTCAAGGATAGCAGATGCGTGACAGCCAATTTTCCTGTTGATCAAGCGCCGACAAGGCGTTTGAATTTCATTTGTCAGATCTTGAAGGAAAAAGCATGCCGGACGAGCAGAAAACAGACGCACTTGACCGGATCGACAGGAAGATCCTGCGCGAACTCAGCACGGACGGGCGGATCGCCATCACCGACCTGGCCAAGAAAGTGGGGCTGTCGAAAAGCCCATGCCAGGTGCGGATGAAGCGGCTTCAGGATCAGGGATATATCCAGGGGTTTCGTGCGGTGCTCAATCCGGCCAAGCTGGGCCTGGATCATGTCGCCTTCGCCGAGGTGCGGCTGACGGATACGACCGAAAAGGCGCTGGCGGCCTTCAACCGCGCGGTGATGGACGTGCCCGAGATCGAACAATGCCACATGATCGCAGGCTCATTCGATTACCTGCTCAAGATCCGCAGCCACAACATCCAGGCCTACCGCCAGATCCTGGGCGAGGTGATTTCGACCCTGCCCTATGTCGGCTCGACCTCGACCCATGTCTCGATGCAGGCGGTCAAGGACAGCGCGTTCTGAGCGCGGGTCACGTCAGCACCCCTGCGGCGCGCAGGCGCGCAATCTCGGCGTGGCCATAGCCCAGTTCGGACAGGATAGCGTCGGTGTCGCGCCCGGCCGCGCCCGGGCTGGCGGGCGTGGCGGCAGGGGTGCGGTCGAACCGTGGCGCAGGGGCGGCCTGCATCACATCGCCCACCCGCAGGAAGGTGCCGCGCGCCGCGTTGTGGGGGTGATCCTCGACCTCGTCCCAATCCAGCACGGGGGCTACGCAGGCATCCGACCCCGCGAAGATGGCCATCCATTCGTCGCGTGTCCTGCTGGCAAAGACACGGGCATAGGCCGCGCAGCGATCGGGCCAGGTGGCGGGATCCATCTGGTCGGCGCGGTGTTCGGGCGGCAATCCGGCAAGGTCGACAAGCTGTGCGAAGAACTGCGGCTCCAGCGGGCCGACCGCCAGCGCGCGCCCGTCGCGCGTGGCATAGCACCGATAGAAGGGCGCGCCGCCGTCAAGCAGGTTGGAACCCCGCCCCTGCCCCCATTGCCCCCTGGCCAGCCATTGATGGATCAGCCCCATCATCGCGGGCACACCATCGACCATGGCGGCATCGACAACCTGCCCCTTGCCCGAATGTCCACGCTCATAGAGCGCCGAGAGCACGCCGAACACCAGGAACATGGCGCCGCCGCCATAGTCTGCAACAAGGTTCAGCGGCGGTATCGGCGGGCCATCCGCCGTGCCGATCGCGCCAAGCGCGCCGGACAATGCCAGATAGTTGATGTCATGCCCGGCCGTCATGGACAGCGGTCCCTGCTGTCCCCAGCCGGTCATCCGCCCGAACACCAGACCGGGGTTCAGCGCATGGCACTCCTGCGGCCCAAGACCCAGCTTTTCCATCACGCCGGGGCGAAACCCTTCGATCAGCACATCGGCGCCCGCGATCAGGCGGCGCGCCGCCTCAAGCCCCTCGGCAGATTTCAGGTTCAGCGCCACCGACTGCTTGCCGCGCCGGTTCACATCGGTTGGATCGCCCGGCGCCGACGCACGATCGATCACGACGACCTGCGCGCCCAGATCGGCAAGAAGCTGCCCGGCCAGGGGACAGGGGCCAAGCCCCGCCATCTCGACCAGTTTCAATCCTGCAAGCGGTCCTGCCATGATCGTGTCCTCCCTGCGTGACCCGCGCAGCGTTGCAGGTTGCACCGATACTGGCAAGGCGCGACGCAGGCATGCGCCGCCCTGCCACGCGGCACCGCCATCACCCGGCAACGGGGCCGGAGCGACCGGAAGGCGCATCAAAAGAAACCCTGAAATCAAATTGTTCCCGCCCTTTACCACCTTTCAACTCTGTGATTGTGTTGTCCTTGCGCCATTCGGACAGCTGTGGGTCGCGCATCACTCCATGGTTGTAGACAGGGCCAACCTGATACCGTTATTGAAACGGAGAAGACTTCGATGCAGGGCGGTTTCGCCCTGGGTTTCAGCCGTCAAACGCGGCCGACTGTAACGATTGATCCTTGGTTGCCGGCCCATTTCAAGGTGCCGGGCAGGCAGTTGAAAAGACCTCCGGGCGCGCAGGGCATAGGGCCTCTGCCGCATCGTCGGGCAGGACAAGGCCGGGGCACGTATCTTGGCCGCCACATATGCCTGATCCGGTCCGGTCAAGAGGAACAGGCGTGAAGCAGGATACTTTTTTGATCTCGTGTCTGAGCGAGCTGGTGCGGACCCCCGCATCAGAGCTTGATGATACGATCACGAAAATGCTGGGTCGCATTGGCGCGATGTGCCAGGCGGATCGGGCCTATGTCTTCCTGTTCCGGTCAGACGACATCATGGACAAGACGCATGAATGGGTCGCCGATGGCGTGACTCCCATGCGGCAGCTTCTGCAGAATCAGCCGACATCGCTTCTGTCATCCAGGCGCGACTCGCTGGACCGCGACGAGGTCGTCCACATTCCCGCGGCCAGGGATTTGCCCGATACGGACCCGTGCAAGGCCCAGCTGGAGATGCAGGACATCCTGTCGATACTGATGGTGCCGATCCAGGACAACGGCAGACTTGTCGGCTTTGCGGGTCTTGACCGCACGCAGCAGGAAGCCCCCTTCCAAGAGGAACAGATCCAGCTGCTGCGCGCCGTGGGTGATGTCATCCAGTCCTCGCTGATGCGCCGCCAGTCGTTCATCGACCTGGAACAGACCAAGCAAAAACTGGAACAGACGCTTGCCGCCCTGCCCGACCTGCTGCTTGAGGTCGACATGGACGGTGTCTATCGCGCGGCGCGGCACAATCGTGCAACCGGCTGGTTCGTGGACCCGCAATCGATGATCGGCAAGACCCTGGAAGAGGTACTGCGCCCCGACATCGCCGCCGAACACCGCCGCATGATGGCGCAGGTCACCAGTGACAAGGCCATCACCGGGGTCGAGCAACTGCTGGAACCGGACAACCAGGACACCTGGGTAGAGGTCTCGGTCTCGCGCCGCGAAGGGACGACGGATGACGATCAGGGCGGGTACATCTTCCTGATCCGCGACATCAGCGAGCGCAAGGCGCGCGAAGCAGAGCTGGCCGTGGCCCGGGCGCGGCTTGACGCGACTTCGGCCGAAAGGGACACGGCCGCATCGCGGCTGAGTGACATATCCGGGATCAGCGATGACTGGCTGTGGGAACAGGACCAGGATGGCCGCTATACCTATATCTCGCAAAACGTGTCGCGCTACGGGGTGCAGCCCGAACAGGTGATCGGGCGGAAACGCGACGACCTTCTCGAGATCCTCGGCGTGGCCCCCGACGATCCGGGCTATCTGCAGATCAGCGCGAAGATGAAAGCGCGCGAGCCGTTTCGCGACCTGGTTTACAAAGCGCGTCATCACGATGGAAGCCCGGCCTTTTTCCGCTTCAGCGCCTCGCCGGTCTGGGCGGCCGATGGCACGTTCACCGGGTATCGCGGGGTTGGATCGGATGTGACCGACCTGCGCCTGCGCGAGGAGGCCGCCCTTGAGGCTGCGGGCAGGTTCGAGGCGATCATGTCCGCGATGCCCGATCTGCTGCTCGAACTGGACGAGAACGCTTGCTATACCGGCTTCGTCGCCGGGCCCGAGCATCTGCGCGTTCCGGTCGAGGGCACGCTGGAAGGCCGCTCGGTGGACGAGGTGTTGCCGCCCGCCACGGCAAAGGTCGCGCGCGACATTCTGGAACGCGTGCTGCAGGTCGGCCGGATCGACGGTGTACGCTATCCGCTCGAGATCGCCGGCGAGCGCCGCATCTTCGAGGTCGCAGCCACGCGCAAGGATTCCTCGCTGCCCGGTGGCCGGCCGACCGCGATCCTGCTGATCCGCGATGTCACCAATGACACCGCGCAGCGCGAAGAACTGATGAAGATGGGCAAGATCGTCGAAGCCATGACCAATTTCGTGGTCGTGCTGGACCGCGATCGGCATATCGTCTGGTTCAACCGGGCCTTTGCCGAGAAAAGCGGCTGGTCGCTGGACGAAGTGCGGGGCATGCGCTTTCGGGATCTGGTGCGTTGCCCCGAAAGCGATCCCGAAACGGCTGACGCCCTTGACGTGGCGCTGGACAACAATCAGCCCTTCCGCGGCGAAACGGTCAACCAGGACCGCCACGGCAACCGCTATGTCATTGATTTCAACGTGCAGCCGCTGTTCGGCATAGACGGCACTTTGCAGGGCTATGTGACGGTCGAGACCGACATCACCGAGCATAAGCGCCAGCGCGTCGAGGTCGCGCGCCTGGCCGCCGAGGCGAACGCGATGCGCCAGAGACTTGAGAACGCGCTGAATGCCCTGCCCGACAGCGTGATCATCTTTGATTCCGAAGATCGTCTGGTCATCGCCAATGACGCCTATCGGAAGATGTTCAAGCCGATGGAACCCGCCCTGGTCGATGCGGCAAAACTGGAAGACATCCTGCGTCACGGATTGACGACGGGCACATTGCCGGGGGGCGGCCCCGGCGCGGATCTCGAAAAGATCCTGGCAGATCGGATGCGGATCTACGCCCAACCACGGTTCGCGGATGAGGTGCAACTCCCCGATGGGCGCTGGGTCAGGCGGATCAATGTACGCACCTCGGACGGGGGCTGCATCACCGTGGCCATCGACATCACCGACCGGCGCAACGAGATCAAGGCGCTTGATGCCGCCAATGCCGAACTGACCAGCGCGCTGGCTGAACGCGATATCGTCGAAAAGCAGCTGACCAAGGTCATGGAAGGCGCCGCGATCGGCACCTGGGAATGGAACGAGACCCTGCACAGGCTGACCGTCGCCGGTCAATGGCGCCAGATCCTGGGCTATGGCGAAGCGGACATGCCGCCGCTGGATCTGTGGAGTTTCCGCAAGCTGGTGCACCCGGACGATCTGAAAGTCTTCGACACGATCAGCCAGGTGCATGACGATAACGCCACCGCCCTGTCGGAAAGCGAATTCCGCATGCGGCACAAGGATGGCCATTGGGTCTGGGTGCTGTCGCGCAGCCAGATCACCCAGTTCGCGGCCGACGGCAGCCCCGAGATCATCGGGGGCGTGCATCTGAACATCTCGGACCGCAAGAAGCTGGAACAGGATCTGGAAGCCGGCAAGACCTTCCTGGAACAGGTCATGGATGCCAGTATCGCCGCAATCGTGGTCATGGACGGCGATGGCCAGATCATCTACGCCAACTCCGAGGCAGAGCGGATCCTGCGCCTGACGCGGGACGAGATCACCGGCCTGACCTATAACGCGCCCAGGTGGAGGTCGACCCGCCTGGATGGCTCGCCCATCCCGGACGAGGAGTTGCCATTCTCGCTGGCCGTCGCCCAGGGATCCGCGGTGCGCGATGTCCGCTTTGCCATTCAATGGGATGACGGCACAAGGCGTTGCCTTTCGGTCAATGCCATCGCCATTCGCGGCGAGAATGACGAATTGCGCGTCGTCACATCGTTCAATGACATCACGGAAGAACTGGCCGCCACCACGCGTCTCGAACAGGCGCGCGCGCAGGCGGAAGGGGCCAGCCGGTCCAAGTCCATGTTCCTTGCCAACATGAGCCACGAGATCCGCACGCCCTTGAACGGTGTTCTGGGCATGGCCGAAGTGCTGGAAGGCATGCTGACCGAGGATCGCCAGCGCCGGATGATCGGCACGATCCGCAATTCGGGCGAAACGCTGCTGAGCATCCTGAACGACATCCTTGACATGTCGAAGATCGAAGCCGGCAAGATGGAGCTTGAGCAGGTTCCCTTTGTGATTGATGACGTGGCACAGTCCGTGCAGGCCCTCAACGCGATCCGGGCCGAAGAAAAGGGGCTGGAATTCCGCGTCCACACGAATAGCGGCTGCGCCCTGCCCCTTCTGGGCGATCCGCACCGGATCAGCCAGATCCTGAACAACCTGCTGCATAACGCGATCAAGTTCACCGAACGCGGCCGGGTCACGCTGACGATGCAATGCCAGCCGGGCAGCCCGCTCGAGATTGTTGTCAGCGATACAGGCATGGGCATGACCCAGGTGCAGATCGCGCGCATGCTGGAAAGTTTCGAACAGGCCGATGGCAGCATCACGCGGCGCTTTGGCGGCACGGGCCTTGGCATGTCCATCGTCAAGCAACTGGTGGGCCTGATGCAGGGCGATATCTCGGTCGAAAGCACCCCTGGCGAAGGCACGGCGATCCGGGTGTTGCTACCCCTGCCCGCCGCCGAACCGGTGGATCCGCTTCTGGAAGGCGCAAACAGCATCGCGCAAGAGCAACCGGTCAATCTGGGGCATATGCGCGTGCTAGTCGCGGATGACAGCCAGACCAACCGCCTGGTGATCGAGGAGATGCTGGCAGATAGCGGGATCAGCATCGCGATGGTGGAAAACGGCCGCGAGGCGGTGGACATCTGGACCGCCAGCCTGGCGCGCGGTCAGGCCTTTGACATCGTGCTGATGGATATCTCGATGCCGGTTCTGGACGGTGTCAGCGCCGTGGCCGAAATCCGCGACCACGAGGATGCGACAGGGGCGAACCCGGTCCCGATCATCGCGGTGACCGCCAATGCCATGCCGCACCAGGTCGCCGATTACCTGATCGCCGGGTTCGATACGCATCTGGCGAAACCCTTCAAGCGGGCCGAGCTGCTGCACGCGATAACGACCCTGACCACAGGTTGAAAAAGGGGCTGCGACTCGCGTCCTTAGGGGTTATCTTTGCCACATCGGCAAGAAAGGGTTCACAAAGACCCTATCAATTTCTTTTTTTTGCCAGATAAAGTTGTTTAAATTATCGAACGAGAGCGGAAAACCCGCTTTGTGCCTGTAATATGGCGAGCTTCAATTGTGAAGGTCGATACGCTTGTGATGAAATTCAGGATACTTTTGGCAGAAGATGACGAGGTGACCCAGCAGATCGTGAGATCATTGCTGAGCGACTTCGTCGAAATCGACCTGACTGTCGCAGCGAACGGGCGACAGGCGCTTGAACTGGCGCTGATGCAGGATTTCGACCTGATGATCTTCGACCAGAACATGCCTTTCATCAATGGAGACAGGGTGATCCGGCACCTCAGGGCCGGGAATTCCGCAAATCGCGACACCAAGGTGATCAGGTTCACCGCCGAGGCGGAAATCCTGAAGCAACCCGCCACGGGAAGCACCGCAGATGTCATCATGCCGAAGCCGATCCGCGGTGCTGAGTTTATTTCCGTAATCAGCGGCATCATGGGGCGCCCTCGTGAGGTCGAAATTAGCACCGCATAGGTTGAAAAATGAACTGAATTCGCCCTACTCTCGACATATTCGACGGCCAATTTGCGATGAAAGAATTGAGAGGATAGGCAGGATGAAAGACCTTCGAATACTCGCCGTCGATGACGATCGCGCGTTTCAGATGGTGCTTCAGGGCACCCTGGCGCAGCTGGGCTATAACGATGTGACAAGTGTGCCCTCGGCATCTGCGGCATTGAAGGTCATCCGCAACAGCCCGCAATTGTTCGACGGCTTCCTTCTGGACATCGAAATGCCCGAAGTGGACGGTGTCGAACTTTGCCGCCGCATTCGTGCCATGTCTGTCTATCGCAAGACGCCGATCATCATGGTGACCTCGCTTGCCGACAAGAAATATGTCGATAGCGCCTTTGCCGCGGGCGCCACCGACTATTTCACCAAACCCCTGGACGAGATCGAACTGCGCGCGCGGCTTCAGGTCATGCGCCAGCTGGTCGATGAACGCCAACGTGCCCTTGACCTGCTGGACGAGCTGAAGTCCTGGTCCGACCTGCCGAAATCCAACATCAAGTTCGACGCCCCCCTGTCGGTGATCAGCGCCAGTTGGATGGTCGAATATCTGGCGATGCAGAACCACCTGCTGACCCTGAACCGCCTGCAGCTTTTCGGTCACGCCGCGATGGGCTTTGCCGTGACCAACGCATCCGAGGCGTTCCGCCTGACCGATCACGTCGGCTATATCGACTACCTCGCAAATGTGGCGACCGTGATCGCAGAGGCGTTGAAGACCTCGCCCTTCAGCATGGCCCATGCCGGCCAGGGCGATTTCGTCGTGCTCACGAACCGTACTGCCGTCAGCGACCCCAAAAGCCTGCAAGACGAGGTGCGCGACGGCGTCGCAAGCTACCAGAAGCTTTACAACAGCCTGGGCCTGCCCACCCCGCTGATCCAGGTCGGACGGCCGGTTTCGGCCAGCATCTTCAGCCAGCGGGCCGAAGTATCGTCGCTTCTCGACCGCGCCCGCATGTCGGCGCAGATCGGGATCGAGGATGGACAGAACGCGCAGAAACAGTGGAACTGATGCGATGAACCTGAGCGCCTCCAAACAACTGCCCGCAGGCTTGCCAGAGGTGCTGCGTGCGGCGCATGACGTTTTCATCAATCTCACAACAGACCGCATCCTGCAGATCGAGGCGCTGACCGTCGCCATCGGCAAAGGCGAAGAGCCGGGCCCCGCGGTGACCGAGATCGCGCAGATCGCCCACAAGATCGCAGGCGTCGCGGGAACACTGGGATACCCTGAGGTCGGCGACATGGCGCGGTCGATCGAGCAGCGTCTCAAGGCCGATATCGGCGCCGGGGCGCCGCTGCAGAACTGGGACACGATCGGCCCCGCGATCGAGGACCTTCTGGATGCGATGGAAGACCTGATCTGATCTGATTGCCTGACCGCCGGCGCCAAGCGCCGGCCACATGCCGTCTGGGCACCGCCCGCAGCACGGGATCAACGCGGCGTCAAAAATGTCTACCCCAAGATATATATTTTTGATCATCAATGGTGTCAGAACGCCAAAATCCTGACATCGACCCATGCCTTCGAATAGTGAGTCTCTCCCTCAATTCACCACACAACTTTATCACCAGCCTGCGTTCAGTGGGATGATTTCGCAGTTTTGGTCGTATTGAACGCCCTTCCGAAACAATATATTCGTCTTTTACGTGTAAATTGAGACCCTGCGACACCAGCCGCAAATGGGGCGAGAAGCGGGATAAAAATGGCGCGGCGTTAACGGTTAAAGTGTCAGAATCGACCTCCTTAACCTCGGCCGAAGGTTCGCACATCAGCGACACCCGACCTCAAACTGTTGAATATATTTGTTTTATTCTCAGGCAGGTCCCGACCGACCCGCCTCAGGCCAAGGCCGCAACAACACGATAAGGTTGTCTACTTATTGTCGTAATCCCTTCGATTTACGGTATCATTACGGCAACGGCGGCCTTTTTTCAGTCACATTTCATTTTCCAATACCTAATCTTATTGATAGGTTGATGCCTTGAGAGATGGGGGCGCGTCTCAGGAGCATTGGCTCCAGATATTTGATAGGAGTGAAACAGATGTTCACGACACAAAAAAGTTTCATAGGTTTCATGTGCTCTGGCAGCTTGCTGACAATCATTGCGGCCTGTGCTCAACCACAGCCTGTGCCGATTGTCGCGGATGCGTATTATAGCAAGTACTCGGCCGCACAAGCCGAACGCAACGGTGTCGAATTCTGCGATTTGACCGTTGAAGACTTCACGCCGGAGGTTGTGGCCAGCATCCGCAGCAATCCGAACTACGAACGGAACCTGGCGATCTGGCTGGAACAGTGCCCGGAATTGGCGCTTGCCTTCGCTGACTTCGGCACCGCGTCGATCGGGGATCCTGCAGCAGCAAGCGCCTTGGGTGGCGAAGCGGAATTCGGCGGTGGCGGCATCAACGGCAGCAGCGGTAGCAGCAGCAGCGGTGGCGATAGCAGCGGCGGTAGCAGCAGCGGTGGCAGCAGCAGCAGCAGCGGCGGTAGCAGCAGCAGCAGCGGTAGCAGCAGCAGCGGTAGCAGCAGCGGTAGCGGTAGCAGCGGTAGCAGCAGCGGTAGCGGTAGCAGCGGTAGCAGCAGCGGTAGCAGCGGTAGCAGCAGCGGCAGCAGCAGCGGCAACAACGGCAGTAGCGGCAGCAGCAGCGGCAACAACGGCAGCAGCGGCAGCAGCAGCGGCAACAACGGCAGCAGCGGCAGCAGCAGCGGCAGCAGCGGCGGCAGCAACAGCGGCGGCGGCGGCAAGGACGGCGGCGGCAGCAACAGCGGCGGCAACGGTGGCGGCAACAGCGGCGGCGGCGGCAAGGACGGCGGCGGCGGCAACGGTGGCGGCGGCGGCAAGGGTAGCGACAGCAACAACGGTGGCGGAAACGGCTCCGAAGGGTCCAGCCCCAGCGAAAATGGTAACAACGACGAAGGTTCTGCTGGCTGATCGCGCATCACCTGGCGCATGGGACTTCATACACTCTGCCCGGATCGGCTGTTCATGATGATCGGCCGATCCGGCCTCAACCGCGCCACATAAGGCTGGGTTCACGGCCAGGCTGTCCTGACCAGGCCGACAAATTGCAAGAAGCGATAGTGAAATGACATCCAGACGGTTCCACACACAGCCCGGCGCGATGGTCGAACAGGTGTTTCTTGCTGCGGGACTGACCGTGGTACTGATGTCCCCCCAGGCCAGCGCGCAGGTGACCGATCCCACAGGGATAAAGCGTGCCTTCCTGGATCGTTATCTGGAATGCGCGGAAGCCCCTGATGCCGGGGCCCGACTGGATTGCTATGACCTTCTGCTGCTGGATATCCCGGCCTGGCTTGACGATGCGGCGGATCAGCCGCTTTTTTCGTCGCCAACCGGGATCGACCGCGCCGTTCAGACCTCGGATAGGCGTGAGGGCTGCGAAGGGCGCGGCACGGCCGACTGACGCCGGACATGACCGGCAGGGGTCATCCTGCAGGGAAGCCGGTTCAGCGGGACGGTTCGAAAGGCACGGATGACCGGGCTGATGACGCCGTTGACAGGACCGCCGCAGGAGCTGCCACAGCGGCAGCCACGGGGGTTGCCCGCTGGACAAGACGCGGTGTTGCCACAGCGGTGTCGTTGCGCAGGATCCCACCATCAATGACGGCCGTCCAGCGCGACGGGTTGGCCGGATCCTGCATGCGCAAATAGGTATATCCGGTCTGACGCCAGTGCAGCACCTCATCGCGCAGGTTATCCAGCACGAAATCGCCATGGACGGTACGCATGATCAGCACGGCATGGGCATTGCGGTTGCGGTCAAGGGCGGTCGAGATCAGCAACATCTGCGGATCGATCCCGGCCTCGATCAAGCGCTTTTTCTTGATCAGGGCGAAATCCTCGCAATCACCGCCCCGCCCTGTCGGCAAGGCCCAATATTCGGCACGTCCGTATTGCCCCTGATCCGAGATCGAGCTGACCTGCCGGTTGATCTGCCGGTTCATCCGGATCGCCAGATCCAGATCAGGTCCCGCGATCGGGGTCGGCGCGCTGGACCTTGAACAGGCCCAACCATAACGCGCGCACAGGTTCTTGGCGCCTGCCGGCGATGAGACGGTCATCCGGGCCGTCAGAAAATGATCCGAGGCGGCCTTTGCCGGCCCTGCCCCTGCAAAAAGAGTGCATGCGGCCACCAGCATTGCTGCCGCAGCCCCGGCCTTCGCAAGGGGGCCCCGCGCGCGGCCATTGGCTCTGACATGAAGTCGGCTTGCCCGATCGTTCATTCTCTGCTCCTCGACGGCTCGGATCATCCGAGGCTCTGATCTGAGCCTGCCGACCGAACTTGGCAAAGATCAGGCCAGAGTTGGGTCTTTTCCGTCCTCTTGCAAAAAAGCGGGCGGTGTCCTGCCGAATTCTGCCACAGTTGCGCGAAACAACGCCCAAAGCGCCGCATTCCCGTCGGAATTGACGCTTGCACTTCGGGACTTTGCTGCGGAAGGGGCGGCGCCTGGGCGGATCAGCGGCCCGGCGCGAATATCCGGCCCGGCGCCTGGCGTCCGGCATCGATTCCTGCCAGTTTCGCCATGTGCCAGCACAGCACCTGGTTGGATGACAGGACCGGCAGGCCCAGTTCGGCCTCGAGCGTGGGTATGATGTCCAGTGTTCGCAGATTGGTGCAGGACAGAAACAGGCCGTCCAGCGCAGTATCACGCGCAAGATCGCGCGCCGCATCCGCGATCGAGACCGGATCGATCCGGGCGACGCGCGCCTCGACCTCTTCGCCGAAGGATACGGTTGCGGGCACGTTTATCCCGCCGGTCTCGAAGGCGCGGCGGATCGGCCCTGCAACGGATGCCACATAAGGCGACACGATGCCGACCTGTCGCAGCCCAAGCGCGTCGATCGCGGCAAGGGCGGCGGTCAGGGGATCGGTGACGGCGCGGGTTTGCACGGCCTGCGCCACCAGCGCATGCACGCGCGCGGCCCCGATCAGCGTGGTGCCAGATGTACAGGCATAGCCGACGGCATCGAAATGGGCCGCGGGCGGCAACAGTGCTGCGGCCGGGGCCAGTTCAGCCTCCATCCCGGCAATTGTATCAGGCGTCAATTCCGCGCCCGATGGCACGCGGCTGACATGCAACTTGACCTGTTCCGGTGCAAGAAGGCGGCGAAAATCCTGTTCAATCGTTTCGTCGACCTGCAGCACGATCAACCCCAGGGTGGGGGTGTGCCCAGTCGTCAGCCGATAGGGATAGCCCGACATCACAGGATCTCCGGCAGGTCATGCGGCGCGCGCGGCGACAGCAATTCACACCCATCGGCCCGCAGGACGATGTTTTCTTCATGCACCATGATACGTCCATCCGCGGTGGCGGCGCCGGGTTCCAGCGTCAGAACCATCCCTTCGCGCAGTTCGGTTCTGTCCAGGGGCGTGAATGAAGGCCATTCGGTCAGCGTGACACCCAACCCATGCCCCAGCCGCCCTGCCCCCGGTGTCGCGCCCCGGCGCGTCAGCCCGTCGCACAGCATCCGATGGGCATCACAGGCCAGCATGCCGGGGCGCAGGGCCTGCAACACATCCTCGGTCGCCTGCCAGAGCGCGGCATGGGTGCGGCGCGCCAGATCCGAGGCGGCGCCAATGGCAAAATTGCGGTCGAAATCGCAGAAATACCCTTCGCGCACCGCGCCAGTGTCCAGCATCAGAACATCCCCGTCCTGCAAAGGCTGCGCGCCAGCGGGCGAGATGACATCGCCATAGCCATCCGGCCCGGCCCCGCCCGCGACATAGCTGACCCAATCGGCCCCTTCCCGGAGCAGAAGCACCTGAAAGTCGCGAAACACGACGTCAAGGCCGCGCCCCCGCCGCGCGATCTGCGGCACGGCGTCGAAGGCACGGCCGGCAATCACGCAACTGGCCCGGATCTTGGCAATCTCGGCGGCGGATTTGACCTCGCGCACATGTTGCACGACGCCTGTGGCATCCGCGAAGCGGCGCGGCGCAAGCCTGCGGCACAGGTCGGCGTAATCGCCAAGCGGCATCCGCAGATGCGTCTCAAGCCCCATCGGCAGGCCGATGCAGCCCTGTTCGGCCACCAGATCCCCCAGCACATCCGCCAGCAGACTGATCCCGTCGTCGCGCGGATCGGGCGCATCCCAGGTCCGGATCTGCGGCATCCAGGTGCGCGCCATCAGCGCCTCGCCGATGGCGGGGATCACGGCAACCGGATCGCCGCTGCGCGGGATCACGACGAACCAGGGCCGCGCCGGGCTTTCCCAGAAGCGGGTCAGAAATCCCGTGACATAGAAGATATCAGCCGGGGCCGTCAAAAACAGTGCGTCCATGCCCGCTCGCGCAATTTCCTGCTGCAATCTTGCGGTGCGGTCGCGGTATTCTTGCGCGGGGAAGATCAACGATCGGTCAGCCATCCTCGCGCCCCTCGCTGAGGATCGCAAGCACCCGCGCGCGGCGCCCAAGGTCAAGCCCCGCCAGCAAGGCAGACAACCCCGCCCCGCCGGAGGGTGTGGTCGCAAGCCCGTGGTCGGCCAGGATCGCCGCACCGGTGGCGGCCTCGTCATCGCTGATGGTCACGAAAAGATCGGCATCGCGCGACAGCCCCTTCAGCGCGATCATCGACGCGGTCTTGCAATCCAGCCGCCCCATGTTGGATACGGGCCCCGTGCTGTCCACCAGATGACCGGCGCGAATGCTGTCGATCAGCGCCGGGGCGGCGGCGGGTTCGACCACGATGATCTGTGGTGCATCCCCCCATCTGGCGCGGGCAAGTGCGGCCACCGCGGCGGCCATGCCACCAACGCCTGCCTGCAACAGGATGTGGCTGGGCGGCGCGTCGATCTGATCCGCAGCCTCATCGGCCAGTTGCAGATAGCCTTCCATCACCAGCAAAGGCAGTTCGGTATAGCCCGGCCATGAGCTGTCAGACAGCAGGGTCCAGCCCTGCGCGCGCGCGGCGCGTTCGGCGGCGGCCATGCTGTCCTCGTAGGTGGCGCCTTCGCGCATGACCTTCGCGCCTTTCGCCTCAAGCCGGGCGGCAAAGGCCTGTGGCACGGTTTCGGCCAGGTAGATGATCGCGCGGGCACCGAACAAACGGGCGGCGGCCGCGACGGACAGCCCATGATTGCCCGCGCTGGCCGTGACATAACTGCGGTCTGTCAATGCCCTGTCCCACCGGTCGCCCTGCACCGCGGCGGCGGCCTGCCGCGCGATGGCATGTGCGGCCCCGAGGGCCTTGAAACTGCCAAGCCCCATGCGCCCGCGCTCGTCCTTGACATGCAGCTTTGCGACACCCGCGCGCGTGGCAAGCGCAGGGCAATCGCGCAGCGGCGTCGGGGCATGGGCGGGACAAAGGGCCAGAAGCCGCGCCACGGCGCGTGCATCGGCGTGGGGCCATGGCGCATCGATCGCAAGACCCTGCCCGCGCCAGGGGTTGTCGCATCGGTCGATCATGGTTGCCCTCATCACTGCGCCTGTCTGCCTGCCAGCCTAGCGCAGGGCGGCAGGCCATTCCCGGAAACTAATCCCCGATGCAGGCCGGAAATCGGCGCGCGGCGGGCCTGATTGGCAAAAAACCGGCCCACAGCATGACCGGGGCTTCGCCGTGGTCGGATTTTACGCCATGCTGCGGGCATGGACAGATTCGATGGCCTTATTCTTGATGCCTTGCAGGACAACGCGCGCCTGACCGCCGAGGCGCTGGCCCCCATGGTTGGCCTCTCGCCCGATGCCTGCCGCAAACGGCTGGCAAAACTGCGCGCCTCGGGCGTGATCGAGGCCGAGATCGCCATCCTGCGGCCAGATCGCGTGGGTCGCGGGCTGATCCTGATCGTCGAGGTCACCTTGCAGAACGAGCGCATGGCCGATCTTGACCGTTTCAAGGCGCGCATGCAGGCCGCACCAGAGGTCATGCAATGCTACTATGTCACGGGAAACGCTGATTTCTTTCTGATCATTTCCGCGCGCGACATGGCCGATTACGAGGATTTCACGCGCCGCTATTTCTTTGCCGAGGACAATGTCCTGCGGTTTCGCACCAGTGCCGTGATGGACCGGGTCAAGACGGGCTTTGCCATGCCTGTCAGCCCGTGATCCCGGTCCGGTCCCGCGCCCTCAGCCGCCCAGCTCAGACCTTGTAGCCGACCCAGCCCATATAGGGGATGCGGGGTACCCAGCTGAAGATTCCATATTTTTCGATCCAGCGGGCATAGGCAACATAGTCAGGGTCCTGCGACAGATGCCGTTCCTCGGTCTTGGCGCGCAGGAAATAGATGCCGCTGACGCAGGCCAGCAGCAGGCAATTCCTGATCGCGGTTTCCGGCGCGCCGTCGCCCGGAATGAAGGGGATCGAAATCAGCCACCACGATATGTTCTTGAAAACGTAGGCGGGGTGCTTGGTCCATCTGTAGGGACCGCTGGTGATGATGCCGCGATGGGTCAGGTTCGAGAACCGGCATCCGAATTGCGCTGATGCATAGATATAGACGCTCAGGCACATCAGGATCAGCATGCCCCAGACACGATAGAGAACCGGATCGTCCCAAAGCCAGGCGCCCCATTGCCAATCCGTGTCGTAGTTCAGATAGCTTCCGGAGACGAAGTCCCAGATCGGGGCATAGCACATCAGGCAGACGATCCAGCCAAGCGCCGTAGGTTCAGCCGATCTGATATGGGTATCCAGCGGCCGGAAGGTCGTGGCATATCCGATCGTCGCAATGCTGAGGTCGTAGAAGAACGCAAGCGTATAGAGACATCCGTAAAGCGCCACGAAATCCTCGACCGCGTTGAAATCGTAGCGCATGAACGTGTCCAGCGACCCGCAGAAATACCCGAACATCAGCGGCAGGAAGAACCCCTTGATGATCCAGCCGCGCATGTGGCCCCAGGCGACAGCCCGGTCAACCTGGCCCCAATTCAGCGTCACGATCTGCCCGATGTGCCAATACCCGTCCTTCGGAGATTTCTGGTACATGTCCACGATCAGGATATAGGGCAGCGCCAGGATCGCCACGGGCAAGATCAGCCTTTGCGCCAGTGAAATGAACTGCTGGTAATTGTCGTTCTGATAGACGGGAAAGATCGCGTAAAGCAGCGCGATGATCCCGAAGGTCGCGTAAAGGCCCAGAACCTTCGTCAATCCGCGTCGCAGCGAGAGGTCGGGGCGCGCATAATCCATCCCGGTCGAAGCGCGCCGATGCACCTTGTAGACCAGGACATCCACCGCGAATATCGTGACGACCATGCTGCCCAGGACAAACAGGGCAGATGGCACGATATGGTCGAAGGGTCGGTAGAGATAGACAATGGCGCAGGTCGTGGTGAAAGACACCACACTGGCCCATGCAACGCCGGCTGATGTTACCGATTTCGGAATCTGCTCCGCGTCCACGTCAGGCATCCTGTCTTCCCCGCTCGTTTATCCGTTACACCCAGGTTCCTGGCGATCGATGGCCTGCCTCGGAAGATGGGTCGCTGACCGGACCTCCGGGAAGACGATATCATGGCCTTTCTCGTGCCTCGGGCATTCGCCGGAAGGGGCACACAAGGGCTAACTCGGATCACCTTGTAAATGGAACACGCTCGATCACGCCTGCAACATCACCCGCAACTGGGCATCACACAGCACCATACCGCGACCTGACCTGCCCCCCTGGCCGATTTGGCCGCAAGGGGGCAGCGTTCACGGTATTTGTGCCCCGAAACGAACCGGCAGAAAAGGGGGGCGCGTGTCGAAAGGCGCGACCATGGCAAATTGGCCCCGAAACTGCCGGGGGCCCTTTCCGATCCGCGCGCCTTATCGCGTGGTTCGGTCCCCGCTGCCGCGCCGCAGGTGTCAGATCCAGATGCCTGAAAAGACCAGCAGAAGACCCGCCGCCACCATGACCAGGCGCAGCACCGGATGCGCCGTGCCGATAATCGCGTTCGAGATCAGGATCAGGCCGATCCCGACACGGATCACGGCAATGATTGCGGCCAGCGGGCTCTCGGCCAGGCGCAGCAGGTCCGGGTTGGCAATCATGCCCAGCGGTATGATGTAGAGACCGACACCCAGCGCCATGGCGGTCAGCGCCACTTTCAGCCAGTTCTCGCCAATCATGCCGGCGGCGATGAACACCGCGCCGCAGACCGGCGGCGTGATCGTGGACAGCAGTGCGAACCAGAACACGAAAAGATGGGCCTGCAACGGTTCCAGCCCCAGTTGCGTCAATGCCGGCCCCGCCACCGAAACGCAGATCACATAGGCCGCCGTTGTCGGCACCTCCATCCCCAGCAGCAGACAGGCCAGCGCCGTCAGCAACAGCGAGGGCCACAGCAACCCGCCCGATCCCTCCAGGATCAGCGAGGTGATCTTGACCCCAAGCCCGGTGATCGACAGCACCCCGATGATGATGGACGCGCACAGGATGATTGACGCGATCAGCGACACCTGCCGTGCTGCTGTCATCACGGCCATGATCAGCCGTTCGATGATCTGGCTGCTGCGACTTTCGAAATTCCCGTTGATGAACAGCAGCAGGAAACCCGACAGGATGGCCATTGCGGCTGAATATTCCGGGGTAAAACGCGTGCCGAACATGCCCCAGAGCAGGACCGCGAAAGGGACAAGAAAGAACATGGATGTGACGATGACATCGCGCAGGGCGGGATGATCCTCGGCCGCGACGCCGCTCAGGTCGTAGCGTTGTGCATAGGCGTTGATGCCCACCCAGACGGCCATGAAATACAAGAATGCCGGCAGGATCGCGGCGGCCATGATCTGCGTGTAGGGCACGCCCGTCAGTTCGACCATGACGAAGGCCCCTGCCCCCATCAGCGGCGGCATGATCTGCCCACCCGAGGAGGCCACGGCCTCGACCGCCGCCGACAGGCGTTTGGGGTAACCCAGCCGCGTCATGGCCGGCAGGGTGATCGCCCCGGTCGAGGCGACATTGGCCGAGGCAGAGCCCGAGATCGAGCCGAACAGCGCCGAGGAGATGACCGAGACCTTGGCCGCGCCGCCCTTCAGCCGTCCGGCGGCGGCTGTGGCCACGTTCATGAACCCCTGCCCGGCCTCGCCCGCGTTCAGCACCGCACCGAAGATCACGAAGATCGACACCACACCGACCGACACGCCGGTCAGGCTGCCCCAGATCCCGCCCTCGGCAATGGTCAGCGTGCCAAGGTAGCTTTCCAGCGGGGTGCCGGAATGGCCGAACTGGCCCGGAATATGCTGCCCGTAAAGCCCGTAGAGCAATGCCGCCAGCGCCACCAGCGGCAGCGGCCAGCCGATCGTGCGCCGCGCGGTTTCCAGCGTGACCAGCAACAGCACCACGGCGACAGCGATCTGGAAATTCCCCTCGAGAAACCCGTATTGATCGCCAAGCCGGTCATTGTTGAGCGCGATCCATAGCGCGGCCGCCACGCCAAGTGCGGCCAGAACGATACCCGACAGCCAATGCGCCCGCGAGCGCGCCCCCAGCACCAGCGCAAAAGGCAGGATGAAGGCCATGTGCAGCGGTCTGCTGACCAGATTGGGCACGAGCCCGGAAAAAATCAGCGCCAGGTGATAGCCGACAAGCGCCACCGCAAGGCTAAGCCAGAAGGCAGCCGCAAAACGACCCTTGGGAAGTATCTCCATCGCGCGTGCTTTCGGACAGGTTTCGGTTCGGGCGCAGCGCCGTGCCATGCACGGGCTGCGCCCTGAAGCGCCTCAATCGGCGCTTACATCTGCGCGTCGGTCAGCGCGATGCCTGCTTCCTTGTAGTAACGCACCGCACCGGGGTGGATCTTGCCTTCGATGGTGGCGATCAGCGCCGCATCGACGCCGGCCCACCAGGGCGCGGTATCGGCCATCCTGGCCTTGCTGTCCCAGAAGGTCTTGGTCAGGGCATAGGCCGTGTCATCATCCATCTGCGTGGTGGTATAAGCGACCACCGGCAGCGAGGTTGTCACGATATCTTCGGTCTGACCGGCATAGGTGCCGGCCGGGATCGTCAGCCTGGTGCGCTTGGTTGCCGCGACCTGCTCGGGTGTCAGCGACAGGACCGTGACGGGCGTCGAGGCGGCCGCCTCGATCACGTTGGGGGCGGGCCAGGATCCGGCGGTCACGAAACCGTCGATCTGGCCGTTCTTCAGCGCGGCGACCGCATTCGACAGTTCCGCATCGGCAATTGTCACCTTGTCGGTCAGTCCGAAAAGGCCGATGTATTTCTCGCCTTCCGTGGCACCGAAAGACCCTTTGCCCAGCAGGATGGTCTTGCCCTCAAGCCCGGTGATGTCGGTCACGCCGCTCTCTTCGGACATGACGAAATGCATGGTCAGCGACGGGATCGGGAACAGGGCGCGGATCTCGTCGAATTTGGGATCGCCCTTGCCCTCGAACATCGCCTTGCCGGCCTGCGCCAGCCCGACCAGCGACGGCGGGGTGGTGAACACATAGTCGGCGCCGCGTGCGCGTGCTTCCATGACGTTCTGCACCGATCCCTGGCTTTCCTCGATCGTGACGATCACGGCCCCATCGGTCCCGACCTTCATCGCCTCGGCCAGCTCAACGCCCATCTGATAGTAGGAAGACCCGGCCTTGGCCGATTTGTAGGTGATCCGCGTTTCGGCTGATGCGATCCCGGCGCAAAGGCCGGTGACGGCCAGTGCCGTGGTGATCGTGTTGAAAAATGTCATGGTTTTTCTCCTCCTCAGAAAATCTCTCCGGGGATCGTTATATGGATTGCGCGGCATACCGCGAACGCAAATATGCACCCTTCGCGAAAAAACATGGCCCTGGCCCCGCGCAGGACCGGCAGGACAAGATCAGGCCGAAGATACGCTGGCGGCGTTTACCTGCTCGGATCGCCCGAGGCCCAGGCGACGCCATCGCCGCGATCCATCGCGGCCATTTGCGCGAAATCCGCATCGTCGATGGCAAAGGAGAACAGGTCGAGGTTTTGCACCATGCGGGCGGGGTTCAGGCTTTTGGGCAGCACGGCATATCCGTTCTGCACCCCCCAGCGCAGCAAAAGCCGCGCTTCGGAAACCCCGTATTTGCGGGCCAGTTCCGCAAAGACGATCCCGTCGGCCCGCATCTGGTCTGTCTTGGCGCTGGCCTGGCCCGGCTCTGACCGCCAGGTCGAAAGCGGTGCAAGGCTGCTATAGGCGATGGGCGCGATCCCGTGATCCGCCATGTAGGCAACAAGCTCTGGCTTTTGCGACCAGGGGTGCAGTTCGATCTGGTTTGCGTCGGGCATGGGCAGGCCGGCGGATTTGATCTCTTGCAGGTGACCGATATTGAAATTGCTCACCCCGACGGCCCGCGCCTTTCCGGCATCTCTCAGCTGCAAGAGAGCGCGCCACTGGTCCAGCCGCTGGTCGCCGCCACAGGGCGCATGGATGAGGTAGAGATCGACATGATCAAGCCCCAATCGCTTCAGGCTGGCGTCGCATTCGGCAAGGGTCTGCGCGCCGGTTTTGGGCGCATCGCCCCAGGCCGGGTTTCCGGGCCAGAGCTTGGTTGTGACGAACAGGGCGTCCCGCGCCAGCCCCGCCGCCGCAAGACCCAGGCGAATACCTTCGCCGACACCGGCTTCGTTGCGATAGCCCGATGCCGTGTCGATATGGCGATAGCCGCAGGACAGAGCTGCCGAAACCGCCGCAGGGGCCGCATCATCGGCAATCAGATATGTGCCGAACCCGACCGCTGGTATCGACATATCCGCAGTGAGTGGAAAGCTGGGCTGGGCTGCGTTCATGGATCGTCTCCTGATATGTGATGGTGATATGTCGTGGTGGGTCCCATCATAGGGTCGCGCGTTCGGGCCTTCCTGCCCGTTCCTCCGTAAAACCTGCCAATTCCTCCAGACCGTCACATTCCTTGCTGATTTGAACCTCGGGTATTGCTACACCTGTCAAGCAAGGAGATGGCGATGTTGCTTGAACAGATCGAAGCTTTGGCGAAACGCAGCCTTGCAGATTGCTGCAGGAAATCAGCGAAAACGCTACCTCATCTGCATATCGTGCAACGTGACAGGGTCAGCGCGTTCGAGGCCGTGGTCTACAATCCGGTCATCTGTCTGATTCTGCGGGGAAGCAAAGAGACCCATATCGGATCACAATCCGTCTCGCTGCGGCGGGGGGATGCGCTTTTGGTCAGCCATGACCTTCCGGTCACCTCAAGGATCACCGAGGCCAGCCTTGAGACGCCCTATCTTGCGCTGGTCATGACATTGGATTTGGGCACGATCCGCAGCCTTTACGAACAGGTGGGCGAGGCCGTGTCGGACGCTGCGGGCGCACGCGCGCTGACGGCTGGCACCGCACAGACGGAATGGATCGAACCGCTGGCCCGCTATCTGCGCCTGATGGACAACGCGCTGGAAGCGCAGGTGCTTGGCCCGATGATCCTGCGGGAAATCCACTACCGGCTTCTGATGTCGCCCATCGGCGGCATGTTGCGGAACCTTTTGGCGGTGGACAGTCACGCCAGCCGGATTGCGAAAGCCATCGCCCGGATCCGGACCAATTTCAATGAACCGCTGGTCGTGGCCGATCTGGCCCAGCTTGTCGGCATGAGCCCGTCATCCTTTCACGCGCATTTCAAGTCGGTCACAGGCACCACGCCCCTGCAATACCAGAAGGACTTGCGCCTGATCCAGGCACAGACCCTGCTGCGGGACGGCCGCCGGTCGGTTTCGGCGACCAGTTTTGACGTGGGCTATGAAAGCCCCACCCATTTCAGCCGCGACTATGCACGCAAATTCGGCTGCTCTCCTCGGCACCACCTGGCACCGGCGCAATGACGCGCCCAAGCCCAAACACATGTGAGGCACCGCAATGACCGCTGAATTCATGTTCATCACCTTCACGATTTTCCTGGCCGGAATGATCGCGGTGCCGCTGGCCTCGCGGTTCGGGCTGGGGTCGGTGCTTGGCTACCTGATCGCGGGCATCGCGATCGGGCCGGTGCTGCACGGGGCCGGGGTGGATGTGGTCGCGCTTCAGCATTTCACCGAATTCGGTGTGGTCATGATGCTGTTCCTGATCGGGCTGGAGATGCAGCCCAAACTGTTGTGGGCGATGCGGGCGCGGATCTTCGTGATGGGCGGCCTGCAGGTTGGCATCACGGCGCTGGCGGTCATGGCGGTGGCGCTGCTGTTCGGGCAGGCCTGGACCATCGCGCTGGCCATCGGCCTGATCTTTGCACTCTCCTCGACCGCGATTGTCACGCAGACGCTGAACGAAAAGGGCCTGATGCGCAGCGATGGGGGACAGGCCAGCTTTTCGGTGCTGCTGTTCCAGGACATCGCGGTGATCCCGATGCTGGCCTTTATCCCGCTTCTGGCACTTCCCGCGTTGACCGAGGCTTTGCATCACGGCGACGAACAGCATGGCGGCGGGCATGGGGGGGCCGCGCTGAACCTCAACATGGTCGACGGGCTGCCCGGCTGGCAGGCCGCGCTGGTGACGCTTGCGGCAATCGGGCTGGTTATCCTGGCGGGGCGCTACCTGACCGGGCCGATCTTTCGCTATGTGGCGCGGGCGCGCCTGCGCGAGTTGTTCGTCAGCACGGCCTTGATGATGGTCCTGGCCATCGCCCTGTTGATGACAATGGTGGGCCTGTCACCCGCGCTGGGTACATTCCTGGCGGGCGTGGTCATGGCGAACAGCGAATACCGACACGAGTTGGAAAGCGACATCGCGCCGTTCAAGGGGATATTCCTGGGCGTTTTCTTCATAACCGTCGGCGCCAGTATCGATTTTGCGCTGCTCGGCCAGAACCTGGCACTGATCGCCGGGCTGACCCTTGGCCTGATCGCGCTGAAATGCGCGGTCATGCTGGGGCTTGGACGGGTCTTCCGTCTGGCCGGGGGCGACAAGTGGTTGTTTGCACTGGGCCTTGCCCAAGCCGGCGAGTTCGGCTTCGTCCTTGTCTCATTCACGGTGGCCAGTGCCGTGGTGCCCCCTGCGGTGGCTGACATCCTGTTGCTGGTCGTGGCGCTGTCGATGCTGCTGACGCCCGCACTGTTCATTATTTACGACAAGATGATCGCGCCGCGCTATTCACGCCAGCAGGACGGCGAAGCGGACAAGATCGAGTCGGCCTCAAGGATCATTATCGCCGGCCACGGAAGGTTCGGCGGCATCGTCAATCGCGCCTTGCTGGCAGCCGATTACCAGACCACCGTGGTCGACTACAGCCATGAGCAATTGGCCATGCTGCGCCGCTTCGGTCTGAGCGCCTATTTCGGCGACGCCACACGCCCCGATCTGCTGCAGGCGGCGGGCATTGAAAACGCAAGGGTACTGGTCATCGCCATCGACAACAGGCATGCCGCCACCGAACTGGCGCGATACATGCATGAACACCACCCCAAGGTGCATGTCGTCGCCCGCGCCATCGACCGCTGGCATGTCTACGAACTCTGGGCGGCAGGCTGCCGCGACATTATCCGCGAGACCTATGACAGTTCCATCCGCGCCGCGCGATCGGTCTTCGAGGCAATAGGCCACCCGCGCGAGCAGGCCGAACGCATGACAGGTGTTTTCGAGGATTTTGACCGCAAGACCATGCTTGAAACGGCACAAGCCTTTCTGGACAGCGACGACCCACACAGCGAAAACAGCATCTATTCCAAATTGGTGCGTGAGAACATGGACACCTGGGAGGCGGAGCTGAAAGAACAAATGCGCGTCGCAGGCCGTGCATCCTGAAGGGCGGCAAACGGGCGAAGGCGATTTGCGGATGCGATGCTTCCGGTGTCTGGCCGGTCCGCGAAGCGGCCCTGCGGACCTATCCAGTCCTGAGAAGACCCCTCAGGGTAGCGGCGGCCATGCAGTATTCCGAATCTGCCCGATGGTTCCGCGTCCGCGGTGAAGGCAGCGGTGCATGTTTCATCCTGCCCTATTGCAGGTCGCGCAACAGCTCTTCCGCGCGGTCCCGACCCAGCTTGATCTTGCACGCGTCGGTGGCGATACCGGCCCCGGATCCGCCGCCAAAGGTCGCGCCGACATAGTCGCATTGTGCCGTGCGATACGCGGACCAAGCCGCCTGCGCGGCCTCAAGCGCGGGAACAGCCACGGTTCGGCCTGTTATCTCGTCCAGTTCTTGCGCCGAGCCGATCGCGAAGCCGAGGTAGATATCAATTGTCGCGTCCACCCGCTGCAGCGTCTGTGCAACGCATGCGCCGATCTCGACCTGACTGCTTCCGCCACACTCTGTTGCCGGGTCAGCCAAGACAACGCCCGGCACGAAAAGCGACAGCAGAAGTATCGCCGTGATTTTCTTCATGACACCTGACCCCGTCCTTGCTGCCGGCCTGCGGCACAGCCCGCCTTCATTGCCATCAAGCATACAAACCTGGACCTGATCGGGAAACACAAAACCTTTTGCCGTATTCAGCCCGAAGCAAAGGCATGCAATGCCTCTGCACAACGCGCAGTTCCGGCATAGGGGTCGCCGCGCGGTGCATCGGCGCTTTTCACCGCGACGATGCGGCAAGCCATCCCCGCCTTTGCCGATCAGCTCGCCCGCGCACGCCTGTTCTGAACCAGCATCCCGCGACGCGGCGGTCGCAGCGGTGTTCCCAGTTCGAACACCCTTTCCATCAGCGCTTTATGCGTTGGCGGAACCGCATCCAGTACCCGGCCATCGGCAGCAGCGATCTTGATCTGGTAGACCTGAAAAGCGTCGGTGACGATCGTTCCTGACCGCAGATAGGCCGGATCATCCAAAGCATCGGACAGCGGCACAAACGTGACACCTTCGGCGAACAGCCGGGCAAAGAACGCATCCGCAACCTCGGTAAAGAAGGTCAGCGGGTGGATAAGGCCGATACCGATGACGTCATGCCCAAAGACCATTCTGCAGGTCTTGGCATCATGCGCGACCTGCGCGGCGGCATAGTCAACAAACTCTGCCTTCAGGCGTTCGGCCTCTTCCAGGCGTCCGGTTTGCAGCAAATACTGCCAGGCGCGGTCCCATTCCCATTCGTAGAACCAACTGGTGACATCCGCGCTTCGATACGCCAGCCGATCAAGATGCGCGTTCACCTGAACACGCTTTTCTTCCGTATTGCCCCAAAAATCCAGCGGATGCCGGAAAGCGCGCAGCGGGGCTTTGCTGATCCAGGGGGCAAGCAATTCATCAGCAACGGAAACGTCGTGAATGAATGCCGCCGCAGCCGTCTCGTTCAACAAAGGGTGGGTATGGGTATGGTTGCCGATATGGTGGCCAGCCGCGACCCAATCATCCAGGATGCGCGCATATTGAGGATCAACATCCAGCGGCCAGGAATTGGCCAGGGCAAACACACCCGACACGCCGTTCCGGGCAAGAGAAGCCATGATCAGGGCCGCGACGCTATGGGGCGTATGGCCGTCCGGCAGCGCAAGATGGGGGTAGACCGGCAGGTCATCCAGGGTAAAGGCCATACGCATGAAACAGGCTCCTTGAGATCAGGCAAAGCGTCTCACGCGGGTCGCAGGCTGGCAAGAAATATCGGACTGCACGGGTTTTGGCGAAAGCGTGACGCGGGCAACGGCTGTTATTTCCGCGTATTGGGCATGTCGCGCGGCAGGGCAAAAGCCCGTCATGCCTTGTCCCGCAGTCATCAAGCCTTGCGCCCACAGGTTCCAGGCTGTCGGACAAAGAACTGCGACAGAACGCAGAGCGGTTTCTCTTTTCCCGGGTCCGTGCCCAGCCGCATCTTGTAGATTGGAACCGGCAGGTCAGCTGGCGATAGCCCGCTTTGGGGATGGTCTGGCAGCGCAGGTTAAAGAACAGAACAGTTTGCATAATTGACCTTCGTGCAGAGTACAGCGAACGTCCGCTTTCGGCCCAAATCGACCGTGGCGCTTTCGGCCCATAGCGGTAATTCGCGGCTGATGCAGTGAAGGTCTGCTTTGAGCCCATAGATCCGCGACGCTACTGCGCGGCGATTGTCGGCTTAAGCTGTACGGGCGGCAGTTGCGATCTGGCTCATGTGGCGCATGTCTGTGCCACAACAACCTCCCAAAACCTGAATGTGAGGGAACCGTCGCCTGATATCAGCCAATTGTGCGCCCAGCTCGGTCGGATTGCCGTCGTCTAGCTCTTCGGCTTCGTCAAGTTCGGCATGGCTACAGCGTGAGGCATTGGCAATGATACCTTTTATGCGCTGCATCCACGGCGCACCTTCAAGAACTGACGAAAAATGTTCAGGATGCGCACAGTTGATCATAAAGTAGGCTGC
Source organism: Seohaeicola saemankumensis (assembly GCF_042678485.1). Lineage (NCBI taxonomy): Bacteria > Pseudomonadati > Pseudomonadota > Alphaproteobacteria > Rhodobacterales > Roseobacteraceae > Seohaeicola > Seohaeicola saemankumensis. Next base: position 395,932 of record NZ_JBHTKR010000002.1, on the reverse strand, counting down.
ATAACCGTCAGTCGCGGCATCGACTTCCGATATTGCTTGCGCGAGTGACTCTCCGGTTGGCAACCGTCCATCAGTTTCCACTGTGAAAGCGATGACCACCGGGAGCCTAAACCGGCGGGCCGACCTGATCATGCCAATCGCTTCGGATGGATACGCCAGAGTGTATCCGCTGATCACATCCACATCAGTTTCTGCCAATATCGATATTTGCTCCGCGTGATAGCGCTCTGCCTGATCCGAGGTCATTTGAGCTTCCGGGGCATAGGCATCTTCGCGCGGTCCGATATTCGCGCTGATGACCGTCGGGCTGTAATCGCTCTCCGACCGGACAGCCGCCATCAAGGAGATGGCGTCCTGATTGAGCTTTTTGAGGTCGTCGGGGGAGTATCCAATTGCAGCCCCCCGATCCCGGTTTGCGACCCATGTCGGGCTTTCAAGAATGACTCCGGCATCCGCTTCCTTGCCTAAAGCGATCAGGTCTTTCAGATACCCTTTGAGAAGCTCTCGTCCCTCTGTGCTTTTCATAAGAGGGTATGAAGCGAAGCCGGGCAGGTCTACGCCCTGATTGAATATCAAGTCGGTTTCCATCCCGGTATAGGCCAAGAACAGGTCGACATTGCTGGGCGGAAAAGAGTCTCGATAAATGGTCATCTAATAGGGCCAGTCATCTTGAATTGCCGTTGCAGCGTAACATGCGGTGCCTCATATGTCACTGATGGCACCTCGTAGAAGCGGTCCTTGGTGCAGCCGCAGCGAAAGCTCACTTCGTCCCGCATACCAGAACTTGGCAGTTCGCGCAGTGAAGGACCGTCATCGGCCCTAACCGGACGTTCGTTGTTGATGCAGCGAATGTCTGCTCCGTGCCCATTCTGACCGATGCTGCACGGCGCACAAATGGCGGTTTTCGGTCAGTCGTCGAAAACGGACGCGATCGATCTGGTTGAAGCGTCTTCGCTTGCCATCGAAACGTACCTGCCCCAACGTAAAGTATCTGCTGGCCGAGGATGACATCGCCTCATCTGCCTCCAGAGGTGCACTTCAGCTTTAGGGGCAGGACATGGATGAACCACGGACCTATCATATCGCAGGAAGCTACTATGAGGCGTGTAACTGTGAAGCTGTTTGCCCCTGTCGGCGGCAGGGGGAGATTCCCGGTGGTCGCTCGACATACGGGGATTGTGATTTCCTTCTGTCGTGGCGCATCACCAAGGGACGCATGGATAGCATCGATCTGTCGGGCCTGAGTGTGTCAATCGCAGGGACCTATAACGATGATGTGGGCGACGATATCTGGTCCGTGTTTATCTACATCGACGAAACCGCTACGCAGCCACAGTTCGATGCTCTGAGCCAAATCTTCAGTGGCCAGACCGGCGGAAATCTGGGTGTGACAGCAAATTTTTCGAGGATCCTCGGGATCAAGCGTGCTGAAATCCGACTTGACCACACCGCTGGAGTCGAAACTATAAAAGTCGGGACATCAGCATCTGCGCAGGTCGTGCGAGACTTTGAATTTGATGGCCTGGTATCCTGCGGGATTCCAGGACACGATCACCCGGGTCAGGAATCCGTCTCGAGCCTGACAGTCGAAGATGCCCCACTGGCATTCAGCTATTCTGAGCGCTGCGGGTTCGCGACCGATTTCGCCTACTGGAACTGATCTGGAAGAAATGGCGATCAGACCCAACCCTGCGAATGGCCCTGACATGCGGAACGGCCTAGCTGCCCTTGTTGTCCTGTCGATGACTGGCTGGGTTCTTGTCCTTTGGTCAGTGGCCAACATGTCCTCTCCCCTGATCAGCCTGATGATGCCGATGACGTCTAATTGGGCGGTAAAGGAGGTCGTTGCCGTCTGGCTGATGTGGGCAGTGATGATGGGCGCGATGATGTTGCCTTCGGCCATTCCAATGTTGGTGATCCATCGGCGGATCGCGGTGAGACGTGACTCTGAAACCCCTCATGCAAATCGCTGGTTCCTAGCTGCGTATCTTCTCACCTGGGCCCTGTTCAGCTTGGCAGCGACAGCCCTGCAATGGAATTTCCAACGTGCAGATGTCCTGTCACATATGCTGAGAGTTCAGGGGGCATTGGTCGGCGGCGGCATCCTCATTGCAGCAGGCATCTTTCAGCTGACCCCGCTCAAGGCCGTATGTCTGCGCAAATGCAGAACTCCAATCGGCTTCTTGCTGACGAACTGGCGTGCTGGCCGCAGGGGGGCATTCCAAATGGGGCTCAAGCACGGATACTACTGCATTGGCTGCTGTTGGTCCCTGATGATGGTATTGTTCGTCGGCGGCGTCATGAGCTTGACGACGATTGCGATCCTTTCGGGGATCGTTGCCCTGGAAAAACTCGCCCCCCGGGGCGAACAGGTCGCAAGACTGGGTGGAGGCTTGCTGATCGCATGGGGCTTGTGGCTGATCTTTCACTGAGACTGGCAGCACGCTTTTTCCAAGTGGCTAATCGGTAAGCCTTTCCAGCTTTACGTAGCCGCTGAAGGCCGCCAAGCGGCCATCTGGCCTGTCGAGCTCAATTGCAGAAAAGTCCGGGTAGCTGACCATCACGCCCCCCCGCAGCGAAAGTCCGCTCTCCGCCCTTCATGTCGGATCCCACACTCCTTGCGCCTGGAAGGGGATAAGCCACAGCAGTCTATGGATCAACTCGCGAGGTTGGTGTTGCAGGTCCCATGATCCTGATGGTGGGGGCTAGCGGTCTCGGAAAATGAGGAAATTCGCAGAAATTGGGACTGTCTTAATTGACGAATCCGGGGGTGTTTCGATGTTAAAAATTCGGTGACAAATCCGGTGACAAATCAAAACGAGGTCGCCCAACAGCTTCCCCAATGACGACTATCACGCTGATTTTATTTGATTTTTTGGTGCCCCCACACGGACTCGAACCGCGGACCCACTGATTACAAATCAGTTGCTCTACCAGCTGAGCTATAGGGGCATTGGGCAGGGATTTACGCAATCGCGTCGCGGGTGGCAAGTGGGTTTGCGCGCTATCGATTGGTTCTTGCCAAAAGTCCCACGGCCGCCAACCCTACCAGGATCACCAGGATCGCGGCGGGGGCTGCGTCGCCAAGGTTTTCAAGGCTGGCCTGATCATGAACCCGCGTCGCCAGCGTATTGTAGTTGAAGGGACGCAACAGAAGCGTGGCGGGCAGTTCCTTGACGCAATCCACGAAAACCAGAAGCAGGGCCGAGGCGACAGAGCCCCGGATCAGCGGATAATAGACCTGCCCGAGCACCTGACCCTGGCTGCGACCCAGCGACCGCGCGGCCATCGGCAGGCTGGGCGACACGCGCCCCATCGCCGCATCGGCCGCCCCTTGGGCTATGGCGAAGAAGCGCACAGTATAGGCCAGCACCAAGGCGGTGGCCGATCCGGTCAACAGCAAGCCCACATCAATGCCCGTCACTGCCTCGACCGTGTCGGCGATCCGATGATCCAGCGCCGCCAGCGGGATCAGCAAGCCCACCCCCAGCACCGCACCCGGCGCCGCATAGCCGATCGTCGTCAGTGGCAGCAGCAAACGAGGCAGTCGGTGGCCCGACAGGCGCACGCCATAGACCATGAAAACCCCCGCCAGGACGGTCACGACCGCGGCCATCCCGCCGACGGTCAGGGTGTTGAACAGCGCGCGCAGCAATGCGGGATCAGCCCAGCGATCCGCATTGTTCAGCGCATGGTAAAGGATCACGCCGGCGGGCAGCACGAAGCCCACGACAAAGGGAACAAGACACAGCAGCGTGGCGGCCCAGCCGGCCGGACCGTGCAATGCCACGCGTTCGACCGCGCGGTGGCGGGTGGACAGATTGAAGAAACGGATGCGGCGGCGGCTGGATTTCTCAAGCCCGACAAGCAGGATCACCAGCACCAGCACCACAGATGCGATCTGTGCGGCCCCGGCCGCATTCCCGGCCTCAAGCCAGACGCTGAAGATCCCCGTCGTCAGGGTCTGCACCGCGAAATAATCGACGGCGCCGAAATCGTTGACTGTCTCCATCATCACGATGGCCATGCCCGCCGCAATCGCGGGGCGCGCCAGTGGCAGGCCCACGCGGACGAAACGGCCCCATGGCCCTGCCCCCAGCGAGCGGGCCACCTCTTCGGCGGCGGCGGATTGTTCGCGGAAGGCGGCGCGCGCCAGCAGGTAGACATAAGGATAAAGCGCCGCTGTCAGCACGAAAATGGCAGAGCCCATCGACCGGATCGGCGGGAACCAGTAATCGCGCGACGTGGTCCAGCCCATCACATGGCGCAACCATGTCTGCACCGGACCCGCATATTCGAAAAGGTCAACCAGCGCATAGGCCCCGACATAGGCCGGGATCGCCAGTGGCAGCAACAGCAGCCATTCCAGCCAGCCCGACAGCGGAAAGCGGTAACGCGACACCAGCCAGGCGGCACCTGTGCCGACAAGCCCCGCCAGAATACCCACGCTCAGCATCAGGACCGCCGTGTTCTTCAGATAACGCGGCAAGGTGGTCGAGATCAGGTGCGGCCAGATGTTCTCACCCGGGGTCAATGCAATCCAGACCACGGACAGGATCGGCAGCACCACGATGGCCGCGATCACCAGGGCCCCAAGGGACCAGGGGCTGAGCAGGGGCGCGATCAGACGGCGCCAACCCGGCTGGGTCCTGTGGGTCAGGGTGATATCGCTCATGGGTGTCTCGCGTCTCCCGCGCGTCGCATTGCAGCGCGTTGAATGCCCGAATACGGTTCAACTGTCCAGAAAAGAGCTTATAGTCCGCAGGATAACTGTCCAGCAAGGCGAGAGAAAGACAGGATGCACATCGTTCTGCACGCGGGCGTTCATGCCACCGACGAGGATCGGCTGATCAAATGCATGCTCAAGAACAAGGAGGCTTTCGGCCAGCTGGGTGTGGCCGTGCCCGGCCCCTCGCGCTATCGGCGGCTGTTGCGCGACACGCTGCATGCGATGAGCCAGGGGGACCCCGCGCAGCATGCCCGCGAAATGCTGCTTGATGAAATCCTGGAAGGCGATCTTCCCGATCGCATGATCCTGTCGAACGACAATTTCTTTTCAGTGCCGAAACTGGCCGTCGGCAAGGGCGTGTTCTATCCCGGCGCCGAGGTGAAACTGGCCCGCATGCGTGAACTGTTCCCGCGTGACCGGATCCAGCTGTGCCTTGCGCTGCGCAATCCCGCGACCTTTCTGCCCGCCGTCTTCGCCCAGGCCCCGGACACCGATCTGTTGGAATTCATGAACGGATCCGAGCCGCTGATTCTGCGTTGGTCGGAATTGCTGACGCGGATTCGCCAGGCCGTACCGGATGTCGACGTCACGGTCTGGTGCAACGAAGATACGCCGCTGATCTGGGCCTATCTGATCCGCGAGATGGCCGGGCTGGAACCCAATACCAAGATCATCGGCGGCTTCGACCTGTTGTCCGAGATCATGTCCGCCGATGGGATGAAACGGTTTCGCGCCTATCTCAAGACGCATCCGGTCATGACCGAGATCCAGAAACGGCGGGTGATCGCGGCGTTTCTGGACAAATACGCCCTCGACGAGGAAATCGTGGAAGAGGTCGACCTGCCGGGCTGGACCGCAGAGCTGATCACGCAGATGACCGAGCTTTACGAAGAAGACATCTTTGCGATCCAGCGCATGCCCGGGGTTGAGATGATCGTCCCCTGATCCGGGCAAGACGCGCGTCCGTCATGCAGGAACGGCGTCCGTCATGCAGGATCGAAATATCGGCCCGAATGCACGTGCGACGCCGCGAACCGCGGCGGTGGAAACAGCCGATGAAGACCGGCAGCTGACCGGGTGGCAAAATGGGCGGCAAAATGGGCCGCAGATCAGATCTTGCGCGGATCAGATCATCCCGAGTGCGGCCTTGTACATTTCCAGGACCGCTTCTTCCTCGGCGATGTCGTCCTTGTCGCGTTTGCGCAGCGAGATGACCTTGCGCAGCACCTTGGTGTCATAGCCACGGCCCTTGGCCTCGGCCATCACTTCCTTCTGGGCGTCGACGATATCCTTCTTTTCGGCCTCCAGGCGCTCGTAGCGTTCGATGAAAGCGCGCAGTTCTTCGGCGGCAACGCTGTAGGTGGCATCGGTGCTGGTGTCGCTCATGGGTATCAGACCTCCGGTTGGATGCCCTTCCCTATCGCCCGCCCCGGCGCCCTGCAAGACCGATGATGCGAAAAGGCGCCGCGTTGCGACACTCGATGCGATGCGCTATGGCACAGGGGCGAAACAGGAGCGGAAACATGCAAGGATTGATTTGGGGTGGTGCGATCGTGTCCGTCGCCGGTCTGTGCGGGTTGGTCTGGTGTATCTTCAAGGTTGCTGCCGCGAAACGCGCCGAGTTGTCAGACGACGACCTGCGCGCCGTGATCCAGGGTGTTGTTCCCATCAACCTGGGGGCGCTGTTCCTGTCGGTGATCGGCCTGATGATGGTCGTGATCGGGGTCTTCCTGAACTGATCACCAGCAAATGGGCCAGCGACTGGGCCCGCGCGTTCGCAGCGGTCTGGGACGGTGCTCCGGCAAGACAGCGCGTCAGCCTGGAATGGTGCGCCTTTTGCGGCCGATCAGGTTGAGCGCGTCGAAACTCTCGCCTTCCTTGACCAGAGCCGCGAAGCCCGGATCGGGTGTATAGAGCGCGGGATCCTCGGCGGTAAATCGTTTCAGCGCTTGCAGGATATCGAACAGGCCGACCAGGTCGGCGGCCTTCATCGGCCCGCCATGCCAGCGCGGAAACCCGTGGGCGTTGATCATTACCGCATCAATGTCCGACGGCCTGAGGGCGACGCCCGCCCGCAAGGCCCGCGCGCCAGCATTGGCCATGGCAGCCACGGCCCGCAACACGATGGCCTCGGGGGCCAGGGGGGGCGCATTGTCGGCCCGGCGGGCGGCGGCAAGATCAAGGATCGCCAGAACCGCCGGATCGGCATGGGCCTGACCGTCCTGCCACAGAAAATAGCCGCGCCCTGCGCCCTGCCCTGTCCGGCCTGCCATCACCAGACGGTCGAGATCGTCCAGATAGGCCGGCACATGCGCCGAATCCTGCGCCGCCCTCCCTTGTCCGGCAAGCGCCCGCCCCCGGGCAAGGCAGTTCTCAAGGCCCATCATGTCCATCTGCCGGAACAGGCCCTGGGCAAATCCATGGTCAATCAGGGCGCTGTCGATCTCGTCCGGGGTGGCGCCAAGGCGCAACATGCTGGCGCCCGCCTGGTGCAACGCGGCCATGATCGGCTCGCCCAGCCCCCCGACCCCGGTGCCGCACCGCACCACGATGCGCCGCAGCCGGTCGCGCAGCAAGGTGACGATGCGCGTCACGGTCTGATCGGATGTGGCGCGTCCGGGGATCACCTCGGCCAGGCGCGTCAGATGCCCCGGCACGGGCAAGCGCAGCCCAAGCACCTGCGCGGGTCGCGTGGTTGCGGCCGCCATCTGATCGATCGGGTACCGGGTCGAGGTCGTGACCAGCACCGCGCCCTGACTTGCGACACGGTCCAGCGCGGCCATGACCTGCGTCTTTGTGGTCGGGTTATCGGCCACAACCTCGATCAGAAGATCGGCCCCGGCCATATCCGCCAACCGGGTCGTGCCACGCCAAAGCGCACGGCGGCGGGGCAGTTCAGCCTCGGGGATGCGCCCGGCCTTGGCGGCCTGGGCCAGCATCGCGTCCATCCGGCCCTCAAGTGCAGTCAGAGCGACCTCGTCACGTTCGAAATGCACCACCGGCACGCCGCCTTCCAGACAGGCCACGGCCATACCGGCGGCTTGCGCCCCGCCACCGACAATCCCGGCCTGCCGCAGCGGCGGCGCCGCCGCCGCCGCAGATGCCGCACGTGCCAGTTCGGGCATGTTGGGGGCACGCCGTTCAGCGAATATGGCATGTCGCAGCGCCTTTGACAGATCGGACTCAAGAAGGTCCTGAAAGGCCACCGCCTCATAGGACAGGCCCGCCTCATAGGGCAGAAGGCATGCCGCCTCGACACAATCCACAATCCTGCGCCCGGCGATGTTGGGGCTTTGCGCCACCTGTTCCCGCCGCGCGGCCACGGCGGCGGCATTGGCCGCGAAATCGGCAAGCCCCTCGGCGCGTTCACCGCTGCGGCGCAGGGGGTCGCCGGCGGCCCGGTCTTTGCCCAGTTCCCGCGCCACGCCCAGCGCGGCGGCAAGCGCGTCTTCGTCTTCACCGATCAGCCACTCCACCAGCGGCCGCAGCGCGCGGGCGCGCAACCGGCGCGGCTGTTGGGTCAGCAGCAGGTCCAGCGCCCCTTGTGCCCCCAGGATGCGGGGCAGGATCTGGGTCGCCCCCGCGCAGGGGGACAGGCCCATCATCACATCGGGAAATCCGATAGAGGCATCCGCAGTGGCCAGCCTTGCATGACACGCCAAGGCAAGTTCCACGCCAGCGCCCGTGGTCAGACCGTGCAGCAGCGCAACGACGGGCTTGGGGCTGTCTTCGATCTTTCGACACAGCGCGGCCGGGTCGGGCGCGGCAAAGCCGGTTTCGGCTTCGCGCAGATCAAGGCCCGCGGAAAACCCCCGGGTCGGGCCCCGGGTCGGGTCATCGCCCAGCCCCGTCAGCACGATGGCCCTGGTTTCAGGATCCGCGATCGCCTGTGACAACGCGTCGTCCAGATCGGCGCGCAGGGCCTGCGTCAGCAAGTTGGATGGCGCGTCTGCCAGCCTGAGAACTGCAACCCCGTCGCATTGCTCCTGCCGGATCGTCCTGCCCACGCCGTCAGCCCCTTTCCATGTCGCCCTGCCGCCGGGTCATGGCCCGGCGGGCGGCCCGCAGGCATACCCGCCCGCAAAGCCTTGGCCAACTGTGCAAAATCAGATGCCTGTCTGGCAAGACCTGTTCGGGCGGACGGGCAGAAAGACGCGAGTTATTTCCCCCCTTTCACACGGGAAGGTTGTCAAACTGCGCCTCGACCTGGCTATCTGTCAGCATCTCGTCAAGTTCACGCAGACGGTCCGGGATGGCATAGCCCGCGCGTTCCAGTTTCTGGCAAAGACTGTGGAGATCGCCCTGCAGCTTCGCCCTGTCCTTTTCGGGGGTGACGCGCACACGGGCTTCAAGCTCATTGATCGGGTGTTGCAGTTCCTCTGGCAGCTGTTCGGTCATGGGGTCCTCCTGTTGGACATGGGGTCAGTGATCGGCCGCGCAGGCCTTGCAAAACGGGGTCGCCGGCAGAACATCCAGCCGTTCCTCCGAGATCTGGTTGCCGCAGATGGTGCAGACGCCGTAAGTGCCCGCCTTTATCCGCTGCAGCGCTGCCATGATGCGCCCGATCTCGTCCATACCGCTGCGCCCTAGGCGTTCCAGCACCTGATCACCCTCGGTCTCGATGGCCATGTCGTCCCAGTCCTTGGTATGGGGCTGGTCCAGTTCTGCCTCGATCGCGTGAAGGCGGGTGTCCAGTTCGGACAGGCGCTTGAGCAGCGTGGCACGGCGGTCTTGAGTTGTTTTCATTCGCGAGTCTCCCTTTTCCTCTGTTACTGTGGCATCCGGCGACCACATCAACCTTGATGCAGGTCAAACCCTTTGCGCCACGGGGGCGGCAAGACCGCAAAGGTTCACACATGCAAGGCAAGACCGGCGATCCGACCGACATAGGCCTTGATACACATGCAGATCACAATATATGTTCGTGAAAATGGAGGACATGTTCATGAGACCCGAGGTCACGGCCTTTTTCGACGAAGCCACAAATACCGTCTCTTACGTGGTCAAGGACCCGTCCGGCAGCGCCTGTGCCATCATCGATTCCGTTCTGGATTTCGACTATGCGTCAGGGCGGACCGATACGCGTTCCGCCGATGCGGTGATTGACCATGTGCGCGACAACAAGCTGGACGTGCAGTGGCTGCTGGAAACCCATGTGCATGCCGACCACCTGTCCGCCGCGCCCTATATCCAGCAACGCGTGGGCGGCAAGATCGGCATCGGCGACCGCATCAAGATCGTGCAGGACACGTTCGGCAAAGTCTTCAACGAGGGCACCGAGTTCCAGCGCGACGGCAGCCAGTTCGACCGCCTTTTCGAGGAGGGCGACAGTATCATGATCGGGCAGATGCGCGGTGATGTGCTGCATACACCGGGCCATACGCCGGCCTGCCTGACCTATGTGATCGGGGATGCGGCCTTCGTGGGCGATACGCTGTTCATGCCCGATTTCGGCACGGCGCGTTGCGATTTTCCGGGTGGCTCTTCCGAGGTGCTGTTCAATTCGATCCAGAAGATCCTGGCCCTGCCGGACGAGACGCGGATCTTCGTGTGCCACGACTACAAGGCGCCGGGCCGGGATGAATATGCCTGGGAAACCACGGTGGCGGCGCAGAAGGCTGGCAATATCCATGTCGGCGCCGGCAAGGACCGCGACAGTTTCGTCAAGATGCGCGATGCGCGCGATGCCCAGCTGGCCATGCCCAGGCTGATCATCCCCTCGCTTCAGGTCAACATGCGCGCAGGCCAGATGCCGCCCGCCGATGAACAGGGCGATGTGTTTCTGAAAGTACCGGTCAACAAGCTCTGACCCCCCGTCCGGGCGCGGCGCAAGATCGCGGCCCGGGCGTTTTTTCGCGAACCAACAGGACAGGACGACTATGGAACAGGATTGGATTTGGGGCCTTGTGGGCGGCTTGCTCATCGGGACCGGAGGGGCCGTATATCTGCTGGCCAATGGCCGCATCATGGGGGCCAGCGGCATCATTGGCGGCCTGGTCGATGGCAGCGGGCGCGACACGGCATCCGAAAGGCTGATGTTCCTGGCGGGCGTGATCCTGCTGCCGATACTGCTCTATCCGCTTTACGGCCATGTCGATACCCATGTGTCGACCAACCCGCTGGTGATCGTCACGGCCGGTCTGCTGGTCGGTGCGGGGACGCGGCTGGCCAATGGCTGCACCTCGGGGCACGGGGTCTGCGGCATCTCGCGCTTCAGCCTGCGCGGCATCGTCGCCACCGTCTTCTATATTCTGGCAGGCGGCCTGACGGTGGTCTTTTTCCGTCATCTGCTGGGGGTGATCTGATGCGCCTGCTTTATGCATTCATCGCGGGCGGTCTGTTTGGCGCGGGTCTGTTCGTGTCGGGCATGACCGACACCGCCAAGGTCCAGGGCTGGCTGGATGTTTTCGGCGACTGGGACCCGACGCTGGCCTTCGTCATGGGCGGCGCGATCATCCCGATGGCGATTGCCTGGCGGCTGGTGCCGGGGCGCAGGCCGCTGGTGGGCGGGGCGTTCCCCGCGCCGCAAGACCCAAAGGTCAGCCGCAACCTGGTCTTGGGATCGACCATGTTCGGTGCTGGCTGGGGGCTGGCGGGCCTGTGCCCCGGCCCCTCGATCGCGTCGCTGTCTTATGGCGGGGTCTGGCACTGGGTCTTTGCCGTGGCAATGCTGGCCGGCATGGCGCTTGCGCCAATGCTGCGCGTCAAGCTGGACAGGGCAGTTCCGGCGGAATAAAGCGAGATCATGGATATTCGTCAGATCACACCCCGCTACGCCGTCTCGCCGCAGATCGACCCCGAGGATATCGCGGCGATCAAGGCTGCGGGATTCACCACCCTCATCTGCAACCGCCCGGACGAGGAGGTTCCCCCCTCGCATCAGGCGGCGGTCATGGCCGAGGCGGCCCAGGCCGCGGGCCTGACCTTTCACGCCCTGCCCCTGACGCATCAGACCATGACCCCGGACCGGGTCGCGCAACAGCGCAGCCTGATCGAGGAGGCATCAGGGCCGGTGCTTGCCTATTGTGCATCAGGAACACGCTGTTCCGTTGTCTGGTCGCTGGGCCAGGCCGGGCATCTGCCGGTTGACCAGATCATGCAGGCCACCGCGCAGGCCGGTTATGATCTGGCAGGGCTGCGCCCGCAGCTTGACGCGATCGCGCAGCGCGGCGGTCTTTGACATCAGCGGCGGGTCCCGCCGTTCAGGCAGCGGCGGGGCCAGTGCCCATCGACAGGGCAAAATCATCCATCGGGTCGCCGTCAAGACGCCCCATGCCTGTCAGTTCCGCCTGAAACGCATCCATTGTGGCCGTGGCCACGGCGCGCGATCCTTCCGCATCCTCTGCGCCCCCGTCGGGGCCCCCGTCGGCGGGCCGGGCGCGCGGGCCGGGCGCGGCCGGTTCCGGCACCGCATCCGCAAGCGATGCGGCGGGCATTGGCGGCGCCTGGGGGGCGGATTGTTCCCCATGCACCGCCGCATCTGTCCCAAGCCCATGATCGGGTAACGTGTCGGGCAAGTTCAGGCGCAGGGCACGCAAGCCGTCCAGTTTTCCCAGCCGCGCCGTCGCCAGCCGCCGCGCCCCGGCAACTTCGATCGAAATCTCGCGAATCGCGTCCTGCGGCACGGCCAGCACATCGCCCACGGACAGCGCGCCGATCTCTGACAGCGGCAGGTGCAAACGGCACAGGATCGCGTCCAGCCTGGCAGGGGCGGCCAGCACCCTGTCCTGAAGCTGGCGCGAGGGATCGGCCTGTTCGGCCACGCCTGCCACCACGGCCGGGTCGGGCCGTACGGGAAGCGCCAGAACCATTTCCCCCATGCGTATGCCCGGCCCGATATCCAGCGGCAGGCGGAACACGTGATAATCCGGGGCCGTCAGCGCCAGGCCAAGGCTGCGCCGATCCTCGATCATCGCGCCGAACCGATAGCCGCAGACCCAGTGGCGATCCGGATGATCCGACAGGTGGCCCGTGACCCGTGTCAGCACCCCGTCCACCAGGGGCGTGGCAAGCGCCGCATCCGTCCGCGTCAGCGCCCGCACCGGGGTCGGGCGGGACAGCACCTGCCCCATGGTCTGCACCTCGATCAGCGAGGCCAGTATCGCCGCGTCCAGCGCCACCATCCCGGTCGCGCCATCCGGGCCATCAATCAGGATCAGCATCATCGCATCCGGGATCAAGGCGATCAGCCCGGCATGATCCGCCTTTGTCCGTTCCGAAGAGGACACAGTCAGCGCCAGCGACAGATCTTCATCCGCCGTCTTTTCGAGGGCCAGCCGCAGGGCACGCTGCGGTGACATCGCGCGCGCCTGGTGCTCATCCCGGGCGATCCTGGCCTTGCGGCGCAAACCTGCATTTGTTGCTGTTCCGATCATCGCCTCCGCCACCGCTTCTGCGGGTCCATGCCCTGTCATAGCGGTCAGAAGGTTACGATTTGCTGAACCACGGCATGTTTTCAGCCTATCGGGCGGCCATTCGCTGCCCCGCCGGCAGGCTGACGCGGAAGGCGCCGCCGCCCTGCCCCGGCAGATACCCAAGGGTGCCCCCCAAGCGCGACATGATCTCGCGGCAGATGGCCAGCCCCAGCCCTGCCCCTCCGGCTTGCCGATCGGCGACGCGGTAGAATTTTTCGAACACCATGCTCTGGGATTCGGGTGGAATACCCGACCCGTTGTCGATGAAATCGATGATGATCCGCCCGCCACGCCGATTGACCTCGATCGTCAGTTCGGGCCGCTCCGCGTCGCAATATTTCTGTGCATTGGCGATCAGGTTGATGAAGACCTGCGCCAGCCGGTCCAGATCGGTGCTCAGCATCACCTCCGAGGCGGGACCGACCCGCCGCACGCGCAGCGCATGCATGTCCGCCCCGGTGGCGGCGATGGAGTGGCTGATCACGTCAGACAGCATTCCGTCGCGGATGTTCAGATTGACCTGCCCGTTTTCCAGAACGCTCAGATCGAGCAGGTCATCCAGCAGACGCGTGAGGCGGATCGCCTCGGCATGGATGATCGAGGCATAGCGGGTCAGATCCTTCGGCTGCAAGCCTTCGGCATCGCGCAGGATTTCGGAAAAGGCCCGGATCGACGTCATGGGCGTGCGTAATTCATGGCTGATCTGGCTGAGAAACGCATCCTTTTGCACCGAAAGCTGGGTCAGCTTTTCGTTGGCGGCGCGCAATTGCCGCGCGGTGCGGGTCAGTTCGCTGGATTTCGCCTCGAGCTGGCTGGAATATTCCATCATCTGCGCGGTCTCATCGGCGACGGCCAGCAGATCCTCGACCGAGACGGTCGCGGCCCCCATGATCTGCGCCACCATCGCATGGGCGGTGGCGCCGCCCACCGCACCGGACAGTTCACGCTCCAGCCGCGCCAGAAAATCCGGTGTGGGTTCAGGCAGATACCCGACCAGCCCCTGTCGCGCGGCTTCGGTCTGAAAGAAGGTCTGCGCCTCGGCCGGGCCAAGGATTCGCTGCGCCATGATCATCAGATCCTCGGATTGCGCGATGCCGCCGGACCAGCTTTGCGGATTGCTGGAATGCTCGAAGATATTGACGAATTGCGCGCCCTGCAGCCGTTCCAGCGGCGATGGGAAACTGATCAGCGAAACCGCCACGAAAACCACCGTGTTCAGCGACAAGGACCACATCGCCGCATGCAGCAGCGGGTCTACCCCCTCGATGCCGAACAAGGCTTCGGGCCGCAGCCAGCCCAGCCCCCAGGGCCCCTGCTCCATCAGCGTGGCTGACAGCGCGCCACCACCGAATTGCGGCAAAAGCAGGCACCAGGCCCAGATCGCGAACCCTACCAGCAGTCCGGCCAGGGCCCCGTTGCGCGTGGCCCCCCGCCAGAAGATGCCACCCATCATTGCCGGCAGAAGCTGCGCCAGCCCGGCGAAGGACACAAGGCCGATCGCCGCCAGCGCCGTGCCGCCGCCCGATACCTTGTAGTAAAGATAGCCCAGCCCCAGCACGACCCCGATGGACAGCCGCCGCGCCAGGATCACCACATGGCGCACATCCGATGGCCCGCTGGCCCCGCCCTGCGTCAGGCGCAGGAAGATCGGCATCACGATATGGTTGGATACCATCGTGGCCAGCGCGATGGCCGCCACGATCACCATCGAGGTGGCCGAGGAAAACCCGCCAAGGAAAGACAGCATCGCCAGACCGTCGCGCCCCTGTGACAGCGGCACCGTCAGCACGAACTGGTCTGGGTTCGATCCCGGCGGCATGAGTTCCAGCCCCATCACGGCGATCGGCACGACAAACAGGCTCATCAGCATCAGATAGGTCGGAAAGGCCCATGCGGCCGTACACAGATGTCTTTCGTCCTCGTTCTCGACGACCAGAACCTGGAACATGCGGGGCAAGGTCAGGAAAGCCGCCGCCGACAGCAGGGTCAGCCCCACCCAGCGCCCGCCATGCACCTGCCACTGGCCGATCTCGGAGGCGTCGATACGCTCCATCATCGGGGCGATCCCCCCGGCCAGTCCCCAGACCACGAACACACCGACCGCGATCAGCGCGAACAGCTTGACCACCGCCTCGACGGCGATGGCCATGACCACCCCGTGATGACGCTCGTTCGCATCAAGGTTGCGGGTGCCGAACAGGATGGTGAACAGCGCCAGCCCCACCGCCACCCACAAGGCCGTGTCATAGGTGGCAAACAAGGCCGCACCTTCCGCATCACTTACCGCAAAGCTTGAGAAGGACAGCGTAACGGATTGCAGTTGCAATGAAATATAGGGCGTGATCCCGGCTACGGCCAACAGCGTCACACAGACCGCCAGCACGCCGGACTTGCCATAGCGCGACGAAATCAGATCCGCGACCGAGGTGATGCGCTGCGTGCGACCGATCCGCACCATCTTGCGCAGGGCCCACCACCAGCCGACCATGACAAGCGTGGGGCCCATGTAGATCGTCAGGTATTCAAGCCCTGACCGCGCAGCATAGCCAACCGCGCCATAAAAGGTCCAGGCGGTACAGTAGATCGACAGGGACAGCGTATAGATCCAGGGCGAGCGCAACCAGTTGCCCTGCCCCCTGAGCGCAGCGCGTTCGGCCATGAAGGCCACCGCGAACAGCATTGCCACATAGACAAGGCAGACTGCGATCAGGGTATTGAGCGTTGCCATCCGCCTGCCCTAGTCGTCCCCGACGTCCTGCGCTTCGGCGTTGGCATCAAGCATCACCGACAGGAACAAGGCCATCAGGGCCAGAAAGGTCCAGACCCCGAACATGTAAAGAATCGCGCTGGAGGTGGAGACCGCGGCCACATCCGGCGTCGCAGCAGGCTGCGATCTGGGCCATAGCAGCGGCACCAGCCATAACAGCGCGCCAAGCACCGGCAGCAGGCGCGCGGCATCGGTCAGACGGCGCTGCCGATAGCTGCGCCGCTCAAGGAACACCGGGGTCGACTTTTCCTTCATCGCACCACCAGCGCGTTGAGGGCCTCGATCACGTCGGCATTCGAAAAGGGCTTGGTCATGAACCGGCTGGCCCCGGCGCGTTCGGCCAGTTCCCGGTCGCGGGCCTGGCCGCGCGCGGTCAGCATCAGAACCGGCAGATCCCGGGTTTCGGGCTGGGCGCGCAGATCAGTCAGGATCTCATAGCCGCTTCGCCCCGGCAGCATCACGTCAAGGATCACCAGATCAGGCGCGCGCGCCTGCACCACCGAGACCGCGTCATGCCCGTTGGAATGGCTGTCCACATGCCAGCCGTCACGCGCCAGGATGAAACTTATCGCCTCGATGATGTTCGGCTCATCCTCGATGATCAGCACTCGTTTGGACATGCCACTTTCCCCTCCCCTGGAATGTAGCGGTTCGGCACGCAGGTCACCTTTGATCAACAAGGGTGATGCGGCATCACCATGGTCGACTATCGTCGCTGCGGAACATCCTGTCAAAACCCATCTGTCAGGATCGAGGGTTCGCGCCGCCCCGGACAGGCCTCTGCCGGGCAGATCCGGCAACTGACGCCCACTTCGCGCGGCGCATCCGGCCCTTCGGCAGGGGCTGGGCTGCGTACCGGCAGGCTGTTTTGCTCCAGTGGCAGGATCAGCATATGCGCCTCGAACAGCGGCTCGGCGTTGTAATCGGCCTGTCCGACAGGCTGCGCGATGGCAAAGGCGCGGAACCGGCGCCTGTGTTGCCCGCTCTGCCGCAATATCTGGCGAATCGGTGTCATCGGGCGATTGAGCGCCGCGAACAGCGGCCAACGCGGACAGGCAGAGCCAAAGCGCGGCAGGGCGAAGCCGTCGATCGGGCGGCGCAGCAGCAGCGTTCCGGAGGCGTCGCAGCTGGCCAGCCCGACCGCCGAGACCGGGCCGGCGGCCTCGGCGTCTTGCGGCAGGCTGGCCAGGCGGCGCATCACGATGGCCGGATCGACCGACAGGCGCGCGGCAAGATAGAGCGGGTCCAGAGGCGCATCATCGGATCCGACCTGTGCAAGCGCCGCGCGCAGACGCGCCAGCGGCAGACGTTCGGCATCGCTGCGGTAGCGTTCCAGATAGCTGCGCGCCTGGGCCCTTGCCGACGTCGATTGCAAAACGTCGGCCGCGTCGATCAGGGTGGTGATGACGCCATCGGGCAAGGGGCCTTCGACCTCCAGCTCTGCGAAATGATGCGCGCGCGCGGTCAGGAAACGTTCCATTTCATCCTGTGGCGAACTGAGGGCCGCATCAGCCTTTCCCGCACCGTCCAGATAGCCCACAAGGGCCTGCGCGCTCTGGGCCAGGCGGGCCGCATCCTCGTTGATGTTGCGATGGAAGCGGTCGCGCCATTCAGGTTCGATATCGCGGGGGTCCACCAGGATGGCTGCGGTGGACCGGATGGCGGTCACGGTCGACAGCACCTCATGCATCGCGGCCGCCAGATAGGGGTCATGGGTCAGCCGATCCGCCAGCTGTTCGACCGTATGCTCCAGCGACAGGACACGGCGGTGCCGGTCTGCCAGCACTTCGGCCCAGCCGGGAAAGCGGGCGGCGAAATCTTCGATCGCGGCGATCTCGGGCCGTGCCGCGGCAGTGTCGCTGGCCGCATCGCGCAGCGTCGCGGTCAGGGCAGCCTCGGCCCCTTCCGTCAGCGCCGAAGGTTCAACCCCAAGGGCCGCAGACAGGTCCAGCAGCAGCTTGCCACCGATCCGGCGACGGTTGTGTTCGATCAGGTTCAGATAAGAGGCCGAGATGCCGACATCGCGCGCCAGATCCGCCTGCCGTACCCCCAGTGCGATCCGCCGCTCGCGGATCCGACCACCTGTCAACTGTCGCTGCGGCATGACCTGGGCACCTTTGTTGCGATCCTTGCAGATTGTGGAAGAATGACCTTCCAAGCATCTGCAAACGCGTCAACTTTACACTGTTTTCAAAGCCCGCGAAGCAGAATTTACAGGATCGGCCCCTTGTCGGTCAGTGCAGGATATCCAGCGTGTTCCCTGCCAGAAGGTCCCGCAACGCGGTTTTCAGAACCTTGCCATAGTTGTTCTTGGGCAGCTCGGGCAGCACGGCGTAGAGCTTGGGGCGCTTGAAACGCGCGATCTGTGCAAGGCAATGCGCGTCCAGCGCGGCATGGGTCAGAACCGCCCCCGTGCGAGGCACCACGAAAGCCACGACAACCTCGCCCCATTCCGGGTCGGTCTGGCCCACGACGGATACCTCGTGCAGGTCGGGATGGGTCAGCAAGGCTTCCTCGACCTCCCGCGGGTAGATGTTGGTGCCCCCCGAGATGATCATGTCCTTGCTGCGATCGTGCAGCGTGAGGTATCCCGCGGGGTCCAGAACCCCCATGTCGCCGGTACGCAGCCAGCCGTCCTGGAGGGTTTTCTGCGTGGCCTGCGGATTGCGCCAATAGCCGGGCATGACGGTCGCGCCACGGACCATGATCTCGCCGATCTGCCCCGGTGCAAGGGGCGCGCCGCTGTCATCGCCGATCTTCACCTCGACCACGGATTGGGCCCGCCCGACCGACCCCAGCCGCGCGCGCCATGCCTTGTGGCTGCGATCCGTCACGTCTGCGCGGGACAGGGCCGTGATGCTCATGGGGCATTCGCCCTGCCCGTAGATCTGCACGAAGACCGGGCCGAAGGTATCGACCGCCTCGACGATATCGGCCACATACATCGGCCCGCCGCCATAAACGACGGTCCGCAGCCCCTGCCCGGTCAAGCCATGCGCCTGGGCATGGGCCGTCATCCGCTTGATCATCGTGGGCGCGGCGAACATGTGGGTGCGCCCGTGAAAAGCCGCCAGATCGAAAATCTCGGCCGGATCGAACCCGCCGGACACCGGGCAGATGTGGCGCGCCCCCATCAGCACATGCACCATCGCATAAAGCCCCGCGCCATGGCTGAGGGGGGCGGCATAAAGCGCCCCATCCTCTGCGCTGACATGGTCCACATCGGCCAGGTAGGACAGGCACACCGCAGACAGCATGCCATGGGTGATCATCACGCCCTTGGGCCGCCCTGTCGTTCCCGACGTGTAGAATAGCCAGGCCAGATCCTGTGGCGCCAGCGGGCATGGCGCAGCCCGACCCGCATGGGCCTGCACATCCGCCAACCCTGCGGGATCGGCTGCAATCACGCGCACGGCCCGCCCATCCTGCGCGATGGCCTGCCCCAGATCCTCGGCCAGGCCAGGCGAGGCAAAGACCAGCGCGGCGTCGGCATCCCCCAGGATCCAGGCCGCCTCGCGCCCGTGCAGCTTGGCGTTGATCGGCACGGCCACGGCCCCAGCCATCCAGATACCGTAAAGCAGCACCAGAAATTCCGGCCGGTTCTTCATGAACAGGGCCACGCGATCACCCTGCCGAAGGCCCTGCGCCCCCAGCCAGCCTGCCACGGCGCTCGCCTCGGCATGGAACTGGCCATAATCAGCCAGGCATTCGCGCCCCAGAAACAGGGCGGGGCGATCCCCATGCACCTGTGCCTGCCGCAGCAACCAGTTGGAAATATTCATGTCCGCCCTCCCCTGACAGTCGCAGAAAAGCACCACCTGGCGCCCTGTGCAATCGCGCAGAACGCAAGACCGTTTGCCCACGAAGGTCGTGTCAGCGGCACGACTTGTGAATTGGCCGCTTTTCCCTGACGGCACGATGACCTATAAGCGGGTCAGAATAGCGCAGGGTCGGTCGCTGGCCGAACCCCTTGCAGCCCTGTCAAAACCGGTCGAGGACACTATGACGAAGAAGAACCATGACAGCGACGTTGCCTTCATTCAGGCCCTTGCGGAACTGCTGCGCGAGAATGACCTGACCGAGCTGGAAGTGATGCGCGAATATGGCGAGGATGACAGCCTGAACGTGCGTGTCAGCCGCGCCGCGCCGAATGTGACCTATGCCGCGCCGGCCGCACCGGTCCAGTATGCGGCCGCCCCCGCCGCCCTGGCCCCCGCCGCAGCCGCCCCCGCCGCCGCTGCCGCGCAGGACCCCGCGACGCTGCCGGGCGCTGTCACCTCGCCCATGGTCGGGACCGTCTACATGCAGGCCGAACCCGGCTCGCCCGCCTTCGTCAGCGTTGGCGCGCAGGTCAACGAGGGTGATACCCTGCTGATCATCGAGGCGATGAAGACGATGAACCACATCCCGGCCCCCAAGTCGGGCACGGTCAAGCGGATCCTTGTCGAAGACGGTGCCGCCGTGGAATATGGCGCCCCCTTGATGATCATCGAATAAGGCCTTGGCAATGTTCGAGAAGATCCTGATTGCGAACCGCGGCGAGATTGCCTTGCGCGTGATCCGTGCCGCCCGTGAAATGGGCATCAAATCCGTGGCCGTGCATTCGACCGCCGATGCCGACGCGATGCATGTCCGCATGGCGGACGAAGCCATCTGCATCGGGCCGCCCCCGTCGACCGACAGTTATCTGTCGATCCCGGCCATCATCTCGGCCTGCGAGATCACGGGCGCACAGGCGATCCATCCCGGCTACGGCTTTCTGTCCGAGAACGCCAATTTCGTGCAGATCGTCGAGGACCATGGCATCACCTTCATCGGCCCCACGGCCGAACATATCCGCATCATGGGTGACAAGATCACCGCGAAGGATACGATGAAGGCGCTTGGCGTGCCTTGCGTGCCCGGATCGGATGGTGGCGTGCCCACCCTGGCGGATGCCAAGCGCGTCGGCGCCGAAATCGGCTATCCGGTGATCGTCAAGGCGACGGCCGGCGGTGGCGGGCGCGGGATGAAAGTGGCGATGACCGCTGCCGACATGGAAAGCGCCTTCATGACCGCACGGTCGGAATCCAAGGCCGCCTTCGGCAATGACGAGGTCTATATCGAAAAATACCTGACCACGCCGCGCCACATCGAGATCCAGGTCTTCGGTGACGGCAAGGGCCGCGCCGTGCATCTGGGCGAACGTGACTGCTCGCTGCAGCGCCGCCACCAGAAGGTCTTCGAAGAAGCCCCCGGCCCTGTGATCACGGCCGAAGAACGCGCCCGCATCGGCAAGGTCTGCGCGGATGCCGTGGCAAAGATCAACTATATCGGCGCAGGCACGATCGAGTTTCTCTACGAGAAAGGCGAGTTCTATTTCATCGAGATGAACACGCGGTTGCAGGTGGAACACCCCGTGACCGAGGCGATCTTTGGCGTGGACCTTGTGCGCGAACAGATCCGTGTGGCCGAAGGGCTGCCGATGTCCTTCACGCAAGAGGATCTGACGATCAATGGCCACGCGATCGAAGTGCGCATCAACGCCGAGAAGCTGCCGAATTTCGCGCCCTGCCCCGGACGGATCACGCAGTATCACGCCCCCGGCGGGCTTGGCGTGCGTATCGATTCCGCCCTCTATGACGGCTATCGGATCCCACCCTATTACGACAGCCTGATCGGCAAGCTGATCGTGCACGGCCGTGACCGCCCCGAGGCGCTGGCCCGCCTGGCGCGTGCCCTGGGCGAGTTGATCGTGGACGGTGTCGATACGACCATTCCGCTCTTTCACGCGCTTTTGCAGGAAGAGGATGTGCAGACCGGCAATTACAACATCCACTGGCTGGAACATTGGCTGAAGACGCATCTTCCGGCCTGAGGGTGCCGCCTCCGGAAACGCTCCGGGTCCGCGCATGACGGACCCGGTCATCACGCCCGAACTGCTGTTGAACGCCTATGCCGCGGGCATTTTTCCGATGGCCGAGACGCGCGACGACCCGGATGTTTTCTGGGTCGATCCACGCCGTCGCGGCATCTTTCCGCTGGACGGGTTTCATGTCTCGCGCAGCCTTGCACGGCGCATGCGCCGCTGGCAGCACCGCGTCACGATCGACAGCGCCTTCGCCGAAGTGGTCGACGCCTGCGCCGACCGCGACGAGACATGGATCAACGACGAAATCCGCCGTCTCTACCTGGCCCTGCACAAGATGGGACAGGCCCATTCCCTTGAAGTCTGGGAAGGGGACGCGCTTGTCGGCGGGGTCTACGGGGTCACTTTGGGGGCCGCGTTCTTTGGGGAAAGCATGTTTTCACGCCGCAAGGATGCATCCAAGATCGCGTTGGCCTATCTTGTGGACCGCCTGCGGCAGGGCGGGTTCACACTGTTCGACGCACAGTTTCTGACACCGCATCTGGCGTCACTGGGGGCGGTCGAGGTGACACGCGGCGAATATCATCGTCAATTGGAGACGGCTCTTGCAGGCCATGGCGATTTCACCGGACCTGCCCTGCCCGACAGCCCTCAGGACGTGGTGCAGCGGATCACCCAGACATCATAGCGCGGATGATCCAGCGCGTTCAGCGCCGGCGCCGAGGCAAACATCCAGCCGCGAAACAACGAATCCGCCTGGCCTTGCTGACGCAGGGTGACAAAGGCAATTCCGTCGCCTGCAGGGTTGCCCGCCGGGTAACGGCATTCCCCAAGTTCGACCTGCATCCGCCAGACAGCGCCAGCCGTGCCGTTCACCAAGGTGATGTCCTGCACCTCGCCGTTGATCTTGTCCAGCACACGCAGCACCGCGCCGGTCCCGGTGGCCGTCTGGGTGTCTTGCGCGACCCCATGTCCGGCGGCGCCCAGCACCACCCCCGCGGCCAAGAGGATGGCGCGCATGGTCACTGCCCCTCGCCGCCGACGAATTTCATCAGCAGGGACACAAGGCTGACCGCGCCCTGCGTATCGATGATCTCGTCGCCGGGGCTCAGGTTGAAGGGCGATCCGCCCGGCATCAGTTCCACGAAATTGCCGCCCAGCAACCCTTCCGAAGAAATCAGGATTGACGTGTCATCAGGCAGGACGATCCCGTCCAGCACGGTGATCGTCGTGTCGGCGCGGAATGTATCGGGGTTCAGGCTGACCGCGGTGACGCTGCCCACCTTGACGCCGGCAAGGCGCACATCGGTGCCCACGCTGACGCCCTCCAGCGAGCGGAACGAGGCGGTCAGCGGATAGCCCGCAGTCGGCGCCGAAAGGCCCGTCACCTGACCCGCATAGATCAGGAAACCCGCCGCCACGGCGAGAACTGCGGCGCCAACCGCCACTTCCGTCTTTGTCTCGGACATCGGTCGCTCCTCAGCCGCGCATCACTCGGGGGTCCAGGCTTCGTAATCCTTGCGCGGCGCCGGTTCCGCGCGGCGGATCGACCCGGCCGGCGCATAGGCCAGCGGCGTGCCGGACAGGTTTTCCTGATGGGGCTTTTCCCAGGGCTTGTGCGCCAGGGGCCGGTCCGTCGGGGCTTCCTTGTAGGTATGGTGCAGCCATCCGTGCCAATCGGGGCTGACCCTGCTGGCCTCGACTTCGCCGTTGAAGATCACCCAGCGCCGCTTGCCGTCGCGCGTGGTGTAAAAGGCGTTGCCCTGTGCATCTTCGCCCACCTTGACGCCCTTGCGCCAGGTATGGATCTGCGTGTTCAGGGTCTGGCCGTTCCACCAGGTCACCGCGCGCAAGAGCGTGTTCAGAATGCCCATCGAAGCCTCCGCTATTCGTCGTTCCTGCTATGCCACCTGCGCGCGCCAAGGTCCAGTCACAAGCGCGCCGAATGGCAAAGGGCCGCGCCTTTCGGCACGGCCCCTGTTTCTTCTTGCCTCAAATATCCATTCCGCCCGTTCCACCGGCACAAGGCCGCGGGGGTCAGCTGGCCGAGGCGCCTTCCTTCTTGGCTTCGGCATAGATCATTAGGGGCTGCGCCGCCGAGATCGCCGCTTCCTCGTTCACCAGAACTTCGTCGACATTGGGCATGCCGGGCAGTTCGAACATGGTGTTCAGCAGAATATCTTCGAGGATCGAGCGCAGGCCACGTGCGCCGGTCTTGCGCTCGATGGCGCGTTTGGCGATGGCGGTCAGCGCATCCTCGGTGAAGGTCAGCTTGACGTTTTCCAGCTCGAACAGACGCTGATACTGTTTGACCAGGGCGTTCTTGGGCTGCGTCAGGATCGTGACCAGCGCGTCCTCGTCCAGGTCTTCCAGCGTCGCGATCACCGGCAGACGACCCACGAATTCCGGGATCAGACCGAATTTCAGCAGATCTTCCGGCTCCAGATCCTTGAAGGTCTCGCCCACACGGCGCGTGTCGGGATCCTTCACATCGGCACCAAAGCCCATGGCGCTGCCCTTGCCGCGCTGCGCGATGATCCGGTCAAGGCCGGCAAAGGCGCCGCCACAGATGAACAGGATGTTGGTCGTGTCCACCTGCAGGAATTCCTGCTGCGGATGCTTGCGCCCGCCCTGCGGCGGCACGGATGCGACGGTGCCCTCCATCAGCTTCAGCAGCGCCTGCTGCACGCCCTCGCCCGACACGTCACGGGTGATCGACGGGTTTTCGGACTTGCGGGTGATCTTGTCGACCTCGTCGATATAGACGATGCCGCGCTGCGCGCGTTCCACATTGTATTCGCTGGACTGCAGCAGCTTGAGGATGATGTTCTCGACATCCTCGCCCACGTAACCCGCTTCGGTCAGGGTGGTGGCATCGGCCATGGTGAAAGGAACATCAAGGATCCGCGCCAGCGTCTGCGCCAGCAGCGTCTTGCCGCACCCGGTCGGGCCGATCAGCAGGATGTTCGATTTCGACAGTTCGATGTCATTGGTCTTGGACGAATGATTCAGGCGCTTGTAATGGTTGTGCACCGCAACCGAGAGCACCTTTTTCGCCTTCTGCTGGCCGATGACATAATCATCCAGCACCGCGCAGATGTCCTTGGGCGTGGGCACGCCGTCGGTCGCCTTCAACCCTGCGCTTTTCGTCTCCTCGCGGATGATGTCCATGCACAGTTCGACGCATTCGTCGCAGATGAAGACCGTAGGGCCTGCGATCAGTTTGCGCACCTCATGCTGGCTTTTTCCGCAAAAGCTGCAGTAAAGGGTGTTCTTGCTGTCGCTGCCGGAATTGCTCGCCATGTCGTCCCTTTCAGGCCTTGTCCTGTGGTGCTGTCAGCCCGCGCTGCCGCGACTTGCACGCTTGGGACCAAGCTTAGGCCAGCCCCCCGGCCACCACAATGTCAAAATTGTCCCACCCGCAGGTGGGTGGGACAAGTTCGTGTTATGCCTTCACGTCTTCCGCCTTGCCGCGGCTTTCGACGATTTCGTCGATCAGGCCCCATTCCTTGGCATCTTCGGCCGACATGAAATTGTCGCGCTCTAGCGCCGCCTCGACCTTCTTGAGGGTCTGGCCGGTATGCTTGACGTAAATCTCGTTCAGGCGGTTCTTCAGCTTCTGGGTTTCGGCGGCGTGGATCATGATATCCGTCGCCTGACCCTGGTAGCCGCCCGAGGGCTGGTGCACCATGACGCGGCTGTTGGGCAGCGAGAAGCGCATCCCCTTTTCGCCCGCGGTCAGCAGAAGCGACCCCATCGAGGCCGCCTGCCCCACCACCAGGGTCGAGACTTTCGGCTTGATGTACTGCATCGTGTCATAGATCGACAGGCCCGATGTCACCACGCCACCGGGGCTGTTGATGTACATGCTGATCTCTTTCGACGGGTTTTCCGCCTCAAGATGCAGAAGCTGCGCCACGATCAGGCTGGACATGCCGTCATGTACCGGCCCCGACAGAAAGATGATCCGTTCCTTCAGCAGGCGCGAAAAGATGTCATAGGCACGTTCGCCGCGGCTGGTCTGTTCGACCACCATGGGCACGAGGGTGTTCATGTAAACGTCAATAGGGTCTTTCATAATCCGCCTGCCTGCTGCTGCTGTTGTTCATCCATAGTCCCGAGGTGTTACCGGAGTCTTAGTCTTGCGCCCATCGGGCTGCAAGGGGCGCGGGGGATTTATCGCCCCGTCACCCGCCCGTAACGGGGCGTTGAAGCCCGCAGGCCGGGCGCTAGGTGTCGCCAGAAGTATCCGCGCGAGGCGCCACAGGACCACCGACAATGACCCAGAGCATCCCCACCGATTTTCCCGCCACGCGCACCGCGGCACTAGAACGTCTGGCGCGTTTCGTGCCCCATGCGGGGGCTGATTATGCCCGGATGCGCAACCATGATTTCGGCGCGGGCGGGCATCGCCACGTCTCGACCCTGTCGCCCTATATCCGGCACCGCCTGCTGACCGAGGCCGAGGTGCTGCAGGCCGTGCTGGGCCGCCATTCGCCCCAGGCCGCCGAGAAATTCGTGCAGGAGGTCTATTGGCGCAGCTACTGGAAGGGCTGGCTGGAGCAGCGCCCCGCAGTCTGGGAGATGTATCGCCGCGGGTTGAACGCGGCGCTGGACCAGGTGCAGACGCAATCCGGCTTGCGCCAGGCCTGGGCCGATGCCTGCGGCGGGCAGACCGGGATCGACGCCTTTGATCACTGGGCGCGGGAGTTGCGGCAGACGGGATATCTGCACAATCACGCACGGATGTGGTTCGCCTCGATCTGGGTCTTCACGCTGCGCCTGCCCTGGGAACTGGGGGCCGATTTCTTCCTGCGGCACCTGCTTGATGGCGATCCCGCGTCAAATACACTTGGCTGGCGCTGGGTCGCGGGATTGCAGACGCGCGGCAAGACCTATCTGGCGCGGCCCGACAATATCGAAACCTATACCGGCGGGCGTTTCCGCCCAAGGGGTCTGGCCAGCGTCGCCCTGCCGCTGGACGGGCCCGAGGCGCCGCGCCTGCCGCTGCCCCCGGCCGGGCAGATGGACCCGGCCTTGCCCACGATCCTGCTGCTGCATGACGATGACCTGAGCCCCGCCTACCTGCTGGACCATGTCGCCAATCCGCTGGGCACGGGTTTCCTGTCAACCGTGAAGGATCGCAGCCCCCTGCATGTCGCGCCGCTGCCGGAGGGTTTCGCATCGGATGCGATGACGGATGTGGCAACCCGCTGGAAGGACCGGCTGGGCGATCTGTCCCCGCCCCGGCAAGAGGTCGAGGCGCTGGCCCTGTGGGCGCGCGAGACAGGGGCGCGACAGATCGTGACGCCCTATGCCCCGGTCGGCCCGAACGCCCTTGCCCTGCAGGCGCTGGAAGGGCTGCTGGCGCCGGATGGCATCCGCCTGGTGCGCCTGCGCCGCGCTTTCGACAGCGCCGCCTGGCCGCATGCGACGCATGGGTTTTTCAAGTTCAAGGAAAAGATACCGGCCCTTCTGGGTGCGTTGAAGGGCATCGGGGTGGCGTAAACCTTGCCTTGTGGCCCATCCGGTCGCGGCCCATTCCATCATGGCCCGTGACATCGCCCAAACGCGAACCGCCCCCCGCTGACACGAGGGGCGGCCAGTCAGAGAGGCAGCCTGTCAACAGCAGATTTTGCAATCAGCCGAACATGTCACTGGTGATACCCGCGTACCAGCCGAGGCTTTCCTCATAGGTCTGCTTGCGCAGGGCGGCATCCTCGCCGGTCTGGCTGACGAAGCTGGACACGCTTGCGATCTTCTCATCCGTCGGCTCATAGGCCGCGCCGACCTTGACCCCGTCCTCTGGCGCGATCAGCGACCAGCAGGTGTTCGAGAACTTGGCCGGGAAGACCGAGCTGCCCAGCAATTCGCCCCGGATCGCCATGGCCGCGACCTTGGCCTGGCTATTGGCCGAATAGCCCGATTTCGGCATGTCGCCTTGCGCGGTCGCATCGCCCAGCACGTAGATAGTGCCATCAATGCGGCTTTGCATCGTGTAGCCGGTGACCGGGGCCCAATTGCCATCGGTGATGCCTGCCATCTCGCAGATGCGGCCTGCCTTCTGGCCGGGAATGACGTTGCAGACATCGACCTTCTCGACCGTGCCGTCGATCACGACTTCCATCGCATCGGCCCGCACCTCGACCTTGTCGCCGCCGAAATCGGGGCCGATCCGTTCGACCATGCCGGGATAATGCTTGGCCCAGCCTTCTTCGAACAGGGCCTGCTTGCTGTATTTGTCCTTCGGATCGACCAGCAGGATCTTGGCGGTCGGGTTCACCTGGGTCAGCAGATGGGCGACCATGCTGATCCGCTCATAGGGTCCCGGAGGGCAGCGATAGGGGTTTGGCGGCGCAACCATCGCAAAGCGCCCGCCCTGGGGCATCGCCTCGATCTGCGCCTTCAGCAGCTCGGATTGCGATCCGGCCTTGTAGGCATGGGGCATCTTGTTCTGCACGGTGACATCCCAGCCGGGAACTGATCCGTCGACGAAATCGATACCGGGGCTGAGGACCAGCCGGTCATAAGGCAGCACCGCACCGCCCGCCAGCGTCACGGTCTTGGCGTCACGATCCACGCCAACGGCCCAGTCATGGACCACGTTGATGCCGTATTCGGCCGCCAGCTTGCCATAGGAATGGCCAATGCTGGCGATGTCGCGGAACCCGCCGATATAGAGGTTCGAGAAAAAGCAGGTGTAGTAATGCCGTGTCGGTTCCACCAGGGTCACGTCGATCTGCCCCTGGCTGTCCTTGGCAAGATAGCGCGCCACAGTGGCGCCGCCTGCGCCGCCGCCCACGACCACGACACGCGGACGCCCCTGCGACCAGACCATAGGGGCGCGCAATGCGGCGGCTGCGGCTACACCCGTGCCGATGAATGCTCTTCTGTTCAAAGTCATTTACAGTTCCTCCCTAGAACCAGACGCGGATCATTCCAGATCCGCAAAATATGCGGCCAAAGCCGCAATCTCTTCGTCAGACAGCCGCCCGGCCATCATCTGCATGACGGGATGCGGGCGGATCTGGCGTTTGTAGGCATGCATGGCGATCACGAAATCCTCGGCCGGCCAGCCCACGATACCGGGGATCCCCTCGTTCGTGCCGCTGCGCTGGTGACAGGTCAGGCATTCGCTGGACAGATATTCGCCGTAGGCGCGGTCACCCACGATGGCCAGCGTCTCTGGCGACAGATCGACCTCGCGCGGGCGGGCGGTCGGTTCGCTTTCGGGAATATTTGCGGGGCTTGCGGAAAAGCCGCGCAGATAGGCCAGCAGGTCGGCGCGATCGGTTTCGTCCTTCATGCCGCGATAGGCCATGCGTGTATCGCTGACCAGGGCCTTTGGGTTTTCGACATAGGCGTTGAGCGTGTCGAAGGTCCAGACCAGCCCATCCGCCCCCATCCGCGTCAGACCCTTGGAATAGCGATAGTCATCGCCCGCACTGGCGGCCCGGCGTCCGAAGATGTTGTTGAGTTGCGGACCGATGCGGTTCTCAGCCCCCGGACCCACCTGGTGACAGGCGGCGCAGTCGCGAAACAGCGCCTCGCCGCGCGCGGCGTCACCCAGAAGCTCTGCCTGTGCGGCGCCCGCGCCCCCGATCAGAAATCCGACCACAATATAGCGCGTCATCCTGCGGAACATCGTCGCAACACCCCTTTCTTTCACCCCTCAAGCAAGCCTGAAAGGGCCGAAAAAAACAACTGGAAACTGGGTCAGGCACATCAACACGATGCGCTTGAGAACGGATCACAAGGATATGCCGGAAAAGCAGGAACGCGGTTATGTTCAGCGGCTTGCAATACGAAACGGATGTCTCGCAAGGTCCGTCTGAACGCATGGATCCGTCTTTTCCGGAACCTCGTCCAGATCTTGCCTGGTAGTGTGCACCCCGTCCCGGAACGCGGTGCGGGACAGGCCGGATATCCGGCCTGCCCCGTTGGTGTCACTTACTGCGAGAACGACTTGAGATATTCGTTGATCGCTGCGATCTCGTCGTCTTTCTTGAGACCGGCAAAGGACATCTTGGTGCCCTTCACATAGTCGCGCGGCTTGGCCAGGAATTCGGACATGGTTTCCTCGTTCCAGACGGTGCCCGCAGCGCCCATCTCGGCCATCGCCTTGGAATAACCGAAGCCTTCCAGGCCACCAAGGGGCCGCCCCATCACGCCATTCAGCATCGGGCCGGCCTTGTTCTGCGCGCCCTCGCCCACCTGGTGGCAGGCCGCGCATTTCTTGAAGACCTTCTCGCCTGCGGCGACCAGTTCCATGTTCAGACCGCCCGCGGCGGCCGGTGCGGCGGCTTCTGCTGCAGGGGCTGCTGCGGTTTCGGTTGCCGCTGCGGTTTCGGTTGCCGCGGCAGCGGTCTCGGGTGCCGCCGGGGTTGCTTCGGAGGCGGCCGCGGCTGCCTGCTCGGCCTCGAAAGCCTCGCGCGCTGCGGTCTGATCCGGCGTCACATCCAGAACCGTGGCCCGCATCGTGATCTCGACCGTGTCCTTGCAGTTCTCCATGCAGGGTTCCTGCGAGAAGACGGGCAGTTCGGTCTGATCGCGATCGTCGATGATGAAACCGTTCGCGTTGGGCAATTCGATCTCGGTGAAGTTCTCGTTCGACAGGACGAAATCATCCTCAACCAGATCGTTGGAATAAAGGAT
This sequence comes from Seohaeicola saemankumensis, assembly GCF_042678485.1. Lineage (NCBI taxonomy): Bacteria > Pseudomonadati > Pseudomonadota > Alphaproteobacteria > Rhodobacterales > Roseobacteraceae > Seohaeicola > Seohaeicola saemankumensis. Next base: position 365,519 of record NZ_JBHTKR010000002.1, on the reverse strand, counting down.
ATAGGCCGTGATGGCATAGACCTCATCCGCAGACAGGCTTTGCGCGTTGCCGAAAGGCATCGAGCGGTGAACGTAATCCCACACGGTCGACAGATAGGGCCAGTAAGACCCGACCGTCTTGAGCGGATCTTCCCGGTCCAGCGTATCGGCGCCACCGGCCAGCTTGGGCCAGTTGTCAACGCCTTCGGCGAAGACGCCATGGCAGACCGCGCAGTAATCCTGGAACAGGGCATCGCCATCCTCGACGTTGCCGGATCCGACCGGCAGGCCGGTGCCGTTGGGGCTCACGTCCATATCCCATGCGGCGATTTCTTCGGGCAGCGCCGTGCGGCCAATGCCCATCGGGCCGTCGCTGGGCATGGTGCTGGCCACGGCGGGGCGCAGCATGAAGCCGATATCGGGGTTGCCCGGCGCCTCGCCCATCACCCGCACATCTGTCGGCATGGGTGTCACGTTGCGATCGGCGAAATTGTAGGCGCCGGTCAGGATGGCGACAGCGCCCAGGCCAAGACCGCCGTAGAGATTAAGAGATTTCGACATTTTCAGCCTCCCCGTTCGGTTTTACCCACCAGGTCTGGATACAGTTGTTGTGATAGACGGAGTTCAGGCCGCGAATGTCACGCAGCTGCGTCTTGGTCGGCTGGACATAGCCTGTCTCGTCATGGGCGCGGGCTTGCAGAAGCATCTCCTCGCCGTCCCAGTTGTGATCGAAATAGAAACGGGTCAGCGCCTTGGCCTGGCCGGGTGCCGCCAGACGCGCCTGCTGCCATGTCTTGCCGCCATCGGTGGTCACATCGACACGGGTGATTGCCCCGCGACCGGACCATGCCAGCCCGGTAATCACCAGTGGGCCCTTGCCGTGATGGATCGGTGACTGCGGGCTGGGACTGGTGATCACGGATTTCGCATCCATCACCCAGGTCCACTTGCGCGAAGTGCCATCCGCCAGCGTATCGGTATATTTCGAGGTCTCCTCGCGGCTTTCCACGGGGCCGTCCATCACCTCGATTCGGCGCAGCCACTTGACCCACATATTGCCTTCCCAGCCCGGCACGACCAGGCGCACAGGGTAGCCATGTTCCATCCGCAGCGCCTCGCCATTGGCCTTGAAGGCCACCAGCACATCGTCCAGCGCCTTTTCCATCGGGATCGAACGCCCGTTGGACGAGGCATCAGCCCCTTCCACGTAAACCCACTTGCCCGACAGATCGCCCGCCATGTCCAGCCCGGCCTCGGCCAGAAGGGTACGCAGGGGAACGCCGGTGTATTCCATGTTGTGGATCATGCCATGGGTGAATTGCGCGCCGTTCAGCTGTGCGCCGGCCCATTCCATGCCCGTGTTGGCCGCGCATTCGCAGAAGTAGACGTGCTGCTCGCGCGGGAACCGTTCCAGATCAGCATAGGTGAAGACCAGCGGGCGGTCGACCAGCCCGTTGATCATCAGCCGGTAGTCCTTTTTCGACAGCTCGATCGCGCCCGAATGGTGCCGTTCAAAGGCGCAGCCCTGCGGGGTGATGGTGCCGTCCAGCGCATGGATCGGCGTGAAGTTGATCGAGCTGATCACGTCGGCGGTCAGCCATCCGACATTGCGGCGCACCACGTCGGATTCAAACTTGATGGGCATGCCATAGGGCGTCGCGTCCACACCGTCGCCCAGGCCGCTGGCCCAGGGCTGAACCTCGGTGATCAGCGGATCGGGACCCGCTGCCTTGGCTGCCGTGGCCCCTGCCACCGCGCCACCTGCGGCCAGCGCGCCCCGAAGGAACGCCCGACGCGAGGATTTCATGTCATTGGAGCTGGCTGTCATCTGTCCTTGCCTCCTTTTCAGATCATCAAATTCGCTTTTATGAATTTGATAGAGTCAAAATATGTCCTTGGCAATGGGGCCAAAGCCCCTACCCTGCCGTCATGGGGGCTTATGCCCCCACCACCTGCACACTTGTGTTCGGCGCGACCTTCACGGTGCCCTGCTTGCGGATGTAATCCTCGACCACATCCCAGATCTGCGGTCCTTCCGTGCCCTCGTTCACCGAGGCCCAGCCGGCCACCACATAGGTTTTCGCGGGATCAATCGCCTCGCCCGTCTTGAGAAGGGTCATGTCGCTGATCCGCTGGCCCATCGGCTTGGACACGTCGATCCGGTAGCCCAGGCCACCCACGCGCACCATATCGCCGCCCTGTTGGTAATAGGGATCGGGGTTGAACAGGTTGTCGCCTACGTCTTCCAGGATGACGTTCAGGAATTCCCCTGTCATTTCGGTGCGATAGGCTTTGCCGTAGGTCATCGAGGTGACGTTGTGGATATCCTCGCGGGTGATGTCCTGACCCGGCAGGATCGACGGGCCCCAGCGCACGCCCGGCGACATGGCGATGTCTGCCTCGCGCTCGGAAATCAGCGCGTCGCAGATCAGGTCATCCCAGGTTCCGTTGAAGTTGCCGCGCCGATAAAGCAGCGTATCGGCCTGGCCGATCACCTCGGACAGCTTGTCGGCGAAGGGTGCACGCTGTTCGTCGATCAGGGCGGCCACCTCGGCATCCGGGGTGATCACATCCGAAAAGATCGGGATCAGCTTGTGGCGGAAGCCCATCAGTCGGCCCTCGCGCACGTCCAGATCGACGCGGCTGACGAATTTGCCGTTGGAGCCGGAGGCGATCAGGATCGTCTCGCCGACCAGGACGGGTTCGGGCAGCGCGTCATGGGTGTGGCCCGTGAGAATCACGTCGATGCCGGTGACGCGGGACGCCATCTTCTTGTCGACGTCAAAGCCGTTATGGCTGAGGCAGACCACCAGTTCAGCCCCTTCCGCGCGCACTTCATCCACGACTTCCTGCATGCGCTGGTCGCGGATGCCAAAGCTGTATTCGGGGAACATCCAGCCGGGGTTGGCAATCGGCATGTAGGGGAATGCCTGGCCGATCACGGCAATCTTGACGCCGCCGCGTTCGAAGAACTGATAGGGTTTGAAATCCTCGGACGGTTCATCCCATTCGGCGTCGAAGATGTTCGCGCCCAGGGCGGCAAAGGGCAGGCCCTCGACCAGTTCGCGCACGCGTTCGGTGCCAAGGGTGAATTCCCAGTGGAAGGTCATCGCATCGGGCTTCAGCGCGTTCATGACGTTGACCACGTCCTGCCCCTGCGTGTGATAACAGGTGTAGGAACCATGCCAGGTGTCGCCACCATCCAGCAGCAGCGCATCGGGACGCTCGGCGCGAATCGCATTCACGACCGTGGCGACACGGTCCATGCCGCCCATGCGGCCATAGGTTTTCGCCAGCGCGGTGAAATCGTTGTAGGTCAGCGCATAGGCCGAGGCGGAGCCATCGTCGATCCCGTACAGCTTGCGGAAATCGGCGCCCGTGATGTGCGGCACATGCCCCTTGTTGTCACCGACGCCCAGGTTGATCTCGGGCTCGCGGAAAAAGATCGGCTTCAGTTGTGCATGAATGTCGGTGATGTGGATCAGCGACACGTTGCCGAACGTGTCGAACTGCAACAGCTGATCCTGGGTCAGGCTCTGCTGCGCGGCCAGCCGCGCCCAGTTGCCGAAACCCGAGGCGCCGACCAGCGCGGATGCGGCCATGCCGACCTGAAGAAAATCACGGCGAGAGATCATGAGCCCTGGCTCCGATAAGTTAGAGTGTTTCGTGACCGCTGTCCGTACAGGCCAGCGGTTTGGCCTGGGTGGCCTGTCGTTTGAAAGTTTTGCGAATGAAAAGGTCGGGGGCGGTCACGCCGCCCCCGACGTATGGTTCAGTTGCGGACTGAAGGGCCCTCGACCGAAAGGCCATTGCCGCGGCTTGCGACATAGAGTTCAAGCGCCACGAATTCGGGGCTGCCGGGATCGAAGGTGTGCCCGCGGGTGTCGCGGATGCAGCCCTTGAAGCGGTCATGCACCTGGTTCAGCTTGGCGTTCTTCAGACGATAGGTCGGGAAGCCGTTGATCTGGCCCTGGCTCAGGTGATCCGCGCGGATCATGTTGCCATAGTTCTGCTCGTGGCAGTTGGCGCAGGACAGTTCCAGCTGACCGAAACGGGTATAGTACATTTCCTTGCCCGCTTCCCAGGTCGCCTGAACGGGACCGTCGATCGCCACATCCACCGGCATGCCGCGCGACTGAACGGAAATCAGCGCTTCCATGTTCGTCATCTCGCCGCTGGTGTACTTGTAGGGCTCGGCCTTCATGTTCTCTGTGCGGCAGCCGTTGATCTGCATCGCAAGAGTACGGACTTCGCCAGCCGTCTCGTTCCACTTCGGATAAGTGGCGCGCACACCCTTCATGCTTTCGGCAACATCATCATGGCAGGACGCGCAGGATTTGCCCGCCTCGCCCTCGACCTTGTTCCACTGATCCAGACCAAGATCGGCGAAGATCATGCCGGGGTTGTCGAAGTCGTCCAGCTGCAACGCCTGGGTCTCATCCTCGCGGAAGCGCCAGCCGGAATAGATCGTGTCCATCGCATCCGACAGATGCGCGGGTGCGGCGGTCTCGGTGATCATTTCGATTTCGCCATTGATCACAAGCGAGTCCCCGTCGGGATCTGCCAGCGTCACTGCCGGAACCGAGAGAAGCAGTGCGGCTACTGCCGTCATTGCCTTGAATTTCATGTAGTGCCCTCCCTTTTGGCTGCCCAGGGCGCGGATCCGTTATCGTCCGCGCCCCGGGATATCGCTGGACCGTGCGGCTTAGCCGATCGCCACGGATTTGGTGTCTTCGTAGACCGAGCCGTCATCATCGTACCAGGTGAACTTCAGGTCGCCTGCTTCGGGAATCACGGCTTCGAATTCGAAGTACGGGTTGGTCGAGATCGCCGGCTCCATCTTGACGTCGATCACGGACTTGCCGTTGAACTCGCAGGTGAAGCGGTTGATGATCGAGCGCGGGATCGGGGTGCCGTCCGCGTTCTTGCGCTGGCCCGATTCCATCTGGTGGCTGATCAGGGTCTTCAGAACGACCGCCTCGCCGGCTGCTGCCTTGCTGGGGGCCTTGACGCGGGGTTTTACGCCTTCTGCCATTTTGTCTCTCCTAAGTCTCTCTATGCGTTAACGGATGCCGGCCCCTCGGGCCGGCGAGCGATGACGCGGATCAGCCGCCGCAGCCGCCGATGGTGACCTTCACGTTCGAGCTGGCCTTGGCAAAGCTGCCATCGGCCATCTGAGCGATTGCGATCACGTCCTGGGTGCCGGCCAGACGAATACGGGTCGATGCGGCATGCGCGCCGGCCAGTTCACCAAAGGTGAAGGTCGCCACGCCAGGCGTCGGGTTGCCCGCAGCCAGAACCATGATCGCCACCGCACCTTCGGATTCGACCGAAATCGGAACCGTGTTGCCGTTCTCTGCGATTTCCGGTGCCGTCAGGGTCACACCGGTGTCGGCCATCGCGGCCCCACCCGTGAACGCCGCAATCGCGTCATCGGCTGCCGCATTCGCCCGGAAGGGCAGTACGGTCAGCGCAACGGCACCCATGCCAAGCGCCAGAGTATCACGTCTTGTGAAATCCATATCTGTTGTCTCCTTATATCAAGCGCTACCCGATCACTCGTCTTTCAGAGTCATCAGGAAGGCCACCACATCTTCGATCTGCTGTGCGGACAGAATCGGCTCGATCGTCTCGGCCGCCTTGCCCGTGTAACCGTTGCCGGGACGGATGAACCCGTCCACCTTGTAGAAAGACGGCATCACCGTGCCCTCGTACATCAGCTTTGCATTCGCGACGATGCCGCGCAGCTCCGCCTCGCTCCAGCGGCTGCCGACGCCATCCAGCATCGGGCCCACGTTGCCGGGGAAAGCCGCGCCAAGCCCGGTCACCTCGTGGCAGGCCACGCAGTTGCCGATCGAGCGGCTGGCAAATGCCTTTGCGCCTTCTTCGGGGTTGCCGGGTGTCCCGGACAGCGACGCCTCGATGGCACCATCGGTGTAGACCACATCGGCCGGTGCCACGGGCTCCGCCGCGAACGCGCCGGATGCCACGAGCGTCGCCGCCAGTGTCAAAGTTGAAAGCCTCATGTTCCCTCCCTTAGCTACCAGGTCTTCTGGCTGAGTTAGCTTTGTATACCGTAGTCCACGCGTTAGGCATTGTGCAACAACAAATTCATAAAAACGAATTTGCTTATCTGAAACGCACGCAGACCCCTGCCCTGAACGGCATCCGCCGGATCGCCCCTGCCCTGCGCCGCTACTGCGACAATTGCCGCGCGAGGTATTTCTGGAACGGCTCGTCAGTCTCGTAACCCTTCTCAACAACCCAGCGTAACATCGCCAGAGTAGTACCTTTCTTGAACGCGCCCGGCATGACGGCAACCGCCGCCTGGGGGGCCGCGACGCCCTCGGGCACCTCCTCGGGGAAGAACATCATGGTGGGGGTGAACATCAGCCCCCATTTGCGCGCCATCTCCTTTTCCGGCAGCACCTCGCCGTCGAAATCCGTGACCTCGACATCGCCGAACATGTTCATCTGAAGCACGAAGTAATTCTCGTGGATGAACGAATCGACTTCCAGATCGGGAAAGACCTCCTCGTGCATCTGCTTGCAGTAGATGCAGCCGCGTTGTTCGAAGATGATCGCCAGGCGCTTTCCGTCCGCATTGGCCTCGGCCAGATCCTCGCGCAGGTCCTTGAAGGTATCGCGCATCCATGCGGTCTTGTGCAGACCGTCATCACCCAGTTCCGCCGCTGCAAGCGGCATGACGGCAAGCACCATCGCCGTTGCCGCCGCCGCGACCGTGAACATCACTCGTCTCATGACTTCCTCCCCTGATTGCGCCCTATCCGAGCGACATGAACCCCGGGAACCAGCGGATCATCGCATCCGCGATCATGTTGACCGCATTGGTGGCGATCAGAATCGCAAAGATGATCAGCATGACGCCCATGACCTTTTCAACATGGCCCAGGTATTTCCTGTTCCGCTGCATCCAGCCCAGGAATGGCCTGGCAAAAAGCGCCGCCACCACGAAGGGTGCCGTCATCGCAAGCCCGTAGACCAGAAGCAGGCTGCCGCCCTGCCATATGTCGCCCATGCCGCTGGCGACCATCAGGATCGCCGCCAGCGCAGGGCCGACGCAGGGTGTCCAGCCAAAACCGAAAGCCAGGCCCATGACATAGGCGCCGATCACGGTTGTCGGCTCTGCCTTGCTTTCAAGCCGCGCCTCCCGGTAAAGCAGCCCGATCCGCAGAATGCCCAGGAAATGCAGCCCGAACAGCAGCAGAATGGCGGCGGCCACATAGGACAGCGGCTGGCGCCATTGCACGAAGGTCTGGCCCAGCGCCGTGGCCCCCATGCCCAGCAGCACGAAGATCGTGCTGACCCCCAGCGCAAAGAAGACGGCCGAGATCACCAGCCGGCGCTGTGCGCCAGGTGCGATGCCGCCGTCATCGCGCAATTCGGACATGGAAATACCCGCCATGTAGCACAGATAGAACGGCACCATGGGCAGGATGCAGGGCGTGAAAAAGGACAGCAGCCCCGCCAGCGCGGCCCCCGCATAGGAGATGTCCAGCATGCGCGGGACTCCTTGAATTATTCATATATTCAGATTATATTTTGTGTACCGTTGTCGTCAAATTTCTCGCACGTCAACAGATATTCTAACGGGTTTTGTCCAGCACAGGGTTGTTCCATGTTTCTTCTGAAAGCCATAGGTCGCCCGCTTGCGGTAGCCGCACTGGTCCTGTTCGGCCTGCTGATGACGCCGCAGGGCTCACATGCGGCAGAGCTTGTGATGATCGACCGCGACGGCTGCGGGTATTGCATTGCCTGGAAAAAGCAGATCGGCCCGGCCTACCCGAACACCAACCTGGGCCAGTTCGCGCCGCTGCGCGTGGTGAATGTCCGCGAGGGCACACCTGCGGGCCTCAGCCTTGATCGCCCCGTTGTATTCACACCGACATTCATCCTTGTCGACAACGGCAAGGAACTGGGCCGGATCGAGGGCTACCCCGGCGAGGATTTCTTCTGGGGCTTGCTGGAAAAGATGCTAAGGGAGAAGACGGATTTCATCGGATCAAGCTGAGATCCGATGCAGGGCCTGCCTTTTGTGCAGGTGGGCCATTGATAGCGGGCCAGAGGAATCCGTCCGACTGACACGGATGATGACAAGGATCGGGAATGCCTGCACAGAATAGGCGCGCGTGACCGCAAGAAGGCAAGGGACAGGGTAAGTGCCGCTTCCAGTTTTCACAGAAAATATCTCGGATGCCGAGATGGACAGCTTCGTCGACAATGCGACGACGGCCAGCAATTTCCTCAAGGCGCTCAGCCATGAGGGCCGGCTGCTGATCCTGTGTCACCTGGTCTCGGGCGAGAAATCCGTGACCGAACTGGAAGAGCTTCTGTCGGCCCGCCAGGCCGCAGTCAGCCAGCAATTGTCGCGCCTGCGCCTTGAAGGCCTGGTGATCCCGCGCCGCGACGGCAAGGCCATCTATTATCGTTTGGCGGATGAACGCCCGAAACGTATACTTGAACTGGTGTATGAGCTGTTCTGCGTGGACGAGTTCGGCAAGAAAATCTGAACACAGCGGATCGGGGAGGATCAGGCGATGTTCGAGGGGATCAGCGACAGCGCCCTGGTGGCGCTGATCGGCATGGCCAGCGGGCTGCTGCTGGGACTGGCGGCGCGTCTGGGCCGCTTCTGCACCATGGGCGCGATCGAGGACATGCTTTACGGGCAGAACGACACGCGCATGCGGATGTGGGTGCTGGCGATCGGCCTGTCCGTGATCGGCACATTCGGCCTGATGGCGACGGGCCTGCTGGAGCCTGAACGCTCTTTCTACCTGTCGATTCGCTGGATGCCCGTAGTGTCGATCATCGGCGGGCTGATGTTCGGCTATGGCATGGCGCTGGCCGGCAATTGCGGCTTCGGGTCGATCGCGCGACTGGGCGGCGGCGATATGCGCGCCTTTGTCATCGTTCTGGTGATGGGGCTGTCGGCCTATTTCGTGATGTCCGGCCCGCTTGCCCCCCTGCGCGCCTTGCTGATCAACCAGCAGGATGTGGTGCCGGGCGAGATGCCGCCGGGCCTGGCGCATCTGCTGTCCGACTTGACCGGCGGATCGGTGGCCTTCATCGGCATGGCCATCGGTGCGCTGATCGTGCTGGGGACATTGTCCTCGCGCCGGTTCCTGACCAATGGCCGCGCGATCTTCTGGTCAGCGGTGGTCGCCCTGGGCATCGTGTCCGGCTGGGCGGGCAGCTATTGGGTCGCCACCACGGGCTATACCGAGATGCCGGTCGTGTCGCACAGCTTTTCCGCCCCCGTCGGCGAGACCTTGCTTTATGCCATGACCGGATCGGCGCGCGCGCCGTCCTTCGCGGTGGGATCGGTTGCCGGAGTCATCCTTGGCGCCTTCATCGGATCCCTGTTCAAGGGGCATTTCCGCTGGGAAGCCTGCGAGGATCCGCGCGAATTGCGCCGCCAGATCACCGGCGCCGCGCTGATGGGTGTGGGCGCGGTCCTGGCCCTGGGGTGCACCATCGGACAAGGCGTCTCGGCGTTTTCGGTGCTGGCCTTCTCGGCCCCCGTGACTTTCGTGGCAATCCTGGCCGGCGCGGCCTTTGGCCTGCGCCAGCTGATCGAAGGTTTCCAGCCGGCCGAATGATCCAGGACAGGCATCCGAGATGACAGTCCGACATGAAAAAAAGAGGCCCCGCCGGGGCCTCTTTGTTTTTGCACGGGTGCGGAAAGGTCAGACCTTTTCCTGCGTGTATTTCTTCAACTCGGCGCGGGCCACCTGGCGGCGATGCACGGCGTCGGGGCCATCGGCCAGCCGCAGGGTGCGGACATGGGTCCATTTATGGGCCAGCGGCGTATCCTGGCTGACCCCCTGACCGCCGAACATCTGCACGGCTTCGTCGATGACCTTGAGCGCGACACGCGGGGCGATCACCTTGATCTGGCTGATCCAGGGGGCCGCGGCGCGCTTGTCGCCCTGGTCCATGTACCAGGCGGCCTTGAGGCACAGCAGGCGGGCCATCTCGATCTCCATCCGGCACTCGGCGATGATGTCGAAATTCGCACCCAGCTGCGCCAGCTTCTTGCCGAAAGCCTCGCGCGCCAGCGACCGCTTGCACATCAGTTCCAGCGCGGATTCGGCCTGGCCGATGGCGCGCATGCAGTGATGGATGCGGCCCGGCCCAAGGCGGCCCTGGCTGATCTCGAAACCGCGCCCCTCGCCTAGCAGCAGGTTTTCCGCAGGCACGCGCACATCGGTAAAGCGGATATGCATGTGGCCATGCGGCGCATCGTCATTGCCGTAGACTTCCATCGGGCGCAGCACCTCGATGCCCTTGGTTGCGGCGGGCACCACGATCATCGAATGGCGCGCGTGCTTGGGTTGATCCTCGCCGCCGGTCTTGACCATCACGATATAGACCTTGCAGCGCGGATCACCCGCCCCCGAGGCCCACCATTTCTGCCCGTTCAGCACATATTCATCCCCGTCGCGCACACAGGACATCGACACATTCGTGGCGTCCGAACTTGCGACATCGGGTTCGGTCATCAGATAGGCCGACCGGATCTGCCCTTCCAGCAGCGGGGCCAACCACTGCTTTTTCATGGCGGGGGTGCCGTAGCGTTCGAAGACTTCCATGTTGCCGGTATCGGGGGCCGAGCAGTTGAAAACCTCGGCGCCCAGGGGTGTCTTGCCCATCTCTTCGGCGAAATAGGCGTATTCCACCGTGCTCAGGCCAAAGCCCTTCTCGCTGTCGGTCAGCCAGAAGTTCCACAGGCCCTCGGCCTTCGCCTTTGCCTTCAACCCTTCCAGGATCTCGGTCTGGCGCGCGGTGAACTGCCAGCGGTCTTCCTTGGCGATCTCGGCGTGATATTCGTCCTCCAGCGGCATGACCTCATCGCGGATCATGGCGGCCACACGGTCCAGCAGGCGCCGATTCTCGGGTCGCATCCCGAAGTTCATGTCCATGCCTATTTCCTCCCTGCGAAAATCAATTCCACGCAGATAACACCACGTCCTTTGCGGGATGGAAAGCCGGGAAACGCGCAAAAGACGCGGCGTCGCCGGGGCGACGGGTCAGACTGCGACGATCGAGAGGAGGCCATCGGCCTGATTGGTGCGGTCGAGAAGACTCGAACTTCCACGGGAGTTACCCCACAGCGACCTCAACGCTGCGCGTCTACCATTCCGCCACGACCGCACGTGATCAGGTGACGAGGGGCCGTATAGACAAAGCCCGCCCCCTTGTGAAGGGGATAAATGCCGCCCCTTCGCAAAGCCTGCCGGCAGCCCCTGCCCCGGCTGCACCGCCCCGGCGGCTATCGGTGATTCCAGGATGGGGATTTGCCTTTTTCCGCGAAATACGTGAGGAAAGCGGCATGGCGCGAAAAAGGCATGGCGCGAAAAAGCGGTGCGGCGCGCGGCCGCCCCCTAACCGAACGAGGCATCTGCCGCATGGTGGACTGGATCACGACCCCCGGCCTGACCGATTATCGCGCGGCCGAAACCCTGATGGAGCAGCGCGCGGCCGGCATCGCGGCCGGCACCGCCCCCGAGGCGATATGGCTGCTGGAACATGCGCCGCTCTACACGGCGGGTACCAGCGCGCGGATCGAGGATCTGACCGACCCGGATCGCTTTCCGGTCTATTCCAGTAAGCGCGGCGGCCAATATACCTATCACGGGCCCGGACAGCGCGTGGTCTACGTCATGCTGGACGTGGGCAAGCGCGGCCATGACGTGCGCCGCTTCGTGCAGCAGCTCGAGGCCTGGGTGATCGAGACGCTGGCCGGCTTCGGCGTCGCGGGGCATATCCGCGAGGGACGTGTGGGCGTCTGGGTGGAACGCCCCGACAAGCCGCGCACACCGTCCGGCGCGGTGGCAGAGGACAAGATCGCGGCCATTGGCATCCGCCTGCGGAAATGGATCAGCTTTCACGGCATCTCGATCAATCTGAACCCCGATCTGGATCATTTTTCCGGAATCGTGCCCTGCGGGATAACCCAGCACGGCGTCACCAGCCTGCATGACCTGGGACATGCGGTGACGATGGCCGAACTGGACGCCGCACTCGCGCGGAGCTTTCGCACCGTCTTCGGCGAATAGCCGCAGAAGTACCGCAAAGTTGAAATGACTGTTGCGCGCATTAACTGTAGGCGTATCACTGGTGGCCAGTGACTGCCCGACCACATACCAAACCCAAGAGGTCTGACGATGAAATTCCTGATTACCGCTTCCGCCGCCCTGCTGGCCCTGTCCGTTCCTGCCTTTGCCGCGGGCGACGCTGCCAAAGGCGAGCGCGAGTTCAACAAATGCAAGGCCTGCCACATGATCCAGGCGGCTGACGGCACCGACATCGTGAAGGGCGGCAAGACCGGCCCGAACCTTTACGGCGTCATCGGCCGCGCCGCCGGCGCGCAGGACGGTTTCCGCTACGGCCCCAGCCTTGCCGCTGCGGGCGAAGCCGGCCTGGTGTGGGACGAAGAGAACCTGGCCACCTATGTGCAGGACCCCAAGGCTTTCCTGGTGGAATTCACCGGCGACGCCAAGGCGCGCTCCTCGATGAGCTTCAAGCTGGCGAAGGGCGCCGAGGATGTGGCCGCCTACCTGGCGTCGGTGGCACCGGCCAGCAACTAAGCGGCCCGGCGCGCCAGCCGCGCCACCTGATCTGGAAAGCCCGGCATTTCGCCGGGCTTTTTCATTTTAAACAACTACTTGCAGCAGGTGTCGCGCCAAGCTTACAGCGACACAGGTGCGACAATATACATTGACCCAGATCAAATTCGCGGATTGCCGTTGCGGCCAAGCCATTCTAAACAGGGCCGGAACACCGCGTGGAGAGTCTTCTTCGCGTCAAACATCACTACAGGAGGCAACCGCATGGCCGACGCAGCCATTCACAGCCACGGACACGAGGACCAGCGCGGGTTCTTCACCCGTTGGTTCATGTCCACGAACCACAAGGATATCGGTATCCTTTACCTGATCACCTCGGCCCTGGTCGGGTTTATCTCTGTCACCTTCACCATCTACATGCGGTTGGAGCTGATGGAACCGGGTGTGCAGTACATGTGCCTTGAAGGCGCACGGTTCATTGCCTCCTCTGCGGAATGCACGCCCAACGGACATCTGTGGAACGTGATGATCACCTATCACGGCGTCCTGATGATGTTCTTCGTGGTGATTCCCGCGCTGTTCGGCGGCTTCGGCAACTATTTTATGCCGCTGCAGATCGGTGCGCCGGACATGGCCTTCCCGCGGATGAACAACCTGTCCTACTGGATGTATGTGGCCGGTACCGCGCTTGGCGTCGCCTCGCTGCTGGCGCCGGGCGGCAATGACCAGCTGGGTTCGGGCGTGGGCTGGGTGCTTTACCCGCCGCTGTCCACCAACGAAGGCGGCATCTCGATGGACCTGGCGATCTTCGCGGTCCACGTGTCGGGTGCCTCGTCGATCCTGGGCGCGATCAACATGATCACCACCTTCCTGAACATGCGTGCCCCCGGCATGACCCTGTTCAAGGTGCCGCTGTTCGCCTGGTCGATCTTCGTGACATCCTGGCTGATCCTGCTGTCGCTGCCGGTTCTTGCTGGCGCCATCACCATGCTGCTGACCGACCGCAACTTCGGCACGACCTTCTTCGACCCCGCAGGCGGTGGTGACCCGATTCTCTATCAGCACATCCTGTGGTTCTTCGGTCACCCCGAGGTCTACATCATCATCCTGCCGGGCTTCGGCATCATCAGCCACGTGATCGCGACCTTCTCGCGCAAGCCCGTTTTCGGCTACCTGCCGATGGTCTGGGCGATCATCGCGATCGGCGCACTGGGCTTCGTCGTCTGGGCGCACCACATGTACACCGTGGGCATGTCGCTGACGCAGCAGTCCTACTTCATGATGGCCACAATGGTCATCGCGGTTCCCACCGGCGTGAAAGTGTTCAGCTGGATCGCCACCATGTGGGGCGGTTCCGTCAGCTTCGAGACCCCGATGCTCTGGGCCTTCGGCTTCCTGTTCCTGTTCACCGTTGGCGGCGTGACCGGCGTGGTGCTCAGCCAGGCAGGCGTGGACCGTGCCTATCATGACACCTACTATGTCGTGGCGCACTTCCACTACGTGATGTCGCTGGGGGCGGTCTTTGCGATCTTTGCCGGGGTGTACTTCTACTTCGGCAAGATGACCGGCCGTCACTATCCTGAATGGGCAGGCAAGCTGCACTTCTGGATGATGTTCATCGGTTCGAACCTGACCTTCTTCCCGCAGCACTTCCTGGGCCGCCAGGGGATGCCCCGCCGCTACATCGACTACCCCGAGGCATTCGCCCTGTGGAACTACTGGTCGTCGGTCGGCGCTTTCATCTCCTTCGCCTCGTTCCTGTTCTTCTTCGGCATCATCTTCTACTCGCTGTTCCGTGGCGCACGCGTCACCCAGAACAACTACTGGAACGAATATGCCGATACGCTGGAATGGACCCTGCCCAGCCCGCCGCCCGAGCACACGTTCGAGCAGCTGCCCAAGCGCGAAGACTGGGACAAGGGCCACGCCCACTAAGGCGTGGAACCACGAGACACAGCAAAAGGGCCTCCGTTTCGGGGGCCCTTTTCATATGTCGCACTGCGACACCGGCGCACAGTGACCTGGGGCTTTACGACGGCGGTAAACGCGTTACCTTTCGGGTAACCGCATTTAAAGACACGCCTGACCAATGCCCTATACCTGGACCGACCCCCAAGACAGCCACCGCACCCTGACACTCTGGCCGCACCGGTCCCTGCCCCGGCGCGGGATGGCCGCCTTCATCCTGGCGACCTTCGTCATGATCCTGCTTCCGCTTTTCGCCGTGATCGGCACGGCGGTGCTCTGGGGGTTGCTGCCCTTCCTGATGGCGGCGGTCGGGGCGGTCTGGTGGGGATTGGAGCGCAGCTATCGCGACGCCAATATCATCGAGGAGCTGACGCTGGATCCCGGCCATATCCATCTGACCCGGACCAACCCGAAGGGCGACCGGCAGGAATGGGACTGCAACTGCTACTGGGCACGGGCTGAACTGCATCCGCTGGGTGGACCTGTGCCGAATTACGTCACCCTTACGGGCAACGGCCGCACGGTCGAAATCGGCGCCTTCCTGTCAGAGGATGAGCGCAAGGACCTGTTCACCGAACTCTGCGAGGCGTTGCGCCGCTACAAATCAGAGGCGCCCGCCTGAAACCGGCACAGGAAAACCGGCGCCTGACCCCGGTTCGGGCGCACAGGCAGCCGACCGTGCCTTAGCTCAGACGTGTCTTGATCATCGGGCCAACGGTGCCGAAATCCATCTGGCCCGTATACTTGCCCTTCAGCTCGCCCATGACCTTGCCCATGTCGCGGATCGACGTGGCGCCGGTTGTGGCGATTGCGTCCGACACGGCCTCCTCGATCTCGGCGGGGGACAGCTGCCGCGGCAGGAATTCCTCGATCACGGCGATCTCGGCGCGCTCGCGCTCTGCCAGGTCGACACGTCCGCCTTCTTCATAGGCGCGCACGCTTTCCATGCGTTGCTTGGACATCTTGCCAAGGATCGCCAGAACCTCTGCATCCCCGACACCTGCGGAATCACTGTCACCGCGCACCGCGATGTCGCGGTCCTTGATGGCGGCGTTGATCAGTCGCAGCGTGGACAGACGGTCAACCGCCTTGTCCTTCATGGCTTGTTTGAGGGCCGCGTTGACCCTGTCGCGCATATCCATTCTGCTCATCCCAAGCTTTGTCACAGAGCAGACACATAGTATGTCCCGCCAAAAGGGGCAACCGTCCTGCCCTTCCGGGCGGGTCTGTTTTCACAGGCGGCCGGGGATGACTTTGCGGCACGCTGGCCCTTGACCATCAGGGGTGCTGGCCGTACACCTCCGCCAATTTGCCCGTGCCCAGCCCGGGCGGTTCCGGGGGGCTGCCTGTCCGCATCCGATGCCGCCTGACCCGCCGCGCATGTCGCGACCGCTGCCCATAGCCGTTTAGCCGAACCGGAGACGCCAGATGCCCCACACCAACGCCCCCCGCCCCACGGCCTGCCTTGCGCTTGCAGACGGGACGCTGTTCTACGGTCGCGGCTTCGGCGCCACCGGCGAAACCCAGGCGGAACTGTGCTTCAACACCGCCATGACCGGCTACCAGGAAATCATGACAGACCCGTCCTATGCCGGGCAGGTCGTGACATTCACCTTCCCCCATGTCGGCAATGTCGGCGTGAACCCGGATGATGACGAAACCGCCGATCCCGTGGCGGCGGGCATGGTCGTGAAATGGGACCCGACCGAACCCAGCAACTGGCGCGCGGCCGAACATCTGACCACATGGCTGGAAAAGCGCGGCCGCATCGCGATCGGCGGCGTCGATACGCGCCGCCTGACCCGCGCGATCCGCCAGCAGGGCGCACCGCATGTGGCGCTGGCCCATAACCCGGATGGCGTCTTCGACATCGCGGCCCTGGTCGCTCGCGCGCGCGCCTTTCCCGGCCTCAAGGGGCTGGACCTGGCCAAGGACGTGACCTGCGCGCAATCCTATCGCTGGGACGAGATGCGTTGGGCCTGGCCACAGGGCTACACGCGCCTGGCGGACCCGAAATTCAAGGTCGTGGCCGTGGATTACGGCGCCAAGCGCAATATCCTGCGCTGCCTGGCCTCGGTCGGTTGCGATGTGACCGTGCTGCCCGCGACGGCGACCGCAGAAGACGTCATGGCCCATAATCCCGATGGTGTATTCCTGTCCAACGGTCCGGGCGATCCGGCCGCGACAGGGGCCTATGCCGTGCCGATGATCCAGGGTGTATTGCAGCATGATCTGCCGGTCTTCGGCATCTGCCTGGGGCACCAGATGCTGGCACTGGCGCTGGGGGCAGAGACCATAAAGATGAACCACGGGCATCACGGCGCCAACCATCCGGTCAAGGACCTCGAGACAGGCAAGGTGGAGATCACCTCGATGAACCACGGGTTCGCCGTTGACAGCCAGACCCTGCCCAAGGGCGTGCTGGAAACCCATGTGTCGTTGTTCGACGGGTCGAACTGCGGGATTCGCATGGCGGACCGGCCGGTTTTCTCGGTGCAATACCACCCCGAGGCCAGCCCCGGCCCGCAGGACAGTTTCTACCTGTTCGAGCGTTTCGCGGCCCATATGGCAGAGCGAGCGGAAAACCGCGTCGGTTAATCGCCTGTTAAGGCAGGATTAACTAATACTTGCGATCCTTTCGCCAGAAGCACGTGACATGTCTGGTCCGTGCCACAGATGGCTTGGGGAACGCTCATGTTGTTCTGGACCAGCGGGGACCCACCCGCCACGGCGCAGGAGGCGCTGCCGCGCGACGAGATGCTGCGCGCGGCCACAAGGCCTGCCGGACCATCCGTCTTGCCGCGCGGCCGCGTCCGGCCCGACCTTGGGCGCTACCTGGTGGACCGCAGACTGGTCAGCGTGGGCCAGATGCTAAGCGTCAGGGCGCAGATGCGCCGCGACAACAGCAGCCTTGCGGCAATCGCGCTGAACGAGGGCTGGCTGACGGCTGATCAACTGCTGCAGGCGCGGGCCGATTGCTTCGCTCTAAGGCAGGTGGACCTGATGCAGCAACCGCCCGACCCCGCCCTGGCGCGCGAACTTGATCCGGCGACCTGCCTGCGGCTGGGCATGATGCCATGGCGCGAAACCGAAACTGGCATCATCCTGATGGCGACGGCCCGCCCCGAGGATTTTGCCGATCAGGCGCCGGACCTGCCCGCCCCCTTCCATTGCGCCAGCCCGGTTCTGGTCGATCCTGCCAACCTTGAGGCGGCAATCGCCCAGCAGTGGCGGGACGAGATGAGGCAAGCCGCATTGACGCGGGTGCCCGCCGATGAAAGCTGCCGGGGATGGGCGGTGCGATCACCCTGGCGCAAACTGGCGATGGGGACCGCCGTGTTGAGCCTGCTGATGCTGGTCCTGGTCTATCCTGTGGCGGTCTTTGCCGTGCTTGCAGCCTGGGCGATGGCGACACTGGCCGTGGCGGCCCTGCACAAGGCTGCCGCCGTGCTGGCCTTTTTGACCGCGCGCGGCCCCTTGCAGGACATCGCGCCCCATCCCGGCCCCGCCGTGCCGGATATGCAGCCCTTGTCCGCCCATCAGGCCAGCCGCCCTGTCGTCACGATCCTGGTGCCGCTTTACCGTGAACCCGAAGTCGCCGACATCCTGATCCGGCGGCTGGAAAGGCTGCAATATCCCAAGGCCCTGCTGGACGTTCTTCTGATCCTTGAGGAAAACGATCACGTGACATCCACTGCGCTGGCGCAGGTCGCCTTGCCGCATTGGATGCGGGTCATCCCCGTGCCGGATGGCCAGCCCCGGACGAAACCGCGTGCGATGAACTATGCGCTGGATTTTGCGCGCGGCCAGATCATCGGGATCTATGATGCCGAAGACGCGCCCGATCCCGACCAGATCGACCGGGTTGTCGCTCGCTTTGCATCGGCGCCACCGGATCTGGTCTGCCTGCAGGGCGTGCTGGATTACTATAATCCGCGCCAGAACTGGCTGGCGCGCTGCTTTACTATCGAATACGCGGCCTGGTTCCGGGTGATGATGCCCGGCATGGCGCGGCTTGGCTTTGCGATACCGCTGGGCGGGACAACCCTGTTCTTCCGACGTGACGCGCTGGACCGGTTGGGGGGCTGGGACGCCCATAACGTGACCGAAGATGCCGATCTGGGGTTTCGTCTGGCGCGACACGGCTACCGGACCGAAATGATCGCCACCACCACCGGAGAGGAGGCCAATTGCCACCCCCTGCCCTGGGTCAAGCAACGCTCGCGCTGGCTGAAGGGATATATGGTCACCTACTTGGTGCATATGCGAAGGCCCGTGTTGCTTTTCCGGCAGCTGGGGGCCTGGCGTTTCCTGGGCTACCAGACCCATTTCATCACGGCGCTCTCGCAATTCCTGCTGGCGCCGGTCTTGTGGTCTTTCTGGCTGGTGCTGCTGGGCCTGCCGCATCCGCTGGACGGGCTGATCCCCGAAGGGCCGCTGATCGCGATGGCGCGGCTTTTCCTGATGGTCGAGCTTCTGACCATTGCGACCGGATTGCTGGCAGTGTCCGGCCCGGCCCATCGGCACCTGCTGTTCTGGGTGCCGACGCTGCATTTCTATTTTCCGCTGGGCGTGCTGGCGGCCTACAAGGCGCTCTATGAGCTGATCTTTGCGCCCTTTTTCTGGGACAAGACCATGCATGGCCATTCGTTGCAGGCCCGTCCGCGTCGCAGCCTGCTGGCGCGGGCGTTCACTCGACGCTCTTGAGGGTGCCGCTATCCAGCTTGAGCCGGGTCACGAAGGCCTTGGAGATATGGTCCTTCAGCGCCTGGTAGGCCGCCATTTCATCGCGGTTCTCGATCGCGGTCACGATGGCGCTGTGCTCGGCCAGGGCGACTTCGCCCCGCCCCTCGGCCGCCAGCGAAGTGGTGGCCATCAGGGCCATCGACCGATGGACAAGGTCCAGCTGCTGAACAAGGTAGCGGTTATGCGAGGCCAGGTGGATCTGCTTGTGAAAGCGCCGGTTCGCGCGGGCCAGACCCTTGGGATTGCCCAGCAGGGCCTGATCCGCCTCGACCATGTCGCGCAGCACGCGGGCCTCCTCGGCGGTGGCATGGCGGGCAGCCAGACGCGCGGCCAGCCCTTCCAGTTCGGCGCGCACCACGTAAAGTTCGCTCAGCTGGTTGTGATCCAGCGAGGCCACGATCAGGCTGCGCCCGTCCCGCGTCAGCAGCGACTGCGTTTCCAGCCGTTGCAACGCTTCGCGGATCGGTGTGCGCGACACGCCGAAGCGTTCGGCCAGTTCGCTTTCCACAAGGCGGTCACCGGGGCGGTAGATACCGGTGTCGATCGCTTCCAGGATCAGGGTATAGGCGTCTTTCTGCACCGGCTTGAGGTCCTTCATCCGTGGCGTCTCCTTGTTCATGGCGCCAGACTATCGCCCTGCCACCCCGACAGGCAAGGCGCAACTGTTGCAGCCGACTGATCAGAGGGGTAGCGTCGCGCCATGGCAAAGCAGCATTTCACCCATGTCACCGCCTGGGTCTTCGACCTGGACAACACGCTCTACCCGCCGCAGGCGCGCCTTTTCGACCAGATCGAGGTGCGCATGACCCAATTCGTCATGGATGCGCTGGGTGTGGACCAGGCCCGCGCCAACCACCTGCGTAGCCATTACTGGAAAACCTATGGCACCACGCTGGCGGGTTTGATGCGCGAACATGACGTGGATCCGGGGCCGTACCTGACCCATGTGCACGACATCTCGCTGGATCACCTGGAGGTGGATCACGATCTGGCCGCGCATATCCGCGCCCTTCCGGGGCGCAAGATCGTCTACACAAATGGTTGCGGCCCCTATGCGGAGCGGGTGATTGCCGCCCGTGGCCTGTCGGGGCTGTTCGATGCGGTCTACGGGGTCGAACATGCGGATTTCCTGCCCAAACCGGAAGCCAAGGCCTTTGCCACCATCTTTTCGCGCGACGGGCTGGATCCCGGACGGGCAGCCATGTTCGAGGATGATCAGCGCAACCTGGCCGCCCCGCATGCCATGGGCATGCGTACGGTCCATGTGGCGCCCGACCCGCATGTGGGCGACCACATCCACCATCACACCGACGATCTGACCGGTTTTCTGGGCCGCCTGACCTGAAGCCTGCGTCACCTCGCCGCGCTGCGGCAATAGGCAGCTTTGATCCTCTCGCCGCGTTCCTATCTGTGCAGCAGGCGGCTATCCGCGCCCTCCCATGATGCAGAGAAGACAGGACCCCAGTTCATGAGCAAGATCGACCCCACACTCGTTGCCGACACCGGCGTCATGCTGGCGCAGCCCGGCCATGCAGATCAGGACAAAGCCGCGACAAGCCCGGACAGGCTGATCCTGATGATCACGCTTTTCGGTGTCA
The DNA here is from genome assembly GCF_042678485.1 of Seohaeicola saemankumensis. NCBI lineage: Bacteria > Pseudomonadati > Pseudomonadota > Alphaproteobacteria > Rhodobacterales > Roseobacteraceae > Seohaeicola > Seohaeicola saemankumensis. The sequence continues at coordinate 344,638 of NZ_JBHTKR010000002.1, read as the reverse complement.
TCCTGTGGGGTCTGTCCGTAGCGGCCTTTGGCATTCCGGGCCTCTACATCCCGGCGCTGGCCGCTGTGCCGGTGATCTGGACGATCTTGATCCTGATCACCCGGGGATGACGGAATGCCGCTTGGACCTTTGCCCCGACCCGCCTAGATAGATTGGCAGGAGGCCAGAGCATGCGGCAGTTCGACTACGATATCCTTGTGTCCGGCGGCGGTGTCGCCGGTCTTACCGCGGCGGCGGTCTTTGGCAGCGCAGGTTTCTCGGTGCTCTGCGTCGATCCCGCGCCGCCGATCACCGACCGCGATGCGACCGGCGCAGATCTGCGGACGACCGCCTTTCTGCAACCGGCACAGGCGCTGCTGGACCGCGCGGGGCTTTGGACGCGGCTTGCCCCGCATGCGACCGACCTGCAGATCATGCGGATCGTGGATGCGGGCGGACCCGTGGCCGAGCCGCGCCTGACCCGGGACTTCAACGCCGCCGACATCTCGGACAAGCCCTTTGGCTGGAATCTGCCGAACTGGCTGCTGCGCCGCGAAATGGTGGCGCGCCTTGCCGACCTGCCGAGGGTCACGTTCAGACCGGGTGTCGGGGTCGCATCGGTTTTCACCCGCCAAGCCGAAGCGCGCGTGGGTCTGAGCGATGGCGCGACCGCACGTGTGCGGCTTGTCATTGCGGCTGACGGGCGGACCTCACCCGTGCGCGAGGCGATGGGTGTGCCGGTGAAAACGACCCGCTACGGGCAGAAGGCATTGGCCTTCGCCGTGACCCATCCCATCCCGCATGACAATGTCTCGACCGAGATCCACCGTTCAGGCGGACCTTTCACGCTGGTGCCCCTGCCCGATTACAACGGCATGCCCTCGTCCGCCGTGGTCTGGATGGAACAGGGGCCAGAGGTGCTGCGCCTGGCCGCCCTTCCGCAGGAGGCTTTCGAGGCCGAGATGAACGCCCGCTCGTGTTTTCTCTATGGTCCGCTGACGCTGGCCTCGCGCCGTACGGTCTGGCCGATCATCAGCCAGCTGGCGGAACGGATGTATGCCGAACGCGTGGCCCTTGTGGCCGAGGCCGCCCATGTGGTGCCCCCCATCGGCGCACAGGGTCTGAACATGAGCCTTGGCGACATGCGCGTGCTGCTGGAACTGGCCGAGGCGGCCCCCGAACGTCTGGGCGATACCGCCATGCTGGAGACGTTTCACAAGCGCCGGCACGCGGAGGTGCGCGCCCGCGTTGCGGGAATCGACCTGCTCAACCGCGCCTCGATGATGGCCGCACAGCCCCTGCGTGATCTGCGCGCCACCGGGTTGAACGCGATCTATTCCATGGCCCCGGTGCGGCGCACGATGATGCAGATGGGCCTGGGCGCGAAAGTCTGACATCCGCGCCAGACGCCCCGTCGGATGCCTCCGGCGGGGATATTTTAAGCAAGAAGAAGCCGCCGGATCCATTTCGGCAAAAGCTGCCAGGCTGTGTCGATCGGCGGTTGCGAGCATCCGGAAGCCGGGGGCCTACAGAACCTTGTCGATCACGGCCTTCAATCGCGCCAGCGTGGCGGGCACATCGTAGAGCTTGTCCAACCCGAAAAGCCCCAGCCGGAACGTGCGGAAGCCTGCAGGCTCGTCGCATTGCAGCGGCACACCGGCCGCGATCTGCATGCCAAGCGCCGCGAATTTCTTGCCGTTCTGGATGTCGGGATCATCGGTATAGCTGACCACGACGCCGGGCGCGCCGAAACCTGCGGCGGCCACGGAAACCACGCCCTTGTCGGCCAGCATCTTGCGCACGCCATTGCCCAGGTCCCATTGCGCCTGGCGCAGCCTTTCGAACCCGTAGTCACGGGTTTCCAGCATCGTGTCGCGGAAGGCGCGCAGGGCGTCCGTGGGCATGGTGGCGTGATAGGCATGACCGCCACCCTCGTAGGTCTGCATGATGGTGTACCATTTCTTCAGATCCACCGCGAAACTATCGCTTTGCGTATGCTCCAACCGGTCGATGGCGCGCTGCGACAGCATTACAAGGCCCGCGGACGGCGAGGCCGACCATCCCTTTTGCGGGGCCGAGATCAGCACATCGACACCCGTTGCCTTCATATCGACCCAGGCGCAACCGCTGGCGATGCAATCCAGCACCATCAGCGCGCCCACCTCATGCGCGGCGCCGGCCAGCGCGGTGATGTAATCATCCGGCAGGATCAGACCCGCGGATGTTTCCACATGGGGCGCAAAGACCACATCGGGTTTTGCCTCGCGAATGGCGGCCGTCACCTCGTCGATGGGGGCGGGCGCGAAGGGGGCGGTCACGCCATTGCCGGTCTGGCGCGCCTTGAACACGGTTGTCTGTGCCGTGAACCGGCCCGCATCGAAAATCTGGCTCCAGCGGTAGGAGAACCAGCCGTTTCTCACCACAAGCGCGTGGGCGTCATGGGCGAACTGGCGCGCCACAGCCTCCATCGCGTAGGTGCCGCCGCCGGGCACCAGCGCCACGCCATCGGCGTTATAGACGTCTTTCAGCATGCCCGAGATATCGCGCATCACCTGCTGGAAGCTTGCGCTCATGTGGTTGAGCGACCGGTCGGTGAAGACGACCGAGAATTCCAGCAACCCGTCCGGGTCCACGGTGTTCAACAGGGCATTCATGGGGCTTTCCTCCGACAGGTTTTCCAAGGGGTAGCGCGGCGCGGCGCCAAAGGCAAAGCCCCATTCGTCGCGCCCTCACAGAGGGCCGGGGCGGCGTTCCTCGGACAAAAGCACATTCGCCTCGACATCGCCCACCCCCGGAAGGGTCATGATCCTGCGGCGCAGCACGCGTTCAAAGTCGGAAATGTCGCGCGCCACGACTCGCAAGCGGTAGTCATAAAGCCCCAGGATATGTTCGACCGTCTGCACCTCGGGGATGGCGGTCACGGCGCGTTCGAAATCCTCAAGACTGACGCGGCCCTTTGTGGCCAGTTTCACGCCAAGGAAAACGGTTACGCCAAAGCCCAGCCGTTCATGATCCAGCACAAGCCGGCGGCCCTTGATCACGCCCGCCTCCTGCAAGCGCTTGATGCGCCGCCAGGCTGCGGGCTGCGACAGGCCAAGCCGCCGCCCCAGCGCGCCCGCGCTCAGGGTCGCATCCGCCGCCAGCGCCCGCAGGATCGCGCGATCGGTCTCGTCCAGATCGGTGAGGGACAGGGTGGTCATACCGGCAGCACCTCATCCGACTTGATGCGCGCGACATGCATCAGCGCCTCGATATCCGCGATATGCGGCAGGGTCAGGATACGGCTGCGATAGAGCTGCTGATAATGGGGCATGTCCCGCGCGATCACCGAGAGCCGCAGATCGACGCGGCCCAGAAAGGTCTGGATCTCCAGCACCTCGGGGATCTCGCGCGCGCCGGCAAGGAAGTCGTCGAAGGCCCGCGTCACCGTCTTGTCTAGGGTGATGCGCAAACTGACTTCGACCGCATAGCCAAGCGCCTGCCAGTCGATCACCGCCTGTTGCCCCTTGAGGATGCCGCGCGCGGCCAGCCGTTCCAGCCGCCGCCAGCACGTCGCCTGCGTGACCCCGGCCCGTTCGGCCAGTTCGGCCGTACCCAGTTCCGGATCGGCCTGGAAATGGCGCAGGATGCGCCGGTCAGTGTCATCAAGCATGATTTATGCACCATTTTCCAAAATACGAATGATCTTTCACCGTTCCTTCAAATACTCATAAAAAACGAAAACACAATGAGCAAGGGATCGCTAATGTCGCGGCCAGAGCAAGACTCGACGGATCAATATGAAAGGATCATCTCATGCGCGTGTATTATGACCGTGATTGCGACATCAACCTGATCAAGGACAAGAAAGTGGCCATCCTGGGCTACGGCAGCCAGGGCCATGCCCATGCGCTGAACCTGCGCGATTCCGGCGCCAAGAACCTGGTCGTCGCCCTGCGCGAGGGCTCGCCCTCGGCCAAGAAAGCCGAAGGCGAGGGCCTGAAGGTCATGGGCATCGCCGAAGCCGCCGCCTGGGCTGACCTGATCATGTTCACCATGCCCGACGAACTGCAGGCCGCAACCTACAAGCAGTATGTGCATGACAATATCCGCGAAGGCGCCGCGATTGCCTTTGCCCATGGCCTGAACGTGCATTTCGGCCTGATCGAGCCGAAGCCCGGCGTCGACGTCATCATGATGGCCCCCAAGGGCCCCGGCCACACCGTGCGCGGCGAATACACCAAAGGCGGCGGCGTGCCCTGCCTGGTCGCGGTGCATAATGACGCATCGGGCAAGGCGCTGGAAATCGGGCTGTCCTATTGCTCGGCCATCGGTGGCGGCCGCTCCGGCATCATCGAGACGAACTTCCGCGAAGAATGCGAAACCGACCTCTTCGGCGAACAGGCCGTGCTGTGCGGTGGCCTGGTCGAACTGATCCGGATGGGCTTCGAGACCCTGGTCGAAGCCGGCTATGCGCCTGAAATGGCCTATTTCGAGTGTCTGCACGAGGTCAAGCTGATCGTCGACCTGATCTATGAGGGCGGCATCGCCAACATGAACTACTCGATCTCGAACACGGCCGAGTATGGCGAATATGTCAGCGGCCCGCGCATCCTGCCCTATGACGAGACCAAGGCAAAGATGAAGGCGGTTCTGACCGACATCCAGAACGGCAAGTTCGTGCGTGACTTCATGCTGGAAAACGCCGTGGGCCAGCCGTCCTTCAAAGCGACACGCCGCCTGAACGACGAGCACCAGATCGAAAAGGTCGGCGAGCAGCTGCGCGCCATGATGCCCTGGATCTCGGCCGGCAAGATGGTCGACAAGTCGAAGAACTGATCCTCACGCAGAGAATCGGATTCGCGGCGCAAGCCGCTGAAATCAGGGGCGTTCCGATACGGGGCGCCCCTTTTCCATGGGGGCGGTGGACATTGCGCGCGCGGCATGGTTAGTGCCGCCGCATGGCACAACATCCCACCGCTGCGAACTGGGCTTCGATCGGCCTTCTGGGCCTTGTCTGGGGCGGCACCTTCATGGTGGTCTCCGTCGCCTTGCGCGACTATGGCCCGCTGACGGTGGCCTGTGCCCGCACCACGCTTGGCGCCATGGTGCTGATCCTGCTGATGCGGGTCATGGGACGGCGCTGGCCGACCGGCGATCTGCGGCTCTGGGGGTATCTGGCGGCGATCGGCCTGTTGTCGACCGCGCTGCCCTTCTTCCTGCTCAGCTGGGGCCAGCAGCATGTGCCTTCGGCCTTTGCGGGCATTTCAATGGCGGCCCTGCCCCTGTTCGTGCTGCCGTTGGCGCATGTCTTCGCGGACGAGCCGCTGACGCTGCGGCGCACTGCCGGGGTCATTGTCGGCTTTATCGGGGCTGCGGTGCTGATCGGTCCGGGTGTCTTTGCGGAAAACGGGGACATGGCCGCATGGGGGCAATTGTCCTGCGTCGGCGCGGCCCTGTCCTATGCGGTGGCCGCGATCCTGACGCGGCGTTGCCCCCCGATCGACCCGGTGGTGCTATCCACGATCACGCTGGTCGTGGGGGCCGTGGTGCTGATCCCGGCCATGCTGACGATCGAGGGCGTGCCGGGCTGGGCCGGGCAGACAAGCGGGCTTGCGATCCTGTTCCTGGGGCTGATGCCCACGGCGCTGGCGGCGCTGCTGCGGGTGCAGGTGATCCGCAGCGCGGGGCCGGTTTTCATGACGCTGGTCAATTACCAGGTGCCGCTATGGTCCATGGCCTTCGGCGCGCTGGTTTTGTCCGAAGCGCTGCCGTTGCGTTTCTTCGTGGCGCTGGCGCTCATCCTGACGGGCCTGGCGCTGAGCCAATGGGGCGCCCTGATGCGGATGTTCGGACGGGGTTGAGGCCGCGTGCCCCCCGATGTGACTTGCCACTCACAAGCCTTTTCAATGACTTGTGCGCCGCAATTCACCGAACTTGCAGGATCAGACCGCCGCCTTGACCTCGGCGACGATCCCTTCGACCACCTGCAAAAGAAGCGCTTCATCCTCGCATTCGGCCATGACGCGCACCAGGGGTTCGGTACCTGATTTGCGGATCAGCAGGCGGCCCTTGCCGATCAGCGCGGCCTCGGCCGCAGCGATGGCCTTTTGCACGGATGCCGCCTCAAGCGGGGTTTGCCCTTCTGCGTAACGGACATTCTGCAATAGCTGGGGCACTTTTTCGAAGCTGCCGGTCAGGGCAGAGGCCGGTTGCCCGGTACGCACCATTTCGGCCAGAAACTGCAGGCCCGCCATCAACCCGTCGCCCGTGGTGGCATAATCCGTCATCACGATATGGCCCGACTGTTCACCGCCAAGGTTGAAGCCGCCCGCGCGCATCCGTTCGACCACGTAGCGGTCACCCACGCCGGTACGTTCCAACCGCAGGCCACGCGCCGTCAGAAACCGCTCCAGCCCGAGGTTCGACATCACGGTGGCCACCAGCGCATTGCCTTTCAGGCGCCCCTCATCGGCCCAGCGGGCCGCCAGCAGCGCCATGATCTGGTCGCCATCGGCCACATGGCCCTTTTCGTCGATCAGGATCACCCGGTCGGCATCACCGTCCAGACAAATGCCCAGATCGGCGCCATGGGCCACCACGGTTTCAGCCGCCACACGCGGCTTGGTCGAGCCGCAATCCAGGTTGATGTTGCGCCCGTCAGGGGTGACCCCCACAGGGATCACATCGGCGCCCAGTTCCCACAGAACCTCGGGGGCGGCGCGGTAGGCGGCCCCGTTGGCGCAGTCAATCACCACCTTGATCCCATCCAGCCGCATTCCGGCCGGAAAGGTGGATTTCACCCGTTCGACATAGCGAAACCGGCCATCGTCGATCCGCTTGGCGCGCCCGATATTCTGCGCCTTGGCCGGTTCCACCCCCTGTTCGATCAGTTGCTCGATCTCGGCCTCGGCCTCATCCGACAGCTTGAACCCATCGGGTCCGAAGAACTTGATCCCATTGTCTGACGCGGGATTGTGGCTGGCCGAAATCATGACACCCAGATCCGCGCGCATCGACGGCGTCAGCAGACCCACCGCAGGCGTCGGCACCGGCCCCAGCAACAACACGTTCATGCCGGTCGAGGTCAGACCCGCCGTCAGCGCGTTCTCGAACATGTAGCCCGACAGGCGCGTATCCTTGCCGATCACGACCCGGTGCACGGTGCTGCCACCGTCACGGCGGAAATACCGGCCCACGGCGGCCCCGATACGCAGCGCCATCTCGGCGGTCATCGGATGGACATTGGCGGTGCCGCGCACCCCATCGGTCCCGAACAGCTTACGCGTCATCAGTGGTTCCTCTTGTTGCGGCCTGCCACAGGGTCAGGGCCGATCGCGTGGCGAAGACGTCATGCACGCGCAGAATCTGGACCCCTTGCGCCGCGGCGGCAAGGGCCACGGCGACCGACCCATGCACACGGTCCGCCACATCGGGGGCCTGCCCCAGGGTCGCGATGAATTTCTTGCGCGACGCCCCCAGCAGGACCGGACAGCCCAGGGCATGAAACAGGCCGATCCGCGCCAGCAGGGCAAGGTTATGGGCCTGCGTCTTGCCAAATCCGATGCCCGGATCGACGATGATGCACCCCCGCGGGATGCCCTGCCCCGCAAGTGCCGCGATGCGGCCTTCCAGAAAATCATAGACATCCAGCAGCACGTCATCATAACGCGGATTGGCTTGCATGGTCTGCGGATCGCCCTGTGCATGCATGACGCAGACGGGCAGGCCATCAGCGGCGCAATAGCCTGCCAGCGCCGGATCAAAGGTGAAGCCCGAGACATCGTTGACCAGATCCGCCCCGGCGGCAATGGCCGCGCGGGCCACGGCGGTCTTGCGCGTGTCAATCGAGATGGGCAGGCCCAGACCGGCCGCGCGCAGGGCGGCGATCACCGGGGCGGTGCGCGCGATCTCATCTTCGGGGGCCACGGTCAGGGCGCCGGGGCGGGTGGATTCGCCGCCCACGTCGATGATATCGGCCCCCTGCCCCTGCATCACGCGGGCATGGGCCAGTGCTGCCTCTGGCGCGTCGTGCTGTCCGCCATCGGTGAAACTGTCGGGCGTCACGTTCAGGATGCCCATGATGTTCACGCGCCCCATGTCCAGACCCGCAACGGGCGCGCGGGGTGCGGTCAGGCGCGCCAGCACCTCGGCCGGGGCATCCTGCGCCCGGATCACCCGCGGGGCTGCGTTGCGCGACAGGATCTCGACCCGGTCGAACAGCAGCGCCCCCCCGGCCAGCGGCAGGGCATCAGCGGGACGTTCCGGCCCGGTCAGGACAAGAGGGCGAACATAGGGCGTCATGACTGCGTGAATGGGCGATTGCAGGGCCGTTGGCAAGCGCCCTCACAGATCGGGTTGATCGGCACCAAGGGCACGGATCGGCAGATCCGCGTCTTTTGGCGGGGTCTCGCCGATGACCACGACATCAGCTGCCTGCATGTGCCGGGCGAACCACAACACCAAAGCCAAGGCATCGCGCGGCTGCGCCGAAGGGCCGTCCACCGCGTCCAGCACGATCTTGGAGGGGGCCCAGACACTGATCTGGCCTTGCCGCATGGACCAGTCCAGTTCCGTGCGGGAATTCACCACCACGCATCGCGGATCGCGGGCCGCCAGAACCCAGGCGTTCTGTTCGATCGCCAGCAGGTCGATGCGGCGCTGTGCCATCGGGTGGCCCGCGGCCGGGGCCGGCAGGTCCGGCGCGCCCACGCACAGGATCGTCGGGCGGTGCCCGGATGACAGCTGGTCGATCCAGCCCTTCAGATGCGGCGAAGCAATGGCCGCGTTGGACAGATAGATCACCTCGGGGTGGGGACGGTCGTCACCGTGGCGCTGGGGGGGGGCGCTGGCGGGGCTGGTCGTGGAACGGGCGCGCATGATCTCGACCCCAAGAGCACCGGGGCCGCGATCCAGCTTTTCGATCCGCACGAAGACGCGCCGCGCCTGCGGCTCCAGCAAGATGCGGTCTGCGACGCGCTGCGCCAGCGTTTCCAGCAGGTTCAGACGCTCTGCGCCAAGTTCATGGGCAATCGCCTCGGTCACCTTGTCATAGGACAGGATACGGTCGACATCATCATCCAGCCGGTCCTGGGGTTCGACCTCGACCACCACGTTGAAGCAGATCCGCTGCGTGGTGCCGCGTTCGGCCTGAAAGGCGCCGATTTCCACGGTGACCACGTGATCACGCAGGGAAATGCGATCCAGCATCTCTTGACTGGCGGTGCCTTCCGCACGTTCGGACGGATGGCCGAAGGCCCATTTGATTTCGCTGCTCATGGTGTTTCCCCCTGCCTTGCGCGCGCAGAGTAACGCGCCACGCCCCGGCTGCAAGGCCGGCTGCGGCACAGCGGCGGCTGGAAACGGCGTGTTCAGTTCTGCGCTGTTTCCATCGGGTGGCGATAGAAGTGATGCATGCCGATCGTGGTGGTGCGGGGGAATTTGCGCGACCAGTTCGGTGCGACAGCGGTCGTATGGTAATGCGTGGCCCCTTCGGTAAGGGCGCGGGGGGCCCCGCTGGCCATGACGCTGGCCACCTTGGCCGAAATGTCGAAGGCGGCCTTTTCGGCGATCACATCCGGGATACCGTCACAGGTATAGGTGAACTGGCACTGGTATTTCCGGCCCGTGCCCTGATGGATCACACCACAGATCGTGTCGGGATAAAGCACGCTGTCGACCCGGTTCAGGATCACCTCTGCGACGGCGAACTGACCGCGCAGGGTCTCGCCGCGCGCCTCGAAATACAGCGCCTCGGACAGACAGCGCGTTTCCTCATCGGTCAGTTTCGGGCGCGGCAACTGGTCCAGCCAGTCCCGGCTGTAGCTGAGCTGCCCCGATGCGGGGGCCGACTTCTGCAGGAAACCGTCCAGATGAGAGGCTGAAATCCGGTTCAAACCGCGACGCTCTTCCTTGAGAACATCGTGAATGGGCGTCTCGCCCACCGCAGGAAGGGCCACAAGAGTGGCCAGTGCAATGGCAGCAAAAAGGCGCATTTTCGTCATCTCCTTGTCAGAATGCACGGGGAGCAGATCCCGGCCCATCCTGCAAAATCAGACGTGTCCTTAGCCAAAAATCGACTGGCCGTCCACCCACGGACGATTCGAGCGCCGAACAGGCGGGATACCGCTCAAAAGCGCAAGATCAATTTTTGCATCGGACCCATGCATTTTTGGCAAATATGGTAGGCAGTCTGGCCTAAACCTACCCTGTCTTGTCCCTGACCGCCAATTGCGCCGCGGCCAGTCTTGCGACGGGTACGCGGAAGGGAGAACAGGACACATAGTTGAATCCGGCATCCCTGCAGAAGGCGATTGATTCGGGGCTGCCGCCATGTTCGCCGCAGATCGACAGGACCAGGTTGGGGCTGGCATCGCGCCCCCTTTTTGCCGCAATCTGCAACAGCTCGCCCACCCCGTCCTGATCCAGCGTGTGAAACGGATCCTCGGGAAAGACGCCCTGCTGCACATAGGTCGACATGAAGCGACCCGCATCGTCGCGCGACAGGCCATAGGTCATCTGGGTCAGGTCGTTGGTCCCGAAGCTGAGAAACGAGGTATATGGCGCGATCTCGCCTGCCCTGAGCGCCGCGCGCGGCGTCTCGACCATGACCCCCAGACGATAGGTGAAACTCACCCCCGATTCGTTCCGCACGGCCGCGGCCACCGCGTCGACGCGGGTCTTGACCAGCTCCACCTCGCGCTTGGCCGAGACCAGCGGGATCATGATCTCGGGCACCACCGGGTCGCCGTCACGGCTGGCCAGGATCGTCGCCTCGAAGATGGCGCGCGCCTGCATGTCATAGATTTCGGGCACGGTGATCCCCAAACGGACACCGCGCATCCCCAGCATGGGGTTGTATTCGGCCAGCGCCTCGCAGCGGCGCGTGACATCCGACAGCGGCAGATCCAGCGCCTCGGCCAGTTCGCGATGGCCGGCGCGGTCGTGGGGCAGGAATTCGTGCAAGGGCGGATCGAACAGCCGGATGCACACGGGCTGGCCCTGCATGATGCGGAAAAGTTCCGCGAAATCGGCACGTTGCATCGGCAAAAGCCGATCCAGCGCGGCCCGGCGATCCTTGCTGGCATCGGCAAAGATCATCTCGCGCATCACGGTCAGGCGGTCGGCCTCGAAGAACATGTGTTCGGTGCGGCACAGGCCGATCCCCTGCGCCTTGAAATTGCGGGCGGTCTGGGCGTCTGCGGGGGTGTCGGCATTGGCCCGCACCCCGATGTCGCGCACATCGTCGGCCCATTGCATCAGGGTCTGAAAGGCATCGTCCTGCGTTGCCTCCAGCATGGCAGGTTCGCCGACCAGAACATCGCCATTGGTCCCGTCGATGGTCAGGATGTCGCCCGCACGGAATTCGCGCCCGTCCGGCGCCGTCAGGGCATTCTTGCGCAGGTTGAACTTGATATCGCTGGCGCCCACCACGCAGGGCAGGCCAAGCCCGCGACCGATCACGGCGGCATGGCTGGTCATGCCGCCCCTTTCGGTCAGCACTGCAACGGCGGCATGCATGCCGCGAATATCCTCGGGGCTGGTCTCGCGGCGCACCAGGATGCAGGGCTCGCCCCTTGCGGCGCTGGCCTGGGCCTCGGCGGCGGTGAACACCAGCCGCCCGCTGGCCGCACCGGGGCTGGCGGCAATCCCGCGTGCCAGACGGTCGCGCGGCGCGGACGGATCGATCTGGCGATGCAGAAGTTCGTTCAGCGCGCGCGGTTCGATCCGCAGAAGCGCCTCGTCGCGCGGAATGATCCCCTCTTCGGCCAGGGCGACGGCGATACGCACGGCGGCACGCGCGCTGCGCTGCACGCGCACGCCATCCAGAATATGCACCTGGCCATTCTGGATCGTGAATTCCGCCTGCATCTCTTCACGCAGGCGCTGGCGCATCAGCGCGGTATGCGCCTTGAGCGCTTCAAAGGCCTCGGGCGCCAGTTCCTCAAGCGAGGGGCCGCGGCTGTCACGTTCCAGATAGAGGGCGTTGGTGCCACGTTGCAGCGCGTCGCGCCCCTGGCTTTGGGACAGGTAACGCCCGGTGATCTGCTTGTGCCCGGTCTGGGAATTGACCAGCTGGATCACGCCCGATCCGCATTCCCCCTGCCCCAGACCCAGGGCCATGGCCTGCACCACCAGGCCCAGACCCGCATCAACGGGCGCGCCCTTGGCCTGCCGCAGCAGCCGCGCGGTCGTCCCGCTCCAAGCGCGCGCCATGGACCGCAGTACTTCGGCCAGTTGGACGGCCGGGTCCTGGGGAAAGGGTTCCTCGGTCTCGTCCTCATAGGCGCGCAGCACATCGGCCAGCCCGTCGGGCCCCTCCAGCGACACGTCGTCGAACATGTCCGGGTCAAGACGCGCCACATGCAGCGCATAAGCCTGCACGAAGCGAAGATAGATCGCGGCGGCCGCATCCTCGCCCAGCTTTTCGCGCAGGCCCTTGTAGACCTCGTCGTTCATGCCGATGTTCAGAACCGCACCCGGCCCGCCCCAGTCCGGGTCTTCCGAGGATGGGCGCACGCAGACCAGGGGTGTCGCGCCAAAGGGCTCCATCAGCGCATGCATGTCAGGCATCTCGCCCGCCGCGATCCGCTGCACCGCCTCGAAGCTGAGCGCGACAGTCAGCGGCACAGGCAGATCCAGCCGCGCCAGCCGCTGCAGGCATTTCGCCCGCCCGCCATGGGTGGCGGTGCTGATCGGGGCTGTGGGCGTGACGAGAGTAAGGTCAGGGTCGTTATGCTGCACTGCGGCGCCTTTCGTATTCAGGTGCAGAATACGCCCGATCAGCCCCAAAGCAAGCGCGGCGTTCAGGAAGTGTCAGATTTATTTGACACCTGGGCCGTTCAGCCATCCAGCCGGGTCAGGTCCGCGACCGCAAGGCAGGTGCTGCGGATGCGCGACAGCAGGTTCAGACGATTGCGCCGGATCACCGCGTTGTCGGTATTCACCTGAACCGCCTCGAAGAAGGCGTCGATAGGCGCGCGCAGGGATGCCATGGCGGTCATGGCTGTCGCGAAATCCTCGGCTTTCATGGCAGGGGCTATCGCGGCCTCGGCTGTGTCGAGGGCGGCGAACAGCGCGCGTTCGGCATCAGTTTCGGCGAATTTCACATCCGCGCCATAGGAGTATTCGACGCCGTCCTTTTCTTCCGCCTGGGACAGGATATTGGCGGCGCGCTTGAACCCTTGCAGCAGGTTTTCGCCGTCATCGGTTTTCAGGAATGCGGCGAGGGCTTCGGCCCGTTTGACCAGCAGGGTCAGATCGTCATTGCCGGGCATCTGAAGACAGGCGTCGATCACGTCGTGGCGGATGCCCTGATCCTTGAGGTAGACCTTCAGACGGTCGTGGAAGAAGGACAGAAGGTCGGTGCGGTTCTTTTGCATTCCGCCTAGCTGAAAGGAAGTTGTCAGCATGGTGAAGGCTGCAACGAATGGGCCAGTCGGAGAGTTCAGTCCCATGCGCACCCCGTTGCCCAGCACCAGACGGATCACACCCAGTGCGGCGCGGCGCAGGGCGTAGGGGTCCTTGGAGCCGGTGGGCTTTTCGTCGATCGCCCAGAAACCTGTCAGCGTGTCGATCTTGTCGGCCAGCGCCACGGCGACGGAGACGGGGTGCGTGGGCACTTCGTCCGATGGGCCCAGCGGTTTGTAATGCATCTCGCAGGCCTCGGGCACGCCGTCATCATGGCCTGCGGCGGCGGCGTAATAGCGGCCCATAAGCCCTTGAAGTTCGGGAAATTCGCCGACCATCTCGGATTGCAGATCGGCCTTGGCGACGCGTGCAGCCTCGCCGGCCAGGTCGGGTTTGGCACCCACCAGGGGCGCGATCTCGCGCGCCAGCGCCTCGATCCGGGTGACGCGGGCGGCCTGACTGCCCAGCTTGTTATGGAAAGTGACCGAGGCGAGGCCTGCGGCCATCCCCTCAAGCCCCTTGGTCTTGACCGTACGCAGGTCGTTTTCCCAGAAGAAGCGCGCATCCGACAGGCGGGCCGACAGCACCTTCTGGTTGCCCGCAAGGATCGTCGCGCCATGGTCGCGGGTTTCGATATTGGCGACCGTGATGAAACGCTCGATCCGGCCCGTCTTGGGATTGCGGACGCTGAAGAACTTCTGGTGTTCGCGCATGCTGGTTTGCAGCACCTCGGGGGGCAGGCCCAGAAACGCCTGGTCAATCGCGCCCATCAGCACCACGGGCCATTCCACCAGCCCCGCCACCTCGGCCAGCAGGCCGGGGTCAGCGACCAGCTCAAGCCCATTGGCGAAGGCCTGGCTTGTTGCCTCGGCCCAAATCGCATCGGCGCGCTCGGTCGGGTCCAGGATCACGCGATTCTGCTTGAGCTTTGCGGCGTAATCCTCGAACGAGGTGACCGAAAACCGCCCCTTGCCCATGAAACGGTGGCCTTCGGTGGTGTTGCCGGCGGTGATCCCGTCCACGGACATCGGCACCACCTCGGCCCCGGCTTCGGTGGTCAGGATGCACAGGATGGATTGCAGCGGGCGCACCCAGCGCAAAGACCCCGCGCCCCAGCGCATCGACTTGGGCCAGGGGAAGTTGCGGATCGCAGCTTCCAGCACCTCGGCCACGATATCGGCGGCGGGGCGGCCCGGCTTTTCGACCACGGCGAAGAAGACACGCACCTTGCCGGCGTCACGTTCCTCTAGCTGGTCGCGGGTCAGGCCCGCGCCGCGCAGGAACCCTTCGATCGCCTGTTCGGGCGCATCCACCCGGGGGCCCTTGCGTTCCTCGCGCAGGGTGGGCGAGTTGGCCAGAAGCCCCTCGATGGCCAGCGTCAGGCGGCGCGGCGTCGAAAAGGCGGCCGCCCCCGCATAGGTCAGACCAGCCTCGACCAGACCGTTGGTGACCAGTTTCTTCAGGTCATCCGCCGCCCGCGCCTGCATGCGCGCGGGGATTTCCTCGGAGAAGAGTTCAATCAGAAGATCGGGCATGGATCGGTTTCCTTGGCGCGGGGATCAGTTTTCCAGCGGGGGCGTGGGGCAATCTGCGGGGGCGGGTTGTCCGTCAAAGACCACCTCGCCGCAGCGGTTGATCTGCTGCCAGACAAAGCCGCGCCCGTCGGTCGTGACGGCAACGATGCGGTCGATACCATAGTGGACATTCTCGGTGCCCATGAAGGCCAGCGCAGTGCCCTGTTCCAGCTCGGCGCCCAGCGCGCGGGCATCGAAACAATCGAACCACTTGGGCGCCACCAACGGCACGGCCCGCGCATAGGGTTCATAGGTCGCGCGCATCTGTTCCAGCGACAGATCGGTGCGGAAACAGGCGCGGTAGCGGATCGGGCTGCTGTCGGAATCGATCGCCTGGAACGCGACATGGGGCAGAGCTTCGGACTGACCCGTGGCCAGCGCGACGATCTGCACATCATCGGGGCCAGAGGCCGTGATCTCGTCGTAGAAGCCGTAGACCTGCAGGTAATACATCGCCACGCCGCCGACCAGGGCGCTGACAAGGATCAGGATCGCCAGGAATTTACCCATCACGCGGCCCACCCGCCAGCGTCCGTCTGCACGAAGGCATCGGCGCATTGCTTGGCCAGCGCCCGCACCCGCCCGATATAGGCCTGGCGTTCGGTGACCGAAATCACGCCGCGCGCGTCCAGCAGGTTGAACAGATGGCTGGCCTTGATGCATTGGTCATAGGCGGGATGCGCCATGATGATGCGCTTGCCGGTCTTGGGGTCCTCGGCGGGCTCTGCCAGAAGGCGGGCACATTCGGCCTCGGCATCCTCGAAATGGCGCAGCAGCATCTCGGTGGTGGCGGCGTCGAAGTTGTGGCGGCTGTATTCCTGTTCGGTCTGACGGAACACATCGCCATAGGTCAGCGGGATCGGCGCATCAGGATCGTTATAGGGCATGTCCATCACGTGTTCGACGCCCAGCACATACATCGCCAGACGCTCCAGCCCGTAGGTCAGCTCGCCCGAGACAGGGTGGCAGTCATGCCCGCCAACCTGCTGGAAATAGGTGAATTGCGACACTTCCATCCCGTCGCACCAGACCTCCCAGCCCAGGCCCCAGGCGCCCAGCGTGGGGCTTTCCCAGTCATCCTCGACAAAGCGGATGTCATGCATGGCCATGTCGATGCCGATGGCCTCGAGGCTGCCCAGATACAGCGCCTGAAGATCGGGGGGGCTGGGTTTGATCAGCACCTGGTACTGGTAGTAATGCTGCAAGCGGTTGGGGTTTTCGCCGTAACGGCCATCGGTCGGGCGGCGCGAGGGCTGCACATAGGCGGCAGCCCAGGCACGGCTGCCAAGGCTACGCAACGTGGTGGCCGGGTGAAACGTGCCCGCGCCCACTTCCATGTCATAGGGCTGCATCACGGCGCAGCCCTTGCCGGCCCAATAGGCCTGAAGCCTCAGGATGATTTCCTGGAAACTGCGCGGCGTACCGCCTGTTCCTGCCATGCTCATGCGTCCAACGCTCCTGATCGGTTGTCCCGGCGCCCTGGTCGCCCGGATATCGGGCAACAGATCGCGCGCTCTACCTATTGCCCGCACCGGATGGGGTCAATTGCGCGATCATGCATTATTCGGATGCATGCCGGTCGGGATTTGTTAAAACAGGGCCGCTAAGGCCCGAACGGGGTCAGATGACAAAGGCAGAGGCGTTTGATTTGATGTTGAGGCAGGTTTTCGCGGTATTCGTTATTGGTCTGTTGCTGGTGCGCGGCGCCTGGGCGCAGGAAGAGGTCGTGTGGGTCCAGATCGAGGCCCGCCCCACCCTGGCCGAGGCGCAGGATCGCGCGCGGACATATGCCGCGGAACTGCCCGACGTGAACGGGTTTGTCCTGCCCAGCGGCTGGTATGCGCTGGCGCTTGGCCCCTACACACGGGGCGATGCCGATCAGGTCCTGCGCGTCTACCGCGCCGAAGGCACGATACCGAACGACAGTTTCATTGCCTTCACCAACAGTTTCCGACAGCAGTTCTGGCCGATTGGCGCGAACCTTCTCAGCCTGCCGCAAGCGACCACCCCGCCCGAGGGGGCCCCGGCGCAGGACCCCGACGCACAGCCTGTCGTCACCGACCAGGCCGGCATTCCGCAACCGCCCCTGCCGGACGAATCCCCCAACGAGGCGCGCAGCAGCGAGGCGCAATTGTCCCGCGAGGGGCGCGAGGCCTTGCAGGTTGCGCTGAAATGGGCCGGTTTCTATGACGGCCCGATTGATGGCGCCTTCGGTCGCGGCACGCGCGCATCCATGTCCGCATGGCAATCGGCCAACAATTTCCAGCCTACCGGCATTCTGACAACGCTTCAGCGCCAGACGCTGCTGGGTCAATATAACGCCGTTCTGTCCGGGCTTGACCTGCAAATGGTGCGCGACGAAACCGCCGGAATCCAGATGCTGCTGCCGCTGGGGGTTGTCAGTTTCGACCGGATCGAGCCGCCTTTCGTGCATTACGAGGCCAGCGGCGATATTGATGCGCGGGTTCTGCTGATCAGCCAGGAAGGCGACCGGGCCACGATGTTCGGCCTTTATGACATCATGCAGACCCTGCGGATCGTACCCACCGAGGGCCCGCGCGAACGGCGCGAGGACGGGTTCGTCCTGATCGGCCAGGGCGGCGATTTCGTGTCACATACCGAGGTCACGCTGGCGAACGGGCGGATCAAGGGCTTTACCCTTGTCTGGCCCGCCGGCGACGAGGACCGCCGCCAGCGTCTGCTGGGCGAAATGCAGAAAAGCTTCACCCGGATCGACGGGGTACTGGATGTCATCGCCGATGCACCGGGCGCGCAGGGCATTGATCTTGTGGCCGGTCTGGAAATTCGCAAGCCGCGCCTGACCCGGTCAGGTTTCTATGTCGATGGGCAAGGGACTGTCGTGACCTCGACCGATGCGGTTGCGGGCTGCGCGCGGGTGACGCTGGACAACGACACCGAGGCCAGCGTGATCGGAACGGATGAAACCCTGGGCATCGCCGTTCTCAGACCTGATCTGCCGCTGGCGCCAATGACAACGGCGGCCTTTCAGACCGTCACGCCAAGATTGCAGTCCGAAGTGTCGGTCGCGGGGTTTTCCTATGGTGGCATTCTCAGCGCGCCGACCCTGACCTTCGGTCGCCTGGCCGATCTGCGTGGTCTGAACGGGGAAGAGAACCTGAAGCGGTTGGAGATGGACGCCCTGCCCGGTGATGTGGGCGGTCCCGTTCTGGATATCAGCGGCGCCGTGGTCGGCATGTTGAGCGCGCCAACCCTGGCCGGGCGCCAATTGCCGCAAAACGTCAGCTTCAGCGTGGACGCCAGCGCGATCCGCGCCCTTCTGGACAGTATCGGCGTGACCTCGTCACTCTCGGTCGCCACCAGCGCGCTGCATCCCGTGGACCTGACCCGTCAGGCCAGTGCGATGACGGTTCTGGTCGGCTGCTGGGACTGACACCAGCCCGGTCAGGCGCGCCAGAAACTGACCGTGAAGACCGCGAAGACCACCAGAACCTCAAGCCGGCCCACGAACATGGCAAAGCTGAGGATCCATTTGGCCGCATCGTTCAGCCCGGCGAAATTGCCCGCCGGGCCGATCTGATCACCCAGGCCGGGGCCGATATTGGCCATGGCCGTCGCCGCCCCCGAAACGGAGGTGATGAAATCAAGGCCGGTCAGCGACAGCGCCACGGCGACGATCCCCAGCGTGAGGACGAAGAAGCCGAAGAACGAAATCACCGAATCCATCACGTCATCGGTGATCGGCGCACCTTCGAAACGGGGAATGAAGATGCCGTTTGGTGACTGCGTCTTGCGGATCTGCGCCCGGATCGACGAAAACAGGATCTGATAGCGGAAGATCTTGACAGAACAGGCCGTCGATCCGGCACAGCCGCCGATCAAGCCGATGAAAAAGAACATCCCCACCAGCAGACTGCCCCAGGCCATGTAATCCACGCTGGCATAGCCCGTGCCCGACATGATCGAGGTGATGTTGAACAGCGCCTCGCGGAAGGCCTGTTCAGGATGGTGCGGGAAGATCGTGGTCAGAATCGCGGCTGTACCGATGCTCAGACCCGTAATGATGCCGATGAACCAGCGCACCTGGCTGTCACGCCAAAGCGGGCGCGCCGTGCCGTTCAGCAGCTGGACATAGCGCACGAAAGGCAGCGCCGCGAGGATCATGTAGATCGACGCGGCATATTCCATATTGCCCGAAAACGCCCCGAATGACGCGTCATAGGTTGAAAACCCACCCGTCGAAATGGTCGTCAGCGCATGCACAGTGGCGTCAAAGGCATTCATCCCCATCAGCAGATAGGTGAACATGCAGGCCACGGTCAGGCCCACGTAGATGATCGAGATCTGCGATGCGATGGCGCTGGCGCGCGGCAGGATCTTTCCCATCGTCTCGAAAGCTTCGGATTTGAAGATCTGCATGCCACCCACGCGCAGTTCGGGCAGAAAGACCATGGCGACAACGATGATGCCGATTCCGCCCAGCCATTGCAGGATGCCGCGCCACAGCAGCAGGCCCTTGGGCAGATCGTCAAGCCCGACGAACACGGTGGAACCGGTCGTGGTCATGCCCGACATCGCTTCGAAGAAAGCATCGACAAAGCGTGCCTCGGTCGCGCCCAGCATGAAGGGCAAGGACCCGAAAAACGGAAGAACCAGCCAGACGCCGCTGGTCAGGATGAAGGTCTGCTGCAGCGTCAACCCTTCTTTCGCGCCATTGCTGCAGGCCAGTGAAATCAGCCCGCCGGTCAGGAAGGTCAGAACCGCGCTTTCAAAGAAAACAGGCCAGTGGCCCCTGCCCTCGGCAAGGTCCACAGCAAGCGGGGGGATCATGGTCAGGCCAAGGGCCGCGACCAGAAGGCCGATCACATATCCGACGGGTCGCAGGTCCAACATGGGGCAAGGCTTGGCCGTAGCGCGCGACGCTGTCAAGCGTCACACCGCCACGGCCGCCGGTTCGCCGCGTCACCGTCAGATATAGAAGGTGTCGCGGAAGACATGGCGCGGGATGTCGTCACGCGTGATGCCGATATCCGCCAGTTCGCTGTCGGACAGGGCATTCAGGGCCTCGATCTGGTCCATGCGGGATTTGCGGTGCATGTAGGCATTGATGCCCTGGCCCAGGCTGGCAAAGAAGGCGTCGATCCGCGCCATCAGGCGGGCGCGCGTGTCGATTGCCGTATCGTGCAGATTGGTCATGTGGGTAGCCATAATAAACCTCGATTTCGTTGGTTCGTTGTCTCCCTTGCCATCAAAGTAGGTCAGCATTGATGACTTTACCACCGACAATGCCGCAATGCGGCATTGCGCTGACAGCAAGGCAGGCGATCCTTCCCTGCCCGGTCCTGGGGGACGACACGCAAAAAGGCTGCCCGGTCGGACAGCCTTTTTTCAATTGCCAGGGTCATGGTGCTGTCGCACCGCCCGGAGTCACGCCCAGCAGAGATCGCGAAAGACGTAGTGTACGATCTGTTCGCGCCGGATCCCGATCGCCGCCAGTTGCACGTCGCTCATGGCTTGCAGCGCCTCGATACGGTCAAGACGGCTGCGACGCCGGGCATAAGCTTCAAAGCTGCGGGCGAACCATGCGCGCAGGCTTGTTGCGTCGATGCCGTGAAAAACGGGGGTATTCGTGGTGTTGCTGCTCATGTCTTTTGGTCCTTGTATTGTCGCCCTTTTCCGGGGCCCTTTTCCGGGGCCCATGTCCGGGATCAGGGATCAGATAGGCACCACCTGCCCTGGCGACTACCGCCAAATCAGCAACCCCGCCTTGCACTTTCTGCAATGCAGCATTTCATGGCTCGATCTGCGGACATGAAAAGGCCGCCGCCGGGTCTCGACCGGGCGGCGGCAACGCGGGCGGGTTCGCAGGCCGGCAGGCGTACCGGCCCGCGGCCTCAGCCGACGTGGAACAGGGTGTTGAACAATTTCGGATCCACGCTTTCGCTGGCGAAAGTGGCCCCATCCGTCAGGATGCTGACCGCATCATGGCTATGCAGGCTTTCCTGATGGCTGGCCACGACCCGGAAATCACCGACACGCTCATCGGCCTGCAACTGTTCGCAGAACAGGCGCGCCGCATCCTCGACGAAGATCGGGTTGGCCGCGTTCAATTCGGCAAATGCCTGTTCATCCTCGCGCTTGACCATGACCTGGGTTTCGGTCGGCACGGCATTCCGGGCCATGTCGATCACATCCTCGAACCACAGGCAGGCGCCATCCAGAACCTCGGCAGAGATGCGGGCGACGGAACGCTGCGAATGCGGCGTGGCCAGCTGCCCGCGCGTCTGACGCGCATGTTCGCTGAGTTCCAGCGAGCAGGGGCAGGTCGAGGAATAGACATAGTCGATATGGATGAT
Organism: Seohaeicola saemankumensis; assembly: GCF_042678485.1. Taxonomy (NCBI): domain Bacteria; kingdom Pseudomonadati; phylum Pseudomonadota; class Alphaproteobacteria; order Rhodobacterales; family Roseobacteraceae; genus Seohaeicola; species Seohaeicola saemankumensis. The sequence goes on along the minus strand of NZ_JBHTKR010000002.1, from coordinate 323,361 downwards.
CTTCTTGCGTGCACCCGCCTTTTCGATCAGCTCCAGTGCGATGTCATAATACTGGTAGCCTTCCAGTCCCGAACGCAGCGACGTGATCTTGACCGGATAGGAAAACCGCATCTGGATCCGCGCGTCGAAGCTGTCCAGATCGGTCATGTAATCCTCAAGCGCGGCCTCGATCACCTCGAAGCTGAAGGTCTTTTCCGAATGTTTGTAGAAAGACCGCATGATCCGGGACATGTTGATGCCCTTCTTGTCCGCCTCAAGGCTGACGGTGCCTGTCACGCTGGTCTCAAGCGTCAGATCGCCGTTGTCACGCGTGTGAAAACGGATCGGCAGGCGGAAATTGGAAATCCCGACATGCTGGATCTGCTGGCGCGCGCCACGGATCAGGCTGGACGGGCCGTTCTGCAGGTCGGGCAGGCTGTCCTTGTAGGTCGCATCGACCTCGAACCCATAGGGATAGGCCCGCGACAGCACCGGGTAGCTGGACGGCTCCCGCCCCGGCAAAAGACGCGCAAGCGAGGGGTCGAGATCGGCAATCTCGGCCTCGGACGCGCGGGCGGCCCATTGGCGCAAACGCTCCAGCGCCTGCGCCGCGTCCTCGCGGCTGGGCTGGCGATCAAGATCGGGCGTGTGAATGTTCATGAGGGGCCCCTTCGCGTCATGATGCCATCCTAAAATAGGACGGTTGCTCGTTAATTACCACTTACGAAGATATTTACGTCGGACGCGACAGATCGGATCAAAGCAACTTTGGCCAAATCGGTGAAAAACGCCCGCGCCGCGCGTTTTGTCCTGGTTCTTGATGCGCGGCGTTGCGGTCCGTCACGTCATGGACAGGGATAAGGCCCACCCCAGTTGCCGAACTGGGCCGCGAAAAGACACAGCCTGCGCGCACGATCCTGCGGCGGGCCATAGGTATGCCAGTCCGCACTGCTTGCCCCGCTCATGAACAGGGACCATGCCGCAAGGACCGCTTGTTGCGGCGCGCTTCGGGCGGCGCAATTGTCGGCGTCCCGCTCGGCGATCATCTTGTTGCCACGCGGCTGCAGGTGGTGGCCAAGCATGACGTGGCAATGTTCATGCACCGCGAAAAAGCGACAGGCCAATCCGATCTGCTGACAGAGGGCCGGATTGAAAAGAATGACCGCGCCAGTCGGCGAATTCGGGTTTGCCACGACCATGGCGATATCGCTCAGACCGGGGGTCGGCACTTCGGGTGTTGCTGTTTGCGCGACTACGGGTGCGGACATTGCCATGAAAATTGCCGCAACAAGCCTTGCCAGTCTACTCATACCACACCACTCCGAAACACAGGTTCACCGACGGCACGCAAACTGCGCGCTGGTATGTTATCGAAATAGGTCCGGAAAATCAACGCGCCGCCCGGGTCCCGCCGAGGGGTCGGACCAGCACGGCCGCAAGGGCAACCCACCAACCGATTGCAAAACCGCCATGATCGTCTAGCGTGGCGCAATGATCGCTCCGGTTGTTCTATTCCTTCTGTCGCTTGCGGGCATTCTCTGCGCGCTGGTCCTGCCTGACGCGGGGGACTGGCTGCTGGTGACAGGGCCTGCGGCCATCGCAAGCGGGATCCTGATCCTCCGGGCCATGGTCCGGCCGAAGGCGCCGGCCTTGCCAACGGTCATCCTGGACGGATCGAACGTCATGCACTGGCGCGACAACACCCCCCAGATCGAAACCCTGCGCGAGGTGATCGTCGCACTGGAACGCGCGGGGTTTGCCCCCGGCGTCGTCTTCGATGCCAATGCCGGCTACAAGCTGATAGGCCGCTCTCTGCATGACGACACGCTCAGCCGCGTTCTGGGGCTGCCGCGCAGCCGGGTGATGATCGTGAACAAGGGCGAACCGGCCGATCCGAAAATCCTGCGTGCGGCACGCGATCATGGCGCCAGGGTCGTCACCAATGACCGCTTCCGCGACTGGATCGCGGAATTTCCCGAAATCACGCAGGCCGGCGCCCTGATCCGGGGCGGCTACCGGAACGGGGCGCTCTGGCTGGAGCTGTGACGCGAAAACCTCAGGCCTTGTCCAGCGCCTGCAGGATATCGGCCACCAAATCGCGCGAATCCTCCAGCCCCAGGCTCAGGCGGACAAGGCCCGGGGTTATGCCAAGATGCACCTTCTGTTCCGCCGGAAGACGCTGATGCGTGGTCGTGGCAGGATGGGTCGCGATGGATTTCGCATCACCGAGGTTGTTCGAGATGATGATGATCTCCAGCGCGTTCAGAAACCGGAACGCGGCTTCCTGCCCGGCTTTCAGATCCAGCGCGATCACCGTGCCGCCGCTGTCCATCTGCGCCAGCGTCAGCGCCTGCTGGGGATGGCTGGGGTGGCCCGGATAGATGACGCGCGCCAGCTTGGGATGGCCTTGCAGCGCCTCGGCCACGGTCAGGGCCGTCTGGGCCTGGGCGCGCACGCGCAGGTCCATCGTCTCCAGACCTTTCAGCATGATCCAGGCGGTGAAAGGGCTCATCGCGCCGCCTGTGTGCTTCATATAGGGCTCGACCACACCGCGGATATAGTCGCGGCGGCCCAGGATCACGCCGCCCAGGGCGCGGCCCTGCCCGTCGATATGCTTGGTCGCCGAATAGATCACCACATCGGCACCCTGCGCCATGGCCCGCGAGAAGACGGGCGTGGCAAAGACATTGTCGACCACGACGGTCGCGCCGACCGCATGGGCGATCTCGGCCACGGCGGCGATGTCGATCACCTCCAGCGTCGGGTTCGAGATCGATTCGAAGAAGGCCACCCTGGTGCCGGGACGCATCGCCGCGCGCCACTGGTCAAGGTCTGTCCCATCGACCAGCGTCACCTCGACCCCGTAGCGGGTCAGGATCTCTTCCAGGATATAAAGACAGGAGCCGAACAGCGCCCGCGCGGCAACCACATGATCGCCCGCGCGCAACATCGCCGTCAGGGCGCCCGACACAGCCGCCATGCCGGAGGCTGTGGCAAAGGCATCCTCGGCCCCTTCCAAGGCCGCGATCCGATCCTCGAACATCGCCACCGTGGGGTTGCCGTAACGGGCATAGATGAACTCGTCCGGACCCGCCTTGAGAAATCGCGCCTCGGCCTGTTCGGCGCTGTCATAGACGAAGCCCTGCGTCAGAAAGATCGCCTCCGAGACTTCGTTATACTGCGACCGGCGGATACCGCCATGTACCAGGGTGGTCCGCTTGTTCCAGTCCTTGCTCATCTCGCTCTCCATGGGGCCCGTGCGCCCGAATAAAAAAACCCCCGTCGCGGTCAAGCGAAAGGGGGTTCCCTCATCCTGACCTCTTTAGCGGTGTGTTTAACGTGGCCCGCAATCCGGTAACAAATCGCCACGCCCGCCTGATACGCCTGTCATGCTTCAGCGTCAACAGGCAGCACGGCCCGCCTGTTCCGGCCCGGCGGCCGTTTCTTCTTGCCGCAAATATCCGCGCCGCAGGCATCCGCCCGCAAGACCGGACGCATCGCGCGATCAGCCTTCGCTGCCACTGTCATCATCGGGTTTGGTGCCATAGGTCTCGAACAGCTTTCCTTGCGTGATGAAGAAGGCAAAGATTGCCGCCGTCAGGCCGAAGGTCTTGAAATAGACCCAGATCTCGGTGCTCATGCTGCGCCAGATCGCCTCGTTCAGCACGGCGAGGGCGAAAAAGAACAGCGCCAGGCGCCGGGTCAGGATCATCCAGCCCTCCTCGGCCAGCGGCATCATCTCCTCCATCACATGCCTGAGGTATGACTGACCGCGCATCAGACCGAAGCCCAGGATACCCGCGAAGACCAGGTAGATGATCGTGGGTTTCATCTTGAAGAAGCGGTCGTCGTTCAGCCAGACCGACAGGCCGCCGAACACCACCACCAGCACCAGTGTCATGACCTGCATCTTCGACAGCTTGCCTGTCAGTTTCCACAACAGGGCCGTGGACAGGATCATCAGCGGGATGAAGCCCGCCGTCACCAGGATGAAGCCGCCGTATTCGGTGCCGCCGATGGTGAAGATCCGGTCCTTCAGCCAGAGATAGGCCGCGAAAAAGGCAATCACCGGCCCCAGTTCCAGTGCGGTCTTGGTCATCGGGTTGATATCCTTGTCTGCCATGGACGAGCCTCCTAGCTTCCGAATTGCACAATCACCGCGCCCAGCGCGATCAGGCACATCAGCGCGATGCGCCGCGGGCCCACGGTTTCCTTCAGCACCAGCCAGCCGATCAGCGCGGCAAAGACCGTCGAGGTCTCGCGCAGCACGGCCGCCTCTCCGACCTTGTCCAGCCGCGTCGCCATCATGATCGACCCGAAGCTGAAAAAGGCGATGACCGCGCCCACCAGCCCGCGTTTCATCAGGGGCGTCACGGGGGGACGCAGATGCGCCGACATCGCCCGCCACCGCAGACTTGCCACCACCGGCATCACCAGCCCGTCGATCATGAAGAACCACATCAGAAAGGTGAAGGGGTCTGCGGTCGCGCGAATGCCATAGGCGTCAAATGTGGTGTAAAGTGCCACGAACAGGCCCGTCAGCACAGCCAGGCCCAGCGCCATGTTCAGCGTGTCGCGGTTCAGCGTGACGTGGATCAGGTTATAGACCGCCAGCCCGAAGATGCCCGTCAGCAGCACGGCCACGCCCATCCACTGGGTCGGGGTGAACACCTCGCCGAAGATCAGCCAGGCGCCGATGACCGCGAACAGCGGCCCGGTGCCGCGCACCACAGGATAGACCACGGTATAGGCGCCACGCGTATAGGCCATCGCCTGCAGAAACTTGTAGGCGGTATGGATCAGGAAGGCCCCTGCAAAGATCGGCCACATGTGGGGTTCGGGAAAGGGCACCACGAACAGGGCGAAAGGCGCCGCGATCACGGCATAATTGATGTCGATCGCCCCCCGCATCAGCCAGGGATCATGCCGCCCCTTCTGCATCGCGCCGAAAATGGCATGCAGGATCGCCGCCAGCAGCGCCAGCAGCATCGCCGCCTGACTGCCCGCCGGAGTCCCCTCCAGCGAGACGATCCAGGCGCTCATGCGCGCAGCCGTCCGGGGCTGCGCCCAAGGCTTTCGTCATGCAGTTCGCGGGCCCTGCGCGATATGTCGATCTCGGCCCCGTCACGGCCGATCACGATGTCGCCCCCTTCGGCGGCAAAGGCATATTCGTCGATCAGCTCCTGCTCCAGCGTATCCAGAACGAAGCTGTTCCTGTGTTCGGCCAGCAGGCACAGATCGAAGACGCGCGGCGCCGCATCCAGATGCGCGTCCCAGATCAGCCGGCCAAAACCCACGACGCGCCCCGCGTCCAGCACGACACATTCGCTCATCACCAGCCGGTCATCGGGCCAATCCTCGACCTCGTCAGCGGCCCGCAGCCGCGCCGTGTCGATTACCGTCTCGAGGGCGGTGATATCCGGCTGGAAATCGGTGGTACGTCTAATCTCAAGCATCAGTGCCAATTCTCAAGCATCCAGCCCCGTCAGCGCGCGGGCGAACTCCTGCGGATCGAAAGGGGCCAGGTCGTCGATCTGCTCGCCCACCCCGATGGCATGGATCGGCAGGCCGAACTTGTCGGCCAGCGCCACCAGCACGCCGCCCTTGGCGGTGCCATCAAGCTTGGTCATCACCAGGCCCGAGACATCGGCCAGCTTGCGGAAGATCTCGACCTGGCTCAGCGCGTTCTGGCCCGTGGTCGCATCCAGGACCAGCAGGGTGTTATGCGGCGCGGTCGGGTCTTTCTTGCGGATCACGCGCACGATCTTGGCAAGCTCCTCCATCAGGTCGGCGCGGTTCTGCAAACGGCCCGCGGTGTCGATCAGCAGCAGGTCGGCGCCCTCTGCCTCGGCTTTCGTCATGGCGTCGAAGGCCAGGCTGGCGGGGTCCGATCCTTCAGGCGCGGTCAGCACGGGCACGCCCGCGCGTTCGCCCCAGACCTGCAACTGTTCCACGGCGGCTGCGCGGAAAGTGTCGCCAGCCGCGATGATCACCGACTTGCCCGCGGCGCGGAACTGGCTGGCCAGCTTGCCGATGGTCGTGGTCTTGCCCGATCCGTTGACCCCCACCACAAGCACGACCTGCGGGGTCCTGGTATAGATCGGCATGGGACGGGCCACGGGTTCCATGATGCGCGCGATCTCGTCGGCCAGCGCGCGCTTGATATCCGTGACCGACAGCTTGCGGCCATAGCGCCCCTCGGCCAGGTTGGCGGTGACGCGCAGCGCGGTATCCACCCCCATGTCCGAGGCGATCAGCAGCTCTTCCAGCTGCTCCAGCATGTCATCATCCAGCGCGCGCCGGATGACCGGACCGGCGGGTGCTGCCGATGTCTTGGCTGCCGGTATCCTTGCCGCGGGTGTCTTTGCCGCGGCAGCCGCCTCGGCCGATGCGGGGGCGGAGGACCGGCCCAGCAGACGGCCCAGAAAACCGACTTTCGCGGCGCCCTGACTGACACTGACCCCGGCCGCGTCAGCGGCAGAGGTGGCGGCAGAGGCAGACCCAAGCGGGATTTCACTCGGGTTTCCGACAGGAATTTCCATCGGCGCAGGTTCCGGCAGGCTATCGCCCTGCGGCTGCGGCGCTTCCAACGGCCAGTCGCGCGGCATCTCGACGGGCTGTTCGCCCGGAAGCTCCTCGGGCAACTCCTCGGGTTCGTCGGGCAGTTCCTCGGGGTCTTCGGGCTGTTCCGGCTCTTCGGGTTGCGGGACAGGCCTGGGCTCAGGCTCGATGGGTTCCTCGGGTTCGGGCGCCGGTACAGGCTCAGGTTCGGGCGCCGGTTCGGGCAAAGGCCCCGGTTCCGGGGCAGGCTCTGGCGCAGGCTCTGGCGCGAGGGTCTGGGCCGCCAGACGCTGATCGTCTTCTGCCTCTGGTTCCCCACCCTGCGAGACGATCTCATCCAGCCCCTTGTCCAGACGGGACGAGGAAGTGAACAGTCGCTGCTTGAGTTTGCCGAAGAATGACATTTCTGCCTCCGGGGATGTTTGCTTTCACCTAGACCCTCTTGGAGGGTTTTGAAAGCCCCCGGGGGCAAGTTCTGCCTTCACCCAAGGCCGCGCATGACCGGAGGATTTCCGCTGACAGGGGCATCCGCGACGGTTTGATCACTGGCCAAATCAGGGCGCGGCAGGGCAAACTGCCCCGATGACACGATTGCACATGCCCCGTTTCCCGTCCGGCCTTCTGGCCGCCGCTCTGATGCTGGTCCTGACACTCGCGGCTGCGCCGCTGCGGGCCCAATCCGGCCCACCGATGACGGGCGCGGCGTTCGACGCCTACACGCGCGGGCAAACCTTTACCTATGGCACCGGGCTGGCGCCCTACGGCGCCGAGGAATACATGGACAATCGCCGGGTGCGCTGGTCCTTTCTGGACGGCCGCTGCCAGGAGGGGGAATGGTACGAGGACAATGGCATGATCTGCTTTGTCTATGACGACAATCCCGACCCGCAATGCTGGAGCTTCTACCGCACCCCCGGCGGCATCGTCGCCCGGTTCGAGGACGACCCAAGCCAGACCACGCTATATGAAATCACCCGCAGCCCGGAACCGATGATGTGCCTTGGCCCGGAGGTGGGCACGTGACAGCGCGCGCCTGCGCGCAAAGTGTGACAGCGCGCGCCTGCGCGCTATGTGTGCCGCGCTGATAGCCAACGGATCCTGTGCCATGTTCCTGTTCCAGTTCGCCACGCTTGCCCCCCTTGCCCTGCTGATCGCGGGCAGTCTGACGGGCGGGTGGTGGATCGCGGGGGCGGTGGCGATGATCACGCTGTTCACCTGGGCCGCCGATCACCTGATGCGCCGGGCAGCCGCAGCGACAGGCCGCGCGGATGAATTTCCGACAGGCGACGCGCTGGCCGTTGCCCTTGCGGTGATCCTGCTGGCGGGTCTGGCGCTGGCGGTGCGCGCCTTCGGACAGGAGGGGTTTTCGACAGCCGAACGTGCGGGCCTGCTGATCGGCTGGGGGCTGGCCTTCGGGCAGATCGGCCATCCGGTCGCGCATGAGCTGATCCATCGCCGCCCGGTCTGGATGCGCGGGCTGGGAGGCGCGGTCTATGCCGCCGTGCTGATGGGGCATCACGGCTCAAGCCATCTGCGGGTGCATCATGTGCATGTGGGCACCGACGACGATCCGGCCTCGGCCCCGCTGGGCATGGGGTTCTGGCGCTACGCGGTACGGGCCTGGGGTGGGTCGTTCATGGCGGGGCTGCGGGCGGAAAGCGCGCTGCGCGCGCGGGCCTCGGTGCCCCCGTCCTGGTGGAGCCATCCCTATATCGCTCATGCCCTTGGCGCGGGTCTGGCCCTTGTCGTCGCTTTTGGTCTGGCGGGTATGGGCGGGATTGCCGCGCTGATCGGGATCGCCGCCTATGCACAGGTGCAGATCCTGCTGTCGGATTATATCCAGCATTACGGGCTACGCCGCGCGCGCCGGCCGGATGGGCGTCTGGAGCCGGTTGGCCCGCAGCATTCGTGGAATGCGCCGCAAGCCTGGTCGAGTGCGATGATGCTGAACGCGCCGCGCCATTCGGACCATCACGCACACCCGGCGCGCCCCTTTCCTGCCCTGCGGCTGGAGCAGAACATGCCCGTCCTGCCGCGCGCCGTGCCGGTGATGGCGGTGGCCGCGCTGATCCCGCCGCTCTGGCGGCGGATGATGGACCGGCGCGCAAAGACCTGGTCGGCGGATTAAAGCAGGCTGCCCTGTTCCGGCGGGGTCTGGGGCTTTGCGCCGGCTTTCGGCGCGGGCTTGCCCCCCACGGCCAGCCGCCCGTCGGCGAACTGGATCTCCAGCGCGCGGGCCTTGGCGGCTTGGGCCTTGGTCGTCAGCACCTCGCCCCCCTCGCCCCGCACCACGGCATAGCCGCGCAGCAACGTCGCCTCATAGCCCAGCGTCAGGCGCAGGCGGTCCTGTTCTTCGATACGCTGGCGCCAGGTCTTGACCTGGCGTTGCCCGGCGTCCGACAGGCGGCGCGAGAGGCTGGCAAGGTCGCGGTTCTTGCGCTCCAGATCGGCGCGGAACCGGTCAAGGCTGAGCCGGTCCGAGGCCACGGCCAGATTGCGCCGCTCGGCCTGGATCGCGCGGCGCAAAAGCGCGGGGCGCAGCGCGCCCGCGTGATCGGACAAAGCCACCCGGCGCAACTGCACGGACCGGATCAGGGCGGCCGGCAAACGGTCTGCCAGCACGTCAAGGCGCTGGCGCGGACCATCCAGCAGCGTGTCCGCCCGTGGCAGCGCGCGCGACAGGTCGCGCAGGCGTTGCGCGCGCAGACTGACGCCGCCGGTCAGGGCGCGGGTCAGGCGGCCCGATTGCCCGTCAAGCCAGGCCAGCAGGTCCAGCCGCACAGGCACGGCCATTTCGGCGGCCGCCGTGGGCGTGGGGGCGCGCTTGTCGGCGGCAAAGTCGATCAGGGTCGTGTCGGTCTCATGCCCCACGGCTGAAATCAGCGGGATACGGGACGCGGCGGCGGCGCGCACCACGATTTCTTCATTGAAGCCCCACAGATCCTCAAGACTGCCGCCACCGCGCGCCACGATGATCAGGTCGGGGCGCGGCAGCGCGCCACCCGGCGTCAGGGCGTTGAAACCCGCAATGGCCCGCGCCACCTCGGGCGCGCAATTGGCGCCCTGCACGGCGACGGGCCAGATCAGCACCTTGCGCGGGAACCGGTCGCGCAGGCGATGCAGGATGTCGCGGATCACGGCCCCGGTGGGGGATGTGACGACGCCGATCACCTCGGGCAGATAGGGGATCGGCTGCTTGCGCGCCTCGTCGAACAGACCTTCGGCGGCCAGCGCGCGGCGGCGCTTGTCCAGCATCGCCATCAGGGCGCCCGCGCCCGCGGGTTCGATATCCTCGATGATCAGCTGGTATTTCGACTGCCCGCCAAAGGTGGTGATGCGGCCGGTGGCGATCACCTCCATCCCCTCTTCGGGCTGGGTGCTCAGCCGGGCGGCGACACCTTTCCAGATCACGGCGGCCAGAACCGAGCGGTCATCCTTGAGGTCAAGATAGATATGCCCCGACCGCGGCATGGTCACACGGCCCAACTCGCCCCGGATGCGGACATGGGAAAATTCACCCTCCAGCACCCGTTTGACCGCGCCCGAAATCTCGGAGACGGTATATTCAGGGTTGTTCTGGCCGCCTTGTGGCGCCGGGGTGTCATCGTCAAGAAGATCGGACATGCGGGGCGGGCCTTCTGTCTGGCGTATCACAGGCTTTTCACAGGCTTGTCTCTGCGGTTGAGGCACCTTAAAGCGGTGACCGACGAAGGCCAAGCGGGAGAGCGCCATGAATATCCTGATCCTCGGCAGCGGCGGGCGCGAACATGCGCTGGCTTGGGCGGTGATGCAAAACCCCAAATGCGACAAGCTGATCGTGGCGCCGGGCAATGCGGGCATCGCGCAGATCGCGGAATGCGCGAGCCTGGATATTCTGGACGGCGCGGCCGTGGTGAATTTCTGCGACGAGAACGCGATCGATTTCATCATCGTAGGGCCCGAGGCCCCCTTGGCCGCGGGGATCAGCGACCGCCTGCGCGAAGCGGGTTTTCTGGTGTTCGGCCCGTCGAAGGCCGCCGCCCAGCTTGAGGCGTCGAAGGCCTTTACCAAGGACATCTGCGCCGCCTGCGACGCGCCCACGGCTGGCTACGGCCATTTCACTGATGCCGCTGCGGCGCGCGCCCATATCACGGCGCATGGCGCGCCCATCGTGGTCAAGGCCGATGGTCTGGCCGCCGGCAAGGGCGTGATCGTGGCCATGACCGAGGCCGAGGCTTTGGCCGCGGTCGATGACATGTTCGGCGGCGAGTTCGGGGCCGCAGGCGCCGAGGTGGTGATCGAGGAATTCATGGAGGGCGAGGAGGCGTCGTTCTTCGTGCTCTGCGATGGCAAGGATGTGCTGGCGATCGGGACAGCGCAGGATCACAAGCGCGTCGGCGATGGCGACACCGGGCCCAATACCGGCGGCATGGGGGCCTACAGCCCCGCGCCCGTGCTGTCGGATGCGGTGGCGCGCCTTGCGATGGAAGAGATCGTCAAACCCTGCATGGCCGAGATGGCGCGGCGCGGCATGCCCTATCAGGGCGTGCTTTATGCCGGGCTGATGATCAAGGACGGTCAGCCCCGCCTTGTGGAATACAACGTCCGCTTCGGCGATCCCGAATGCCAGGTGCTGATGATGCGGCTGGGCGCGCAGGCGCTGGACCTGATGCTGGCCTGCGCCGAAGGGCGGCTGGCGGACGCACAGGTGCATTGGGCCGATGACCACGCCCTGACCGTGGTGATGGCCGCCAATGGCTATCCGGGTGATTACGCCAAGGGCAGCGTGATCAGCGGGCTGGACGCCCTGCCCGAGGACAGTTTCAACATGTGCTTTCACGCAGGCACGGCGCTGAAGGACGGCCAGATCGTGGCCAATGGGGGCCGCGTGCTGAACGTGACCGCGCGCGGTACGACCCTGGCCGAGGCACAGGCCCGCGCCTATGCGATGGTGGACCGTATCGACTGGCCCGGCGGGTTCTGCCGCCGCGACATCGGCTGGCGCGCGCTATGAAGAAACATCGCCGTCACGCCCACAGGGTCAAGCCCGCGCTGATCAAGTCGCCGCTGACCTATGTCGTGGCAGATGGCGCGGTGATCTGCGAGGATGCATCGGGTAACACGCTCTGGCGGATCGAGATGGCCGCCGTGCATCATGCCCATTGGACCGCGTCGCGCGCCGGGCAAAGCCTGACGCGGATCTTGCGGCTGGACGACGGCACGCAGGCTCGCGCGATCCGGCAGCATCTTTACCGCCGCGCGCTGCTGGGCGGGCCTGACGACATGGCGTTTCGCGCCTGCATCACCGATGTGCTGCGCGCATTGATGGCCGCGCAGCCGGGGCTGGATGTGCAAAGCGGACCATCGGCCGTCACCTCGGTGGGGCTGCGGGTACTGGGCGTGGTGCTTCTTGCAGGGGCTTGCGCCGCGCCGTTTCTGGCATTGGCGACCGGGCAGGACCTGATGGCCTTTGTGAACTGGGCGATTCCCGTCACGCTGATCGGCCTGCTGGGGCTGGCGCTGATGCGAACCTATGCGGCGGGTCGCCGGATGGCAACGCGCACCCCGGCGGAACTGATCGCGGAGCTTGAACAGGTTTAGGCCTGTCCGCGACGATCGCCCCGTCAATTCCGCGCGGACCCAAAGCGGGCGGCGCGGAATGGCGGAAGGCAAGCCTTCGTCGGATCAGATCTGCTTTTCCGGCATCTGCACGACAAGACCGTCCAGCGCATCGGTGACCTTGATCTGGCAGGTCAGGCGCGAACGGGCGGTGTCGGGCTGATAGGCGAAGTCCAGCATGTCTTCTTCCATGTCATCCTTGGCGGGCAGCTTTTCGACCCAGTCGGGATGAATGTAGACATGGCAGGTCGAGCAGGCGCAGGCACCGCCGCAATCGGCCTCGATGCCGGGGATGTTGTTGTCGCGCGCGCCTTCCATCACGGTCAGGCCGTTGGGCACGTCCACCACATGTTCGGTTCCGTTATGCTCGATATAGGTGATTTTCGCCATGTCTGTGCAGACTCCGGTTGGTATCCAGTTCCCCCCTACCTAGACAAGCATCGCAGGGCGTTCCAGCCCCTTTTGTCCGGTTTTCCGCGCGGCTCTGCGGCAGAAAGCGCAGATTGGCGATCCCGGCTTGCGGCAGACATCCTATGTTCCTATAATGTTCTCATGCCCGCACCCGCCAACGTTCTCATGCCCGCACCCGCCAACCCTGCCCTGCCACGCCGCACGCCCGCACCCGCCTGCACCCCGGCGGCGCATCTGGGGCGCGTCAGCACCGGCCACCGCGTCACGGTCGCGGGGCTGGTGATCCTGCGCCAGCGGCCAGGCACCGCCAAGGGCGTGATCTTCCTGACGCTGGAGGATGAAACCGGGGTGATCAACGTGATCGTCTGGCGCAAGCTTTACGAGCAGTTCCGCCGCGCGATCATCGCGGGCCGGCTGTTGCGCGTGACGGGTCGGTTGCAGCATGAGGGCGGCGTCACCCATCTGATCGCCGAACATATCGAGGACATATCCCCGATGCTGGACCTGCTCTTGCAGCAGGACGGGCTTGCGGGCTGATCCGCAGGTCACTGATCCGCAGAACGGCGCCGTCTGCCTGCAAAGACGCTTTGCGACCTGCACAAAACCCGTTAGGTTGCCCGTGAACCGGCCAGGCCGGGATGACAGCCCTGGCATAACCAGGGTCCAGCAGGCCAGATGACGCGCGCATGATCCGATCCAGAACCGCCCTATGCCTGGCGCTGCCGCTTGTGGCGCTGACGGCGTTGTCCGCCTGCACCCCGCCCGTGGCGGACAATCCTGCCGAGGCGTTGCTGGGGTCGATGCTGGATACGCCCGCCGACGCACCACCCGGCACCTGCTGGAGCAAGATCGTCAGCCCCGCCCTGATCGAAACCGTGACCGAACAGGTTCTGGTACAGCCCGAACGCCTGACCGCCTCGGGCGCGGTCGAGACGCCGGCGATCTTTCGCACGGAAACCCGCCAGAGCATCGTGACCGAACGCCAGGTGACCTGGTTCGAAACCCCCTGCCCGGCCGATCTGCCACCGGATGTGATCGCATCGCTGCAGCGTGCGCTTCAGGTACGCGGCCTTTACACCGGGCCGGTGACAGGGCGGATCGACGGCCCCACCGCCCAGGGCGTGCGCCGCTACCAGTCCGCGACCGGGCTGGACAGCCCGGTGCTGTCCCTGGCGGCGGCCCGTGCGCTGGGCCTGTTGGCCACCCCGCTTGATCGGCTGGACGAGGGCTGACGCCCCCACGCCATCCCCAGCCATCGGCCTGCATCATGCAAAAGGGGGCGCCCTGCGGCGCCCCCTTTGGTCTGTGCGTTTCCGTGACGCGCGGATCAGTCCAGCGACAGCGCCACGAACCGTGGATCGCCTGCGCGACGCACCAGCAGCAGCAGCGACTTGCGCCCGGCCTCGCGGGCCTCGTCGATGCGGTCGGTCAGGTCGCTGACCTTTTCGACCTTCTGCTGACCGGCCTCGGTGATCAGATCACCGGCGCGCAGACCCTTCTCATAGGCTTCGCTGGTCTGATCGACATCGACCACGACAAGCCCCACGGCCCCCGCGGCCAGATCAAGCTCGCTACGCAGCGTTTCGGTCACGGGGCTGAGGGTCAGGCCCATCATCTCGACAGGTTCATCCGGCGCCGGGGCCTCTTGTGCGGCGGGAACCGCGCTTTCGGCCTCTTCGCGGCGACCAAGGGTCACCATGAGGGTCTGGGTCTTGCCGTCGCGCCAGACCATCACGCGGACAGCCTTGCCCACCTCTGTATTGCCGACCTGACGCACCAGGCCACGGGTGTCTTCCACGTCCCGGCCATCGAAGTTCAGGATCACGTCGCCCTGCTGGATGCCCGCTTCCTTGCCGGGGCCTTCGGGCACGTCGGTCACCAGGGCGCCTGCGGTCTTTTCCAGACCCATCGCCTCGGCCACGTCATCGGTCACATCCTGGATACGCACGCCCAGCCAGCCGCGCCGCGTCTCGCCGAATTGGCGCAGCTGGTCGACAACGCGGGTCACCACGTTCGAGGCCATGGAAAAGCCGATCCCGATCGAGCCGCCATTGGGTGACAGAATCGCGGTGTTCACACCGATCACTTGCCCATCCATGTTGAACAGCGGCCCGCCCGAGTTGCCCCGGTTGATGGCGGCATCGGTCTGGATGTAATCGTCATAGCTGCCCGACAGGGCCCGGTTGCGCGCAGAAACGATCCCCGCACTGACCGAAAAACCCTGACCAAGCGGGTTGCCCATCGCGACGACCCAATCGCCCACACGGGCGGTGTCGCTGTCGCCGAAGCTGACATAGGGCAAGGGCTTGTCGGCCTCGACCTTCAGCAGGGCGATATCGGTGTTGGGGTCGGTGCCGATGACCTTGGCCACCAGTTCCTCGCCCGAGAAGAATTCGATGGTGATCTCGTCCGCGCTTTCGATCACGTGGTTGTTCGTGACGATATAGCCATCTTCCGAGATCACGAAACCGGACCCCAGCGCCGAGGACCGCCGCGGCCGATCACCCGGTGTGCGGTTGCGGTCCTGGAATTCGCGAAAGAAATCCTCGAACGGGCTGCCTTCGGGCACGATCGGATTGGGCCCGGCATTGCCCGCCACAGTGGTCGATGTCGTGATGTTCACGACCGAGGGGCTGATCTTGTCAGCCAGATCGGCGAAACTGTCAGGGCGCGCCTGCGCCTGCATCGACGCGGCCAGAACCAGCGCGCTGGCAATCAGGCCCATCCAGAAGGCGCGGATCAGGCCGGGTTGATGGTCGGGGATGGAAACCGCTTTGTTGCTCACACCCGTAACTCCTTTGTCCTTGATCACTGCGGCCGCGGGGTCGGCATCACGTCGACACATGGCGCAGCATGTACATCATTTATCTAGTGCGCGCCTCTTGCAACACCAAGAGCCGTCGCTTTCGCTCAACACGGTGTGATCACGCCGCGATCAGCCCGCCAGGACATTGGCCAGCCAGACAAAGGCCAGCCCCGAGACAATCGCCAGCAGACCAAGGGTGCGCCGGGCGGGTTCGGGCAGTTCACGCAGGGCCGCCAGCAGGGTCTCCACAAGCGAAGGGGCCAGCGCATAGGCCAGCCCCTCCACGATCAGCACCAGCCCGAGGGCCAGAAATGCCGTTTCGATCATCAGTTCTGGTCCCTCGTCGGACGGTCGGAACGCAGGTAGTCGAAGAACTGGCTGTCCGGCGTCAACACCATCGAAGAGTTGCTGCCTTGCAGGGCGTTTTCATAGGCCTGCATCGAGCGGTAGAAGGTGAAGAACTCGGGGTTTGCGCCGAATGCTTCTGCCAGGATCGCGTTACGCTCGGCGTCGGCCTCACCGCGGGTGATCTGCGCCTCACGTTCGGAGTCCGACAGCGTTTCCACCACGGTCCGGTCTGCAAGGGCGCGGACGCGCTGTGCCGCTTCGTTACCGCGTGCGATTTCGTCCGCGGCTTCACGCTCGCGTTCGGCGCGCATCCGGGCAAAGGTCGCATCAAGGTTCTGTGCGGGCAGGTTCGTCTGCTTCAGACGCACATCGACCACGTCCAGACCCAGACCACGCGCAGAGATCTGCGCCTGGTCACGGATACGGTTCATCAGGACCCGGCGATCCTGCGACAGGATCGTGTCGGATGTGACCTGATCCGCACCCAGAACCTCGCGGATCTGCGCGTTCAGGATCGAGGACAGACGATCCTCGGCCGCGCGCAATCCACCGACGCCGACAGCCTGGCGGAACTGCACCACATCTGCGATGCGGTAGCGCGCGAAGGCATCGACCACCAGACGGCGATCATCCGAAGGCGTGACTTCGATCGTATCGGTGTCCAGCGACAGGATACGGTCGTCATAGCGCACGACCTCCTGGATGAGCGGGATCTTGAACGCCAGGCCCGGCTCTTCCTTGACGGCCTTGATCTGGCCGAATTGCAGGACCAGCGCCTTTTCACGCTCGTCCACCACGAAGATCGATGACAGCGCGGTTGCTACCACGACGACAAGGATCGGGAGAAGATAAGTTGTCTTGCGCATGATCTCAGTTCCCCTGCTCTGCGGGACGCCGCAATTCGTTCAAGGGCAGATAAGGCACGACGCCCTGCCCGCCTTCGCCACCGACCAGGGAGTTGTCGAGGATGGTCTTGTCGATCTGTCCCAGAACACGCTCCATCGTTTCGAGGTAGAGACGGTTGCGGGTCACATCCTCGGCTTTTTCATATTCGGTCAGAACCGAGGTGAAGCGACTTGCCTCACCCAGCGCCTGGTTGACGACCTGGGCGCGATAACCTTCGGCTTGTTCGAGGATCTGCGCCGCTTCACCGCGGGCTTCGGCCAGAACACGGTTGGCATAGGCATCGGCCTGACGCTGCAGACGGTCACGTTCCTGTTCGGCGGCCTGCACTTCGCGGAAGCTGTCGATCACTTCGCGCGGCGGGTCCGCCTTGTCGAGGTTGACACGGACGATGGTGATGCCGCTGTCATATTCGTCCATCGTGGCCTGGATGTTTTCCATTGCCGTATTGGCGATCAGACCACGGTCCCGGTTGAGGATCGGCGACAGGTTCGAGGCCGCGATGATCTCGCGCATCACGGATTCCGACACCGACTGCACGGTCTGGCGCGGATCGCGCAGGTTGAACAGCAGCTTGGCCGGATCATTGATGTTCCAGACCACCTGGAAATCGATATCGACGATATTAGCATCCGTGGTCAGCATCAGGCCCATGTCCTGATTGCCGCGCGCCTGGCCGACATCCTCGGTCCGTTCCGAGGTGACATTGACGATTTCCGCCGTGACCAGCGGCCAGGGCGCGAAGTTCAGACCGGGATTTCCGATCTTGTAGAATTCGCCCAGAAACAGTTCGACCGACTGTTCTTCGGGCCGCACTGTATAGAAGCTGCTGAAGGCCCACAGGCCCACCGCCGCCAGAACGCCCAGCCCCACGGTGGAGCGGGTGAAGATCGGGCCGCGCGGGCCACCGTCACCGGTGCCGCCACCCTGTCCGCCGCGACCACCGCGACCGCCCATCAGCACGCGCAGCTGTTCCTGGCCCTTCCGCATCAGCTCGTCGATTTCCGGGATCTGCGGCCCGCTTTCGTCACCGGGACGTCGCCCGCCACCGTTGTTGCGGCGGTCGTCATCACCGCCCTTGTTGCCGCCGCCGCCGCCCCATGGGCCGCCCGAATTTCCAGCCATTGACCTGAGTTCCCCTTGTTGTCTTCTTTTGAATGGTTCTAGCCACCTGCCCCTAAACTGTGAGGCCGGCGCGAAATTTCAAGCGGTACGGACCGGCGATTTCATCGTCACGATCTCTTCCGACATGGTTGGATGCACCGCCACGGTGCGATCAAAATCCTCTTTCGTCGCACCCATCTTGATCGCGATGCCCGCAAGCTGGATCATCTCGCCCGCGCCGGGCGCGACGATATGACAGCCCAATACCCGCCGCGTGGCCTTGCTGACAACCAGTTTCATCAGCACGCGGCGCGGATTTCCGGCAAAGCCGCTCTGCATTGGCTTGAACGAGGTGCAGTAGATCTCGACCGGCTCGATCTCGCGCGCGGCCTCTTCCGACAGGCCCACCGTGCCCATCTCGGGCTGGGTGAAGATCGCGGTCGGGATCAGATCGTGATCCACCGGCGTCGGATTGCCGCCAAAGACCGTTTCGACAAAGGCCATGCCTTCGCGGATGGCCACCGGGGTCAGGTTCACCCTGTCGGTCACATCGCCCACCGCATAGATCGAGGGGATGGCCGATTGCGAAAACTGATCCACGATCACCTGACCGGCGCGGCCCAGATGCACGCCCAGCGCCTCGAGGCCCATGCCGTCGGTATTGGGCGCGCGGCCGGTGGCGAACATGACCTGATCGAACACGCGTTCATCGCCATTGGTGGCCTTGGCGCGGATGCCGCTGCCGCTACGCTCCAGCGACAGGATGTTGGTGCCCAGGTGCAGGTCGATCCCGTCCTGGCGCATTTCTTCCGCCACCAGCCCGCGCGCCTCGTCGTCAAAACCGCGCAAGACCTGCGCGCCGCGATAGTATTGCGTGACCTTGACGCCCAGACCGTTGAGGATGCAGGCAAATTCGCAGGCGATATAGCCCCCCCCGATGATGAGGATGGAACCGGGCAACTTGTCCAGATGGAAGATGTCGTTCGAGGTGATCGCCAGCTCTGCCCCCGGCATGTCGGGCTTGACGGGGCGCCCGCCCATCGCCAGCAGGATGTGTTTCGCGCTCTTGCGGGTGCCGTCGGACAGTTCCACCGTATGCGGATCGACCAGCGTGGCGCGGGCGTCGAATGTCTCGACCCCGTTGGATGTCAGGATGTTGCGATAAATGCCTTCCAGCCTGTCCAGTTCGGCATGAAGGCGGGTGCGGAAGGCGGACCAGTCGAAATCGCCCAGCGCGATGTCCCAGCCATAGGCGCGGGCCTCCTCGGCCATGCCGCCGTATTCGCTGGCAAAAACCATCAGTTTCTTGGGCACGCACCCACGGATCACACAGGTGCCGCCGTAGCGATCCTCCTCGGCCAGACCGACCCGCACACCGCGTTGCGCCGCAACCCGCGCGGCGCGCACGCCACCCGAACCGCCACCGATGACGAAAAGATCATAGTCGAATGCGCTCATTGTCTACCCCGTGCCTTGATCGGTCACAGGTATTTCACATCGCTCGCCCAAGGACCAGAGAAAGCGGGCGGCGCGGAGGCATCAGGCCCGGCTCAATCCGCCAGATCGGTGAACAGGTTGTCATTCTCGACGAAATCCAGCCGGTCCTGTTCGATCGTGCCCTGGTTGATGTCGCGGGTCTCTACCCGGCCATCGCCATAGCCCACGATCACGATATCGCAGATGTCGATGAAAAGGCCGTTTTCCACCACGCCCGGCACCTGGTTCAGCACCATCGCCAGCTGGCGCGGGTTGCCGATGCGGTTCAGGTGCAGATCCAGGATGTGATTGCCCTCGTCGGTGATGAAGGGGCGGTCGCCGTTCATCCGCAGCGTCACGTCGCGGCCCAGAACGTCCATCGAGATCAGCATCTCTTCCACCAGGGCGCGGGTGGTCTGCCAGCCAAAGGGGATCACCTCGACGGGCAGCGGGAAGGCGCCAAGCGTTTCCACTTCCTTGCCGACATCGGCGATCACGATCATCTGGTCCGATGCGGTCGCCACGATCTTTTCCTGCAACAGCGCGCCACCTCCGCCCTTGATCAGGTTCAGATCACCATCGAATTCATCCGCCCCGTCGATCGTCAGATCCAGCCATTTCGCCTCGTCCAGGCTGATGACCTCGATGCCCACGTCGCGCGCCAGCGCCGCCGTGCGGGTCGATGTGGGCACGCCCTTGATCTTGAGCCCGTCGTCGCGCACCAGCTCTCCCAGGCAGCGCACCATCCAGGCGGCGGTCGATCCGGTGCCAAGGCCCACGCGCATCCCGTCTTCGACATAATCGACCGCGCGCTTGGCGGCGACAAACTTGGCCTTGTCGATCGGTGACAGTTCTCCGGGCATGGCAGCGACTCCGTCTGGTTGAATGGCGGTTGGGGCCGGTTATAGGAAAGTTGCGCCCCCGGTGCGAGGGGGCAATCGCGCCGATTTGCGCGAAAGCTGCGGCAGGGGTCGTTTTCCGATGGTGCATGTGCGGGGTTTTGACGGCAGATTGCGGGCATGACGCATCGCTACCGCCTGCATTACGCGCCCGACAACGCCTCGGTGATCATCCGGCTGGCGCTGGAAGAGATGCGCCTGCCCCATGAGACGGTTCTGGTGGACCGCGGCACCCAGGCGCACAAGGGCGCGGCCTATCTGGCGCTGAACCCGCATGGGCGCATCCCGGTTCTGGAAACACCCGATGGCGCGATCTTCGAGACGGGTGCGATCCTGCTGTGGCTGGCCGACCGGCACAGGACGGACGCATGCAGCCTGATGCCCGCCCCCGACCATCCCGACCGGGGGGATGCGTTGAAATGGCTGTTTTTCCTGTCCAACACGCTGCATGCGGAAATGCGGATGCTGTTCTATCCGCAAAACTACACAGGCCCCGATCGCGCGCATCAGGCCGCGCTGCGCGCGGGCCTGCACCTGTCACTTGCCGGACATCTGCGCCTGCTGGATGAGGCGGCCGGGGCGGGTCATCCCTGGCTGAACGGGGAAAACCCCAGCATCCTTGATCTCTACCTTGTCGCCTGCCTGCGCTGGATCGCGCTTTATCCCGTGGATATGCCCGGCTGGTGGGACAGCGACAGCGCGCCACATCTGCGCGCCCTCTGCGCCCGGATCGAGGCACGCCCCGCCGCGCTTGCCTGCGCCCAGGCCGAAGGGCTGGGCCTGCATCCCTTTACCGCACCCGATTATCCCACCCCACCCGAAGGAAGTGCCCTGTAATGTTCCTGTCCGTCTTCGAGATGTTCAAGGTCGGCATCGGCCCCTCGTCCTCACATACCATGGGGCCGATGGTCGCCGCTGCGCGGTTTCTGGATCTTTTACGCAGCCAACCCTTCACCGCCCATGGCCTGCGCGCCTCGCTGCATGGCAGCCTGGCCTTCACCGGCGTGGGCCATGCGACGGACCGCGCGACGATCCTGGGCCTGGCCGGGCTGCGCCCCGACACATATGATCACGCACAGGCCGAAAGGCTGATGGTCAGCATCCGCGACACCAAGACGATAGAAGTCGAGGGCCTGCCGCCGCTGCATTTCGATCCGCTGGCCGATCTGGTCTTTGATTTCGGCCCCGCCCTGTCCGGCCATGCCAACGGGATGAAGCTGATGGCCACCGATGCCCAGGGCGACGTGATCCTGCGCGAGACCTATTATTCCATCGGCGGCGGTTTTGTGATGACGGAAGCCGAACTGGCCGCGGGCAAGGATACCGACGACGGCCCGCCTGTGCCCTATCCGTTCAAATCCGCCGCCGAGATGCTGGAGATGGCAAAAGCATCCGGCCTGAGCATCGCCGAGATGAAGCGCGCCAACGAGCTGTCACGCCGCCCACGCGCGGCACTGGACAAGGGGATCAGCCGTATCTGGCAGGTGATGAGCGATTGCATCGACCGCGGGCTGGAACATGACGGCATCCTGCCGGGCGGGTTGAAAGTGCGGCGCCGCGCGCGCGGCATCCACCAGGCGCTGATGGCCGAACGTGGCCTGAACCTGACGGCGCCCCATGTCATCAATGACTGGATGAGCACCTATGCCATGGCCGTGAACGAGGAAAACGCGGCCGGCGGGCAGGTCGTGACGGCGCCCACGAATGGCGCGGCGGGGGTCATGCCCTCGGTGATCCGCTACTGGCTGGACCATGTGCCGGGGGCGAACCCCGCGCGGGTGGATGAATTCCTGCTGACCGCCGCCGCCATCGGGGGGCTGGTGAAATACAACGCTTCGATCTCTGGCGCCGAAGCGGGGTGCCAGGCCGAGGTCGGCAGTGCCGCCGCCATGGCCGCCGCCGGGCTTTGCGCCGTGCTGGGCGGCAGCCCCGAGCAGATCGAGAACGCGGCCGAGATCGCGCTGGAACATCACCTGGGCATGACCTGCGACCCGGTCAAGGGGCTGGTCCAGGTGCCTTGCATCGAGCGCAACGGGCTGGGCGCGATCAAGGCGGTGTCGGCGGCGTCGCTGGCGATGCGCGGCGACGGGCAGCACCTGGTGTCGCTGGATGTCTGCATCGAGACCATGCGCCAGACCGGCGCGGACATGAGCGAGAAGTACAAGGAAACCTCGCTTGGCGGGTTGGCCGTGAATGTCCCCAATTGCTGATCCGCGACGCGGGCCGGGTTCCCCGAGTATTTGGGGAACGATGAAAGGCGCGTCGCATTTGGAATGGCAGAGGCGCGGAAGGCGGGTTAAGGCCGTGTCATGAGTGATGTCCGCAGCCCCGCCCTGCCCTATCTGAATGACCGCATCGTGCTGGGCGTGGTGCTGATGCTGGGATTTTGCCTGACGGCGCCGCTGATCGACGTGGCCTCGAAACTGGCGGCGCAGACGATTCCGGTGGGACAGGTCACCACCGCGCGTTTCATCGTGCAGGGTCTGCTGATGCTGCCGCTGTGCCTGATGCTGGGGCATGGTCTGCGTCTGCCGCCAGGCGTGCTGACGCGGTTGGTGCTGAGGGCGCTGTTCCTGATCCTGTCGACCTATTTCTTTGTCGCCGCCGTCAAGGTCATGCCCATCGCCGACGCGCTGGTGATCGTCTTCGTCGAGCCCTTCATCCTGCTGTTGCTGGGGAAATACCTGTTCGGCGAAGAGGTCGGCCCGCGCCGACTCTGGGCCAGTGTCGTGGGCTTCGCGGGCGCGCTTCTGGTGATCCAGCCCAGCCTTGCGGCTTTCGGGCTTGTGGCCCTGTTCCCGCTGGGCACGGCGTTGTTCTTTGCGTTCTACATGCTGGTGACGCGCAGCCTGTCGCGGCAGATGCATCCGGTGCCGATGCAGTTCCACACCTCGACAGTGGCGGCAGCGATCTGCCTGCCCGTCATGCTGCTGGGAACGGGGATCACGATTCCCACGATCAGCCCGGTCTGGCCGCAAGGCGTTGAATGGACCTGGCTGGCGGGCGTCGGGGCGGCATCCGCACTGGCGCATCTGATGATCAGCTATGCGCTGCGCTATGCGCCCTCGGCCACGGTGGCGCCGCTGCACTATCTTGAAATCCTCAGCGCCGTGGTCTTTGGATGGCTGTTCTTTTCCGACCTGCCGAATGCGCTGACATTCGCGGGCATGGCCGTGATCACCGCATCCGGGCTTTATATATTCCACCGCGAGCGCGTGCTGGAACGCGAGGCCAGGACGGGAAGCTGAGCCATCACCGCCAAGGGCGATTGCCATTCTCTCTGCCCGCTCCTAGCCTGCCGCGCATGAGCGTGATCCACCCCCCCGACAGGCCCATGCTGGGCATTGTGCTGATGCTGGGCTTTTGCGCCCTGGCGCCGCTGGCCGATGCGCTGGCCAAGATCCTGGGCGAGACCGTGCCGCTGCTGATGGCGGTGCTTGCCCGTTTCGCGGTGCAGGCGCTTGTGCTGGTGCCGCTGGTGGCCGCCACCGGGCGCTTGTGGCGCCTGCGCGGGCGCATGCTGCGGCTGGTGATCCTGCGCACCGCGCTGCATATCGCGGGGATCACGCTGATGTTCAGCGCGCTGAAATATCTGCCGCTGGCCGATGCCATCGCCATCGCCTTCGTCATGCCTTTCGTGCTGCTGTTGCTGGGTCATACCATCCTGGGCGAAGAGGTCGGCCCGCGCCGCCTGATCGCCTGTGTCGTGGGCTTCATCGGCACGCTGCTGGTGATCCAGCCCAGCTTTGCCGAGGTCGGCTGGCCCGCCTTGCTGCCGCTGGGGGTGGCTGTCGTCTTTGCGGCCTTCATCCTGGTGACCCGTCTTGTGGCGCGCGATACCGATCCGATCGGATTGCAGGCGGTCAGCGGCGTCATGGCCAGTGCTGTGCTGTTGCCCGTGCTGCTGATCTTCGGCGCGACCGATGACGGCCCCGCGGCGCTGCGCTTGGTGATGCCATCGGGGCAGGATTGGGCGCTGCTGATCGGGGTGGGTGTGCTGGGCACGCTGGGTCATCTTCTGATGACGTGGTCGCTGCGCTTCGCGCCCTCGGCCACGCTGGCCCCCATGCAATACCTGGAAATCCCCTTTGCCACGCTGATCGGCTGGCTGATCTGGCGCGACCTGCCCGACGGTCTTGCGGCACTGGGCATCACGATCACGGTGGCGTCGGGCCTTTACATCGTGCTGCGCGAGCGCACCCTCAGCCGCACCGGCTCAGGGGGGGCGCGCGCCGCTCAGTCCCAGCCATAGGGCCGGGCCAGCATGGTCTCGACCAGGTGGCCCAGCGCGGTGCGCGGCAGCATCAGCAGCATCTTGGGCGCGGTCACCGCCAACCAGATCGGGCCCGTGGCCCGGTTCGAGGTGCCGACCCGGCCATCGGGCGCAAAGCTCAGCCCGCCGACGGGCCAGTGCAGCCCTTCGGATTTCGCCTCGACCGCGCCCATGGGAAAAAGCGAGACGACATCGCCCGCCCGAAGGTTCAGGCGCAGCGAGGGTGGCGCCAGCATCACCAGTTCGGAGCGGCCGATCAGGATGCAACGCTGCCCATGATGACGCACAAGGGTGTTGAACGCGGCCATCTGGTGATCGACACGCGGCCCGGTGAAGCCAAGCCCCAGCACCAACGGCGCCCGGATCGCCAGGAGACATTTCTCGAAATCGGTCGTATCCTGTTCGCTGACGGGGTGGATACGGTTTTCGGGCAGACGGGCGCGATCTGCGGGCTGCAACGAGTCCATATCGCCGATCACCGCATCCGGAAGATGCCCCGCCGCCATCGCGATGCCCGCCCCACCGTCGGCGGCCACGAGTTTCGGACCCAGGGCAAGCGCATCTTGCAGCGTTTCCGGATCGGACTGGCCTCCACCGATCAGGGTGACAGGCGCCAGGGAATGAACAATGACGTCTTGCATTGGCTGATTATCGTCCAATCAGGAAACAGATCACAATGTAAACACAAAATGATACGTTAAAAATCGAAGAATCGTTCCCGTTTCGACGCCTATCCGATGGTAAACACAATCTCGACGGGCAAAAGAAAGCGAGTGACCAATGGTGAGCACCAGTAAGATTCTCACGGTCTCCTATGGGACATTTTCATGCACTTTGGAAGGTTTCGACGATTCCTTCGAAACCATGAAGGCAATTGCAGAGTATTTTCGGGATCTGGCCTCCGAGGATCGTTACTTCGGGGCTGAACCGCCGGTTCCGGATGCCGAGATGCTGGCCCGGATCGCCGAACGCGAGATTGCCCGCCGGGTTGACGCCCGCGAAGAGCGCGGCAACATCGTTCTGCGTGCGACGCCCTATGGTGCTGTCGCGGCCCCGCTGACCCCGCAGCCGGCCGCGCCGCAGCCTCAGCCCGCCGCGCCGGAGGCCGCCGCACCGATAGCACCGGCCGCAGCTGCGGCGCAGCCTGCCGCCCCCGCACCGGCGCCTGTTCAACATCCGGCCCCGCAACCCGAGGTCGCGAAAGCGCCCGACCTTCCGCCTGCCGCCCCCGCGATGCAAGCGCAGCCAACGGTTCCTGCCGCACCGATGGCACCCGCGCAGCAGCGCCCGACGCCCGTGCCCCATCCCGACCCTGACAGCGTGGCCGCCAAGTTGCAGCGCATCCGCGACGTGGTGACGCGGTCCGCCCCGGTGGCCGATGCCTATTCCGAGGATGAGCATGCCGAGAACTTCGCCGAGGAGTTCCTGGCCGAAGCGACGTCGCATATCGAATCGGCCCTGTCCCTGGACGATCAGGCCATGGAGGCCCCCTCTGCGGCAGAAACCGACGAGATCGACGCGCTTCTGAGCCGCCTGGCCGGTGATGACGCTGCCCGCACACAGCCTGCGGCCCTCGCCGATCAGGATGAACATCACGATGACGAGGCCGATACGGGCGAAGCCATCGAGGCAGCCGAATCCCTTGAAGCCCCGGAAGACGAGGATGTCGACGTCGCCGAGGCGGCAGACACTGCCCCGGACGGCGAAACCGCCGAAGACGAGATGGTCGAGATCGACGTTGCCGAGGACGATGCGGCAACCGCCTATACCCCCGGCCCTGTGCGCGTCATGAAGATCAAGCGCGACGAACTGGAGGCCGCGATCGCCCGTGGCGAACTGGTCGCCGAAGACGATGAGGACCACGATGAGGACGAGACCGCCGATGCGGATCCCGCGGCGCTTGCCGACGACGCCGCCGCCGGGACGGCCCGCGCGCCCTTCTCGGCGTTGAGCCCCGAGAAAGAAGAAGAGCTGCGCCGCGAACTGGCAGCCGTCGAGGCAGAGCTGATGGACCTCTACCGCGACACCGATGACCACGCCGCACCCGCCGCCACGGGCGCCAGCCTGACCGGTCTGGATGATGACGACGAGGATGACGAGATCGCCTCGATCTTCGATGAAGACGATGCGGACGAAGACCTTGACGAAGATCTGGCTGAAGACAGCGCGCCCCTAGTTCTGCGTGATCCGCGCGACCGCCTGGGAAAGGTCAGCGCCGAGGATGACATGTCCCGCCTGATGGCCAAGACCGAGAATGAACTGACCGAACCGGAAGGCGCGAACCGCCGCAATGCGATCGCGCATCTGCGCGCAGCCGTCGCCGCCACCAAGGCGGATCAGTCGGCCGGTGTGATGCCCAGCCGGGATCCGGCAGCGAATGTCTTTCGCGAGGATCTGGCCAGCGTGATGCGCCCGCGCCGCCCCGTCGCAGAGCAGAGCAGCGCCACCCCGCGCCCGTCGGAAATGCGCCCGGCCCCGCTGAAACTGGTGGCGGAACAGCGGGTTGACCTGCCTGATGTGCGCGCCAGCGCCCCGGTGCGTCCGCGCCGCGTGTCGCTGGCTCCGCTGTCCGAGGAGGCTGATCTCGACGAGGCCCCGGTGACGGGCACGATGACCGATGAAGACGGATTTGCCGAGTTCGCCCGCAAGATGGGCGCCACCTCGCTGCCGGATCTTCTGGAAGCTGCCGCCGCCTACCTGGTGCATGTCGAAGCTTGCGACGCGTTTTCGCGGCCGCAGCTGATGAAGAAGGCCCGCCAGGGATCACCTGACGCCCTGAGCCGCGAAGATGGTTTGCGCGCCTTCGGTCAACTGCTGCGCCAGGGCAAGATCGAAAAGATCCGTTCCGGGCGCTTCACGGCATCGGCCAGCATCGGCTTCAAGCCGGCAGAGCGCCGCGCAGGCTGATCCGCACCGACGACACCGAATACGGAAAGGGGCGGCCATTGGCCGCCCCTTTTCACATCCGGATCAGTCGCCGGTCCGGTCGCCGTTCTGTGGCGCATCGGGATCGGCCTGACCGATCCCGCGAAACACGAATTTGAACGGCATGATCCACAGAAAGCCCAGGCCGACATAGACCAGCAATTCGACCCAGATCGTCGGCCGCTCGATCAGGCTGACCACCGTGACCGCCGCCATGATATAGAGCGGCAGGCCGACCAGCAGAATGACCAGCGACCAGCGCTTGCGGGCCTTGTAACTCAGCGCCATGACAGCTGCGCCCTCCTTGGACCAACGTGTTATGCCTCAATCCTCGAACGGATCGGTCACAAGGATCGTGTCCTCCCGCTCGGGTGATGTGGAAAGTAGTGCGACAGGGCAATCGATCAACTCCTCGACGCGGCGCACATATTTGATCGCCGCCGCAGGCAGGTCGGCCCAGCTGCGCGCGCCTTCGGTCGATTCGGTCCAGCCCGGCATTTCCTCGTAGATCGGCTTGCAGCGCGCCTGATGGTTCGCGGCGGTGGGCAGGTAATCGATCCGCTCTCCGTCCAGTTCGTAGCCGACGCAGATCTTCAGCGTCTCGAACCCGTCCAGCACGTCAAGCTTGGTCAGTGCGATGCCCGACACGCCCGAGGTGGCGCAGGTCTGGCGCACCAGAACGGCATCGAACCAGCCGCAGCGGCGCTTGCGCCCGGTCACGGTGCCGAACTCATGGCCCCGCTCGCCCAGGCGCTGACCGTCCGCATCATGCAGCTCGGCCGGGAACGGGCCTTCGCCCACGCGGGTGGTATAGGCCTTGACGATGCCCAGCACGAAATCAATCGCGCCCGGCCCAAGGCCGACGCCTGTCGCCGCCTGCCCGGCGATCACATTGGACGAGGTGACAAAGGGATAGGTCCCGAAATCAATATCCAGCAGCGCGCCTTGCGCCCCTTCGAACAGGATGCGCTTGCCCGCCTTGCGCTTTTCGTTCAGCACCTTCCAGACGGGGGCGGCATATTCCAGCACGGCGGGGGCGATCTCGGTCAGGGCGGCAATCAGCGCGGCGCGGTCCACCGGGTCCATCCCCAGGCCACGGCGCAACGCATCATGATGCACCAGCGCGCGGTCGACCCGCGCCTCCAGCGTTTCGGGATCGGCCAGATCGGCGACACGGATCGCGCGGCGTCCGACCTTGTCCTCATAGGCGGGGCCGATGCCGCGCCCGGTCGTGCCGATCTTGGCCACGCCCACCGCTTCTTCGCGGGCGCGGTCCAATTCGCCGTGGAAGGGCAGGATCAGCGGGGTATTCTCGGCGATCATCAGCGTCTCGGGTGTGATGGTCACGCCCTGGGCGCGCAGGCCCGCGATCTCCTTGACCAGATGCCAGGGGTCCAGCACCACGCCATTGCCGATCACGCTCAGCTTGCCGCCGCGCACGATCCCGGAGGGCAGCAGCGACAGCTTGAACACCTTGCCGTCGATCACCAGCGTATGGCCCGCATTGTGCCCGCCCTGGAAGCGCGCGATCACATCGGCGCGCTCGGACAGCCAGTCGACGATCTTGCCCTTGCCTTCATCGCCCCACTGGGCCCCCACGACCACCACGTTCGCCATTGCCTGTCCTTCTTTGCTGGATCAAACCCGCGCCCGTCATATCGACCCATGCGGCCACATGAAACCGGAAATTCGAGCGCGCGCATGCAATGATGGTGCTTTCTGTGCGCGCTTTCCGTCAAAGGCCCCGGCAAGCCCCCGTTTCGCGGGTTGCCCCGCGTGATCAAATTGCCTAGATAGCACGGCAGAACACGGCTCACGTACGCGGCCCAACCAGACCAGTCAGGCGATCGTCCATGGAAAACGTCATCCTCATCATTCACCTTCTTCTGGCGCTTGCGCTGATCGGCGTCGTGCTGATGCAGCGGTCCGAGGGTGGCGGCCTGGGCATGGGCGGCGGCGGTGGCGGCGCGATGAGCGGTCGGGCCGCGGCGACGGCCCTGGGCAAGGTGACATGGGTGCTGGCGATTGCCTTCATCTGCACCTCGATCACGCTGACCATCATCGCGGCGCAGAAATCCGCAGGATCGTCGGTGCTTGACCGCGTCGGCGGCGAACGCCGCGCGCCTGCGGCCGATCCTGTGGCACCGGCGGGCGATCTGTTGCCGCCGCCCGCGGGGGACAACGCACCGCTGGTTCCGCGCGCCGACTGATCCACAAGGGATTGAGAAACCACGCTTCGCCGCAACATCATGTTGCGGCCAGCTTGCCTTTTGTCCGCGAATCCTCTATGGGTCGAATCCCGTGGTGCTGCGGTTTTCTATGTCCGCAAAAGGCGCTTATTCGCTGAGAAACGCAGCCTGAACGACGGGGGATGCCAACCGATGGCACGTTACATTTTCATCACGGGTGGGGTTGTCTCCTCGCTGGGCAAGGGCCTGGCGTCCGCAGCACTTGGCGCATTGTTGCAGGCACGCGGATTTTCGGTGCGGCTGCGCAAGCTGGACCCCTATCTGAACGTCGATCCCGGCACCATGTCGCCTTTTGAGCATGGCGAGGTCTTCGTGACCGACGATGGCGCCGAAACCGACCTGGACCTGGGCCATTACGAGCGTTTCACCGGCGTGGCCGCGCGCAAGACCGACTCTGTCAGCTCGGGGCGCATCTATTCCAACGTGCTGGAAAAGGAACGGCGCGGCGACTACCTGGGCAAGACGATCCAGGTGATCCCGCACGTCACCAACGAGATCAAGGATTTCCTGGCCGTCGGGTCGGACGAGGTCGATTTCATGCTCTGCGAGATCGGCGGCACGGTGGGTGACATCGAAGGTCTGCCCTTCTTCGAGGCGATCCGCCAGTTTTCCCATGACCGCCCGCGCGGGCAATGCATCTTCATGCATCTGACCCTGCTGCCCTATCTGGCGGCATCGGGCGAGTTGAAGACAAAGCCGACGCAGCACAGCGTCAAGGAATTGCAAAGCATCGGCATTGCGCCCGATATCCTGGTCTGCCGGTCGGAACATCCGATCCCGGAAAAGGAACGCGAGAAGATCGCGCTGTTCTGCAATGTCCGCAAGGAAGCGGTCGTGGCCGCTTATGACCTGAATTCCATCTACGAGGCGCCGCTGGCCTATCACCGCGAAGGTCTGGACCAGGCCGTGCTCGACGCCTTCCAGATCAGCCCGGCCCCGCGCCCCGACCTGACCGTGTGGGAAGATGTGGTGGACCGCATCCACAACACCGATGGCGCGGTCAATGTGGCGATCGTCGGCAAATACACGCAGCTTGAAGACGCCTACAAGTCGATCAAGGAGGCGCTGACCCACGGTGGCATGGCCAATCGCGTGAAGGTCAATGTCGAATGGGTCGATGCCGAGATCTTCGATACCGAGGACCCCGCCCCCTATCTGGAAGGCTTCCACGCCATCCTGGTGCCCGGCGGTTTTGGCGAGCGTGGCACCGAAGGCAAGATCAAGGCCGCTGCTTTCGCGCGCAGCCGCAAGATCCCCTATCTGGGCATCTGCCTTGGCATGCAGATGGCCGTGATCGAGGCCGCGCGCAATGTTGCTGGCCTGACCACGGCGGGATCGGAAGAATTCGACCATGAGGCCGGCAAGAAACGGTTCGAACCCGTGGTCTATCACCTCAAGGAATGGGTGCAGGGCAATCACAAGGTCGAACGCAAGGTCGGTGACGACAAGGGCGGCACCATGCGGCTTGGCGCCTATGACGCCACGCTGGCGCCGGGATCACTGGTGTCGCGGGTCTATGGCGCGACCTCCATCGAGGAACGCCACCGCCACCGCTACGAGGTGGATATCCGCTACCGTGAAAAGCTGGAAGGCTGCGGGCTGATGTTCTCGGGGATGTCGCCCGATGGCCGCCTGCCCGAAATCGTGGAATGGAAGGACCATCCGTGGTTCATCGGCGTGCAGTTCCATCCTGAACTGAAGTCGAAGCCCTTTGCGCCGCATCCCCTGTTCGCCGATTTCGTGCGCGCCGCGGTCGAAACGTCGCGCCTGGTATAGGTTCGGGGCTTTTGTCCGTTTTCGCCTGATGTCAGGCGGGGGATTGTTCCCCCGCCGGATCAGTCCGGCAGGTCGGACGGCTGCATGGCGTGTTTGTCGCGCCGCACGATGCGGGTCAGCCGCTCCCACAGCGGGGGGGCGGCGACCAGGTCTTCGCTGCGCGGCCGGATGATCGCCCGGCCCGGCCCGGTCATTTGCAGATCCAGCACCTCGCGGTCGAAGACCCATCGCCCCGACCGGCCTGCCGCGCCGTCCATGTCCTGTCGATTGATCCAGTCCTGCATGCTGGCGCGCGCAAGGCCCAGGCCCCTCTCGGGATCGGGCAGGTAGAAGCCACAGACGATCCGGCGATGAATCGAATCCAGAAGATTGCAGCGTGCCTGCGCCGCAACCGGCAGATCGGCCTTTGCGATCATGTTGAAACGCTCTGGCGTACCGTTGAAAAAGACCTGCGCCGCGGTTTCCAGATCAACACCCTTGCGGGTCATCATCAGGCGCAGCAGCTCCAGATCATCGCCATCCCAGTCAAAGAACAAGGCTTGATGGATCGCTGACGCGGATGACGCGTGATCCGCGTCAGGTCTTTCCCGGCTTTCCGCCGCTTGAACATCCGTCAGGTCCAGACTGACCATGGCACATGATTCCCTTGCAGATTACTATCCACGCAGGATTGAGGTTCACTGCGGTTATTTTGAGGAGCGAATGTGACAAGGCTGTGCAATCGGCGGTTTTATACCTCTTGGCTCTCAAGCCGGACAGGTGCAGCTGTTGTGGTTTTACTGCTATCGGCCTCAATATGTTGCGTGCTCGCCACAGCGACCCGGGCCGAAGGCATCATGACCCGGCCCTATGCCGCGCTTCTGCAGGAGCTGGACAGCCGCGAGGGATTTGAGGCCTGGCCCCGGCGTCCGGAACCCGGCCATCTGCTGCGCGCGCCACATCATGCACCCGGACTGGCCATCGCCAGCCATTTCGAAGGCCAGACGCCCGCGATCCTGACACGGCGGGACGGCGGGCGGCACGACAGCCTGACCACCACCACAGCCGAGCCCCCGCTGCGCCTTGCAGCAGGACCGGACGGGCAGGGTCTGGCCGTGGCGCAGCATCGCGGCTTCGGTTCGAACGCGGCCTTTCCCATCGGGCCGGACGGGTTCGCGCAACTTTCGGGCCGTGGCGAGGGGTCGCTGGCCATCCTGTTCGATCAGGATCAGCGCGCGACAGGGCTGTTGATCCATTCCGACTATCCGGACCCTTTGGGCAGCCGCCCTGCCCCGCGCGGCACGGTCGAGGTGATCTTTCTGGCGCGCGACGGGCAGGTTCTGGGGCGGATCGTCTCGGCGTTGGGCCAAGGCGTCACGCCGCTCGGCTTTCAGACCACCAGCGGCCTGCCGATGATCGCCGGGGTGGTGATCCTGAACACCGATCCGGGTGGGATCGCGGTGGATGACATCCTGTTTGCGCGCGCCGCCCTGATGGGCCGCGCGGCCACACCCGCAGGGCGGGCGTCCGCGCCCGTCTTGGCAGTCCGCAGCGCCCGCGCTAATGTCGGCGCATGTTAGGCAAGTTGCTCAGTTCCTTTCGCGCCCATCACGATGCGCCCCTGCCCCAGCCCGACCCGCAAATGGCGCTGGGCGTGCTGATGGTGCGCGTGGCGAAATCCGATCACAGCTATCATCTGGCCGAAATCCAGCGGATCGACCGGCTGCTGGCGCGGTTGTTCGACCTGAACCCGGTCGAGGCGGCGAAAATGCGCGCAACCTGCGAAAAGCTGGATGCCCGCGCGCCTAACACGGATACGTTCGCAGCCCTGATCCGGACCGAACTGGACCACGAACACCGCCTGTCGGCGCTCGAGGCGCTGTGCGAGGTGATGCTGATCGACGGCATGCCCCATGTCGAGGAAATCGAAGAAATCCATGCCACCCGCGTGATTCTGGGCCTGGACGAGGACGACCTGCGCGACGCGCTGGCGCGCGCCCGCACCGCCATCGGTTGATGACATCCGATTCCGCACCACACTTGTCCGCCAGAACGGAGACCCAACCCGATGTTTGCTGACCTTCTGAAACGCCTGATCCAACCCGGCCCCGACAGCACCCTGCCCGCCGAGGACGCGCGCCTTGCCCTCAGCGCCCTGCTGGTGCGGATCGCGCGTGCGGATGGCGATTACGCCACCGAAGAGGTGCATCGAATCGACCGCATCCTGATGGCGCGCTACGGCTTGTCGCCCCACGGTGTCATTGCGCTGAGAAAAGAGGCAGAAGTGCTGGAAAGCGAGGCGCCGGACACGGTGCGCTTTACCCGCGCGATCAAGGACGCCGTCCCCTACGAGGAGCGCGTCAGCGTGATCGAGTCGCTGTGGCAGGTGGCGCTTGCGGACGGGTCCCGTGACGGGGCCGAGGACGCGCTGGTGCGGATGGTCTCCTCCATGCTGGGGATCAGCGATCAGGATAGCGCCATGGCCCGGCAGCGGATGCAGGCGCGCGGATGATCGCCAGCCTGCCGATGTATGACTGGCCCGAGGTGCGGGCGCATACGGAAAGCTATTGGCAGGCGATACGCACAGCCCTTGGATCAGGCCCGGCGGATCTGACGCGTAATCACGATGACATGCATGCCCATTGGCTGCACACCGATCTGCTGTTGTCGCAGACCTGCGGGATGCCCTACAGAACACGGCTGCTGGGCAAGGTGACGCGGATCGGTACGCCCGATTACGGGCTGCCCGATTGCCCTGCGGGTCACTATTGCAGCGTGCTGGTTGTGAAGGCCCAGGACAGCCGGACGCAACTCTCTGATTTTACGAACGAAATTTTCGCCTATAACGAAGGCGGATCACAGTCGGGATGGGCCGCCCCGATGGCTCATGCCGCCCGGCTTGGCCTGCGGTTTGACCGCCTGCTTTCCACGGGGGCGCATCGCGCCTCGATCCGCGCGGTGGCCGAGGGGACCGCGGCCCTGGCTGCCATTGATGCCGTGACATGGGAACTGGCCTTGCGCCACGAACCCGCCACCGCACGGTTGAAGGTTCTGGCGCGCACGGATCCGACACCGGGCTTGCCCTATATTACGGCCCTTGGTCGCGATCCCGCCCCCCTGGTGCGCGCCATCGCCAGCGCCATCGACAGCCTGCCCGCGGACACCCGCGCGGCCCTGATGCTGCGGGGACTGTGCCAGATCACCGATGACGCCTATCTGAAGGTGCCCACACCCGCCGCGCCCGACGCCTGACGGGCTGCCGGCCGCACCGCGCGGCATTTGGGTGAAAGCCCGCGCCGAAGCGATGTTTACCAAGGGTCAATTCGGTTGATACGCAGGGGAATCCTCCGTTTTGGAAGTTGCAATGCCCCATTTTTTCCGCCCTATTGTGTCGCGAACATGACGATCAACCGCCCCGACAGATGGACGCCCCCGTGACCGACAGCCCGCCCGTCATCGAGATCCGCAACCTGCACAAGGCTTACGGCGCCCTGGAGGTGCTGAAGGGCGTCGATATTTCGGCCCGTCGCGGCGATGTGGTCTCGCTCATCGGGTCCTCGGGATCGGGCAAGTCCACGCTTCTGCGCTGCGCCAATCTTCTGGAAGACAGCCAGCAGGGCGAGATCCTGTTCAAGGGCGAACCTGTGCGCTGGCGTGGCACCGGCATGAACCGGCACCCGGCCGATCCCAAACAGGTGCTGCGGATCCGCACCAACCTCAGCATGGTGTTCCAGCAGTTCAACCTGTGGTCCCACATGACGATCCTGCAAAACGTGATGGAGGCGCCGGTCACCGTGCTCAGGCGCGACCGCGCCGAGGTGGAAGAGGCCGCGCGCCGCTACCTGGACAAGGTGGGCATCGGTGACAAATGCGATGTATTCCCCGCCCAGTTGTCGGGCGGACAGCAACAGCGCGCCGCGATCGCACGTGCGCTGTGCATGGAGCCCGAGGCGCTGCTGTTCGACGAGCCGACATCGGCGCTGGACCCCGAACTTGAGCAGGAAGTCGTCAAGGTGATCAAGGACCTGGCCGCCGAGGGGCGCACGATGATGATCGTGACCCATGACATGCGGATGGCCGCCGATGTGTCCGATCACGTGGTCTTTCTGCATCTGGGCCGGATCGAGGAACAGGGCCCGCCCGCGACCCTTTTCGGCGCGCCCAAGACCGAACGCCTGCAACAATTCCTTTCCGCTTCCGTCCCGGCCTGAGGGCTGCGAGGGGCGAAAATCAGCGGGGCCAACCCGCATCACATCCTCCAACCAAGGAAAACAGACAGACATGAAAAGACTGATCCTGACGACCGCCGCACTCGCACTGACCGCCAGCATGGGCATGGCCCAGACGGTGCGCATGGGCACTGAAGGCGCCTACCCTCCGTACAACTTCCTGAATGACAAGGGCGAGGTTGACGGTTTCGAACGCGAGCTGGGCGACGAGCTGTGCAAGCGCGCCGCACTGACCTGCGAATGGGTCACAACCGACTGGGACGGGATCATCCCCAACCTGGTATCGGGCAACTATGACACGATCATCGCCGGCATGAGCATCACCGCCGAGCGTGACGAAGTCATTGATTTCACCCAGAACTACATCCCGCCCGCATCCTCGGCCTATGTCGGCGCCTCCGCTGATATCGACGTGGCGACCGCGGTGGTGTCGGCCCAGGCCGCCACGATCCAGGCCGGCCATGTGGCCGAAAGCGGCGCGACCCTGCTGGAATTCGCAACGCCTGAGGAAACCGTCGCCTCCGTCCGCAACGGCGAGGCCGATGCCGTCTTCGCCGACAAGGATTACCTGGCGCCGATCGTCGAGGAATCCGGCGGCGCGCTGATGTTCGTGGGCGAAGACGTCCAGCTGGGCGGCGGCGTCGGCATGGGCCTGCGCGAAAGCGACACCGAGCTGCGCACCAAATTCGACGCGGCGATCCAGTCGATGAAGGATGACGGCACGCTGAATACGCTGATCACCAAATGGTTCGGCGAAGACGCCGCAACCTTCTGATAAACCCCAGCGGGGGGCTTCGCACCGAGGCCCCCCGCTTCATCGTTCCACAAATACTCATCCGCCACGCCTGCGTCAGGGAAAGCCATGTTCAGTTTCTGCACAGATCCCGACACGCTGTCCGATCTGGCCTGGATGGCCTGCTATCTGACGACCGGCAAACATCTGAATTTCTACTATGCCTTCGGTACGGTTCTGGTGCTGCTGGCGATCACCGCGCCGACGGCGCTGGCGTTCGGCTTTGCCGGCGCCTCGGCGGCGCGGTCGCGCGTCCTGCCGCTCAGCCTGATCGGCAAGGGCTATATCGCGATCGTGCGCGGCGTGCCCGATATCGCCTTTTTCCTGTTCTTCGTCATCGCGCTCGACCAGGGTCTGGAATTTCTGAAACACCAATGGGTCTGCCCCGACTGGGATCAGCCGATCCGGCAGGGCAATGATTTCCTGGTCTGCCAGGCGGCCAAGGTGCCCTTGGGCAACTCGCCGCAATGGGTGCACAAGACCTACAGTTTCTTCGTGGCGGTCTTCACTTTCGCCATCGTCTTTGGCGCCTTCGCGGCCAATGTGCTTTATGGCGCCATGCGCGCCGTGCCGCGCGCGCAGCTTGAAACCGCCGAAGCCTACGGCATGACCCACCGGCAGACATTCTGGCGCATCACCGTGCCGCAGATGTGGGTCTATGCCCTGCCTGGCCTGTCGAACCTGTGGATGGTGCTGATCAAGTCCACCCCCCTGCTGTTCCTGCTGGGCGTCGAGGATATCGTCTACTGGGCGCGCGAATTGGGCGGCACCAAGACACCGCGCTTCACCGATTATCCGCATGGCGACTGGCGCATGTGGTATTTCCTTGTGCTGCTGGTCTTCTATCTGGCCTTCACCCGCCTATCCGAAGTGGTGCTTGACCGCGTCATGGCCCGGCTGACCCTGGGCCAGGCCACCACCGGCGGCGACGCGCAGCGAAAGGCCAAGGCATGAGCTGCACCCAGACCATCATGGATTACGGGCTGCGTAGCCTGGGCTATGGCGAACGCCTGCTGCCGCGGTCGGATTTCACCCTTTGCCAGCAATTCACGCTGATCGGATCAGGGCTGATCTGGAACATCTATTTCGGCGCGCTTGCGCTGATCGCGGGGTTCTTTCTGGCCACCGCGCTGGCGCTTGGCAAGGGCGCAGGCCCGGCCTGGATCCGCAAGCCTGCGGAATGGTTCATCTTCGTGTTCCGCGGCTCGCCCCTCTTCATCCAGTTCTTTTTTGCCTATTTCCTGTTTCTCAGCCTCAAGGGGGTCAGCCCGATCTTCGATCCCTTCAGCTCTGCCTGGCTGGGGGCGCTGGTCGTGCTGTTCTTCAACACCGCCGCCTATTCGGCCGAGATCTTCCATGGCGCGCTGAAATCCATCCCCCGCGGCGATGTCGAGGCGGCGGATGCCTATGGCATGTCCGGCTGGCCCCGGTTTCGCCGGATCATCTGGCCGACCATGCTGCGCCTGGCCTGGCCCGGCTACACGAACGAGGCGATCTTTCTGTTTCACGCGACCACGCTGGTGTTCTTTTCGGGCTTTCCGGCCCAGCAGCAGAAGGGCGACGCGCTTTATTATGCCAGCTATTTCGCGGACAAGACCTTCAATCCGTTCATCCCCTATCCGATCCTGGCCTTCTATTTCGTGCTGCTGACCCTGGCGATCACCGGCATCTTCGGGCTGATCAACCGTCGCCTGAACCGGCATCTTCCGCCCGAACAGCGTCGCAAAATTCGCTTGCGTCCCAATCTGATCCGGTAGTATCACTATTTTGATCAAATTTTTCGGGTGTGATCCCTTCCTGATTTTTTCAGAGTATCGGGCAGCTACAACCTTTTTCGCAAGATTTGATCATAAGCAAGGACCAAGGGCATGGACCTTACCCTCCGCCGGTCGCGCATGATGCGTGGCCTGCGCGGCATGCGCCAGCCCTCAACCCGTCAGGTGAGACGATGAAGAACTGGCTCAGGAAGCACCCCGAGGTGCGCACGATCCGCGTGGCTGCCGCGGATCTCAATGCCCAGGCACGCGGCAAACGTGTTCCCACCCGCTATGCGGACAAGGTCGTCGAGGATGGCACCCGCTTTCCTCTCTCGGTCCTCAACCTCGATATCTGGGGCGAAGATATCGACGACAGCCCGCTGGTCTTCGAGACGGGCGATGCCGATGGCGTGCTGAAGCCCACGGAACGTGGCTTCATGCCGATGCCCTGGCTGGAAGCGCCCACCGCCCTGCTGCCGATCTGGATGTTCCGCGAGGATGGCCGCCCCTATGAGGGCGACCCGCGCCATGCGCTGCGCGCGGTGGTG
Source organism: Seohaeicola saemankumensis (assembly GCF_042678485.1). Taxonomy (NCBI): domain Bacteria; kingdom Pseudomonadati; phylum Pseudomonadota; class Alphaproteobacteria; order Rhodobacterales; family Roseobacteraceae; genus Seohaeicola; species Seohaeicola saemankumensis. Next base: position 284,747 of record NZ_JBHTKR010000002.1, on the reverse strand, counting down.
GACCGCTACAAGGCGATGGGCCTGACCCCTGTGGTTGCGGTCGAGCTGGAGTTCTTCCTGATCGACGACTCGGGCCGCAAACTGCAGGTGCCGGTCAGCCCGCGCTCCGGCAAGCGGCGCAAGGCGGCCGAAACCCTGTCGATTCGCGCCCTGGATGCCTTCGACACCTTCTTTACGGACCTCTACGAGGCCTGCGAAGAGATGGACATTCCCGCAGATACCGCGATTTCCGAGGCGGGGCTGGGCCAGTTCGAAGTGAACCTGATGCATTGCGACGATGCCTTGCGCGCGGCCGACGATGCGTGGCTGTTCAAGATGCTGGTCAAGGGTCTGGCGCGGCGGCACGGTTTTGCCGCGTCCTTCATGGCCAAACCCTATGAGGATTACGCCGGATCCGGTTTGCACACACATTTCTCGGTTCTGGACGCCGATGGGCGCAATATTTTTGATGATGGCGGGCCTCTGGGCACAGATTTGTTGCGTCAAGCCGTGGCCGGATGTCTGAATGCCATGGCCGGATCAACGCTGATCTTTGCACCGCACTGGAACAGCTATGACCGGCTGGTGCCCGACGCGCATGCGCCGACCGGCATCTGCTGGGGCTATGAGAACCGCACGGCGGCGGTGCGGATCCCTTCGGGCAGCAACGCGGCCCGGCGGATCGAACATCGCGTGGCGGGGGGTGACGTGAACCCCTATCTGATGCTGGCCGCGATCCTGGGCGCCGCCCTGAACGGGATCGAGGACAAGGCCGAACCGCCGGCCCCGATCACCGGCAACGCCTATGCGCTGGGTCTGCCACAGGTGCCCACCACCTGGGCAGACGCGATCGACGCCTTCGAAGCCTGCCCTGAAATCGCGCGCATCTTTGCGCCCGAGCTGGTCCGCAACTTCGTGCTGACCAAGCGGCAAGAGCTGCATTACATGGGCGATCTGACCCCGGAAGAGCGTGTCGAGATCTATCTCGACACGGTCTGATCCGGGGTCTTGCGCCCCCTGACCCAGCCAAGCCCCCCTTGCCGTTGCGTGGGGGCTTGGCTACCATCCGCGCTATCCAAACATTGGTGATCCATGAAAATCGGTATCCTGCAAACCGGCCATTCCCCTGACGAGGTCAGGGGCGATCTTGGCGATTATTCAGACATGTTCGCCAGTATCCTGGGCGGTCATGGCTTTGACTTCGTGACCTTCAACGTGGTGGACGGGGAGTTTCCCGACGGGCCCGAGACGGCCGATGGCTGGCTGATCACCGGATCAAGGCATGGCGCGTATGAAGATCACCCCTGGATACCCAAGCTCGAGGCGCTGATCCGCGCCATTCGCGATGCGGGCAAGCCGCTGATCGGGGTCTGTTTCGGACATCAGATCATCGCGCAGGCGCTTGGCGGTCGCGTGGAAAAATTCAGCGGCGGCTGGGCCGTGGGCCCCACCGCATATGACTTTGACGGCGAGACACTGATCTTGAACGCCTGGCACCAGGACCAGGTCACAGCCCTGCCCGAAGGCGCCAGGGTTCTGGCATCGAATGATTTTTGCGCCAATGCGGCCGTCGCTTATGGCGATACCATCCTGACCCTGCAAGCCCATCCCGAATATGACGCCAGGATGCTTTCGGCCCTGATCACCTACCGCGCCCCCGGCGTTGTTCCCGCAGACCAGATCGCGCAGGCGCGCGACAATCTGGACACGCCGCTTGACGCCACCCGCTTTGCTGACCGCATGGCGGCCTTCCTCAAAAAGGACCGCATGAGATGAAAGACTGGACCGAAGAACTGCCCGAAGCCGCCCGCCAATTCCTGGAAAACCGCCGTCTGGACGAGGTGGAATGCATCATTTCGGATCTGCCCGGAATTGCGCGCGGCAAGGCCGTGCCCGCCAGCAAATTTGCACGGCAGGATTATTTCCACCTGCCGGATTCGATCTTCTACCAGACAATCACCGGCGACTGGGGCGAGGCCGCGGGCGCCGAAGGCTTCATCGAGCGTGACATGATCCTGCGCCCGGACATGGCGACGGCGACTGCCGCGCCCTGGACCGGCGACTGGACGTTGCAGGTGATCCATGACGCCTATGACCGCAAGGGCAAACCCATTCCCTACGCTCCGCGCAACGTGCTCAAGCGTGTGGTCGATCTTTACCGCAAACAGGGATGGGAGCCTGTCGTCGCACCCGAGATGGAATTCTACCTTGTCGCGCGCAACCTTGACCCCGCCAAGGGGATCGAGCCGATGATGGGCCGCTCTGGTCGGCCGGCGGCCGCGCGCCAGGCCTATTCGATGTCGGCCGTGGACGAATTCGGCCCCGTGATCGACGACATCTACGACTTCGCCGAGGCCCAGGGGTTCGAAATCGACGGCATCACCCAGGAAGGCGGCGCCGGTCAGCTGGAAATCAACCTGCTGCATGGCGATCCGATCAAGCTGGCGGACGAGGTGTTCTATTTCAAGCGGCTGATCCGCGAAGCGGCGCTGCGGCATGACTGCTTTGCCACCTTCATGGCCAAGCCGATCGCCGACGAACCCGGCAGCGCGATGCATGTGCATCATTCGGTGCTGGATATCGAGACCGGGCAGAACCTGTTCTCGGGGCCGCAGGGCGGCGAGACGGATGCGTTCTTTCATTTCATCGGCGGCATGCAGAAGCACCTGCCCTCGGCCATCGCGGTGCTGGCGCCCTACGTCAACAGCTACCGCCGCTACGTCAAGGATCACGCGGCCCCGATCAACCTGGCCTGGGGGCGCGATAACCGCACCACCGGCATCCGGGTGCCGCTGTCCAGCCCCGCCGCGCGACGGGTCGAGAACCGGCTGGCGGGCATGGATTGCAACCCCTATCTGGGGATCGCCGTCAGCCTGGCCTGTGGCTATCTGGGGATGATGCAGGAATGCTGGCCCGACAAGCAGTTCAAGGGCGATGCCTACGAGGGCGAGGGCGATATTCCCCGCGTGATGGGCGATGCGCTGGACCTGTTCGAAGATGCCAAGGAGCTGCATGAGGTGCTGGGCCCGGAATTCGCCCGCGTCTATTCGATCGTGAAACGCACCGAATACGAGGAGTTCCTGCAGGTCATCAGCCCGTGGGAGCGCGAGCATCTGCTGCTGAACGTGTGATCGCGGGCGCTGGGGGCGCTGCCCCCGGCCTGCGGCCTCCCCCGGGATATTTCTCGCAAGAAGAAAACGACACTTCATGACACAGGGAGTGACGCCATGAACCTGCTTTTTTCCAACGACCGCGCGGGGGAATACCCGCCAAGCTGGTATGCCGCCACCGCCCATGACGCACCGCGCCATCCCGCGTTGAAGGGGACCGCGCGCGCCGATGTCTGCGTGGTCGGGGCCGGCTATACCGGCCTTTCGGCGGCGCTGCACCTGGCCGAGCGCGGATTTGATGTGGTGCTGCTGGAGGCGCATCGCGTGGGGTTCGGCGCGTCGGGCCGCAATGGCGGGCAGCTTGGCTCGGGCCAGCGGCAGGATCAGAAAAGTCTTGAAGCGATGGTCGGACAGGCCGAGGCGCGCAAACTATGGGATCTTGGCGAGGAGGCCAAGGATCTGGTCAAGGGGCTGATCGCGCGCCATGCAATCGACTGCGACCTGAAACCGGGCATTGCCTGGACCGGATTTTCCGGGCGCGAGGTTGCGGACCTGCACCGCTATGCCGAGATGCTTCAAAATGACTATGACTATGGGCAGATCGAGGCGCTGGATGCCGATGCCTGTCATGCGCTCTGCCCCTCGCCCGCCTACAAGGGCGGTGTGCTGGATATGGGGGCGGGCCATCTGCATCCGCTGAACTTCGCCCTTGGCCTTGCGCGCGCGGCGGTGGCGGCCGGTGTGCGGATCTTCGAGGGCGCGCATGTGCATCACATCCAGGACGCTACGAAAGTCGTCGTGCAGACCGGACAGGGACGGGTCGAGGCCGATCACCTGATCCTTGCCTGCAACGGATACCTGGGCGGGCTGAACCGCAAGGTCGCGGCGCGGGTGATGCCGATCAACAATTTCATCGTGGCGACGGAACCCCTGGGCGCAGAGGCCGCGCGCGTGCTGACCCGTGACGTGGCTGTTGCGGACAGCAAGTTCGTGGTCAACTACTTCCGTCTGAGCGCCGACAAGCGTCTGCTGTTCGGGGGCGGCGAAACCTATGGCTACCGCTTTCCCGCCGATATCGCGGCCCTGGTGCGCCAGCCGATGACCCAGATCTTCCCGCATCTGGCGGATGTCGGGCTGGATTATGCCTGGGGCGGCACGCTGGCGATCACGATGAAGCGAATGCCCTATCTGGCGCGGGTTGCACCCAATGTGTTGAGCGCCTCGGGTTATTCGGGGCACGGGGTCGGCACCGCCACCCATGCCGGCTATCTGATGGCGCAGGCCATTGCCGGGCAGGCCGAAGGGTTCGACACCATGGCGCGCGTTCCGAACACGGCTTTTCCGGGCGGTCCCGCGTTCCGCAATCCGCTGCTGGTGCTGGCGATGACCTGGTACAGCCTGCGCGACCGGCTGGGCATTTAAGGCGGAGGGGCGCCGATTTGCCCCTGGCTTGCAAATTTAACTTGAGCGCGCGCGGCAATGGTTTAGAAAACCTGAAAAGTGTATTCAGGAAAGCCGAAACGCATGTCGCTCGATACCCCTGCCATCCTGCCGCCCAATACCTATGACGCCGAACCGATCCCGGCCGCCGCACGGGCCGAGATCGAGCGCCTGCTGCAATCGGGCGATCTGTTCCGCTACACATCCGCCGACGCCTCGCCCGTGGCCTTGCTGGAGCAGGAATTCGCCGCGATGATGGGTGTGCGCTATGCGCTGGCGGTATCGTCCTGTTCGGCGGCGCTGTTCTTGTCGCTCAAGGCGCTGGACCTGCCACGCGGGGCGCGCGTGCTGATCCCGGCCTTCACATTTGCCGCCGTGCCCTCGTCGATCGTGCATGCCGATTGCGTGCCGGTGCTGTGCGAGGTTGGCGAGAATTACCGCATCGACATGGCGGATTTTGCAGCCAAGCTGGATGATGTGCAGGCGGTGATGATCAGCCACATGCGCGGGCATACATCCGACATGGATGCGATCATGGCGCTTTGCGATGCGCGCGGCATTCCGGTGGTCGAGGATGCGGCCCATTCGCTGGGCACCACCTGGCATGGGCGCATCATCGGCAGCATCGGCAAGATCGGCTGTTTCTCATTCCAGAGCTACAAGCTGCTGAACGCGGGCGAAGGTGGCATCCTGATCACCGATGACGCCGATCTGGTGGCGCGTGCCGTGATCATGTCGGGCGCCTACGAGCATAACTGGAAGAAACACGGCAGCCGCGATGCGCGGTCACAGGCCGATCTGGATGCAGCCTTTGCGCGCTGGCAGAACCGGCTGCCGCTTTACAATCTGCGCCTGAACAACCTCAGCGCTGCGATCATCCGCCCGCAACTGGGTGAAATGGCGCGCCGGGTGGCGGATGGGCGGCGCAATCATGACCATGTGGCGGCCAGGCTGAACGGCTCGCCCTGGATCGATGTGCCAGAGAAACTGGCGCCCGAGGAGCGCGCGCCGGATTCCATCCAGTTCAACATGGTCGGCATGTCGGATGACGACATTCGCGCCTTTGCAGAGGCTGCCGCCCGGCGCGGCGTCAAGGTGCAGGTCTTCGGGATGAGCGCCGACAATGCGCGCGCCTTCTGGAACTGGCAATTCCTGGGCGAAACACCCGACCTGCCCCGGACCCGCGCGATGCTGATGAAAGCCTGCGACACGCGCCTGCCCGCGCGGCTGCAACTGCCCGAACTGGACGTGATCGCCGATGCGCTGATCGGGGCCGCGCAAGAGGTCATGGGCAACCTGCGCGTCTACGGGACCTGAGCAATTTCAGGAAAAGTTGACAGACTTTTCCGGTTCGAAATTGCGACCCTGCCAAGCAATTTCAGGAAAAGTTGACAGACTTTTCCGGTTCGAGATTGCGACCCTGCCAAACAATTTCAGGAAAAGTTGACAGACTTTTCCGGTTCGAAATTGCGGCGCCCGACAGTCAGAGCACGCGCAGCTGCGCGGCCATGAAGGGATGCGCCCGGATGGCGGGGGTCACGATGATGTCCTGCAACAGCGGCTTCAACCGTTCGGTGACCTGCGCTGGCATGTCCTGCAACACGCCCTTGCGCGCGGTCAGGGAGATGGTGCGCGACAAGGGGGCAAAGGGCAATTCGAACACGTCAAGCCTGTCGGCAAAGCGGCGCGCGCGCATCAGGGCCAGCGGTGTCAGGATGGTCCAGCCCGCGCCCTGGGCCACAAGGGCCAGAATGGCGTGGTAACTGTCCAGTTCGAACCGATGCGCCAGTGTCAGGTTCTGGCGCGCCAGATGGGATGCGATCAGCCGTCCCATGTAGTGCCGGGTGGTATATTGCACCAGCGGCAGGGTCTTGAGCTGCCGCAATATATCGCGATCCGGCTTGAGCGCGCCACGCGCGGTCGCCACGACAAACCCCTCGGACAGCAGGGGGTGCAGTTCCATCCAGTCGGCCTCGGCCCCCATGTCGGCTGCCACGATCACGTCCAGCGCGCGCGCGTCCAACTGGTCATGCAGATGATGGCTGGCCCCGGTTTCCAGCAGGAACTGGCACCCTTTCATGTCCGCGGCCAGATCGGTCAGCAGGCGGGGGGTCACATCGGCCTCGAAATCCTCGATCATGCCAAGGCGGAAACGGGTCAGCGCCGACAGATCGGCCATGGCCAGTTCGGCCCGCGCCAATGACGCCTCGTTCAGGATGATCGCGGCGCGACGGCGAAACAGTTCTCCGGCCTGGGTCAGGGTGACCGGGCGGGTGTTGCGCTGCAGGAGGGTGGCGCCGATCGCCCCTTCAAGATTGGTCAATTGCTGGCTGACCGCAGAGGCGCTGGCGCCCAGGCGACGCGCGGCCGAAGAGATGCTTCCCTCTTCGGCCGTCGCCACGAAAACCTCGATTCCCCAGAGGGTTATCCGGCCGGGGCTGTCCACCATGATGGGTTCACTTGCCCATTTTCGACAGTTTCGTCTGAAGATCCTGCAACTGCCGCTTGATTTCGTCCAGACCGGCCTCTTCGTTCTTGTCGGTCTCGTCATCGTCACGCGCCGGGGCGGATGTGCCGGGCCAGCCCCCTTTGAAGCCGCCGGTCATCGCCTTGAGGAACGCCTCCTGTTGCGCCTGCATCGCCTCGAATCCGGGCAGTTTGGCCATCGGGGTGACCTTGGCCATGTTTTCCATCATCTTGGACTGGCTGTCGCGCAGCATGTCGAAGGACATGGCAAGGAACTGCGGCACCACCGATCCGGCCTGCGTTGTGTAGCTGCGGACAAGATCCGTCAGCACGTTGACCGGCAACATGGTTTCGCCACGGCTTTCATGTTCCGCGATGATCTGCAGAAGATATTGCCGCGTCAGGTCATCGCCGGATTTCAGATCGACGATCTGCACCTCGCGGCCTTCGCGAATGAAACCGGCGATATCCTCGAGCGTGACGTAATCGCTGGTTTCGGTATTGTACAAACGGCGACTGGCATAACGCTTGATGAGAAGCGGTTTTTTGTCTTCGGCCACGGGCGACCCTCCCCTTGATGCAGCACTGCGGCAAAGCTTATGCGAGTGCAGAACAAAAAGAAAGGGCGGGCACAAAGGCCCGCCCCAGCGTGTCGCATCCCAGGGAGGAGGAGGAGGATGCGTCAGCTTTTTTCCTATATGCGGCGATTACTTCGCTGCTGCTTTTTTCGCCACGGTGGTGGCGTCCTTTGCAGCTTTCTGCACAGCGGCAGTCGCTTCTTCGGTCATGTCCTTGCCAGCAGCCATCAGCAGCTCGACGGTGTCCATCTGCATTTTCTTGGCGACTTCGGCGAAGGCTGCCATGTGCTCGGCTGCGGCTTCGGCCTGGGTCGAGGCGAAATCGGTCATTGCCTTGGCGTAATCGGCCGGATCGGACTTTGCTTTCGACATCTCGATCATCTTGGACAGGGTTTCCTTGGTCCATTTGGTCGAAATTTCGGTCGACTTTTCAGCAGCGGTCAGCGCCAGGCCGGCCAGCTTTTCGTTCAGCGATGCCTGGGTCTTGAACGCGTCTTCCATGGATTTGGTATCCACGGGGAATGCGCCCATCATGTCTTTCATCATCGCGGTGAAATCTTGCGTCTTGGCCATCTCGGTAATCCTTTTATGCTTTCCGGGCCCACCCCGGCGTTTCAAGCTGACACCAATATGCATGCTGCAGCGCGGCATTTCAAGGATTTTATGCCGCAGCGCAGCATATTCTTTTTTTACCTTTCGGATCAGCCCTTTGAGGGCGGAAGCACATAGGTTCCCGGCGCCGGGCACAGGGGGGGATGTGAAGAATCACCCGGTTCCCTGGCGGCAACCATCTTGCCGGACCGTTTCGCCAGCCACTTGCCCCAGCGCGGCCACCAGCTGCCCTCATGGAAATCGGCAGCAGCCTTCCAGTCATCGGAGGGCAGGCCCAGATCCGGGTTGGTGTAGTGGCCGTATTTCTTCTTGGTCGGCGGGTTGATGATGCCCGCGATATGCCCGGACTGCGACAGGATGAATGTCTTGTCATCCGATCCCATCCCCTGTGCACCGCGATAGCTGTCTTTCCAGGCGGCGATGTGGTCGGTTTCGCAAGCAACCAGGCAGACCGGCACCTCGACCTCGGACAGGTGCAGCCGGGTGTCCAGCAAGTCGATCCCGCCCTCGGCAAACCGGTTCTGCTGGCACAGCCAGCGCAGATATTCCATGACCATCCGGGCCGGAAGATTGGTGCCGTCGCCATTCCAGTAAAGCAGATCGAAGGCCGGCGGCGACTCGCCCAGCATGTAGCTTTTGATCGCGGGCCCGTAAATCAGGTCGTTCGAGCGCAGGAACGAAAAGGTACGCGCCATGATGAAGGATCGCAGCACGCCATTCTCGGTCACTTCCGCTTCGATGCCGTCAATGAAATCGTCCTGCAGGAATGGGGTGAATTCGCCCTGTTCGGAAAAATCCGTGAGGGCGGTGAAGAAGGTCGCTGAGTTGATCGAGGTATCGCCGCGTTGCTTCAGCAGCGACAGCACCATCGACAGCGTGGTGCCCGCAATGCAATAGCCCACCGTGTTGACCTGTTTCTGTCCGGTGATCGCCTTCACCTCGCGGATCGCGGTCAGGTAGCCCTCCTTTATGTAGTCGTCCAGACCCACATCGCGATAGGTTTCGTCCGGGTTGACCCAGCTGACCACGAACAGGGTGAAACCCTGCTCGGTGATCCATTTGATCAGGCTGTTCTCCGGCTTGAGATCCATGATGTAGAACTTGTTGATCCAGGGCGGGAAGATGATCAGCGGGATCGCATGGACCTGCTCGGTCGCGGGCGAGAACTGGATCAGCTCCATCATGCGGTTGCGATAGACCACCTGCCCCGGCGTGGTGGCGATGTTCTCGCCCAGGCGAAAGGCGCTTTCATCCGCCAGGCGGACCAGCATCTCGCCGCTGTTCGCCTCGATGTCGGCGACCAGATTCTCAAGGCCCCTGATCAGCGACTCACCCTCGGTCTCGACCGCGCGTTCCAGCGCATCGGGGTTGGTGGACAGGAAATTGGTGGGCGCCAGCATGTCGATGATCTGGCGCGAGAAGTATTCCAGGCGCTTCTTTTCGCGCGGTGACAGGTCGTCGATTTCGGCCACGGCCTTTTCGATGGCCTGGGCATTCATCATGTACTGCTGCTTGATGAAGTTGAAATAGGGATGGGTCTTCCACAACGGGTTCGCAAAGCGCCGGTCATCGGGGGTACGATCCTCGGGCGCCTGCAGCTTTCCGGCGGCAATCGCTTGTTGTGCCTCAAGGAAATGCTTGACCGACTGGCCCCAGTATTCCAGCTGCGTTTCGAACAGATGGGCCGGGTTCTGCATCATCCGGGTCCAGTAGGTTGTCGCCGCCTTGGCGAACATCTCCTGGTCGGGTGCGTTCAGCGTGGGGTTCGCCGCCTTGCGATTCGACAACGCGGACACCAGCCGCTGAGACAATTCCTCGACCTTGGCAAGATTGGCGTTCAGCCGCTCCAAATTTTCGGGGGTCGTTGCCTCTTTGGTTGTCATGTTCATAAATTCCTCGTATCATCGCTGCTACGCAGCATTATTGCCGTCCTGTCGGGGAGGCCAGCGGCATAATGACCGACCCTGCGTACAGGACACGAAGGAGACGCTGATGCGTTACATGGCCGCTTACGACCTCATGGAAACTATGCGAAATACGAACCAATGGCTGGGTGCCTCCGCCCTGTCCATGGCATCCTATCCGGTTTTCAGCATGGTGCCAAACCCTGCTTTGCAGTGGATGGCCGCCTGGGGCGAAGTCACGGAGCGCACATTCAAGCGCATGACCGCCAAACCTGACTGGGGTATCCGCACTTTCACCTGCGCCGATGGCAAGGACCATCTGGTGCATATCGAAACCGTGGTGGAAAAACCCTTTGGCAACCTGATCCATTTCCGCATCCCGGGCCGCAAGCCCAGCCCGCGCAAGGTGCTGCTGGTGGCGCCGATGTCGGGCCATTACGCGACCTTGCTGCGATCGACCGTGAAAAGCCTTCTGGTCGATTGCGAGGTCTATATCACCGACTGGCACAATGCGCGCGACATCCCGGTGAGCGCCGGCAAGTTCGACGTCGAGGATTACACCCTCTACCTGGTCGATTTCATGCGCCACATGGGGCCTGACACCCATGTGATCGCGGTCTGCCAGCCCGCACCGCTGACCCTGGCCGCCACCGCCTACCTGGCCGAGGAAGACCCCAAGGCGCAACCGCGCAGCCTGACCCTGATCGGCGGGCCGATCGACCCTGACGCAACGCCGACCGATGTGACCGATTTCGGCGCAAGGGTGACGATGGGCCAGCTGCAGGAAACCATGATCCAGCGCGTCGGCTTCAAATATCCCGGCGTGGGGCGCAAGGTCTATCCGGGCCTTCTGCAACTGTCGTCCTTCATCTCGATGAACGGGGACCGTCATGCCAAGGCTTTCATGGATCAGATCGCCCGCACCGCGCGCGGCGAAGCGTCGGATCATGATGCCCATAACCGCTTTTATGACGAATACCTGGCGGTGATGGACATGACCGCCGAATTCTACCTGTCGACCGTGGAACGGATCTTCAAGAACTGCGAGATCGCCAAGAACGAATTCACGGTGAATGGCCGTCACGTGGACATCGGCAAGATCACCTCGGTTGCCGTGAAGACGGTCGAGGGCGCAAAGGATGACATCTCGGCCCCGGGTCAGTGCATCGCGGCGCTGAAGCTGTGCACGGGCCTTCCCGACAGCATGAAAGCCAGCCATGTCGAGCCGGACGCAGGCCATTACGGCATCTTCGCGGGCAAAAGCTGGCGCAACAACATCCGCCCGCTGGTGCTGCGTTTCATTGACGCGAACAGCCCGGCCCCGATGCCGAAGGTCAAACCTGCGAACAAGAACGCAGCGGCGAAGTAAGCGTTACGGATCAAGCGACAAGGCCGGGCCATGCGCCCGGCCTTTTGCATTCGTGTGACCCGCGCGGGGTCCAAATGCACCATCCCGCCCTATTTCGGCCGCCCGTTCCGCTGCTGTCCGCGCAGCCAGCGCCACAGCGGCAGCACATCCAGCGCCGCGACACCCAGGCCCAGCGGGATCATCCAGAAGCCAAGCACCGGCAGGAACCCCAGAAATCCGCCCGCGATCAGCAAAAGCCCCAGCACCAGGCGTACACCCGGCGGCAGCCTGCGCCGGACACGGACCAGAAAGCGCTGGTTCATGCGCCGGATCTTCTCGATCGTGGTGGGTTTGCGCGCCGTCATAGGCCGCTCAACGCTGCTGCCGGACCAGGTCGATCACTGATCCGTCACGATATTCGCACACCGCCACAACGGGCGCATCCGGCGCGGGGCCTGGCACATCCGGGGGCGGCGGGCACAGCGCGCGCATCGCCTCAAGCGTCATCACCGGCAGGCCAGCGTGGCGCGCGCGCTCTGCCAGATCAGCGCGGCGCGGGTTGATCGCGATACCTGCTTCGGTCACCACGGCATCGACATGCGCGCCCGGCGTGGTGCGGCAGGTGACCTGATCCACCAGGCGCGGCCAGTCGCGCGTTGCCAGCGGGGTCACGACGATCGCCAGTTTTGCCCCCGCCGCCGCATCCGCATGGCCGCCGGACCCGCCCATGATCGTGCCGTCACTGCCCGTGGTCACGTTCACGTCGAAATCGGAACCGACCTCGGTTGCCCCCAGGATCATCACGTCCAGCGCATTGACGATTGCATCGTCTCGGGCGGGGTTGGCATAGCGGCTGGCGCTCATGCCGCAATGGCGCGGGTCGCTGGCGAAGCTCTCGACCGCGTCCAGATCGAAGCTCTGGACGTTCCACAGCCGGTCGACCAGCCCGGCACGGTGCAGCGCGACGATCGGCGCCGTGATCCCGCCGCTGGCGAAGCCCGCCGTCACGCCCGCATCGGCCATCAGATGCCCCAGACGCGCGGCCACCGCCAGAGAGGTGCCCCCCGCACCGGTCTGAAAGCTCATGCCGCGTCGCATCAGCCCCGAGGCCGCGATCAGATCACCCGCCATGGCGGCGATCCGCAGCCCCTTGGGATCGGTGGTGATCTGCGTCGTGCCCGACACGATCCGCGCCGCATCCCCGATCCGGTCCAGCACCACGATATAATCGACCTGCGCCGCCGGAATATCGGGCGCGCATGGCAATTCGTTCACCAGGCAATCGGTCACCGCCACGGTCACGCGGGCCCGCGCGGCATCGACCTGGCCATATCCCAACGGTCCGAAAGCCGAAGGCCCATGCGCCCCCGTCAGGTTGCCCGCCCGGTCCGCCATGGCCGCCGCGATGAAGGCCACATCGACCCGCAGGCGCCCCGTCTCGATATCGCGCGCGCGGCCCCCATGGGTGTGCAGCACGACCGGCCGCGCCAGCGCGCCCCGGCTGACCGCCTGCGCCACGGGTCCCGCCATATAGGCGGTGCGAAGCCCCGTGACAGTGCCGCGCGCGATGTGATCCAGCAACGGCGCATGGGCGGCAAAGATCGAACTGGGCGCCAGCGTCAGGTCACCGATCCCGGCCTGTGCCACCGCATCCAGCGCCGCGTTCAGCACACCATCGCCATTGCGAAGATGGTGATGGAACGAGAGCGTCATTCCCTCGCGCAGCCCCGCCGCATGAAGGGCACTGGCCAGATCGGGCAGGCGTTTGTCCGCCGTACCGGCATCGCCGCGTTCCGGGATCAGGGGCAGGTCTGGGCAGGCCGCAGCCTCGGCATAGGGGCGCAGGGGGCCATATCCGGGCAGATGATCGGGCAGATCGCGGGTCATTGCAGCACGAAGGGTTGCTTCAGCCAGGCGCGCAGCGCCGCCGTCACCGCCTCGGGTGCTTCCAGCGTGGGCAGGTGGCCTGCATCTTCGATCACGTCCAGCCTGGCATAGGGGATCAGCTCGGCCATGAAGGCATGGCGCTTGAGCGGGGTCAGCGTGTCATGCGCGCCGCACAGCACCAGCGTGGGCACCTTGCAGCGCCGCAGGGTCGGCTGCTGATCGCGGCGGCGCTGCAACGCGCGCACCTGACGGATCAGGACCTCGGGTCCAAGATCGCGCCCCATCTCGAAAAGCTGGTTCAACACGGTCGGGCGCTGCGGACCGGGGGCCAGGAATTCGGGTTTCATGAACCCGCGCAACACCTCGTCCAGCCGCCCGGCGCGGGCGCCGATGATCATCGGCTCATAGGCGGCAGCACTTTGCGGGGTTTCGGCCAGCGGGTTGGTATCCATCAGCGCGATGCGGGTGATCCGTTCGGGCGCGCGGCGCAGCAGTTCCATCGCCACGATCCCGCCCATCGACAGCCCGGCCAGCGCGAATTTCGCAGGCAGAACATCCAGCAGCCCCGAGGCAATCTCCTCGATCCGTTCGCCTTGCGTGATGGGCGCGATGGTCACCGCATGATCGCGCGACAGGTCCGTGATCTGGGGTCCGAAAATACGGGCATCGCACATCATGCCGGGCAACAGGACAAGCGGATCGGGCATCAGGGTCACGGCCTTGCGGTCAGGGGCTTTGCTGGGCCCAAAGTGACAGATCGCCTGCGGACGTCAACCGGATTGGGGCGGTTGGGCGCCGGCATCGGGATAGCCCGCCCAGCGGAAAGCGCCATCGGGTGCCAGCGGCGAGAACGGGTTGAACGCCACCTCCCAGACATGGCCATCGGGATCGGCGAAATAGCCGATATGCCCGCCCCAGAACACGTCATGGGCCGGGCGCAGGATACGCGCGCCCGCCGCCTCGGCGCGGCGCATCACGGCCGCCACCTCGGCCCTGGTGCGCGTATTGCAGGCCAATGTCATGCCGCCCGTGCCCAGATCGGTTTCGGCCAGCCCCATGTCACGGGCCAGATCGGCGCGCGGATACAGCGCCAGCGACTGCCCCAGCAGGTCAAAGACGCGGATGCCCTGCGCGCTATCGGCGCGGGTCCAGCCCAGCGCCTCGTAAAACGCGGCCGCGCGGTCGATATCCGTGACCGCAAGCGTGACAAGGCTGATGCGCTGCTCCATCGCGCCGCCCCCTCAGGCCCGCGCCGCGTCTGCGGTCACTTCGGCGATCGCGGCGGCGATCAGGTCCAGACAGGCAGGGTCGGAAAACCGGTGATCCGCCCCCTTGACCAGGGTCAGGCGGATATTGTCGCCGGTCACATGCTCCAGCAAGCGCAGCGCCACGCCCTGATCCACATCCGCATCCGCCGTGCCCTGCAGCATTCTGACGGGGAATGGCAGCCTCAGCGGGTCGCGCAGCACCAGATGGGCGCGGCCGTCCTCGATCAGGCGCCGGGTGATCACCAGCGGCGCGCCATATTCCGATGGCAGCGCGATCTTGCCCACGGTGTCCAGCACCGCGCGCTGATCGGCATCAAACCCCTGCCACATGCTGTCCTCGGTGAAATCAGGCGCCGCCGCGATGGTCACAAGCCCCGCCACCTTGCCCGGCATGTCCCGCGCCAGCAGCAGCGAAATCCATCCCCCCATGGACGAGCCGACAAGGATCTGCGGCCCCTCGGTCAATGCCGTGACGGCCGCCATCGCATCCGCTGCCCAGTCGCCGATCGCTCCGGCTTCGAAATCGCCCGAGGATTGCCCATGCCCCGAATAGTCGAAGCGCAGAAAGGCCCTGCCTTCCGCGCGCGCCCATGCCTCAAGGTATTGCGCCTTGGTGCCGGTCATGTCCGAGCGGAACCCGCCAAGGAACACCACACCCGGCCCCGCGCCCGCGATGCGCGCATATGCGATGCGCCGCCCCGTTTCGGTTTCAAGATACTCTGCCATGGTCCTGCCCTTCGCTGTTTGCGCCTTGGTCCCGATCTTGCCCCAGCCCGCAGGCCGGGAAAACCCCGCATCGAAAGAGGCGCCCGCCCGCTTGACTTGGGCCACGCCGAACGTCACATAGGCCCAGCACAATATAACCCGCAACCGGGCGTTCCGTGGGCGCCAAACCGACGAGGAGGCCGATATGGCACAGATCTCTCTCACCTTTCCCGATGGCAATGCGCGCAGCTATGACGCGGGCGTGACCGCCGCCGATGTTGCCGCCGACATCTCGAAATCGCTGGCTAAAAAGGCCATCAGCGCCACGCTGGACGGCAAGCATTGGGATCTGCAATGGCCGATCACAAGCGATGCGAAGATTGCCATCAACACCATGGCCGACCGCGCGCCCGCGCTGGAACTGGTGCGTCATGACCTGGCCCATATCATGGCCCGCGCCGTGCAGGAGATCTGGCCCACAGTCAAGGTCACCATCGGCCCGGTGATCGACAACGGCTGGTATTACGATTTCGACCGCGCGGAACCCTTCACGCCCGAAGATCTGTCCGTGATCGAAAAGAAGATGCGCGAGATCATCAACAAGCGTGATCCCGTCACCACCGAGGTCTGGGACCGCGACCGCGCCATCGCCTTCTACGAGGCCAATAACGAGCCCTACAAGGTCGAGCTGATCAATGCGATCCCCGGCGACGAACCGCTGCGGATGTATTGGCACGGCCATTGGCAGGACCTGTGCCGTGGCCCGCATCTGCAAAACACCGGGCAGGTGCCCGCCGACGCCTTCAAGCTGATGCATGTGGCCGGAGCCTATTGGCGCGGCGACAGCAGCCGCCCCATGCTGCAACGCATCTATGGCGCCGCCTTCCTGAACCGCGACGAGTTGAAAGCGCATCTGACCATGCTGGAGGAGGCCGCGAAACGCGACCACCGCAAGCTGGGCCGCGAGATGGAGCTGTTCCATATGCAGGAAGAGGCCCCCGGCCAGATCTTCTGGCACCCCAACGGCTGGACCATCTACACCACGCTGCAGGATTACATGCGCCGCCAGCAGCGCCGCGGCGGCTATGTCGAGGTGAACACACCACAGGTCGTGAACCGCAAGCTGTGGGAAGCCTCGGGCCATTGGGAAAACTACCAGGAAAACATGTTCATCGTTGAGGTAGACGAGGATCACGCCCGCGAAAAGACCGTCAACGCGCTGAAACCCATGAACTGCCCCTGCCATGTGCAGGTGTTCAACGTGGGCCTGAAATCCTATCGCGATCTGCCACTGCGGATGGCCGAATTCGGATCGTGCAACCGCTATGAGCCCTCGGGCGCGCTGCACGGCATCATGCGCGTGCGCGGCTTCACGCAGGATGACGCGCATATCTTCTGCACCGATGACCAGATCGAGGCCGAAACCAAGAAGTTCATCGACTTCCTGGCCGGGATCTATGCCGACCTGGGCTTTGACAACTGGACCATCAAGCTCTCGACCCGGCCCGAAAAACGCGTGGGCAGCGACGCAAGCTGGGACCGGGTGGAAAAGGCCCTGGGCGATGCCTGCCGCGCGGCGGGCTATGACTACGAGATTCAGGAAGGCGAAGGCGCCTTCTACGGGCCGAAGCTGGAGTTCGTGCTGACCGACGCGATCGGGCGCGACTGGCAATGCGGCACGTTGCAGGTGGATCCCAACCTGCCCGAACGGCTGGACGCCAATTACATCGGGCAGGACGGCGCAAAGCACCGCCCCGTGATGCTGCACCGTGCGGTCCTTGGCAGTTTCGAACGCTTCATCGGCATCCTGATCGAATCTCACGCGGGCAAGCTGCCCTTCTGGCTGGCCCCGCGCCAGGTGGTCGTGGCGGCCATCGTGTCGGACGCGGATGACTATTGCCTCAAGGTCGTGGATGCGCTGAAAGCCCGTGGAATAAGGGCCGAGGCCGATCTGCGGAATGAAAAGATCAACTACAAGATCCGTGAACATTCCGTCGGCAAGGTGCCCGTGATCCTGGCCTGCGGCATGAAAGAGGTCGAGGAGGGCACCGTTTCCGTCCGCAGGCTTGGTGAGAATTCGACATCCGTTACATCGCTTGACGCGATTGTGGACAGCCTCTCGGCCGAAGCGACACCGCCCGACCTGTTGTAACAATCAAGGCCCGGAACCGGCCCGGAACACTGCCCCCTCCAGCGTGGAAAGCAGGCGATTCCGGGCCGATCACCACCCACGGCACCCTTTTTTCCAAGCATTTCTCACGCGGGCGTGACACACTTCCTCGTGATTGGCGCGTGACGATACGCGGCGGCTACCACTTGGATATCGCCAACAAGCGATGCCGAATTCAACCCCAAGGGAGATTAACCCAATGTCCACCACCATGATCAAGTCGCTCGCCATCGCAGGTGCAATGGCCACCGCTCTGGCCGCCCATTCCACCACCGCACAGGCACAGGCCACCGAGAAATGCTTCGGCGTGGCGCTGGCCGGCGAGAATGATTGCGCCGCCGGTCCCGGCACCACCTGCGCCGGCACCTCCAAGGTCGACTATCAGGGCAACGCCTGGAAGATGGTGCCCGCCGGCACTTGCGTCACGATGGAAAAAGAAGGCGGCCGGATGGGTTCGCTTGAAGCGCTGGACCGCGACCTGCCCGCATAAGCACCAAACCGAGGCAGGCGCCGGTCGTCTGCCTCGATCCATCCCTGATCCGACAGCGCCCCGCGCCGCCTGCCAATCACGGAGCATCCACCATGACCACAGCCCCCCGCGACACACGGCCCCTGCCCTCAGCCCCCGGCGTCGGCTACAAGGCCCAGCATTACAGCGAGATCATCGCGGATGCCCGCCCGGTGCAGTGGCTGGAAATCCATGCCGAGAATTACATGGGCGACGGTGGTCGCCCGATCGCGCAGCTGCGCCACCTGTCCGAACGCTTTCCCATATCGGTGCATGGGGTGGGGCTGTCCATCGGGGGCGAAGGCGCGCTTGATCTCGAACACCTCGCCCGGTTGAAACACCTGTGCGACTGGCTGCAACCGGCCAGCTTTTCCGAACATCTGGCCTGGTCCAGCCATGACAGCGCCTTTCTGAACGATCTGCTGCCCCTGCCCTATACCGATGCGACGCTTGCCCGCGTGGCCGATCACATCGACCAGGTGCAGGACTCCCTTGGCCGCCGGATGCTGCTGGAAAACCCCTCCAGCTACCTTGCCTTCGCGGAAAGCACATGGTCCGAGCCTGATTTTCTGCGCGAACTGACCCGGCGCACCGGATGTGGCCTGCTGCTGGATGTGAACAATGTCTTCGTCTCGGCCACCAACCTCGGCTTCGATCCGCGCGGCTATGTGGATGCCTTCCCGCTGGACGCCGTGGGCGAAATCCACCTGGGCGGCCATGACACGGACGCCGATGACCACGGCGCGCCCCTGCTGATCGACAGCCACGGGGCCGCGATTGCCGATCCGGTCTGGACCCTTCTCGATCATGTGCTGGCCCGCTCTGGCGCGCGCCCGGTTCTGGTGGAATGGGACAATGACGTGCCCGACTGGCCCGTTCTGGCCGGTGAAGCGCGGCGCGCCGCGGCGACCCTTGCCCGTCTGCACCCCGCCCGAACACCCGAGGCCGCGCTATGACCGGTCTTGTCGATGATTTCCTGCCCGCGCTGATGGACCCGGACCGCCCCGTGCCGCAAGGCTTGCGGGACGGTCAGGGCCGCCCGGCCGGACGCCGCTTCAACGTCTATCGCAACAATGTCACCGTCTCGCTGATCGAGGCGCTGACCCAGGGCTTTCCCGCTGTGGAAAAGCTGCTGGGCGCCGCGTATTTCGCGGCCATCGCGCGCGTCTTCGTGCGGGACAACCCGCCACGGTCACGGCTGATGATGCATTACGGCGCAGGTTTTCCGGCATTTCTGGAAAACGCAGCGCCGCTGTCGCACCTTGGGTATCTGGGCGATGTGGCGCGGCTGGAACTGGCCTTGCGGCAGTCCTATCACGCCGCCGATGCGGCCCCGCTTGATCCCGCGCTGCTGGGGGCCATCGCGCCCGATGATCTGCCAGGGATCCGTTTCACCCTTGCCCCCGCCGTTCTGCTGATCCGCTCGCGCTGGCCGATCCATGCGATCTGGGCCTTCAACATGATCCCCGGCAGCCCTACGCCGCAGGCGGGCGCGCAGGATGTGCTGATCACAAGACCGGGTTTCGATCCGGTCGCCCAACCGCTGCCCAAGGGCGGCGCCGCCTTTGTCGCCGCGCTGATGCAGGGCCTGCCTCTGGGCGCCGCGCATGATGCGGGCCTAGCCGAGGACGAGACTTTCGATCCCGCCGCAATCCTTGGCCTGCTGATCGCAGGCCATGCCCTGACCGGCCTGAACAGCGAGTAATCCGATGAACACCCTGATCCATCTTCATGACCGTGCCTTTGCCCCCATCGCACGGGCCGATTGGCTGCTGCCCACCCTTGCGCGCCTGGTCTTCGCCGGGGTGCTTCTGGCCTATTTCTGGGCCTCTGGCCTGACCAAGCTGGGCGATGGCCTGCCCGGCCTCTTCACCCCCTCGCTCGGGGCCTATGCCCAGATCTTCCCCCGCGCGATGGAGGCCGTTGGCTATGACATCAGCCAGTTCGGCCTGTGGTACAAACTGGTGGTTCTGGCCGGCACATGGGCCGAATTCATCCTGCCGCTCTTGATCGTGCTGGGCCTGATGACGCGCCTTGCCGCACTTGGCATGATCGGTTTCATCATCGTGCAGACCCTGACCGACCTGATCGGCCATGGCGCGCTGGCGCATCCCGAAACGCTGGGCGCATGGTTCGACCGCGCGCCCGACAGCCCGATCATGGATCAGCGCGCGCTATGGGTCCTGCTGCTGATGGTGCTGGTCGCCCGGGGCGCGGGCGCGCTGTCGCTGGACCGTCTGCTGGCACGCTGATCAGAAATGCGCCTTCGGCTCGTCGGGTTTTCCGGCGGCCAGGGCCAACAGGCCGCCAACCAGGCAGAACCCGATGGGAAACATCGTGAAGACGTTGAACCCGAAGGCATAATACATGCCCCCCGCCGACAGCAGCAGCAAGACCCCGCCCCACAGCGCGCGGACCTTGGCCATCGCGCCGCCGGCAATCGCCAGCAGGGGCGACAGGAAACTCGCCAGGCGGATCACCTCGATATTGGCGACCTGTTCGAACAGGCCCTCGATCTCGCCATAGCGGGCGACGGCCTCGGTATAGCCATAGCTGAAAAACCCGACCACCATGGCCATGATCCCGCCGATGATGCCCAGCATCAGGGCTGCGTTGCGCATGTGTCGCCCTCCGTTTCCGCAGTGTCAGCCCAGCAGGGCCGCCTGCACATCCTTGCCCCAGCCCAGGTACAGCGTGCCGTCATCCGCGACGATCAGCGGGCGCTTCATCAGCGCGGGATGATCCGCCAGCAGCGCCAGCGGATCGCGGGCGCGCTGATCCTCGGACAGGCCGCGCCATGTGGTCGAGGCGGTATTCACCAGCCTTGCGCCAAATGTTGCATGGGCGCGCGCCAGCAGATCGGCGGGCACGCCCTGGCTGCGTACATCCACGAAATCCACACCCGGCAAAGCCTTGATCGCCTTGCGGCAGGTGTCGCAGGTCTTCAGTCCGTAAAGGGTCATCCTTGCCTCGCAATCAGTCATCGGCCCCTCAATACCGGCGAAACCCTGCAAGTTCACGGGTGTTTTTCTTGATTTTTGCAAAAGCCATGCAATCTTTTTCATATGCGCGCCGCGCAGCACGGCCGAATGAGCCGTGGTAACGATCATACGTGAAGGAGACACGGGACATGCCCAACGGCACCGTGAAGTGGTTCAATACGACCAAAGGCTACGGGTTCATCGCCCCGGAGGATGGTGGCAAGGACGTTTTCGTTCATATTTCAGCGGTCGAGCGGTCCGGCCTGACCGGCCTCGCCGACAATCAAAAGCTGTCCTACGAATTGCAGGAAGGCCGCGACGGACGCCAGATGGCGGCCGATCTCAAGCCTCTGTAACGGGGTCAGACGGCATCACGCCAGCACAGACCGCAGGTCCGGCGCGCAGATCACGCGAAGGCGCGGGTGATCATCACCCCCGCCCAAGCCGACACACCCGTCAGGATCGCGCCCCAGGTCAGGTCCACGGCGACCATCTGCCAGTGCCAGTCGCGCAGCGTCGCGTAATTGGTGAACTCATAGGTGCCGTAAGCCATGGCGCCCAGGATCGCGCCCCCGATCAGCGCGGCCATGGGGGCGGCGTCGCGCAACGCGGGTAGCGACACGAAATAAAGCAGGCCCCCCACGTAGAAAAGATAGAACACCGCCGCAGGCCCGATGCGGATCGGTTCAGCCAGCAGATCGCCCAGATGCGTCTCGAACAGGGGTTTGAGGACGCGCGTCAGCATGATCGCGTCAAGGATCAGGAAGACGGCGGCGGTCGAGACATAAAGAATGATGAGTTGCAAAGCAGGCGGCCTTTCGTTCTGGTTGAAAGGGATACGGCCCGGGTTGCGTTTTGGATGAAAGACAGCGCCCACACCACTCAAAGCCGCGCGGTCACCGACACGCGGGGCGGCGAACTCGCCTATATGAGAGGCAGTTTATCCCGCCACATCATCGAGCCTGCGTTCATGCCGCAACGGTCGCAAAATCGCCGCCGCCGCATTTCAAGATCAGGGGGCGGGTCGGCGATCGCGCGGCGGCGCGTACCGCGCCTTGTTCCGCCTGGCTTTCCCCTCACCCCAACGTATCCATAAACTCCCGCCATTCGCCCTTGCTCATGCCGGAATTCTCCTGCGTCACCTCTTCGCCCTTCAACATCCGGCGCACGCAATCCAGCGCGGTGGCGCTTATCGTGGCACCACCCATGCGATAATCCTCGAAGGCCTTGTAGGCGAAGGGCACCCAATCGGCGACCACGTTGCAGATCGCATCGGCATAGACGCGGATCTCGTATTGCGCGTGGGCGTCCGCGCGCAGGCGCAGGAAATGCAGCAGGTTGTGCAGATCCACCTTCCAGTACCACTGGGTATAGATATTCGCGGGCAGGTTCATCCGCGCCAGTTCGCGGGCCAGACCCAACTGCCCCTCCTGCGAAATCATCGCCTCGTAATGGTCATAGGCGCGGTTCGCGTCGGTCTTGAGGATCTCCAGCACGCGGGCGGCCTCCTCGCCCTCCAGCGCGGCGCCGCGACCCTGGTTGTTGACCACCGATTGCGCGGCCAGATGTTCGGGCGCGGGGATATAGAATTCGCGGTCCAGGATCGAATAGCGGGCTGAATATTCATTCACATTCGCCGTCCGGTGACGGATCCATTGGCGCGCCACGAAGACGGGCAGCTTGACGTGCAGCTTGACCTCGCACATCTCGAACGGGGTCGAGTGCCAGTGCCGCATCAGGTAGCGGATCAGCCCCTCGTCATTCTGTACCGATTTGGTGCCCTTGCCGTAGCTGACGCGCGCCGCCTGGCAGATGGCCGCATCATCGCCCATGTAGTCGATCACGCGGACAAAGCCGTGATCCAGGACCGGGATCGCGGTATAGAGATGTTTCTCCATCCCCGGCGATACCGCGCGAAGGGTCGGCTGCGCCTGCGCGCGCTGTGCGTCAACCTCGGCCTGCTGGTCTGGTGTAAGCGGCATGTCGGGGCTCCTTGATCCGGGTGTCTGAGTCGGCCCCAACTATATCTTGAGGATGGTACCTACGGAAACCACAATAGTAAGGTGGTTGTCGCAGCCCCGAACCGGGCCTTTCGACCGCGAAAGGCGGGAATTTTTTCCAACTTCGCCACGTGGGTCGTTGACTTTACCCCTGTGCCACGGGACTCTTCGTGCCACGTTATGAACTTTCGAGGACGGTGACATGAATAAGCTTTTGGGCATGTGCATGGCGAGTGCGATTCTGGCCGGGTGCAGCGGCAATCCATTCACACCGATCCTGTCGGATGACGCCCCCGTGGTCGTGGACACGCCCGCAACGCCGGTGCCGGATCCCTTCGCCACGATCCCCGCAGCGCTGGCCAACAACCTGCAATCGGCCACCTATGACGCCGATGCCGGAACGCTTGTGCTGCGGCTGACCTCGCTGAGCAGCGGGACGCTGGATGCGACCTACACGCGGACACCCGCGCTGGACCGCCCCGGATACCAGGCCTACACGCTGCAGGACGATCCGCTGGATCGGCATGTGACGGCCATGGTGGCGCGCAGCAGCGACGTCGGAAATTCGGTTCAGGCCGGGGCCGCTGCGGACGGCGGGCAGTTCAACACATTCTTCAGTGGCGGCTTTTACGAACGCAACGATCCCGGCAACACCTTCGTCAAGCCGACATCGGGGCTTGTGTCCTATGCCGGCACCTACGCGGGACAAACCAATATCAACGCGCCCGGCGATCAGTTGCTGCCGGTCGACCCGGCGGTCGACACCGCCGCCCGGCCCGCCCAAAGCGCCCAGGTTGTAGGCACGATCTTCCTGAACGTCGACTTCGCCAATAACACGATCAACGGCGCGATCTTCGACAGATCGCTGATCCAGCTTACCCAGCCCCTGCCCGATCTTGCGCTGCGGGTTGGCAACATCGCGACGGACGGTACATTCTACGGGAATACGGTGAACTACCGCGGCGTGCCAGAGCAGGACATCGGCGATTACGGCGGCATCTTCGGCGGCACCGATGCCTCGGCGGTTGGCGGCGTGGTCGCGCTGACGGAATTCGATGGCCCGTCCAATTCGCTGGGTTATCAGGGCGAACGCGAGACAGGTGTCTTCGTCCTCAGCCGGTGCGGCGCAACCGGGTCGGATCCCCTGCTCTGCGCCAATGCCAACTAAACCGGGGCGGCGCGGCCTTGCCGGCGCGCTGATCCTGTCGCTTCTGGCGGGCGCGCCTGCGCTGGCGCAGACCAGCCCGCCCGCGGCCCCCCCGGTCGCCGAGGTCAGCATGAGCCTGGACCAGGCCCGCGGGCTTGCCGCGACCGCCCTGCAACAGGGAAATCCTGCGCTGGCGCTGCAAATCGGCCAAGGTTTGCTTCAGGCCAATGCCAAGGATCCGCTGGCGCATTTCATCATCGCGCAAGCCCTGCGCCAGCAAGACAGGCCGCAAGAGGCGCGGCAGGCCGCAGCCCTCGCCTATCGGTACGCGGACACGGATGTGCAGAAATTCGAAGCCGCACAACTGGCCGCGCGGCTGTCGGTCGATGCATCCCAATTCACCCGCGCCCAGCTCTGGCTGCGCCGTTCGCTGCTGCATGCCCCGAATCCGGCGATGCGCCCCCGGATTGCACAGGATTTCCGCCAGGTCAGGGCGATGGACCCTCTGGAACTGCGCTTGCGGCTATCCATCGCCCCCTCGTCGAATGTGAACAACGGCAGTGACAGCCCCTATGCGCTGATCGATGGCGTGCCGGTGATCGGCCTTCTGGACGGTCTGTCGCAGGCGCTGTCCGGTGTGACGGGTGCTGCGGACCTTGGGGTCGGCTACAGGCTGCACGCCATTAAGGGGGCCGAAACCCAGGCCCTGCTGCGCGCCTATGGCAGCCGGGTCTGGCTGGATGACAGCGCGCTGGCGCTGGCCAACAGCTTTCCCGGCGCGGATGTGTCGAATGACGATTTTTCCTTCGCCCTGGTCGAAACCGGCCTGCGCCATGTGCGGCGCACCGGCGCGGATGCCGACACCGGCTTTGTCGCGGCCGAACTGGCCGCGGGGCGCAGCTGGTATGGCGGCGACCCCTATCAACGGCATCTGCGCCTTGGCCTGACACGCGGGATGAAACTTTCCGACAGCGCCACCCTGACACTGGGGGCCGAGGCAGAGCGGCGCGTTTTCGAGGATGGGTTCAACCAACCGATCGAGACACTGGGCCTTCAGGCGACCCTGGGATACAGGATCGCCAACGGGGATCGCCTGAGCCTGTCGCTGGCGTTGCGGGACAGCGACAGTGACAGCCGCAACGCGGTATCCACCCGCAGCACCGCCTATCTGCGCTATGACATGGTCAGGCCGATCGGTCCCGCGCGCCTCAGCTTCACCCTGGGCGCGGCAGAGACGCTTTACCCCGACTATGCCGTGGGTTTCATCGTCGTGCCGGGGGGGCGGCAGGACGATACGGTCTTCGGCAGTGTCGACATTCTGTTTCAGGATCTTGACTATGCCGGATTTGCGCCCACCCTCACGCTGAGGGCGCAGAAGACGCGTTCAAACTTCAGCCGTTTCGATGCCAGTGAGCTGGCGGTTTCCTTTGGCATCAGGTCGCTCTTCTGACACTCTGCCGCGGGATGCACGGGACGGCCAATCGAAAGGACATGACATGACGATCCGATATCTTCACACCATGGTGCGGGTGAAGGACCTGGAAAAGACACAAGCCTTTTTCGAACTGCTGGGGCTGGTCAAGACCCGCCATTACGACAACGAGGCAGGCCGCTTCAGCCTGGTGTTCATGGCCCCCCCGGGGCAGGAGGAATGCCCGGTCGAGCTGACCTACAACTGGGATGGCGACGATGGCCTGCCCTCGGACAGCCGCCATTTCGGGCATCTGGCCTATGAGGTGGACGATATCCACGCGATGTGCCAGCACCTGATGGACAACGGCGTCACGATCAACCGCCCTCCGCGTGACGGGCGCATGGCCTTCGTGCGCAGCCCTGACAACATCTCGATCGAGTTCCTGCAGAAGGGTGCGCCGCTGACCCCGGCCGAACCCTGGATCAGCATGCCTAACACCGGGCACTGGTAACGGCAGGCGCGGGCGATGGCCGGTTCCTTCGCCTGGCGCGCGCTCCTTGCTGCGGGTCTTGCCGTGGCGGGGGCGGGTGTCGCCGCGGCGCAAGAGGCGTGCCGCCTGGCGCTGGTGCTGGCGATGGACATCTCCTCCTCGGTCGATCCGCTGGAGGATGCCTTGCAACGCGGCGGGCTGGCGCAAGCCCTGCGCGCCCCTGAGGTGATCGATGCAATCCTCGCCCAGCCAGATCGCCCGGTCGCCCTGGCCATGTTCGAATGGAGCGGCCGGGTCCAGCAGGACATGGTGCTGCCTTGGGTGATGTTGCGCGACGCGGCGACGATCGGCGCTGTGGCGGACAGGATCGCCTTGAGCCGCCGCAGCTACGCCGAGTTTTCAACAGCCATCGGGCACGCGATCCAATATGCCCATGACCTTTTCGGTCAGGGTCCGGTTTGCGATGCCCGGGTTCTGGATATCTCGGGCGACGGGGTCAACAACGACGGATTTGGCCCGACCGCCGCCTATGACGCTTTCGATTTCTCGCAGATCACCGTCAACGCCTTGGTCATCGAGGTGCAGGAGGCCGGCACGGATCACGGGATCACGGAAGGCGCCGAAACGGGTCTTGCCGATTATTTCCGGCAGGTGGTCATCAATGGACCTGGCAGTTTTGTCGAAGTGGCCGCAGGGTTCGAGGATTTCGAACGCGCGATGCGCCGCAAGCTCTTGCGCGAACTCGAGGTGCGGATCGGCCAATTGTCGCGCTGACGGGGCAAGCCCCCATGGCAACGCCGCCTGCGGTTTCTTGCCGGCGCCCCGGTTTCTTCTTGCAAGAAATATCCCCGCCGGAGGCATCCGCCCGCGCCACAGGGCGCATCAGTAGATATAGCGGATCTGATCGGCCCAATAGCGTTCCACCCGGCGCAGCGCGCCGGTGATGTCATCGATCCCGTCCGGCCCCAGCACGCCACGGCTTTCCAGACCTTCGGCATGACGCGCGAAGAGCCCGCCCACCACATCGCGGATCTCGCGCCCGCGGGGTGTCAGCCGAACCCGGACCGACCGGCGGTCTATCTCGCAGCGCTGGTGGTGCATATAGCCCATTTCCACGAGTTTCTTGATGTATGTAAAAAATGTAGGTATTTTACGAGGGTACTTCAGAACCATCTAGGAAGACTTCAATGACCGCTGACGGCATCACTGACCCTCGTCACCTAGCCTTCTCGTATGTGCGTTTCTCCTCGGAGAAGCAACGCCAGGGCGCAAGCCTCGAACGTCAGACGGAAGCAGCCCAGCGATGGGCCGATGAGAACGGGTATGTCCTCGATAAGTCTCTCAACCTGAACGACGAGGCGGTGTCAGCCTTTCGGGGTGACAATACCACGGTGGGGAAGCTGGCAACCTTTAAGGCTCTCACTGAGCAACGATTGATCCCACAAGGATCGGTTCTGATTGTGGAAAACCTCGACCGCATCTCAAGGCAGTCCCACCGGAAGGCCGCAAGGGTACTGGAAGACATCCTCGAAGCAGGCGTTGACGTAGTCACGCTACAGGATGGGAAGAGGTACACACTCAAGGACCTCGACGAGGACCCTCTGACATCGATTATGATCATCTTGACATTCTCCCGCGCCCACGAGGAGAGCCTAACGAAATCCAAGCGGGTGAAGGATGGCTGGCAACGAAACCTCGCCAAGGTGAAGGAAGGAAAGCGCCTACGTTCAAGAGCGATCCCGTCATGGCTCAAGCTGGTCGGCGGCGTAAACGCTCCGCTGGACAACGGTCACTTCGAGATCATTCACGAAAAAGCCGAGGTGATGCGCGAGTTGTTCCAAAGGTTTGCAGACGGTGAAACGGTGTGGAGCATCGCCAAAGGCTTCCGAGACAGGGACATCAAGACCCCAAGAGGCAAGACCTATGCCAGCGGCAACATCTACCGCCTGGTATCCTCGAAGGCTCCCTACGGTATCCTCGAGATTGGCAAGGGAACCAAGAACGACCGCACTGTGATCGACCAGATCGAAGGGTACTTCCCAAGGATCGTCGATGAAGATGTGCAGCGCAGGGTGATGATGCGACTGCAGGATATGAACCGTTTCAAAACCAAGGAAGCGAAGGCCCTCACATCCCCCAAAAGGAAAACTCACGGCATCCTCACCGGCGTCATCTGGTCCCCAGAGAAGGCTGGAGGTAACCGTGCGGTGTGCCGCAAAGGAAGCGATGGCTCATATGCCTACGTTGACGGCATTACGCGACGGTGGGTGGCGAAACGTGAGGTGATCGAACGTCCGTTTCTTGAAGGCTGGCCTGAGATCGTGATCGCGTATGAGACCGACACAACCCCCGAATTAAACGATGCAGAGGAGGCCCTTACAGCCGCCCTCACAGCTCTTGAGTTCGCCCATAGGTCAGGCTCCGAAAGGCTCGTACTGGCCGCTCAGGCGGACGTGGAAGAAGCCCAGAGCGAACTGAAAGAACTCCACAGGGGTCAGGCGTTGGCATTGCAGGAAATACCCGAGAGCCTCGACGGGATGGAACCTTGGGAAGCGAACCAGGTGGTGCGGCGGCTGGTCGAACGGGTCAACGTGGTTCGTGGGGAACAGAGGCAGCAGCGTACCGAAGGCGGTGATGGCCGCGTGGGTAAGAAGGTGATGTTGGAGGTGAAGCTGAGGAACAAGGTGAAGGTATACCTCGGGGATCAGGAGTTGATGTTTGGGTGAACTCAGGGATCGATGGGATCTTGTGGCACATGAGGTGAACCTGTGGGTACGCAGGGTCGTCGAAAGGGCTACGGTGGGTCGGATGTTCCCTGAGCATGAAAGCGGGGGAGTGTTGGTCATTCATGTGGAACTCAGGAACGGAGTCAGGGTTACGCTGGGATGACCCTGAGAATGCACATGCCTAATACCGTCATATGTGCAGGTTCGGTACACAGGGAAAATGCACACGATGTGCAGTTTTGGCCTGAGACTGACTTCTGCACATCCTTCTAGGAACCTCATGAAAAAAGGGGATAGCACGATCAGTGAATTTCCCCCCACTAATAAGCAATAGCAGTCGTTCCCTCTGAGTGACGGATGACATTGATCACAATTACAGCCCACTATCTGAAGAAGACCTCCCGTTCACTCTGAGTGACGGAGAGCATCAATCGCAATTACCCCTGACTTCCCCAAAGAGACCTGATCGTTGCCATGAGTAGCGGGGGCTTTGCGGACCCTGAGAGATCGCTGAGGTTTCTCCGGGTGTCCCTGTGTTTCGACCTGTTGTCGGACACAGGATACTAACCAATTCCACTAAACATGAAAAAGCTTGAATGTGTCATAACCTGTCTCGCTGTGAGATCGGGGCGAAACATTCTTGCGCGACCGAAAGGAAAACCAAGGTGGACCGCAGGAACTCTCCCGGTGAAACCCAGGGGGGACTGTGAGTGTGCCGGGGTGAACGCCAGCGGTTGCACCTGCAAAGACCCTGTAATTGCAGGGTTCAAGACCAACCAACTCAACCAAATCAATCAACCTCGCCCGGGTACCCATAGTGGACACGTGGCCAGAACAAAGGAGTCCAAACAGATGGACAACAACATGAACAACATGAACAACACCAATGCAACGACCCACGAAATGCCCACCGTGGAGTGGTTTGCCAGCCTACCCACGGATCGACGTGAGAAGGCCCTGAGGGCGATGGCGATCTACCGGATGACCACGGACCCGGTTTCAATGGAGCTTCACCTGCGTCCACACGCGGGGGACCCGATGAATGAACCGGGTGGTCTGGATCAGGCGGATGCCCCCATTCGGGAGATGCTCCAGAACACCCCGGTGGAACTGCATGGGGCGCTGCTGGTCATCGCGGAAAGCACTTTGGGTTCACACATGAACACCGCGCGGGACATGATGGGTCGCTACTGCCCGAAGACGTTGCACGGACTGCAAGCGCACCGGAGTGCGACGATTGAGCCGTACCTGCAGGGTCCGATTGAGAAGCATGTGCTGAGTGACAAGGATGCCTGCAGTAAGCTTTGGGAGCAGTACATGAAAAGCCCTGCGACTGAGGAGGAGCGGCAGTCCCTCCACGGGCAGATGAAGATGGTTGTTCGGACTGAGTACCTCCTGAGGGAACTCAAGAACTGCGTTGAGTTCGAGTATTGAGGGTATCCTGATGACACAATTTGATAACCCGAAGAAGTCGATGCAGGAAGCCTACGACGAACTTGAGCAGGACATGCAGGAGGGATCGCCATCCGAGCCGGACATGTCGAGGATCGTTAACCTGGAGGGGGTGCTGTACGCGCCCGATGACATCCTGAAGGTACGGACGGCGGTGTTCCAGCCGAGGTCACTCCAAGGGCAACTCGGGGAAGAGGCTCACCTCACCCGTGAGATCATTGATGCGCTCAAGCGGGGTGGGGCTGAGGTTCTGGACCCTGTTGTCATTTGGTGGTCTGGGAGGCGGTTCATTGTTGTGGATGGCCATCATCGCCTCATAGCGATCCGCAAGTACAACCATGAGAACCGCCAGCGGAAGGGCTTCAGGAAGATCAGGGTGCCCGTGACTGTGATCACCGGGGAGATCGCTGAGGCGAAGGTCCATTCGACCAGAGAGAACGCCAAGGCAAAACTCAGTCTTCGCAAGGAGGACCGGGTGAACTGGGCGTGGAAGCAGGTGGTCCTGCACTTCGGCGGGGTTGACCGTGGGAAGTTCGTCATGGCCCAGAGGTGCCGGGACCTGCATGTCAGTGAGCGACTGCTCCAGCAGATGAAGGCCACGTTCAAGAAGCTGGTTGAGTTGGATGCTGCTGATCCTGATCCTGTCCCCAGGGTAGACCGCAGGAATCCCGCAGGTGCGGGTTTTGAGCCAGACAACCTTCCAGACCGGGAGTGGGTCTTTGCGATCTCGGAGTTGTCATGGGGTCGGGCGCAGCGGATGGCTGAGGGTGTCTCGGAGTTCGACGAAGAGTTCACCAATGAGAAGCGCCAGAGGGCCATTGATGCAGCGGTGATCAAGCTGACACGGGCGCTTGGCCCTGAGGCATTCTCTGATCCTCGCAGCGCTGAGATCACGGGTGAGGCGATCTTGGCAATCAGCAATCGGTTCCTCGAATTGGCGGGATGGTCCCCGGATTTCCTCGGGTCCATGAAGCAGGCTCTGCATGCGTTGTCCGGGGATAACCTAGCGGGACTTGATGAGGACTTCGAGTGATCCCGGGGAAAACCCGCAGGGTCTGATGGTGTTCTGCGCGGGTTCTGGGAGTGTCTCAGGACCCGCAAAAAACCCGCAGATGCGGGATTTGAGAAGACCCCAAAAACCCGCAGCGGTCCAAGCTTCCTGCGAAATCTAAGACTTACCTAAACAAACCAAAAAACACATCCAAGGAACAGAAAACATGGAAGACAGAAACCGAAAGGTTCTCTGGCGATCCCGCGTGACTGCATTGCAGATCGGCCAGAGGCGCATTGAAGAGAAGCGGGTATGCCGAGTGCCTGACTGCGGGAAAGCAATCAAGGACTTCTCAACGTACTGCAAGAAGCACCAGATGGCGAATATGAAGTTCGGCCATCCGACCATCCCACTGAACTTTAGGCTGCTGGAAGATCGCCAGCGTTTCGCAAAGATCGGACGCTTCGTTCTCAGGGCGATCATCAAGACACCCGAGGATCAACGGGCTTGGGATCGGGTCATGCAGGGTATCGAAAGTCTCCGCAGTGACAAGGCGAATGACTTCGATGAGACCACCCTGTGGCGGCGTCGGAAGAACTGGACCCGCAAGGCATTGGCCAAGGCATATTTGGCCTCAGCGATCCAGACGAAGCTTCTGCAAGAGGATCGGGACAAGATCGAAACGGCCGTTGGGGCTATCGCCTGGATGTCCCTGGGAAACACCATTCCTATGACCAAGAGGCAAACCGATGGAGCCATTCGCAAGATCATCGGGCGATTGATGCTCCACTTTATCTCGTTCAGGCAGATCGAAGATGAACCCCGGCGAAAGGTGAAGATCACCTCAGGGGTTCAGACAGAAACAGGCCGCTTAATCACTGACCTGATTGAGCGAGAGTTCGGAGCAAAGTTCTGGCGAGACATCGATCTGATTGCAGCGGTGGAACTGCGCGAACGGGTCAATGGGAAAGTCAGCCGGGACAACGAGACACTCTCAAGGACATCCCGGGGAGGACTCAAGGCTGTCCCGGGGAGAGACATTCCGAGTGCGCCGATCCTGATCGGAGAGGAGGATTGAGGATGTTTGACGATGATCAAGAACTGTCCTTCGTGGGCCGGAACACAGTGGAGCGCATCCGCGAGGGTAATACTATCCCAGTTGGTGGGCCACTTTAATGGGGGTACTCCGAGGCGTCGCTGGTGAAAAGACGCGGAGTTTGTCCTTGCGACACAAGCCAAAGAGCCTTGAAATTGGGAGAAGGAATTTCTGGTGGTAGCTCAAAATCAGAAGTGGCCTATAACGCCGACCAATGTATATCGGCAGGCCAATCACTCATGTTGGCAAGATTCGGAAAAAAACTTCTCACCTTGGAAGGGAATTTCTATGACAAATGAAAACCAATTCACACTTTATTCGCAAAGGATTGAGAGCGCTGAAGGTCCTGACATTGTGGAGATTTCACTGACCTTCAAACCAGACGGCAGCTTAAGGATTGAAGGAGTGTACGCGGGACCAAAAGCGGAAGCTTTTTGGGGAGATTGGGATCACGAGTTCTGGATGAACATTGCCACGCCTCATGCGCAAGCTTTCCTCGCTCTACTTGCCCAGGAAGCCTTCAATAGCGAGGAAAAACTTACCTATAGCAAACTAAAGGAACTGTGCGAGAGCACTGGCATCCCGATTGAGCAAGGACACTGGACATAACCAGCGTCGCCGCAAACAGTACAAATTCATCTTTTCATACACCTCTCAAACTGGCGCACAAGTTAATCGAGGGGAAGGCCCGCAAATTTCGCTAGTAGTCTTGCCCTTCTGATTTTGTACTGATGTGTACCATCTCATAGCTTACTCATGATGCAGTGCGTTTTTTAACGTAATTCGCATTTCTCTCATGAGTAAGCTAAGAAGTTAGCTTTCTTTTATACCAGTTAACGGCACTGAAGAGTAACTTCGACCGGATTAGGCACAAGGTCTTGCGATGCCCCTGTGGAAGCATCGACAGCCAGCCCAATGATTCCCCCGACCAATACGTTACCGGCCACACCAGCCGCACCACTGTCAGCTGTTTTATGTGTTACATTTGTTTTTACTTCTCGGCAGCCCTTCTTACTCACAGCGATTTCCAGATTGGAACGTCGTGGCAGTTTGAAGGAGCATGGAGTGGAAGTACAACTCATTCCGTTGCTCAGTTGAACCTGTGCACCTTGAGGCTGAGAGTTTACTACGAGAACATCTTCTGAACCACGCGTAATAGTCGCGCATCCACTGAGAATTAGCGCTGCAGCGCTCAATAAAGTCATAGTGACTTTCAAGCTTCCCTACTTTCTTGTATTTACGGACACTCCCCAACTGGAATGCCAAGCAACGGAAATTTCATCTGATTTTTTATTTCAATGCAAGCCATTATTTCAATAGATAACCTTTTCGTCTTTGGCGATCTCTGACCCATTGCGTGCGCTCTAGGGTCAGTACCCATTGATCTTACTTTTGCGGCATGATTCATCCTCTGCAAGGAGACCGATCAATGAGCAACCTTTTCTGGCTGACGGATGTGCAGATGGCGCGTCTGGAATCATTCTTTCCCAAGAGCCATGGTAAGCCACGTGTCGATGACCGGCGTGTTTTGAGCGGCATCATCTTCATCAATCGCAATGGCTTGCGGTGGCGTGATGCGCCGAAGGAGTAGGTCCACCCAAGACCCTCTACAACCGTTGGAAGCGATGGGGCGACAGGGGTGTCTTTGCCCGGATGATGGAGGGGCTGGCCTCCGAGGCGGCCGTTCCGAAGACGGTGATGATCGACGCGACCTATCTGAAGGCGCACCGCACGGCGACCAGCCTGCGGTCGAAGAAGGGGGCCAAGCGATCAGAGGGGTCGTCTGATTGGCCAGACCAAGGGCGGCATGAACACCAAACTGCACGCCGTTACCGATGCCGATGGACGTCGGATCCGCTTCTTCATGACCGCAGGCCAGGTCAGCGACTACACGGGTGCCGCGACCCTGCTGTACAGCTTGCCATCTGCAGAATGGCTGCTCGCCGACCGCGGCTATGATGCTGACTGGTTCAGAGATGCGTTGAAAGACAAGGGGATAAAGCCCTGCATTTCGGGCCGGAAGTCGCGTGGCAAGCCTGTCAAATACGATAAGCGCCGCTACAAACGCCGCAACAGGATCGAGATCGTGTTCGGACGCCTGAAGGACTGGCGTAGGGTTGCCACGCACTACGACAAGTGCCCCAAGGCCTTCCTCTCCGCCGTCGCCCTCGCAGCAACCGTCATGTTCTGACTATGACGGAAGAATGAGTCCTGACCTTAAAATTTTATTGGGCTAAATTGCACCCCAAAGATCGCTTCGCTCTCACTGAAATAATCTATGCTACTGCTTATTTCCCTATAACCCATTGAAAGGCTTACTCGCGGATGCACTGCGTAAGTGATGCTGAAAAACCTCAATGCATCCTCACGCGAAAAGCCCAATAGCTTACCGCCATCTGAATATGTGTAAGAAGCAGTAGCTCTAATCGGCTTGTTGAGAAACGTTGTTCCGACAGTAGCACTTAAACTATGGCGCATTGCAAGATTAGCAGCAACAGTCGGCCCAACTGAAGCATTGAAGCTTGTGAAAAATCCAGACCTATATAGTGTGTCGAACCTTACCAGGATCTGATTTTGATCATATCCTTTGTCAAAGAAACGACTGACACCAAAACTTGCTTGATTGAAGCGGTTGGTGCCTTTAGAAAACAATTTGGCGATACTAACTGTAGCGCTACCCGTAGTTTCACTAGTCAACTCGCGGTGAATACCACTTACTGCAAAGCAGCCATCTAAATAAAAGTTATTACCTATGTCATTTTTGCTGCATATATTGGCATGAAATCTGCTGACACCAATATCATGCTCGGGAGAATGTGCATAACTTACGCCAAAGTTAAGATTCAAGTACTTTCCCTGACCAAAAATAATACGCCCAGAGCTACCAATTCCAATTCCAGCAATTATTCCTTTTTTTCGATAAAACTCCTCATCGCCATAAAAAGTCAGCGACCCAAGAACTAGAGGCCGATTTGGATTACCTCCGTTTATGTCTGAGCTATACTCCAAAATCGGGGCGATGTAAGGTATCAAACTCATTGGCCTTACATTGCCCGGCAAGCCAATTCCATTGTCATACCCCTCTTGCTTGATTCGAAAGTCCAGCATTTGAGCAGATTGCAAGTTTGTTGCAGTGCCTGACAATACTTTAGAAAGACAATAGACTTGCAAGCGGCTGTCTGCCGCTGCGTCTAGGCAAAAAGCTTTCGATGGCGAGGGAAGCAGCAGCGCTAATACAAGCGCTACCGCCGCTGTTAGAAGATTTTTCACTTTTATGCTTTACGGCCTGCTACCTACAAATGCTCCTGCATAAGTCGGGTTGGCTTCGTTCGTATGGAACACGCCAGATACGGACTGAGCTGTATCCCCATGTAGCTGGCCATACATTGATGCCGTAGCTGTTGATCCAGATACAGTTGATGTCAAGCTGCCACTGGCAAACCTACCGTTGGCAACATCAATTCCGCCACTTCCTGTCAGCGATGTATTGGTGGTGCTTCCGTTATAGCTGAAAGTCCCGTTGGTGAAGTTTGCTGTCAATGTGAAATCACCAACCTCTGCGCCACCGAATATTCGGTTTGAAACTATATGTGCCCCTGAGTAGGTGAATTCACCACCGGGCGCGGCTCCATATGCTGAGCCAACTGCAAATACAGCATCAGCGTAGCCTGGAAACTCAAGGTAAACTAGACCAGCTTCGCCACCGTTGTCTTCGATAATGAGTACGTTTGCCACCTCTCCTTCGACTGTGATAGTCCCGCTTCTGACGACTGCGGTTGGTAGTGTTTGTACAACCGAAAAATCGCTAAATTGTACATCAACCACTTCGTTGCCAGAGCTTTGGTTGGCACCAGCAACCACAGCAGCAATATCAGGCGCGATGAATACGGTTTCTGTGCCGTCAGAAGCAACACCACGCCCCACACCAGCACCGTCGCTGAACGCCCTCAAGGTTGTGAAGCTAGCGCTCGGAACAACGCTGGTTGAACCGCCACCGCATGCTGAAAGCAATCCCAGAACGGGCAACATCAACGCTACTTTAAATTTCATGATTCTTCCCCCTCGTCCATTGGTAGAAAAGCTAACAAGCAACGGATAAAAAACAAGCGGAATATCGCCGAACGTGTGTTGGAGCTGGCACCCAAACCCCGAACGCTTCCCAAAAAGTTTTGTCGCAACTGCGGAATGATTTGGCTGATCTGACCGCCGCCGCGAAGATCGAAGGAACAAAGGCCAAGAAGCGGAACCATTTTGGGGTGGCACACCGAAATCTCGCCGGCCTTTATGATACCAAGGGGTTAGCGGCGGTCATGTAGGTTGAGGGTGCCGAGGCAACTGCGCGACAGGAACCCAACGCTTTCCGCAAGCAGGACACTGCGGCATCTGCTCTCAACAGCCTCGTAGGCCGCAAGGCTGGCCTTTTCGGGAGCATCTGCGAATACTTCAGCGGCATGAGAGAGCCTCTGGGGGGTCTGGTAGGGACGGACGTGCAGGACCATAGGTGGATCGCAGAGTGTGCTTCGGGTGTCTCGCTGGGGGAATCGGATTTGGGCTAAAAAAAAAATCCGAGTAGGTAATACCAACGCAATCCTTCCCGTCCTCCCCCCGTGTGGGGTCTAGCGCCGCCAGGAAATTAATAGAGGGAGGTGGGGAGCTGCAAACCCTCTCCACCTCTGGCAAGATCGACCCTCTACCGCTGACCTCTGGGCGGGATGATCCACTCCTGCAGTTGGCATGCCCTCGATGTTAGAGGAAGAGGGGCCAGCCAGTCCCCCGATCTTAATTCTTATGTCCTCTCCTATTATGAATTACTTTGCAAACATCTTGAGGTTGTAGCTGACATTGCTGCCCTGGTAGTAGCCGCGCGTTTTCAACTCGCCCGCCGTCACCTCGTTGTCGCCGATATTGAACAGCAACAGCGCCTGCACGGGATTCACTTCCAGCATGCCGACGCGTTCGAACTCGTCCTTGATGACGTCCAGCAGCAAGCGGTGCAGTCGTTCGACCAGCGACAGCGCTTCGAGATATCCGCCCATGAAACCGGATCGCTGTCCGGTGGCCAGTGTCTTGTGCATGGTCATGGGCTACTCCGACGGGTTGTTTGCGTCGGGCAACATGCAGCATAAAACACAATAACAGGTTAAGCCTGTCCGGAAGTCCCTAAAAAGCCGCGCAAATCGGGGATCACGCGCGGATGCCCCTCAACGCTGGACGACGCCACCCTGTTCGGCCAGCATCGCGCGGATGCGCGCCACAAGGGGGGAATAGGTCGCGGGCGGCTCCGACACGGCGCTGACCCAGTAATACAGGTCATGGTCGTTTTCGCGCAGCAGGGCATCGTAGCTGTCCAGCATCGCGTCATCCAGACCGCCCAGGTGCAGTTCGGCAAAGCGCGACAGGATCACATCCATTTCCTTGATACCCCGCCGCATCGACCGCATGGCAAGACGGCGCAGCCGTGTCTCGCGCGTTTCGCCCTCGGGGGCCTGTTCGATCAGCATCTCAATCGCCCTTCAGCTTGGCCCGCAGGCTTTTTTCCAACCGGCCCAGCCGGTCAGCCGCAGCGCCGATCTGGGTCTTCAGGTCACGAATCTCGACCAGCAGCGCATTGATATCGGGCGCGATCGGGCTCTCGTCAACCGGGGCGGCGACGCCATCGCCCTCACCGGTCAGCAACCAGACGATCGACACGTTCAGCAGACCCGCCATCATCGACAGCTTGTTGGCCCGCGGCTCGGACAGGTCATCCTCCCAGCCGCGCACCGTACCGATCTTGACGCCAAGTCGGCGGGCCATCTGTTTCTGGCTCATGCCGGCCGCTTCGCGCGCCGCGGCGACACGGTCGCCAAAGGTCGCGGTATCGGGACCGTACCAGTCGTCTTCGATGTCGGTTTGCTGCTCTGCCGGCTCGGGTGCTGATTGTTCGGGTGTCATTTCTCTCCAATCCGCCGATCCTGCTTGATCGGCTTCCGGGTGCATCCTAAGACATTGACCTGTCGAATTCAAACCAGAGGCCCAAGCCCATGTCGTTCCTGTCCAAGACGCTTGACCGCGTGAAACCGTCACCGACCATCGCGGTGAGCAACCTGGCCATGGAATTGAAGGCACAGGGCCGCGACATCATCAGCCTTGGCGCGGGCGAGCCGGATTTCGACACGCCCGCCCATATCAGCGCGGCAGGCATCAGGGCGATCGAGGCCGGCAAGACCCGCTACACCGCCGTGGATGGCATCGCCGAGCTGAAGCAGGCGATCTGCGCCAAGTTCAAGCGCGACAACGGGCTGGATTACGCGCCCAACCAGGTCAGCGTCGGCACCGGCGGCAAGCAGGTGCTCTACAATGCGCTGATGGCCACGCTGAACCCCGGCGACGAGGTGGTGATCCCCGCCCCCTATTGGGTCAGCTATCCCGATATGGTTCTGCTGGCGGGCGGCACGCCCGTCTTCATCGAGGCGACGCTGGACAACGCCTTCAAGATCACGCCCGAACAGCTTGAGGCCGCGATCAGCCCCGCGACCAAATGGTTCCTGTTCAACTCGCCCTCCAACCCGACCGGCGCGGGCTATGGCTGGGACGAGCTGAAGGCCCTCACCGATGTTCTGATGCGCCATCCGCATGTCTGGGTCCTGACCGACGACATGTATGAACACCTGGCCTATGACGATTTCGCCTTCTGCACCCCGGCGCAGGTGGAACCCGCCCTCTATGACCGCACCCTGACCGTGAATGGCGTCTCCAAGGCCTATGCGATGACCGGCTGGCGGATCGGCTATGCGGCAGGCCCCAAGCCGCTGATCGACGCGATGCGCAAGGTGCAGTCGCAAAGTACATCGAACCCCTGCACCATCAGCCAATGGGCCGCTGTCGAGGCGCTGAACGGCACCCATGACTTCATCGCGCCCAACAACGCGATGTTCGCGCGCCGTCGCGATCTGGTGGTCAAGGCGCTGAACGCGATCGAGGGGGTCACCTGCCCGGTGCCCGAAGGCGCCTTCTACGTCTATCCCTCCATCGCCGGGCTGATCGGCAAGCGCACGCCCGCGGGCACCGTGATCGCGGATGACGAAACCTTTGCCCGCGCACTTCTGGAGGATACCGGCGTGGCCGTGGTCTTTGGGGCGGCCTTCGGTCTTTCGCCGAACTTCCGCATCAGCTACGCTACCTCCGACGCAGCCCTGGCCGAGGCCTGCGCCCGCATCCAGAGGTTCTGCGCGGCCCTGGTCTGAGCGAACAAGGAAGGGACCACATGGCAGGCGAGCTTCCCGATTACTACTTTCGCGTTCGCGACAACGGCGCGCTGGTCTACCGCGTGGACACAGAGAACCGCCAGCGCCGGATCGAGATGGATCAGATCGCAACGATCAACATCCGCAACGGCGAGGTCAAGCCGCATGGCGACCGCCGCCTGTCCGATCCGGACATGGCCGCCATCACCGACTGGATGACGCGGCGCACCGCGCTTCTGGCCGCGCGCGAGGTGGATGATATCCTGCGCGCGGTGGATCACCTGAACCTGACGGCGCAATGGGTCCAGACGCGGGCCACCGAAGAACAGCTGGATGCGGTCACCGATACGCTGCTTCTGGCGATGCATGATCTGCGTACCGTTCTGGTCCGCAAGAAGGCTGACCGCCTGACAAAGGACAATTGACCGCCCGCCCGCTGATGACGGCCTTCAGCTTGCCGCTCGCGTCTGTGCCGTCAGTCTGGGCAGGATCACGGCCCAGAACCGCAGCATCATGAACAGGCCGGCGCCCGCAAGCCCCACGGCCAGCCCCAGCCAGACGCCAACACCGCCCCAGCCGAAGACAAAGCCCATCACATAGGCCACCGGCATCCCCACCGCCCAATAGGACAGCGTGGCGATGATCATCGGCACGCGCGTGTCCTGCACGCCGCGCAGCAGGCTCAAGGCCATCACCTGCGCCGCATCGGCCAGCTGGAACAGTGCCGCCGCCGCCAGCAGCACGATACCTATGGCGATGACCGTCGCGCGGTCCGGCTCGTCAGGCGACAGGAACAGGCCCATCAGGACTTCGGGCATCACCACGAACAGAACCGCCGTCAGCGCCGCAAGGCCCAGCGACAGCATCACCACGACCCGCGCGCCCAGCCGCAGCCCGCCCCAGTCCTGCACCCCCAGCGCGCGGCCCGCGCGAACCGTGGCGACATTGCCAAGCCCCAGATGGATCATGAACACCAGTGACGCGATCTGCAGCGCGATCCCATGCGCCGCCAGCGGCAGCGTACCCAGCCAGCCCATCATGATGGAGGCGGCCGCGAACAGCCCCACCTCGGCCAGCGTGGTGATCCCGATGGGCCAGCCCAGCCGGAACACCTGCCCGAAGGCCTCCCAATCGGGGCGCCAGAACCGGATGAACAGCGCATGTTCCCGCGTGACCACAGCGGCATAGATGGCCAGCAACAGCAGCGACACAAAATGCACCGAGACCGAGGCCCAGGCCGCCCCGACGATCCCCAGTTCGGGCGCGCCCCAATTGCCGAAGATCAGCGCGTAATTGACGATGACATTGACCACCACGGCCCCGATGGTCACCCACAGAACAACCTGCGTGCGCTCCAGCGCGGCCAGGTAGGATTTCAGCACCATCACCAGCAGGGCCGGAAAAATGCCCCAGCCCGCCACGATCAGATAGCGGCTGGCCTCGCGCGCGATCTCCTCGGTCTGGCCCAGCGCCAGCAGGACAGGTTCGGACCAGATCATCAGCGGCATCGATAGCGCGCCGAACAGGATCGACAGCCACATGGCCATGCGGGTGACGCGGCGCACCTGCGGGCTTTGGCCTGCCGATTCCGCCTCGGCCACCATGGGCATCACGGCCCAGGCAAAACCCGATCCGAAGAGGAACAGCACGAAGAACACCATCCCCGCCAGAACCTGCGCGGCCAGGGCCGTCACATCATACCAGCCCAGCATCAGCGCATCGGTCAGCGAGATCGAGAATTGCGCCACATGGCTCAGGATCAGCGGAAGGCCCAGCACGGCAATCGCGCGCATATGCCCGGTCGGGGTCAGGGGCTGCGGGGTCAGGGTCTCGGGGCGCGCGTCAGTCATGCATTGGCCCTAGCGCCGCTTGGTGACAGGCGCAAGACGAACCACGCGGCACGACAGCCCATGGCATCCGCGCCGCCGCCCCAACCGCCCCGCCCTTCCCCCGTCACCGCGCCGTCCGTTTCTTCTTGCCGCAAATATCCCCGCCGGAGGCATCCCCGGCCCGCCAGCAGCACCACCGCATCGGGAAAAATCTTGATCTGCATGGCCCTGCGTGTCAGCCTGCCGGGGTCGCCGCCTTCATGTTGATGTCTGTGTACGAGTGTTTCATTGCGCCAAAGACTTTGCCGGAAAACCCTTTTCGCCCTTCTGATCTGTGTCCCTCTGCTGGCCGCCTGTGGTGCCGTGGTCACGCCGGTCGCCTATCTGACCCACAAGGACAAGATCAACCCGCCGGTGATCGGACAGGACCCATTCATCCAGGAGGTTGCCGCCCGTTTCGGCTTCATGGCCGTGCTGTCCGAAATGGTCTATTACCGGGAACCGGCCGTCAACGACAGGCCCTGCCAAGCCCCCGCAGACCACGCCGGCATGGTGAAACTGCCCGACACCGACCATGGAAAATGGACCCGCGCCGCGAATATCCCGGGCGTCAATTTCTGCCTCGACGATCCCAGCGGGGTTTTCTACGAAACCTTCCTCTACACCACCCCAGGCAACAGGGTGCACGAGGCGATCATCGTGTTCCGCGGCACCGAAGGCCCCAGCCTGCGGGACTGGAGCGCGAACCTTTCCAACGTGACCGGGATCGAACCGGTTCAGTATCGCCGCGCGCGGCAAGAGCTTGAAAAGGTATTCAAGGAATTCGAAAAACCGCAATACAAGGGCACTGCGATCCATGCGGCAGGGCATTCGCTGGGCGGCGGTCTGGCCCAGCAGGCGGGCTACCGTTTTGACCGGATCAAGACGGTCTATGCCTTCAACAGCTCGCCCGTGACCAACTGGTCATGGCTGGCCCTGAAAGGCGACATCACGCAGAACTGGCCCGTGATCTACCGCCTTTTCCACACGGGAGAGGCGCTTGACCCGATCCGCAACGCGGCCACGGCGATCACGACAACCCGCTTCAACCGCTATGACATCGGCATCCAGCTACAGGAGAAATCCCGCATCGGCGGTCATGCCATGGACATCATCGCCTGCGGACTGGCAAAAATCCTGGCCGACAGCGGGCGCAAGGACAACGCCCATGGCTACACGGCGCACTATGCCAAACGTCATGTCTATGACGGCCCGCTCTGCGCCGCGTATCGCAAGACCGAAATCAGCCAGCCCGACCGGTCATAACGCCACCCCAGTACGTCGGACGGGCGCTCAAGATCATCAGAAGGCTTGGACAACCCGTTAAAATCGCCCCAACACGCACCCGTAACCCCTTGAAATCCCTCACCCTGCAAAATGTCCCATCAAGGGACAGGCCCGGTGGCGCCCTTGCGGGCCCATCTCCCCCTAGCCGCGCGGCCTCGCTTGCCCTACCTCTGGCGGCATGACAGCGACCGCCCTGCCCCCCATCATCACCGACTGGTTCCAGGCCAAGGGCTGGGCGCCGCATCCGCATCAGCTGGACATGCTGGCGCGCAGCAATGATCCCGCCCTGCTGCTGATCGCCCCTACCGGGGGCGGCAAGACGCTGGCGGGGTTCCTGCCGACGCTGGCCGATCTTGCCACCTCCGGCCATGAGGGTCTGCACACTCTCTATGTCTCGCCGCTCAAGGCGCTGGCCGCCGATATCAAGCGCAACCTGCAAACCCCCGTGGCCGAGATGGGCCTGCCCGTCAGGATCGAGGATCGCACCGGCGACACCTCGGCCCATGTCAAGCGCCGCCAGCGCGCCGACCCGCCCCATATCCTGCTGACGA
Organism: Seohaeicola saemankumensis; assembly: GCF_042678485.1. Lineage (NCBI taxonomy): Bacteria > Pseudomonadati > Pseudomonadota > Alphaproteobacteria > Rhodobacterales > Roseobacteraceae > Seohaeicola > Seohaeicola saemankumensis. The sequence continues at coordinate 241,543 of NZ_JBHTKR010000002.1, read as the reverse complement.
CACCGGAAAGCCTGGCCCTGATGACAAGTTACGAGGATGCCCCCCGGATCTTCGCCGGGCTGAAACGCATCGTGGTTGATGAAATCCACGCCCTGGCCGAAAGCAAGCGCGGCGATCAGCTGATGCTGGCCCTTGCCCGCATCCAGCAATTGCGCCCCGACCTGCGCCGCGTCGGCCTCTCGGCCACGGTGGACGACCCCGCCGCCATCGCGCGGTTCCTCGCCCGTCATCCCGATCCCTGCCCGATCCTGATCGCCGATCCCGGCCCCGATCCCGATATCGCGATGCTGACCACCGATCAGCCGCCCCCATGGTCCGGCGGCGGGGCCGCCTATGCCATCCCTGCCGTGCTGGATCAGGTCAAGGCGCATCGTACCACGCTGATCTTCCACAACACCCGCGCGCAGGCCGAAATCTTCTTTCACAACCTGTGGCTGGCGAACGAGGATGCGCTGCCCATCGGCATCCATCACGGCAGCCTTGACCGCGAGCAGCGCGCAAGGGTCGAGGCGGCGATGGTCGCAGGCCAGCTGCGCGCCATCGTCTGCACCGGCAGCCTGGATCTGGGTATCGACTGGGGCGATGTGGACCTTGTGATCCAGATCGGCGCGCCCAAGAACGTGAAACGGCTGGTGCAGCGCATCGGCCGGGCCAATCACCGCTATAACGCCCCCTCAAAGGCGCTGCTGGTGCCCGCCAACCGGTTCGAGGTGATCGAATGCCTGGCAGCGCTTGAGGCCGTGCGCGCGCATGATCTGGATGGCGCGCCGCGCGGATCCGGCCCCCTGGATGTGCTTTGCCAGCAGATCCTGATTGCCGCCTGCGCGGGTCCCTTCGACGCCGATGCGCTTTACGCCGAGGTGACGACCGCCGGCGCCTATGCCACGCTGACCCGTGCGGATTTCGACGCCTGCCTCGATTTCATCGCCACGGGCGGCTATGCCCTGCGCGCCTATGACCGCTGGCAGCGCCTGATGCAGCGGCCAGACGGGCTGTGGCAATTGCGCGACCCGCGCGCCACGCGCCAGATCCGCATGAATATCGGCACGATCCAGGACACCGATACGCTAAAGGTGCGCTTCCGCCGCAATCGCGGCGGCAAGCCCCTGGGCGAGATCGAGGAGGCCTTTGCCGCCACCCTCACCCCCGGCGACACCTTCCTGATCGGGGGGCAGATCGTGCGCTACGAGGGTCTGCGCGAGATGACCGTCGAGGTCAGCCCCGATCCGGGCCGCAAGCCGAAAATCGCCACTTTCATGGGGACGAAATTCGCCACCTCCACCCAGCTCAGCACCCGTATCCTGCATATGTTGCAACAGGATGACTGGCCGGACCTGCCCGCGCACACGGCCGACTGGCTGGCCTTGCAGCGCCGCGTCAGCCGCCTGCCGGAACCCGGACGCCTGCTGATCGAAAGCTTTCCCCATGACGGGCGCGAACATGCCTGCGTCTATGGTTTCGCAGGCCGCAACGCGCAGCAGACGCTGGGCCTGCTGCTGACCAAGCGGATGGAAGAGATGGGCCTTGATCCGTTGGGCTTCGTCGCCACCGATTACGCCACGCTGATCTGGGGGTTGCAGCCGCTGACAGACGCGCGCGCCCTGCTGGACCCGCAAATGCTGGAAGATGGGCTGGAGGCCTGGTTCAGGGGCAACGCGGTGATGAAACGCACCTTCCGCGCCTCGGCCACCATCGCGGGGCTGATCGACCGCGTCAGCGCGGGGCAGCGCAAAAGCGGGCGGCAGGCCACGTTTTCATCCGACATCCTCTATGACACGCTGGTGAAATACGACCCCGACCACCTGCTTTTGAAGATCACCCGCACCGAGGCGATGCGCGGCCTTGTCGATTTCGGCCGCGTGCGCGAGATGCTGGAACGCGTGGGCGACCGGATCGACCTGATCCGGCTGACCCGCCTGACACCTTTTGCGGCGCCCCTGTTCCTTGAGGCGGGGCGCGTGCCCGTTGACGGCATGGCGCGCGAACGCCTTATGGCCGAAGCGGCGGACGCGCTGATGCGCGAGGCAGGGCTGGGCTAGGGTCTTGCCTTGGCCACAGCCGGGTGCCATCACGCGAGGCATGACCCATCACGCCTTCACCCTGGCCGGAGAGACCCTGCATGCCCTGCCCTCGGGCGCGCTTTACTGGCCTGCCCAAGCCCTGCTCTGCGTATCCGACCTGCATTTCGGCAAATCCGAGCGGCGCGTGCGGCGCGGCGGCATGGCCCTGCCCCCCTACGAGGCACAGGAAACGCTGACCCGGATGCAAGCCGATCTCGAGGGAACGCGCGCCACCACCGTGGTTTGCCTTGGTGACAGTTTCGACGATCTGCGCGCCGGTGACGGCCTGCCCGATGATGCGCGCCTGTGGATCGCGCGGTTGCAGGCCGGGCGGCGCTGGATCTGGGCCGAGGGCAATCACGATCCGGGTCCCGTCGATCTGGGCGGAACCCACCTTTCCGAGGTGCGCTTGCCGCCGCTTTTCTTCCGCCACATCGCGGATCCGGCTGCAAGCGGCGAAATCTCGGGCCATTACCACCCCAAGACCAGCCTGCGGACACGCGCCGGCACCCTCAGCCGGCCGGCTTTCCTGATCGATACACGCCGCGTGATCCTGCCCGCCTATGGCACCTATACAGGCGGGTTACGCAGCACCGACAGGGTGCTTGATAGGCTGATGGAACCCGATGCCATCGCGGTACTGACCGGACAGCGGGCCTTGCCGGTCCCGATGCGTCATTGACCGCAGCCTTGCAGCCGTCAGGGCGGGCCCGTCATTTGGCAGTGTCTCTTGGCCCGGCCAGAAGATAAACACGGGAAAACAAGCCATCGGACCCGTGCGATACCGGATTGCATCCGCGACCGGATCACGCGCAGCACAAGGACAGAGCCATGGACCAGACGATCACCGACCGCATCGCGCGCAGCTTTGCCGCGCAGACCATGATGCAGACCCTTGGCGCAAGACTTGCCTCGGTCACCCCCGGCGAGGTCCGTATCGAAGCCCCGATCCTGCCCGGCCTGCGCCAACAGCAGGGCTTCGGCCATGCCGGGTTGACCTTTTCGCTGGGGGACAGCGCCGCGGGCTATGCCGCGCTCAGCCTGATGCCCGCCGATCGTGACGTGCTGACTGCCGAGATCAAGATCAACCTGTTGGCGCCCGCCATGGGTGATCTGCTGATCGCCACCGGACGGGTGATCAAGCCGGGCCGCCGCCTGATGGTCGTCAGCGCCGAGGTGCACGCAAGACAGGCGGACAAGCTGACGCTGATCGCGATCCTGCAGGGCACGATGGTGCCGGTCGACGGTTTCGCCTGACCGCCGGCACAGCCGCGCCGGCCGCGGTTCGTGTCAGACCGTCAGCCCTTCGGGTTCCGGCAGTCCATTGGCCCGGCAGCAGGCGGTCACGGTATTGGCCAGCAGACAGGCAATGGTCATCGGCCCCACCCCGCCCGGCACCGGGGTAATCGCACCCGCCACCGCGGCCGCGCTGTCGAAATCGACATCGCCCACCAGACGGGTCTTGCCCTCGCCCGCGTCGATGCGGTTGATGCCCACGTCGATCACGGTCGCACCCGGCTTGATCCAGTCACCCGGCACCATCTGGGCCCGCCCCACGGCGGCCACCACGATATCGGCGCGCCGCACCACGCCGGGCAGATCGCGGGTGCGCGAATGCGCGATCGTCACCGTGCAGCTTTCGCCCAGCAGCAATTGCGCCATCGGCTTGCCCACGATGTTGGAACGGCCGATGACAACCGCCTCCATTCCCGACAGGTTGCCGTGATGGGCGCGCAGCATCAGCAGGCATCCCAGCGGCGTGCAGGGCACCATCGCCTTCTGCCCCGTCGCCAGCAACCCGACGTTCGAAATGTGAAAGCCGTCCACATCCTTGGCCGGGTCGATCGCATTGATCACAAGATCTGAGTCCAGATGATCCGGCAGCGGCAATTGCACAAGAATTCCATGCACTTCCGGGTCATTGTTCAGATCATGAATCACCTTCAGCAGCGTCGCCTCATCGGTATCCGCCGCCAGGCGATGTTCGAAGGATCGCATGCCGACCTCAACGGTCATCTTGCCTTTCGACCGGACATAGACCTGGCTGGCCGGGTCTTCGCCCACCAGCACCACCGCCAGTCCCGGCACCAGACCATGATCCGCCGCCAATGCGGCGACATGCCCCGCCACCGTGTCGCGCAGCCCTGCCGCGAATGCCTTGCCGTCGATGATGCTGGCTGTCATGCGCCGCACTCCTCGTGTCTTCTTGCCGCAAATATCCCCGCCGGAGGCATCCCCGGCGGCGTGTTCAGAACAGGCCCTCGATCTGGCCCGCGTCGTTCAGCCGGATCGCCTCGGCGCTGGGGACGCGCGGCAGGCCCGGCATGGTCATGATCTCACCGCAGATGACCACGACAAAACCCGCGCCCGCGCTCAGGCGCACCTCGCGCACCGGTACCGAGTGGCCCACGGGCGCGCCGCGCCGTCCCGGATCGGTGGTGAAGGAATATTGCGTCTTGGCCATGCAGACCGGCAGATGGCCGTAACCCGCTTCTTCCCATTCGCGCAGCTGCGCGCGGATCTTGGCGTCGGCCAGGACTTCATCCGCGTGATAGATGCGCTTGGCAATGGTCTGGATCTTCTCGAACAGCGGCATGTCGTCGGGGTAAAGCGGCGCGAACTGCGCCTTGCCGCTTTCGGCCAGGGCCACGACCTTGCGCGCCAAATCCTCGGCGCCGGCACCACCGTCGGCCCAATGCTTGCACAGCACCGCCTCGGCGCCCTGCTCGGCCACGTAGTCCTTGACGGCCTGCACTTCGGCTTCGGTATCGCCGGCAAAATGGTTGATGGCGACCACCACGGGCACCCCGAAGGATTTCACGTTGCCGATATGACGGCCCAGGTTCGGACAGCCTGCGGCCACGGCGGCCACGTTTTCAGCGCCCAGATCGGCCTTGGCCACGCCGCCGTTCATCTTCATCGCGCGCACGGTCGCCACGATCACCACCGCATCGGGGGCAATTCCGGCCTTGCGGCACTTGATGTTCATGAACTTCTCGGCGCCAAGGTCGGCGCCGAAACCGGCCTCGGTCACCACGTAATCGGCCAGTTTCAGCGCCGTCGTGGTGGCAATGACCGAGTTGCAGCCATGGGCGATATTGGCGAAGGGTCCGCCATGCACGAAGGCGGGGTTGTTTTCCAGCGTCTGCACCAGGTTCGGCTGCATCGCATCCTTGAGCAGCACGGTCATCGCGCCATCGGCCTTGATGTCGCGGGCGAAGATCGGCTTGCGCTCGCGCGTGTAGGCCACGACGATATCGCCCAGCCGCCGCTCCAGATCGTTCAGATCGGTCGCCAGGCACAGGATCGCCATCACCTCGGAGGCCACCGTGATGTCGAAACCGGTCTGACGCGGGAAACCGTTGGCGACACCGCCCAGGCTGACCACGATATCGCGCAGCGCGCGGTCGTTCATGTCCATGACGCGGCGCCAGACGATGCGGCGCTCGTCGATCTCAAGCTCGTTGCCCCAGTAGATATGGTTGTCGATCATCGCCGACAGCAGGTTGTGCGCCGAGGTGATCGCGTGGAAATCACCGGTGAAATGCAGGTTCATCTCTTCCATCGGCACGACCTGGGCATAGCCGCCCCCCGCGGCCCCGCCCTTCATGCCGAAACAGGGGCCAAGGCTGGCCTCGCGGATGCATACGGCCGCTTTCTTGCCGATCCGGTTCAGACCGTCGCCCAGCCCCACGGTTGTCGTGGTCTTGCCCTCGCCCGCCGGTGTCGGGTTGATCGCCGTCACCAGAATCAGCTTGCCATTGGGGCGATCCTGCACGGATGAGATGAAGTCCTGGCTGATCTTGGCCTTGTCATGGCCATAGGGCAGCAGATGCGCCGATGGAATGTCCAGCTTTGCGCCAATGTCCTGAATGGGTTGCTTGCGGGCGTCGCGGGCGATCTCGATATCGGATCTGAACGTCATGTCTTTCTTCCCTCCTCCGGCCGGTCCGACCGGCCCTTCCTTCCTTGGCTATACAGGGGCCGGGCCCTCGTAAAGGTCGTGTTTCCGACATTTGGATTGCGGCTTGCGGCCTTGTATGCCGCCGTATGCGTTTTGCGGGGCCTCTGCGGGGCTCAGCCCCGGCGCGCGGCGTCCAGATGGGCCCAGGCGCGCTGATCCGGCACATGCAGCCGCACATCATCGCCAAGGGCGATCCGACCCTCGCGCTGCACCCAGGCCGTCACGCCGCGCCGCCCTTCGGCCGCAGATTTGAACCGCATGCCCTGCCCCGGATGCACCGTCTCAAGGCTGCGGGCAGGCAGGGTGCAGGGCCGGTTCTGCATATCCACGACCAGCGTCGCGCCCGATGGCGCCTGCAGGCGCGACGAGGGCGGCAGATGGCTCAGGTCCGGGATCCCCTCGATCACGATCGAGGCCCCCAGCCGCGCGGGATCAATGCTGTCCAGCACCATCTTCGCGGCAATCTCGGCCATTTCCTCGACCGACAGGATCGACAGCTGCCGTTCGTTGCCGATGGTCGTACCCCTGGGATGCTGCGCCGTCACCCGCGAGCAAGAAGCGCGCGTACGCCCGCCATGCACGGATCCCGCGATCCCCTCGAAAGTCAGGTCCAGCGCGGCGCGCGGCTCGGCCAGCAGCGCCTTGCGATCCTCGGAAGTGACCACGCCCAACCAGATGACGCGGGCACGCAAGGCGGTCGGTTTCAATGCGGGCATGGCGATGGATCCCCTCTCCGGTCACGGGTCTGAAAGAACTACAGGATACGAAGGCGGCCCGGCGCTATAGCCAGCCTTTCCGCTTGAAGAACAGATAGGGCAGGATCGCCGACAACACCATGCCCCCCAGCGCCAGCGGATAGCCATAGGGTGCTGCAAGTTCGGGCATTCGGGCGAAATTCATCCCGTAGATCGACGCGATCAGGGTCGGCGGCAGGAACACGACCGCCGCGACCGAAAAAATCTTGATGATCCCGTTCTGCTGGATGTTCAGAAGGCCAAGCGTTGCATCCAGCATGAAGGTCACCCTGCCGGATTGCGCCTCGGCATAGTCGATCAATGACCGGATATCCCGCAGCAGACGCTTGTCGCGCCCGTTCAGCCCAAGGGCCTGCTGTTGCGGCGCGGGCGCTGCGTGACCTTCCTCCGTGATTTTCTGGTCCTTATGCGCGGACAACCGCATCTGGGCCAGGTGGTTCACGATCCTCTCGATCGTGACAAGGCTGTCCTGCAACCGCGAATTCAGCTCGCCATGCCGGCCGATCTGCGCGATCACCGCCGACAGATCGACGCTGCGCCGAGCGGCAGCACCTTTGGCGGCTGGCTGGAAGATCTGCCGGCTGAGCAGGTCAAGTTTCCGGCTTTCCGCCTCGAGGATGTCACCGCCGCGATCGACCATCACCTCCATCAGGGTCATCAGCATGCGGATGGGCGTGCTGCAATCGGCCTGCATCCCAGCGGCCCGTTGCGGCACATTGCTCAGCGAATAGGGACGATGATAGCGGATCGTGACCACCCGGGTCCGGGTCAGAACGAAGGTCACGGGCTCCATGACCGGGTCGGGCGTATCGGCCCCGGCAAGCACGTTGGCGGTCAGGAACTGGACCCCGTTTTCGGAATAGATGCGCGCCGATGGCTCGATGCCACGCATATCGTCGCGGGTGGGCAGATCAAGCCCAAGCTCCGCTTCAAGCGCGGCCTCCTCGTCGGCTGTCGGATCAAGAAGGTCGGTCCAGATCGCCTGCGGCGCAGGCGTGCTGACCGGGGTCAGCCGGTCCGTGGCCGGATCGGCAAGGTAATCCTGTCGCATGGTTCAATCCCGTTCCCTGCATATGCCCACCCTGCCCGATGCGGCGGGCCGGGCGTTCGCCAGCGCGATCTCCTGCGCCTTACCGTGTCAGGGTAAAGAACATGCGCCGGAAGGGAAAGAGAACGGTGCCATCCGGTGCGGCGGGATAGACCTTGTCCATCACGCCTTCATAGGCGGCAATCAGGCGCGCCTGTTCGCCTTCATCCAGCGCGGCAAGGATCGGCCGGGCATAGGTGGTTTCGGTAAAGCGGCGCACCGGGTGCCCGTCTTCGCAAGCGTCAAGCTGCTGGTAATACTCGGTTTCCCACAGGCTCAACTCTCCCAGCGGGGACAGCAGCCGGTGATATTCGGCCGGGCGCAGCACGCCGGGGCCTTGATCGGGGTCGATCCGGCCGGGAAACAGTTCCTCGGCCAGCGACAGCCAAAGGCGATGCGACGGCGCGTTGTTCTGATGTGGCACCTGCACGGCCAGGGTGCCGCCAGGCGCCAGCATCGCCGCAAGCCGCGGGATCAGGGTGGCGTGATCCGGCAACCAGTGCAGCACCGCGTTGCAAAAGATCAGCGCGGGTGGCGCGCCGTCCGGCGCCCAACGACCGATATCCGCCTGGTGCAGGCTGTCATAGATGCCAAGGGCTTTCGCTTCGGCCAGCATGGCGGGCGAGCTGTCGATACCGGACAAGGGCCTGCCAAATGTCGCCAGCGCGACGGCCGCGGCCCCGTTGCCACAGCCCAGATCAACGACCGGCCCCGCGGCAAGCGACGGCACGGCACGCAGCAAATCCATCGCGGGGCGCAAGCGCAAACCCCGGAACCTGCTATAGGTCCCGGGGTTCCAGTCATTATCCGGCGATGCGGCCATTACGTCGGCTCTGGCTCCAGACCGCCGGCGGGCTTTGCCTTGGGCTTGGTCTTGGGGATCGCCGTGACAGAGGCGGCGTTGCCCTTGTCGGACTTATCTTCCTCGTCATCGCTGGCACTGGGCGGATCGCCACGCATCACGCGCTTGATCTCCTCGCCGGTCAGGGTCTCGTATTCCAGCAAACCCTGGGCCAGCCGTTCCCATTCGTTCTTGCGTTCGGTCAGGATCTGGACCGCACGTTCATAGCCTTCCTGGATGAAGCGTTTCACCTCTTCCTCGATCAGCTCCTTGGTGTGCGCGGAGACCGAGAAACCGGCCGTGTTGCCCGAATAGCCTTCATGTGCCTCGGCGTAGTCGATATTGCCGACCTTGTCGGACATGCCCCAGCGCATGATCATCGCACGGGCCAGCGCGCTGGCCTGCTGGATGTCGCCCGCCGGACCGTTCGACACGTTCTCCTCGCCGTATTTGAGGATTTCGGCCGCCTTGCCCGCCATGGTCATGGCCAGCTTTTCCTCGCACTCTGCCTTGTGCCAGTTCAGGCGGTCGATCTCGGGCAGCGAGACGACCATGCCAAGGGCACCACCGCGCGGAATGATCGTGGCCTTGTAGACCGGATCGCATTTCGGCAGCGCCAGCCCCACGACGGCATGACCCGCTTCGTGATAGGCGGTCTTTTCCTTCTGGTCAGGCGTCAGCACCATCGAGCGGCGCTCGGCCCCCATCATGACCTTGTCCTTGGCATTCTCGAAATCGGCCATGGTCACGAATCGCCGTCCCACGCGGGCGGCCATCAGCGCGGCCTCGTTCACCAGGTTCGCAAGATCCGCACCCGAAAAGCCCGGCGTGCCGCGTGCGATGATCCGCATGTCGGCATCAGGGCCCAACGGTACCTTTGCGGCATGCACGCCAAGGATCTTTTCACGGCCCTTGATGTCGGGGTTGGGCACAGTCACCTGACGGTCGAAACGACCGGGGCGCAGCAGCGCGGGGTCAAGCACGTCGCGGCGGTTGGTGGCGGCCAGGATGATCACGCCCTCATTCGCTTCGAAACCGTCCATCTCGACCAGAAGCTGGTTGAGGGTCTGTTCACGTTCGTCATTGCCGCCACCGTAACCTGCGCCACGGGCGCGGCCCACGGCGTCGATCTCGTCGATGAAAACGATGCAGGGTGCGTTTTTCTTGGCCTGCTCGAACATGTCGCGGACGCGGCTTGCGCCGACACCCACGAACATTTCCACGAAGTCAGAGCCCGAGATGGTGAAGAAAGGCACGCCCGCTTCGCCCGCGATGGCACGCGCCAGCAGCGTCTTGCCGGTCCCCGGAGGCCCGACCAGCAGCGCGCCCTTGGGGATCTTGCCACCAAGGCGGCTGAATTTCTGCGGATTACGCAGGAATTCAACGATCTCTTCGAGTTCTTCTTTCGCCTCGTCGATGCCGGCCACGTCGTCAAAGGTCACGCGCCCATGCTTTTCCGTCAGCAGCTTGGCCTTGGACTTGCCAAAACCCATGGCGCCACCTTTGCCGCCACCCTGCATCCGGTTCATGAAATAGACCCAGACACCGATCAGCAGCAGGAAGGGCAACAGCGACAGGATGAAAGTCTGGAACCCGGACTGCTGCTGACTTTCGGCCGATACCGGCACGTTGTTCGCGATCAGCAGGTCGGTGACCTGTGCATCTTCGGGCTTGATCGTGACATAGTCGCGGCCATCGGTGCTGCGGTAGCGAATGCTTTCGCCGTCCAGCGTCGCGCGGCTGACCTGTTCATTCTCAACAGCCCGGACAAATTCTGAATAGCCGATGGTCTGGCTCTGAAGGGTGTTTCCGGATCCGCTGAACAGGTTGAAAAGGGCCAGTATCAGAAGGAACAGAACGACCCAGAAGGCGATGTTTCGCGCGTTGCCCAAGGCATGTCTCCCACAAATCTTGCGGCCCGATGCAATATGCTACGAACCATAGCGGTAAAATAGGCAACAAATGGTTTACTTCAATGCGAAAGCGCCCTGTCGTGAAAATCCGCGACAATCCGCGCGCTCCAGCCCTGCCCCGATCCGGCCAGCGGTGCGGCCACAAGCGTATCGCCGCGCCAGATCGCGGGCGAGGCCAGAAGCGCCGCGCGCAGGTGTCCTGTCTCGCGCCAGTCGGGGCAAAACCGCAGGCCCGCCTCGCCCAATGCTGCAATCGACAGAGCGGGATCATGCGGCCCGTCCAGCCGCCATCGGCCGTCCCAGACCCTGTCGGTCGGGCCGCGCAGATCGCGCACCGCGTTGAATTCGCGAAAGATCCGCAGGGCGTGCCCCTTCTGGCGCAGAACGCATCCCAGAACCGTGTGCTGCCCGTCGGCACCGCCATCTGACAGAAGCGACAGAACATCCTCGCGCCGGGGCGGATAAGCGGCCGAGGCGACCCACATCAGCGCCGCCACAAGAACGCGGCGGCGCAGTTCCAGCGGATGCGCCGCCAATCCGGCCCAATCCAGCACCAGATCGCCCTGTTCCTGCCGGACCAGGTCCCGCGCCAGTGCGGCGGCACAGGCGTCCAGCGCCTCGCGCGCCTGGCTGATTTGCTGCATGACGCGCGACAGGATCGCCGCGTCGATGCCAAGGGGGGCCAAAGCCTCAAGCGAGGCGCGCGCGCGCACCCGCTCGAAGCGCCTGTCGTCATTTGACGGATCCTCGATCCAGTCCGCACCGATGTCGCGCAGAAAGGCGCGCAGCGTGGCGCGGTCGAACTCCAGCAGCGGGCGGCACCAGGTCACGCCGTTGCGCTGAAACCGCGCCACCATGCCCGACAGACCATCGACACCGGCCGTGCGGCCAAGCCGCATCAGGAAGGTTTCGGCCTGATCATCGCGCGTATGGCCCAGAAGCACCATGCCGATACCCTGCTCCAGCGCCCAGTCGGCCATCAGCTGGTACCGCGCCGCGCGGGCCTGGGCCTGCAGGTTGCCGCGCCCCGTCCAGCCATCCCAAGCCAGCGTGGCATGCGGAACACCCAGAGCCTGACACAACCGGGACACGCGCGCGGCTTCGGCGGCGCTTTCCGCACGCAGACCGTGATCGACCGTCACCGCCCGCAGCGGCCGCCCCGTTCCGGCCAGGGCGCGGCAGGCAAGATGCAGCAAGGCAAGGGAATCACCGCCACCCGAGACGGCAACGGCGACAGCGCCATCGCCCGCCTGGTCGATTGATGTGGAAACGGCCGCTTGCGCGGCCGCTGCACTGTCATCGGGCTTGGGGTTCAAAGACATCCCAGGCGCGCGCGGGCCTCTTGTGCCGAAACGACGCTGGGCGATTGCGGAAAGCGCAATCCGACCTCCTGCAAGGTTGTGCAGGCTTCCTGTGTCTGCCCCAGACGACCCAGCGCCTCGCCCAGAAGAAACAGGGCCTCGGGCGCCTGCGGGCCGGTCTGATCGGTGGTGAATGCCAACAGATAGGCGCGGGCCGCACCGCGCACATCATCCAACTGCGCCAGCGCCTGGCCGCGTTTCAGATCGGCCTCGGCGCTGAGTGGTCCGCCCGGATAGGTCTGATTGAACGCCGCAAAGAGATCCGCGGCACCGCGATAGTCACCGGATGCAAGCGCCGCCGCGGCGCGATCGAAATCAGCGCGCTCGCCGATGGCCAGCTCTGCCGTGGGCGCTGTCTGCGCGGGGGGCGGCTGGATCGGCGAGGCGATCTGCCCCGTCGTCGCGGGTGCCGCACCACCGCCCAGCGTCGTGGTCTGGCCCAGTTTGCCGATGTCGCAGGCCGGTTCCAGTTCGCAAAGTCGGAATTCCAGATCGCCAAGGCGCGTCGTGCCGTCAGACACGATCGCGTTGATGCGGAATTCCAGCTCTTCGGTCTTGCGGGTCAGGCGTTGCAATTCGCTTTCCATCAGGCCGACACGGTCCAGAACGCTGCCGCCGGGGATGGTGACCCCCGGCCCGCCTGTCGTGGACAATTCACGGCGCAGGCGCTGCACCTCGACGAAAAGAACCGACATTTCCTGCCGGATATCCGCCAATGTCTGGGCGTCCTGGGCGGGCGCGGCCTGCGGCAGGACAAGGCTGGCGCCCAGGGCCAAAGCCATGAGCGGCAGGCGCAGATGCCCCAGAACAGCCCCCCGGGCCAAACCCGGCTGTGATGCGCGGCAAAGCGTCATGAATGCCCTCCGATCAGCCGGACAGGCCGGCCGAGATGACGGTCACGGCGCGGCGGTTCTGGGAATAGCAGGATTCGACGCTGCACAGTTCGAGCGGACGTTCCTTGCCATAGCTGATCACCCGCAGGCGGCTGGGCGCGACGCCGCGCGAAATCAGGTATTCCTGCACCGCATTGGCGCGGCGCGCGCCAAGGGCCAGGTTGTATTCCCGCGTTCCCTGCTCGTCGGCATGGCCTTCGATGATGGCGACGTAATCCGTATTGGTCATCAGCCATTGTGCCTGCCCGTCAAGAACCGCCTGGAATTCAGGCGTGATCGAGGACTGGTCGACCGCGAACAGCACGCGATCACCGATCGTCTGCTGGAAATAGAGCGGCGAACGCGGGTCCGATGCGCTGCCCGGCGCGCCGATACCACCGATACCGCCGGCGCCACCGGCACCGCCAGCGCTGTCGAAACGGTCAGGATTGGTGCAAGCGGCCAGTGCGAGAACCGATGCCAGGATGATGCCGCGCGAAAGAAGTGCCATGTGAGATGCCTCGTTTTTGTTGTGTGTCATCAGGATTGCCACCTGTCTTTTTCGTTCTTAACACATTCGCGCGGGCAAGGGAATCGACGCCCGCGCGACCGGCTTATCTTTGAAGCGGTGACCAGGCCGGATCCGATGCGCCGCCTTCGGTCCTGATCTGCTTGAGATTACGCCCCGAAATATCCACCGAATAAAGCGAGGCGGACCCTGCCTCGCCCTGCGTCTCACGGGTGAACATGATCACCCGACCATTGGGCGACCAGGTCGGCCCCTCGTCGAGGAACGAGGCGGTCAGCAGCCGTTCCTCGGAACCGTCGGTCCGCATGACGCCGATGTGGAAGCGGCCTTTCGACTGCTTGGTAAAGGCGATCAGGTCACCGCGCGGCGACCAGACGGGTGTGCCGTAACGACCCTGTCCGAAGCTGATGCGCTGCGGCTCTCCGCCTTGCGCGCTCATGATGTAAAGCTGCTGGGTGCCGCTGCGGTCGCTTTCAAACACGATCCGGCTGCCGTCCGGGCTGAAGCTGGGCGCGGTTTCGATCGAGGGGGTCGAGGTCAGGCGCGTGGCCGCGCCCGAATTGATATCCATGCGGTAGATGTCGGTATTGCCGCCCGTGGTCAGCGAATAGACCACCGTGTTGCCATCGGGGGCAAAGCGGGGCGCAAAGCTCATCGTGCCGTCCTGCGTGGCCAGCGCGCGCCGCCCGACCGATGCCACATCCATCACATAGATGCGCGGGAAACCGGATTCGTAGCTGGTGAACAGGATGCGGTCGCCCGAGGGCGAAAAGCGCGGGGCCAGCACGATGGATGCGCTGTCGGTCAGATATTGCACATTGGCGCCATCGTAATCCATGATCGCCAGACGCTTGCGGCGGTCGTCCTTGGGGCCGGTCTCGGCGACATAGACAACGCGGCTGTCGAAATACCCGCCTTCGCCGGTGATCCGGCTATAGACCGCATCGGCCACCTTGTGGGCCATGCGCCGCCAGCCGGCTTGCGTCCCGTTGAATTGCAGCCCGTCGCCCAGTTCCTGCCCGGCAAAGACATCGTAAAGGCGGAACTTGACCGCGATGGACCCGTCGCCCCCCACGCTGACCGCCCCCGAGATCAGCGCCTGCGCGTTGATCGCGCGCCAGTCGGCGAATTGCACGGGGCTGTTGAAGCTGGTGATCTGGCTGATGAAGGCAGTCGACGGGATCTCACGGAACAGGCCCGTGCCTGTCAGATCCTCGGCCACGACCCGCGCGATGGCCCGTGCCAATTCGGTCGCGGCGGCATTCTCGGCCACGAAATCGGGATTGGCGAAGGGCAAGGGCTCGATCACACCCTCGGTGATCTCGATGCGCAGAGGGCCGGTCTGAGCCGCCGCCGGCAAGGCAAGCACGACCAGGGCCGCCAGCAGGGTCAACACACGTGTCATCATCTGATCCTCATGTTCTCGGGATTGAACGTCATTTCGATATCACGCCACTGGGCGTATTTGTCCCGTGGCAAGTTGAAGCCATTGGCCCCGCAGCGGATGATCGCGCGGCGCGCCGATTCAAAGGCCTGTCGCGCCGCGTCGGCCGACCCGCCATCATAGCTGAGCATCCTGAGCGTCTCATTCATCGGACGCCCATCTTCGGACATCGAGACCGCGACGACAACCGTTGTACGCAATGCCTCGGAGGACAGCGACCCCACGTTCCAGCATTGCTGCACCGCGACGCGCAGCGCGTCACGCTCGCCCGAGGTCATGGGCGGGCCGCTTTGCCCCGCCGCGGCAGGACTTGGCGCACCCGCACCTTCCAGCGCCTGACGCAAGGCGTCATTGACCGCGTCCGAGGTCGAAGGCTGCGGCTGTGCGGCCTGCTGCTGTTGCGGCTGCGGCGCGGGATCGCGCGGGGCCTCGGCGACGGGGTCGGGCCGCGCGGGGCGGGTCCTGGGCCGGATCGAGCTTGTCGGCGCGGCGGACGGCTTTTCCATCGCCTCTGTCACGATCTGGGTCGTGGCTTCTTCCGGGGCACCGGCCTCGGTTTCTTCGCGCGGCGTCTCGGCGGCCGCGTCGGGCACGACCTCCTCGGTCACGGTATCGGCCACGCGGGTGTCAGGCTCGGGCGCGGCCACCGGTTCGGGGGCCACGCGTTCGGCCGGGCGCGGCACGGGGCGCGATGAATTGTCCGGCGCCAGCACCACCTGTTCCTGCGGCGGCGGGGCCAGAACCGGGGCCGCGTCGGTCACTTCGGCGGGCTGCGGTGGCAGCGCCTCGGCCGGTTGCGGCGCGGGATCGGGCGGCGGCGCCTCGGTCACCTGCGGCTCGACCGGCGGGGGTGGCGTCGGATCGGGCTGGCTTTCGGCGGGCGGCGGCGCCTCCTGCGGTGCGGGCGGGGTTGGCATGGCCACGTCAGTCGTGGCCTCGGGCTGCTGCGCCGCGGCCATCATCGCCTCGAACTCGGCTCCGGAAATGACGGACACCTCCGTCACCTCGAAGGGTTCCGGGCTGGAGTTGAACATCCCGCCGAACAGCACGAACAGGATCAGGGCGATATGCCCGGCGCCAGAGATGTAATAGCCGATCCGCACGGCGCCCTCAGTTGCCCTGCCCGGCGGGCTGGCGTCCGTCCAGGGCGGGCCCGCCAAGATCGGTCACCAGGCCGATGTTGGAAAAACCGCCACGGTTGAGCGCGCCCATGACCGTGACCACCTCGGCATAGGGTACCGCACCATCCGCGCGCAGAAAGACGCGGTCGCCCTCACGCTCGGCGGCGATGGCCTGCAAGCGCGGCACCAGCTCGTCCAGCGGCACTTCGGTCATCATGATCATGACCTGACCATCGGCCGTCATGGTGATGCTCAACGGCTCTTCCTGCTCGGCGGGCAGCGATGTGGCGGCCGTCTTTGGCAATTCCACCGGCACGCCCACCGTCATCAAAGGGGCCGCGACCATGAAGATGATCAAAAGCACCAGCATCACGTCCACGAAGGGCGTGATGTTGATCTCGGACACGACACCGGCGCGACCCGCGCCGCGCCGCCGCCCCCGGCGCGATCCGCCACCACCGTTCTTGACGACACCCGCACCCATCGGTCAGCTATCCAACTGGCGGCTGAGGATGGTGGCGAATTCATCGGCAAAGGCGCCATAGCCCCCGATGATGCGATCCGCATCAGCACTCAGCTTGTTGTAATAGATCACCGCCGGAATGGCCGCGACAAGGCCGATGCCCGTGGCCAGAAGCGCCTCGGCAATACCGGGGGCGACCACGGCCAGACTGGTGTTCTGCGCCTTGGCGATCTCGATGAAGGAATGCATGATCCCCCATACCGTGCCGAACAGCCCGATGAAGGGTGCGGCCGATCCGATCGTGGCCAGAACCGTCAGGCCGGATTGCAGCGTGTCCGCCTCCTTGGCGATGGCGACATCCATGCTGCGGTCGATCCGCGCGGTCGCCCCCGCGATCAGCCCGCCATCGTTGCGGTGACTGCGCCGCCACTCCATCATGCCGGCCGCAAAGACCCGCTGCGAAGCGCCCGCCGGCTCGGGGCCGATCTGGTCGAACAACTCGTCCAGCGGCTCGCCCGACCAGAAGGCCGCGTCGAATTCGGTGGATTCGGTGCGCGCCTTGCGGAACAGGATCGTTTTCTGGATGACGATGGCCCATGTCCAGAACGAACACAGGACCAGCATGATCATGACCAGTTTGACGACAAGTGTGGCGCGGGCAAACAAGGCCCACATGGTATAATCCGCCGTGGCGGCACCAGCGATAATTTCGGTTTCCATAAGCCTGCTCTTGGTGTCGGCCGCTTTTGCGGTCCATTTGGCAGGCAAACTACCTTAGTTGAAAGGGGAAGGCCAACACATCTGCGTCATCTGATCACGTCAATGCAACATATGGCGGATATTTGCCGGCATACGGGCAGGATGGCCGGTATCGGTGATCACGACGACCGTCACGATGGCATGAAACAGCCGGTCCTTGCCGCGTTTGACCACCTGATCCATGACCAGACGCGCGCCGGTCACCTGCACCACCTCGGTTTCGACGACCAGTTCATCGTCCAGACGCGCGGGCAACAGGTAATCCGCCTCGACCCGGCGCACCGCGAAGACAAGCCCCTGCGCCTTCATCGCGTTCTGGTCGATCCCCAGGCCGCGCACCCAATCGCTGCGCGCCCGTTCGATATAGCGCAGGTAATTGGCGTAATAGACGATCCCCGCCATGTCGGTGTCTTCGTAATAGACGCGGATCGGCAAGGTATGGGGCATGGGTTATCCTTCGGATCGGGGTGCTTCGGGTCAAACTTGACCACAAACCACCCCGACCGCAAGGCTCAGAGCGTTGCGCGCGATCCCAGACCGCGCTCCTGCGCGGCCCGCATCGCCACATGGGCCACGGCCAGATCCTGCAAGCCCACACCCGTGCCGTCGAAGACCGTGATCTGGTCGGCGTTCGTGCGCCCCTTTTGGGTGCCGTTGATCACCGCACCGATGGGTGTGATGTCACCCTCGCGGATCAGGCCCGTGGCGATGGCATGCTGCGCCTCGCCGATGCTGATGGATTGCGCCACCTCGTCGGTAAAGACGGATGCGGCCGCCAGCAGGTTGGCATCCACCTCCTGCTTGCCTTTCGTATCCGTCCCCATGCAGGCGACATGCGTGCCCGGCTTGATCCAGTCGCGCATCATCAGGGGCTCAAAAGCCGAGGTGATGGTGATGATCACATCCGCCGCGGCGCCCAGCGCCTCGCGGTCAACCGCTTCGAAGGGCAGGCCCAGTTCGGCCGCGACCGCGGCCAGTTTCGGCAACATCTCGGGATGCGGGTTCCAGGCCAACACCTTCTCGAAGGCGCGCTGCTTCACCGCCGCGCGCAGCTGGAAGGTCGATTGATGCCCCGCCCCCACCATGCCCAGCACCTTTGCATCGGGTCGGGCCAGATGCGCGATCGACACAGAGGATGCCGCCGCGGTGCGGATCGCCGTCAGATAGTTGCCGCCAACAAGCGCCTGCAACTGGCCTGTATCGGGGTCAAACAGGAAGATGGTGGACTGATGATTGGTCAATCCCCTGGCCATGTTGCCCGGCCAGAATCCACCTGACTTGACGCCCAGCGCCATGCCCACCTTGTCAAATCCCGACTTGAACCCGTAGAGCGCATCGGCATGGCCAAGCGCCTCGCGCACCACGGGAAAGTTGCGTGCGTCACCCCGCGCCATGGCGGCGAAGACACCCTCGACCGCCGTAAAGGCGGCCTCGGGCGTCACCACCTGGGCGCAGACATCCTCGGGGATGATCAGCAGTTCGGGCATATCAGAACGCCTTGCCGCGCGCCGATACGGGCCACAGGGTTTCGACCTTGCCGTTCCGCACGCCGACATACCAGTCATGCACATTGCAGGTCGGATCGCAGTGACCGGGCACCAGGCGCAGCTTGTCATTGACCTTCAGCACACCATCCGGGTCGGCCACGACGCCATGTTCATCCGAACATTTCACATATTGCACATCGGTGCGGCCAAAGATCACCGGCAGACCGCTGTCGACCGACTGCGCCTTGAGGCCGGCATCGACAATCGCCTTGTCGGCCTTGGCATGGGACATGACGCTGGTCAGGATGAACAGCGCGTTTTCCCATTCACCCTGGTCGATGCGCTTGCCGTCCTTGTCCAGGATGCGGCCATAATCCGCATCCATGAACGCATAGGATCCGCACTGCAACTCGTTGTAAACGCCCGAGTTCCCTTCGAAGTAATAGCTGCCCGTGCCGCCACCGCCGACGATGTCGCACTCCAGACCTACAGCCTTCAGCCCCTCGACCGCGTCGCGCACCTGCGCCACGGCGATGTCGATCTTGGCCTTGCGGTCGTCATAGTTGTCCATGTGCTGCATCGCGCCCTGATAGGCCTGAAGCCCTGCGAATTTCAGCCCCGGTGCCGCGTCAATCGCCTTCGCGATCTCGATCACGGCGGGCGTGGTGGTGACACCGCAGCGCCCTGCCCCGCAATCAATCTCGACCAGGCATTCGATCTGCGTGCCATGCCGCACGGCGGCCGCCGACAGATCGGCCACGTTGGTCACGTCATCCACACAGCAGATCGCGCGCGCGCCCAGCTTGGGGATCCGCGCCAGACGGTCGATCTTGGCCGGGTCGCGCACCTGGTTGCTGACCAGCACATCCTTGATGCCGCCACGGGCGAACACCTCGGCCTCGGAGACTTTCTGGCAGCAGACGCCGCAGGATCCGCCCAGGCTTTCCTGCAACAGCGCGACGTCAACCGATTTGTGCATCTTGCCATGCACCCGGTGGCGTACGCCCATGTCCTTGGCGAATTTGCCCATCTTGGCGATGTTGCGCTCCAGCGCGTCCAGATCCAGGATCAGACAGGGCGTCTGGATCTCGGATTCATCCATGCCGATGGCGGCGGGAATGTCATAGCCGACTTCAAGGTCGGACAGGTTCACATGCTTGTTCATCGTGCTTCTCCTCAGCCCTTGAACCAGGGCAGTTTATCCATGTCGACGTTGCCGCCGGTGATGATGACGCCGATGCGCTTGCCGGCAAAGACGTCGGGGTTTTTCAGGATCACGGCCAGCGGCACGGCGCAGCTGGGTTCGATCACGATCTTCATCCGCTCCCATGTCAGCTTCATGGCCGCGATGATTTCGTCCTCGGTCGCGGTCAGGATATCGGTCACATGGTTCGACACATAGTGCCAGGTGTTTTCCTTCAACGGCACTTTCAGACCATCGGCCACGGTCACCGGCGCGTCGTCGGCGATGATATGCCCGGCGCGGAAACTGCGCGCGGCATCATCCGCGTTCAGCGGCTCGGCCGCATAGATCTTCACATCGGGTGCAGTGCTGGACACGGTCAGGCAAGTGCCCGAGATCATGCCGCCACCACCGATGGGGGCCACGATCCCCTCGATCCCCTCGACCTGCTCCATCAGTTCGCGCGAACAGGTGGCCTGTCCGGTTATTACGCGCAAGTCATTGTAGGGATGCACGAATTCCGCGCCTGTTTCGGCCACGACCTGTTCGAAAACCGCCTCGCGGCTGGAGGTCGAGGGCTCGCATTCCACGATCCGGCCACCATAACCGCGCACGGCGGCCTTCTTGGCCTCGGGTGCGGTGCGCGGCATGACCACGGTGCAGGGAATGCCCCGCCGCCCCGCCGCATAGGACAGCGACAGCGCATGGTTGCCGCTGGAATGGGTGGCGACACCGCGCTCCAGCTTGTCCTCGGGCAGACCGAAGACCGCGTTGCAGGCGCCGCGCACCTTGAAGGCGCCCGCCTTCTGGAAGTTCTCGCATTTGAAATGCAGATCGGCCCCGGTCAGGTCATTCAGATAGCTCGAGGTCAGGACCGGGGTGCGGTGGATATAGGGACGGATGCGGTCATGCGCCGCGATCACATCGTCGAAACTGGGATAGATGACGTCTTTCATGGCAACCTCAGGCAGCGGATTTCAGGATTGCAGGGCGCGAGGCGCGGAAATGCTCCTGCGCGGCGGCAACACCCGATCCCAGGCGGATCGGATAGTTCAGGTCGGCCATCGCCATCTCGATCCCGGCCAGACCGGACAGGACCATGACATCTGTCAGCATGCCCAGATGGCCGATGCGGAACGCGCGGCCGTTCATCTGCCCCAGACCGATGCCGAAGGACAGCCCATAGGCCGTGAACGCCCGGTCGGTCAGGGCATTGCTGTCAAAGCCCTTGGGCACGTAGATCGCGCTGACGGTGTCGGAATAAAGATCGGGCGACTGCGCCACCAGATCCAGCCCCCAGGCGCGGGTCGCGGCGCGCACGCCTTCGGCCAGCCGGGTATGGCGGGCATAGACATTGTCCAGACCCTCCTCGAACAGCATCTTCAGGCTTTCGCGCATCCCGTAGATCAGCTGCAACGGCGGCGTATAGGGAAAACCGCCCTTGGCATTGCTGTTCATCATGTCGCGGAAATCGAAGAAGGTGCGCGGCAGTTTCGCGCTTTCCATGTGATCCAGCGCCTTCTGGCTGACCCCAAGGATCACCATGCCGGTGGCCAGCATGAACCCTTTCTGGGAACCCGCAACAGCGATATCGACGCCCCAGGCGTCCATCTCGAAGGGCATGGAGGCCAATGAGCTGACGCAATCCACCATCAGCAGCGCGGGGTGGCTGGCCGCATCCATCGCGGCGCGCACGGCGGCGATGTCGGATTTCACGCCGGTTGCGGTTTCGTTATGGGTGACCAGAACCGCCTTGATCTTGCGGGCCTTGTCGGCGCTCAGCGCCGCCTCGAACCGTGCGGCGGGCGCGCCGGTCCCCCATTCGCATTCGATGATCTGCACATCCAGCCCGTGCCGCTCGCACATGTCGATCCAGCGGTGCGAGAACATGCCGTAGCGCGCCACCAGCACGGTATCGCCCGGCGACAGGGTATTGCTGATCGCCGCTTCCCAACCGCCGGTGCCGCTGGCCGGAAAGGTGATGACGCGGCCGGTGGCGGTGCCGAAAACGCGCTTGGTATCCTCAAGCACGGGGGCCAGGGTTTCCACAAAGTCAGGCGCGCGGTGGTCGCGGGTCTGCACCAGCATCGCATGGCGCAGCCGGTCCGGGATATTGGTCGGGCCGGGAATGAAGACAGGATTCTGGTCAGACATGGTCGCTCTCCTCCAAGGATCAACAGACCATATCACAAGTGCCGCATTCTACAATTTTCTCAAAACCCTTTTCCATTAGTGAAATGAAAAACACTACCTATTGTTTTTATTTGTTTTTCATGTTTTCAAAAAATTTTTCCATTGCAGTATTGAAAATATTTTTTATAACTGATTTTATGCTGCACGGCAGCAATAACAGCAAGGAATCGCACAGGTGGCACAGGCAGAACGCAAGGCACGGGGACGGCCGAAATCCCCTTTTACCGATACGGGCGGCCAGACCATGCAGGCGCTGGACCGCGCGCTTGGGGTGCTGAACGCGCTGGCGCGGCTGGAACGGGCCTCGCTGACGGACCTGTCGCTGGCGCTTGGCATTCCCACCGCCACGACCCATCGTATCCTGACCACACTGCAAAAGCACCGCTTTGCCGAGCTCGATGAGGCCACGCAGGACTGGATGGTCGGGATCGAGGCTTATCGCACCGGCGCCTCCTTCCTCAAAAGGATGAACCTTGCCGATATCAGCCGTCCCGTGATGCGTGCCCTGATGCAGGCCACGGGCGAGACTGCGAACCTAGCCATCCGCGATCGCGCCGAGGTGGTCTTTATCGGCCAGATCGAAACACCGAACCCGATCCGCGCCTTCTTCAACCCCGGCACGCGCACGCCCATGCATGCCTCGGGCACCGGCAAGGCGATACTCGCCACCCTGCCCGAGGATCGCTTGCGCGCGCTGATCCAGTCTTCCGGCCTGCCCGCCTTCACCGAGCGCACGCTCTCGACGCCCGCCGCGCTCTTTTCCGATCTGGATCAGACCCGCGCGCGCGGCTGGTCTTTCGATCAGGAAGAACGCCACATCGGCATGTCCTGCATCGGGGCCGCCATTTTCGACGCCCAGGGGCAGGCCGTGGGCGGCGTGTCGATCTCCGGGCCCTCGGCCCGCTTCGATGCCCGCAGCAGCCTTGAATATGGCCGCCAGGTTGCCGAGGCTGCGGCCGAGATCACGCGCGCCATGGGCGGGCGCAGCCCGGCCTGATCGCTACTGTGCGGCGCGCAACCGCGCCTGCAGGCGCAGCGCATGGGATGGATCGCGCGCCGCCACCGGCATGACCGGATCATAGGCGGCGCGGATCAGCCCCGCGATCTCGGGGCGCAGGATCGTGCGCCCCTCCAGCACAGCCAGGGGCGATCGGTCCCGAAACGCCCTATCCGACCACAGCAGGATGGTCTGCACGACCTGCGACAGCGCCAGCACATCGGCGGACACGGCCGACAGCGCCGCATCCATCCGCAGGAACACGAAACTGGCCTTGATGCCGCCATCTGGATCGAAGCGGAAAATGCGATACTGGTTTGCTTCCACGGCTTTCAGCTTTGCCACCAGCGGCACCAGATCCGGCACCAGCCGGTCCAGGTTCGGCACCTCGGGCAACTCGTCCCACTCGCGGAAGAAGAACACCATCAGATTGGCGCCCAGCTCCGGATCGGTCTCGGCCATCCTGTGGCCCGCCAGTGCCACCACCGCCTCCAGCGCGCCCTTGATCACCGTCAGCGTATCTTCTTCAACGCCAAAAACTACCGGCGCGATCGGCCGGCCCCAGCGGGCAAAGGCATAGGATCCGTCGGCGCGGGTGAACAGCGCCTCGACATCCCTGGCTGTCAACGCATCCGCCATGCCGCGCCCCTTCCCTTCATCGTTCCAGAAATACTCAAAATCCGCCCTCAGCCAAACAGATCAGCCTCGCGTTTGGGCGCGTCCAGCCCCAGATGGGTCCAGGCCTTCTGCGCCAGCATCCGGCCGCGCGGGGTCCGCTGGATCAGACCCTGTTGCAAAAGGAACGGCTCGATCACTTCTTCCAGCGCATCGCGGCTTTCCGACAGGGCGGCCGACAGGGTCTCGATGCCGACCGGGCCGCCGCCGTAATTCTCGGCGATCAGGCGCAGATACCGCCGGTCCGCCCCGTCCAGGCCCAGGTGATCCACACCCAGCCGGGTCAGGGCGTAATCGGCTATCTCGCGCGTCACGCGGCCATTGCCCTCGATCAGGGCGAAATCCACGACCCGGCGCAGCAGGCGGCCCGCGATCCGCGGTGTGCCGCGGGACCGGCGCGCGATTTCCATCGCGCCACCTTCCTCGGCAGGTGCGCCCAGCAGCCGCGCATTGCGGACCACGATCTCGTAAAGTTCGGCGTCGGTATAAAAGACCAGCCGTGTCGGAATACCGAAACGGTCGCGCAGCGGCGTGGTCAGCAGGCCCATGCGTGTCGTGGCGCCCACCAGCGTGAAGGGCTGCAACTCGATCCGCACGGTGCGTGCGGCGGGGCCTTCGCCGATCACCAGATCCAGCTGGAAGTCTTCCAGCGCGGGGTAAAGCACCTCTTCGACCGCCGGGTTCAGACGGTGGATTTCGTCGATGAACAGAACATCACGCGCTTCCAGGTTGGTCAGGATCGCCGCCAGATCGCCCGCCTTGGCCAGAACCGGGCCCGATGTCATGCGGAACCCCACACCCAGTTCGCGCGCCATGATCTGCGCCAGCGTGGTCTTGCCCAGGCCGGGCGGGCCATGGAACAGCGTGTGATCCATCGCTTCGCCGCGCTGGCGGGCGGACTGGATAAAGACACGCAGGTTCGCCCGCGCTTCGGCCTGGCCGATGAATTCGTCCAGACCCTGCGGGCGCAGGGCACGGTCATTATCCTCGGGCTGGCGTTCGGGGTCCAGGATCGGATCGGGCTGCGTCATCTGTTACCCTTTCGGGGCCAGCGCCTTGAGGGCGGCGCGGATCAGGGCGGCGGCATCGGCCTCGGGCGCGTCGGCGGCGGCGCGGGCCACGGCGCCCGCCGCGTCGGAGGGGGAATACCCCAGGTTCGTCAGGGCCGACAAGGCATCCGATTGCGCGGCGGCACTGCCCAAGGGGCGCGCGGGGGGCGCAGGCTTGCGCGCAGCAGCAGGGGCCGTGTCCAGCACTTCGCCCTCCGGCGCGGCGGGTGCCGTTCCCATGGCCGCCGACAGCGTGCCACCCATCGCCATCACGCCGGGGGCCTTGTCCTTCAATTCGATCACCACGCGCTGCGCGGTCTTGGGGCCGATACCCTTTGCGGCCTTGATCGCATTGATGTCGCCCAGCATGATCGCCCGGCTGACACCTTCGGCGCCCAGCGCACCCAGAATCGCAAGCGAGGCCTTGGCCCCCACCCCCTGCACGCCCATCAGCAGGCGGTGCCATTCCTTTTCCAGCAGTGTCGGAAACCCGAAAAGCTGCATCAGGTCTTCGCGCACCACCAGATCGGTATAAAGCGCCACCACTTGTCCCGGCCCCGGCAGCGCCGCAAGGGTGCGGTCCGAACAATAGACAAGATAGCCGACCCCGCCCACGTCGATCAGGACGTGATCCTCGGACCGGTAATCGAGGCGTCCCGTCAGCTTGCCGATCATGCGGTGGCCTTTCGGATCGCCTGCGCCAGGGCGCTGCCCGCCGCGCCGTGATGGGCATGACAGATGGCGATGGCCAGGGCGTCGGCGGCATCGGGACCGGTCAGCACCACGCCGGGCAATTGCATTCGCACCATGTGCTGCACCTGTTCCTTGGCGGCATGCCCCACGCCCACGACCGTCTTCTTGACCGCGTTGGGGGCATATTCGGCAACGTCCAGCCCCGCCTGCGCCGGCACCAGCAGCGCGATCCCGCGCGCCTGCCCCAGCTTGAGGGTGGCGACACCATCCTTGTTCACGAACGTATGTTCAACCGCTGCGGTTTCAGGGCGATATCGCTCCAGCACTTCGGTCAATTGCCGGTGCAGCGCCAGCAGGCGCAGTGACAGATCGTCCCCGGCCGAATGGCAAATCCCGTTGGCGACATGAGACAGGCGGCTGCCATCGACATCGATGATACCCCAGCCGAGGTTCCTCAAGCCGGGATCGATCCCTAAAACCCGCATCATTCACCCCTGCTCTGTTGCTTTTTTGATGCACTAGCACGAAAGGCGAACAAAGGCCAATCCCAAAGAGCGGGGCAGGCTTGTGCCGCGCGTATGCAACAGCGCGATGCTGCATCGCAGAAACATGCCGGATTTCGTCGCTTGATAGGCTGAATGCGACAGAAACTGTGCCCTATTTTCGCCATGTTTTATTAGATTTTTCATCAATCGTGACCCATGCAAAAGTCGCATAAGACCTATGCAATGCGCCCGCCTTGTGCGGCAAATAAAGGCACTCTATGTGCAGCTGCAGAAAGAGATCCGAGAGGGTCTTGACTTCACTTGCATCAATTCACGCGCAAACGCGCAACCGAGGATCTGAAAATGGCTGTTTACGACGCCCCCCGCACGACCGCCCAGGCCGCTGGCCTGACCGGTTTCTTCTCGACCATGGTCGGCATGTTCGCCGCCTGGAATGACGCCCGCATCACCCGCAACGCCCTGTCGCGTCTGTCGGATCGCGAACTGGAAGATATCGGCCTGTGCCGTGGCGACATCGACGTGGTGGTCAAGAACCGCTGATCGCGTCGCCCGGTCACCCGTGCCGATGAAAAAAGCCGTGCGTCCCTAAGGGCCGCGCGGCTTTGTTGTTTTGTGATCCCTTGCGGATCCTGGTCCGCAAGCGCCCCTGCATGGCAAGGCGTCAGCGGTCGGTCGCGCGTGCCCTGTCAGAAATTCGGCAGTTGGGCGCGGATCGTCGTGGCCAGCGTGATGGTCAAGGGATCCATCTGCATGACCCAGGCGCCGGCACGTTCGATGGTCGAGCCCGCGCTCAGCTTGTCAAGCCGGTCCTGATAGACAGGCTGACCAAGGCCCACCACGATCATCGCCTTGAAGGCGACAAGACCGATTGCAAGGAAAAGAAACGATTTCACGGGTACACGCGCGCGCTTTCTGCGCGGCTTCACGACGATCAAACCATCGTCGCCCACGACCGATACGTAACCACCGGCAAGATTGATGCGCTTGCGGTTGATACGCCGGATGCGGTTGTCGAATTCAAAAAAAGCGTCCGACATGACGGAACTCCTGATATCGGCCCCCACCAACATCACGCAAGAAATATACTTTTGAAATAAGGCAAAAATGGGGCAGCCCGTCCGCGCGGGCTGCATTTACGCCTTAATTTCGCTTTACTTGCGAAGCGTCAGCGTTGTCCATTCACCAATCTCCTCGCGATGGACAAGATTGATGCCGGTTCCTGCATAAACGGAAATCACCTCATCCGCCTGTTCGTTCAGAATCCCCGACAGAATCGCGTAACCACCGGGAATCAGATGCGTCTGCATGTCGGGGGCCAGGTCGATCAGGGGGCCTTTCAGGATATTGGCGAAAACCAGATCGAAGGGGCTGGCGGCCAGGATATCGGGATGATCAAAGCCTGTCGCCTCGACGCAATGCACGCGACCCTCCAGCGCGTTGGCCGCCACATTTGCCTGCGCCACCTCGACCGCGACCTCGTCGATATCGCCTGCCAGAACCGGGTTCGGCCAGATCCGCGCAGCGGCCATCGCCAGAACGGCGGTGCCGCAGCCGATGTCGGCGACGTTCTTGCCGGTAAATCCGCCCGCATCCAGACGGTCCAGCGCGCGCAGACAGCCCTGCGTGGTGCCGTGGTGCCCGGTGCCAAAGGCCATCGCTGCCTCGATCAGCAGCGCCTCGACGCCTGCGGGAACCTTGTCCGCGTCATGGCTGCCATAGACAAAGAACCGTCCGGCCACCACGGGGGACAATTCGCGGCGCACCTTGGCGACCCAGTCGGTTTCGGGCAGCTCGGAAATGGCGAAAGGACGCGCGCCATGGATCGTGGCCAGCAAGGCAAGGCCCGCATGATCGGGACGTTCGGTGAAGTAGCAGGCAACCTCCCACAGGCCCGATCCGTCCTCGATCTCGAAGACGCCCACACCTTCGGGTTCTGGGGTCAGGGTCTCGACCGCCTCGCCCAATGCCTCGGCGGGTGTCTTGCCTGTCAGAGTGGTGATCGCGGTAAAGGTGGGCATGGCGTCTGTCTCCGGATTTCGGGTGCTGCCGCTGCGCCTATGTCGATGCGCGCCCCGCGTCAAGCGCGCCAGAGGATCGCGCCCCCATGCGGCGCACGAAACGCCAGCCGATCAGCCCCGCCATCAGCCCGGCAAGGACATTCGCCAGCGCCTGCCCCATGATCACGCCGCCACCTGCATAAATCGCGCCAAGCCCGAAGGCGAAGGGCGCCATCAGGATCGCATCGCGCGCCCAGTTCGCCGCCGTCGCCCACAAAGGGCGGCCCAGGTTGTTGAAGGCCGCGTTGGACACGAACAGCGCGCCCGTGAAGACCAGCGCCCCGGCCCCGTAGAAGGCAAAGACCCGGACGACCTGTGCCCCGTCAGGCCCAAGGCCGAAAGAGCTGGCGATAAGATCCGCGCTCAGGATCAGCAGCACCCAGGCCACGGCGGTATAGGCCAGGCAGAACTTCAGCGCATCCGCATAGGCCTGCGCCACGCGGTCATATTGCTTGGCCCCGTAATTCTGCCCGATGATGCCGCCAATCGCGCCTGACAGGGCGAAGATGCCGCCGAAACAGACGATGGTCAGGCGCATCACCACGCCCAGACCCGCCACGGCGCTGTCACCATGTTCGGCCATGGCGCGCACCAGCACCCAGTTGCCGAACGGGGTCGATACCTGCGTGGCCACCGCCGGAATGGCGATTGCCGCGAACGGCGCAAGGAAGCTGCGCAGATCGACCAGGCTGGGCTTGGCCAGCAGGTTGCGCGAACGGCTGACCCAGTAGAACCCCATCACCGCCATGGCAAGGCGCGACAGCACAATGGCCGCAGCCGCGCCACTGACGCCCCAGCCCATCCAGACGATCAGGATCGGATCGACAATCAGCGCCACGATACCTGCGGATACGGTCACCATCATGGACCGCCATGCCTCGCCTGCGGCGCGCAGCACGGCGCTGGCGCACATGCCGATCGCGACCAGCGGCAAGGACGGCAGCGAAATGGACAGGAACTCCGCCGCCACCTCCAGGGCCTCGCCGTCGGCCCCGGTCCAGATCAGGATCGGGCGGCGAAACACGAAGACCAGAAGCGCAAGGCAGGTCTGGAAACTGGCGCCAAAGATCATCGCAGATGTCGCGATGCGCCGCGCCTCTTCCGGGTCGCCCATGCCCAGCGCGCGACTGACCAGTGCCACGGCCCCGATCATCAAGCCCACGGCCACGGACATCACGAAAAACTGGATCGTGCCGGCAAAACCGATGGCGGTGATCAGCACCTCGTTGTCCAGGCGGCTGATCCACCACAGGGCCAGAAAATCCACAAGGAACAGAAAGCTCAGCCCAAGCGATCCGGTCAGGGTCATCACGACCACATGGCGCATCGTCGATCCGGTGACGAACTTGCCCCGTCTGTCGGGCGCGGGTGCTGCGGTTGTGTCGCTGGCGGAATGGTCCATGCTTGCCTCGCTCACGCGGCCGGGGCCGGCGCGAAGCGGGCGAATATGGTTTCATTGCCCGGCTCGGGATGGCGCGGGATCAGCAGCGCAAGGCAGAAGGACACGCCTGCCATGCCCGCTGCCAGCACAAAGACGGAACTGGGTGACACCAGCCACAGATAGCCCAGCGAGGCCGGCAGGAAGACCGCGGCGATGTGATTGATGGTAAAGGCCACAGCCGCCGTCGGCGCGATGTCGCGCGGATCGGCGATCTTCTGGAAATAGGTCTTGAGCGCCAGCGCCATGGCAAAGAACACATGATCCATCACGTAAAGTGCTGCCGCCACCATCACGCCCCAGCCGAACCAGTAGATCCCGCCATAGCCCAGAAACACGCAGATCAGCCCAAGATATTCGACACAGAGCGCCTTGCGCTCGCCCCAGCGGGCCACGGCACGGCCCAGCAAGGGGGCGGCGATCATGTTGACCACAAGGTTGATGGTGAACAGCGCCGTCACCTCATGCACGCGAAAGCCGAACTTCTCGACCATCATGAAGCCCGCGAAGACCACGAAGATCTGCCGCCGCGCGCCGGACATGAATTGCAGCGCATAGTAAAGCCAGTAGCGACGGCGCAGCACCATCTTCTTGATCTGCGGATCGGGGGCCTCGAATTGCGGATAGGCCAGCAGCGCAAACAGTGCCACCGCCGCCGTGAACCCGCCCGACAGCAGATAGACGGTGTTATAGGTCAGGCCCAGCGCCTCCCATGTGACGATGATGCAGAGGTAGGCGACCAGTGTCGCCCCCGACCCCGCCGCCAGCAGCCAGCCCAGCATCTGCGGGGCGCGGTCCTTGGGCAGCCATTGCAA
Organism: Seohaeicola saemankumensis; assembly: GCF_042678485.1. NCBI lineage: Bacteria > Pseudomonadati > Pseudomonadota > Alphaproteobacteria > Rhodobacterales > Roseobacteraceae > Seohaeicola > Seohaeicola saemankumensis. The sequence continues at coordinate 211,281 of NZ_JBHTKR010000002.1, read as the reverse complement.
TTGCAGCGACTGGTTGACGGTTTCGTAATAATGAAAGCCGATCGAGGACAGCATCGTGATCGTCAGAATGCCACCCAGTGTCGGGAACCACGCGGTGATGGCCGTGGCCACCCCCAGCAGGATCAGCGCGACCATGCCCAGCACCTGCTCGCGCATGAACATCAGTACCGCAATCACGCCGATGGCCAGAAAGCCGGGGATCTCGCGCACGGTATGCAGCCAGCCGATATCGGACCCGTCGAACTGCGCCACCTCGATCACGAAGTTGTTCAGCAGCGCCGACCAGGTGGCAAAGGCAATGGGCATGGCCGCCGCCATCAGGAACAGCAGCGACACCGGTCTGCGCCAGACCGGCAAATCCTTGGCATGGGCAAGCGGAATGATTTGCATGTTAACGGCTTACGCCGTTTTCCCGGGCTTGGCGAGGGCCAAGACACCGCATCCGCGCACAACCTTCTGTGCGCGCAGCATCACGTCTCGCGGCAGCTTTCAGAGTTGCGAGAAACGATACTCGACCTCGGAAAACCGGTCGCGCGGAAAGACATAAAGCATGCGGAAACCGTCAGGCCCCGCCACGGTGCCATGTTCCGCATCACCGGGGATGTAAAGCGCGGTGCCCGGCCCCATCGCGTTGGGCACGCCGTCCACGGTGACAAGCGCTGCACCTTCAAGCCCGAAATAGACCTCGGCCGGGCTGTGGCGATGCGGCAGCAATGTGCCGCCGGGGGCGAATTCGGCGATCCCCATGACCATGCCGCCGGTCTGCGTGCGATCCGCACAGAAAAGCGTGCGCCAGCGAACCGTGCCGAAAACCGGATCGACACCGCCCTCCAGCGGCTGGTCAGCCGCCTCAAGCCGGATCGGCATGGCGGCCATGGCCAGCATGGCCGCGGCCAGCATCCCGGCCTGTGCGTCGCCCTGCATCCCGTCAACCGGGTTCACGCTCTGATCCATGCCCGCATTCCTTCTGCCGCGCGCCTCTGTTCCGACTCTGCGGATAAGACCGACCTGATCGGAATTCGCAGCCGATTGCGACATGCAAACAGTCACTTTCGACCATTCTGCCAAGACAAGCCCCCGGCGGATGATCTGGATCAAGGACCGGGGCTGCCCCGTCTGGCAATCCCACGGGCAATCGACATGACGGGAACGGAACAATGGACCTACTCAGCCTTGTGGAATGGATCGGCGAAGACCCGACGGCGGCGGTCCTTGGCCTGATCACCGGCGTGGTTTTCGGCGTGGCGGCGCAACGCTCGCGCTTTTGCCTGCGGGCGGCGGCGGTGGAATTCGCGCGCGGCCAGCTGGGCGACAAGGTGGCGGTCTGGCTGCTGACGATTTCCACGGCGATCGTCTGGGTGCAGGGCGCGCAGATGATGGGCCTGATGCGTAGCGCTGATGCGCGCATGATGGCCGTGCCGGGCAGCTGGTCGGGCGCGATCATCGGCGGGCTTCTCTTCGGCGTCGGCATGGTGCTGGCGCGCGGCTGTTCGGGCCGGCTTCTGGTGCTGGGGGCCACGGGCAACCTGCGCTCCATCGTGTCGGGGCTGATCTTTGCGGTGGTCGCACAGATGAGCATCACCGGCTGGCTTGGCCCGCTGCGCGACTGGCTGGCGGGGCTTTGGATCACCTCGGGCGGGCGCAACATGGATCTGCTGGCGGCACTGCATCTGCCCGGCTGGTCCGGTCTGGTCTTCGGCGCGGCCATGGCGGTGCCGGCGCTGGAATTGTCGCGGCGCAACCGGATCGGGGTGTCGCGTCTGGTCTTCGCCTCGGGCGTGGGCTTTGCCGTGGCCCTTGGCTGGGTGCTGACCTTCGGCCTGTCGCAGATCGCCTTCGAGCCCGTGCAGATCGAAAGCGCCAGCTTCACCGGGCCTTCGGCGCGCACGCTGATGTTCACGCTGGATCGCGCCTCGGTGCTGGAATTCGACATCGGGCTGGTGCCGGGGGTGTTCCTGGGATCGTTCCTGGCCTCAGTCATCATGGGCGAGTTCAAGTTCCAGGGCTTCGAGAACGAAAGCAACATGCGGCGCGCGATCCTGGGGGCCGCCCTCATGGGGTTCGGCGGGATGCTGGCGGGGGGCTGTGCCATCGGCGCGGGGGTCACGGGCGGGTCCATCTTCGTGGGCACGGCCTGGCTTGCGCTTTTCGCCATGTGGGTGGGCGCGATCCTGACGGATATGGTTGTCGATCAGCACGGTCGCCCCGTCACTGTCTGAGGCCGCGTCGCGCGGACGCATGCGCCTGTCGTTTCCGGGCAGTCGCATGATGCGGACGGCTGATACCAACCGGGCAACAGACTTGCCCGGAGAGACCGATGACCCACCACGTGCTGACCGTCCAATGCCCTTCGACCCGCGGGATCGTCGCGGCGATTTCCGGTTTTCTGGCCGCGAATGGCTGCAACATCACTGACAGCCACCAGTTCGACGACCCGCTGACGGGCATGTTCTTCGCGCGCATGACCTTTCAGGCGGAAACCGGTGCGGCGCCCGACACGCTGCGCGAGGGGTTCGCCCCCATCGCCGACACTTTCGCGATGGGCTGGGCGATCCATGATGCATCCGAGCGGATGAAGGTCCTGCTGATGGTGTCGAACTTCGGGCATTGCCTGAATGATCTGCTCTATCGCTGGCGGATCGGGGCGCTGCCCATCGACATCGTGGGCGTGGTGTCCAACCACATGACCTATCAGAAGGTGGTGGTGAACCACGATCTGCCCTTCCACCAGATCAAGGTGACGAAAGACAACAAACCCGAGGCCGAGGCGCGGCTGATGGCGCTGGTCGAGGAATCAGGCGCCGAACTGATCGTGCTCGCGCGCTACATGCAGGTGCTGTCGGATGCGATCTGCCGGCGGATGTCGGGCCGGATCATCAACATCCACCACTCCTTCCTGCCCAGCTTCAAGGGGGCCAACCCCTACAAGCAGGCATACGAGCGTGGCGTGAAGCTGATCGGCGCCACGGCGCATTACGTGACCGCCGATCTGGATGAAGGCCCGATCATCGAACAGGACACCGTCCGCGTCACCCACGCCCAAAGCGCCGAGGATTACGTCAGCCTTGGCCGCGACGTGGAAGCACAGGTGCTCAGCCGCGCGATCCACGCCCATATCCATCACCGCGTCTTCCAGAACGGCAACAAGACGGTGGTCTTCCCCGCCAGCCCCGGCAGCTATGCCTCGGAACGGATGGGGTAAGGACGGAACAAACGCCCGCCCCAAGCGTCGCGGGTTCGCCGACACGCGGGGTGGCTAGGCTCCGCGTGTTTGGGGCAGTTTATCCCCGCCCAGTCATCGAACCTCAGTTCATGCCACCACGGCAGCAAAATCGCCGCCCCGGGGGGCGTGTCGGCGATCGCGCGGCGGTGCTGCGCACCTTGATTCCGCGCGAGGTCTTGAAGCTTCTGTCGCACTCCGCATCGCCACCCCGCGTGCCGGCGACCGCGCGGCTTTCTTACTGAACCGTTAAAATATCCCGAACACGCCCGCGCAACCCATTGATATTGCTTGCTCCGCGAAATGCCCCATCATGGGACACCCTCAAAGCCCTCCTCAATAGAAACTCTGCGGATCAATATCGACGGCCAGCCGCAGGCTGCCGGTCAGCCGCACCTGCGCCAGCCACCGCCCCAGTGCCGCCTGCAAGGGCGCGCCCTTGTCGGCCCGCACCAGCAGCCTGACCCGGTGCCTTCCCCTGATCCTTGCGATCGGGGCCGGGGCAGGCCCGTAGACCTGCGCCCCGATAGCCCGCAGCGGCGCATCCATCCGCGCCAGCGCCGTGCCCAGATCAAAAGCCGGCTGCGCGTCATTGGCCGAAATGATGATCCCCGCCATGCGCCCATAGGGCGGCACACCGGCCTGCCGCCGCTCCTCGGCCTCGGCGCGCCAGAACCCTTCCTCGTCGCCGGCCAGAATGGCGCGGATCACCGGATGTTCGGGCTGATGGGTCTGGAGCAACGCCTGCCCCCGCTTCTCGGCCCGCCCCGCGCGCCCCGCCACCTGCCGCATCAGCTGGAACGTGCGTTCGGCCGCGCGCAGATCTGATCCTTGCAGGCCCAGATCGGCATCGATCACGCCCACCAGCGTCAGCAGCGGAAAGTTGTGCCCCTTGGCCACCAGCTGCGTGCCGATGATGATATCGGCCCCGCCACCCGCGATATTCTCGATCTCGGCCTTCAAGGCGCGGGCGCTGGCATACATGTCCGATGACAGCGTGGCGATCCGCGCATCCGGAAACAGCGCCTGCGCCTCTTCCGTCAGACGCTCGACCCCGGGGCCTACGGGTGCCAGCTTGCCCGACACTTCGCAGGCGGGGCATATCTCGGGCATGGGTTTCGTCTCACCGCATTGGTGGCAGACCAGCCGTTTGAGGAAACGATGCTCCACCATCCGCGCATCGCAATGATCGCAGCCGATCTGATGGCCGCAGGCGCGACAGACCGTTGTCGGCGCATAGCCGCGCCGGTTGATGAAAAGCAGCGCCTGCTCACCGTCCCTGATCCGTTGCGTCACCGCCGCCTGCAAGCTCGGCGAGATCCAGCGGTTCGTCGGAAGCGTCTCGGCCCGCATGTCGATGGCCCGCATTTCCGGCAGGACCGCCGCACCAAAACGGTCGGTCAGCACCAGCTTGTCGTATTTGCCCGCTTCCGCATTGGCCCAGCTTTCCAGGCTGGGCGTGGCCGAAGCCAGCACGACCCGCGCGCCGCAGATCGCCGCGCGCAGCACCGCCATGTCGCGGGCGTTGTACAGCACGCCATCCTCCTGCTTGTAGGAGGTGTCGTGCTCCTCATCCACCACGATCAGGCCAAGCTCGCGATACGGCAGGAACAGCGCAGAGCGCGCCCCCACCACCAGTTGCGCGCCGCCTTCCGCCACCATGCGCCAGATGCGCCGGCGTTCGGTCACGGTCACGCCGGAATGCCATTCGGCGGGGCGCGCCCCGAACCGCGCCTCGACCCGGGTCAGGAATTCCGCCGTCAGCGCAATCTCGGGCAGCAGGACAAGGGCCTGTCGTCCCTGTCGCAAAGCCTCGGCCACGGCTTCCAGATACACTTCGGTCTTGCCCGATCCGGTCACACCGCGCAGCAAGGTGGTCCCGTAGCGCCCGCTTGCGACACCGGCGCGCAGGGCGTCGGCCCCCGCTGCCTGATCCTCGTTCAAGGTCTTGCCCGACTGCCCCGGATCCAGCGGCGGAAAGGGCAGATCGCGGGGGCTGTCTTCCTCAAGCACGGCACCCTGCGCCGCCAGCCCCTTGACCACGCCGGTGGAAACGCCCGCCATCTCGGCCAGTTCGCGCAAGGTAAAGGCCAGCCCGCCGTAATCGCGCAGCACGTCCAGCACCTTTTCCCGCGCGGGCGTCATCCGGTCAGGCACCCCCTGCCCCAGCCGGTAGATGCGGCGCATCGCAGGCGGATCGCCCAGACCGGGCGCGCGTGTCGCCAGCCGCAGCATCGCGGACAGCGGCGTCATGGTGTATTCGGCGGCCCGCGTCAGGAAATCCTGCATCTCCTCGCGCATCGGCGCCACATCCAGCACGCGGCTGGCATGGCGCAGTTTCGCCAGATCGAAATCACCCCGTCCCGGCCCCCAGACCACGCCCAGCACGCGGCGTGGCCCCAGCGGCACCTCGACAAAGGCACCCGCATGGCAGCCCCCTTCCGGCGCGCGGTAGTCCAGCGTCCGGTCCAGCGGCTGCGTCGTCAGCACCGCGATCAGATCGCCATGGTGGTAGAAATCGCTCAAGGGTTCGGGGCTTTCCGTGAAAGGGGTTTCAGGGCTGCACAGTATGGGGTAAAGCCAAGGCAACGAAAGGCCAAGCCCCGAGGGAGCGTCATGAAGTTCTTTGTTGATACCGCTGAAATCGCCGCGATTGCCGAGTTGAACGATCTGGGCATGGTGGATGGCGTGACCACCAACCCCTCGCTGATCCTCAAGTCCGGGCGCGACATCATTGAAGTCACGCGCGAAATCGCCGAACTGGTCGATGGGCCGGTCAGCGCCGAAGTGGTCGCGCTGCAGGCCGATGCCATGATCGCCGAAGGCCGCAAACTGGCCGCGATCGCGCCGAATATCGCCGTGAAACTGCCGCTGACCTGGGACGGGCTGAAAGCCTGCAAGGTGCTGTCCGGTGAAGGCTTCATGGTCAATGTGACGCTGTGCTTCAGCGCCAACCAGGCGCTGCTGGCGGCCAAGGCGGGGGCCACCTTCATCAGCCCCTTCATCGGGCGCCTGGATGACATCAACCTCGATGGGATGGACCTGATCGAGGATATCCGCACCATCTATGACAATTACGGCTTCGAGACGCAGATCCTGGCCGCCTCGATCCGCAGCGTGAACCATGTTCTGGACTGCGCGCGCATCGGTGCGGATGTGATGACCGCCCCGCCCGAGGTGATCAAGAAACTGGCAAGCCACCCCCTGACGGACAAGGGGCTTGAGACGTTTTTGAAGGATTGGGAAAAAACGGGGCAGAAAATTCTCTGACCCCGTGCTATAAGCCCCACAAATCAAGAAAACGACCCGAGGCAGGAATGAGCACGAAACCCGGAATGGACAGCGCGCTGCGCGACAAGATCATCGCGCAACCCGATGTCATCCTCGAGGATCGCGACCTGATGCGCGCCCTGATCGCCGCGAACGAGCGGATGATGGGCGCCAATATCGTCGATCTGCGCGGCATCGCGATGGAACGGCTTGAGGCCCGGCTGGACCGGCTGGAAGACACGCATCGCAGCGTGATCGCCGCCGCCTATGACAATCTGGCCGGCACCAACCAAGTGCATCGGGCGATCCTGCGGATGCTCGATCCGATGGAGTTCGAGGTGTTTCTGCGCGATCTGGGCGGCCCCGTGGCCGAAATCCTGCGCGTGGACAGCATCCGCCTGGTGCTGGAATCGGTGCAGAACGATCAGGACCCGGTGGTGCAACGCCTGGGCGACGTGCTGCGCGTGGCGCAGCCCGGCTTTGTCGCGGATTACCTCAGCGCCGGGCGCGATGCGCCGCAGCGTCAGGTCACGCTGCGCCAGATGCAGGAAGGCAGCCCCGCGATCTATGGTGATAAGGCCGGCTGGATCCGGTCCGAGGCCTGCCTGAAACTGGATTTCGGCGCAGGCCGCCTGCCCGGTATGCTGGTGATGGGCTCCGAGGATCCGCATCAGTTCAATCCCAGCCAGGGCACCGACCTTCTGGCCTTCTTCGCGGGTGTGTTCGAAAGATCGATGCGCCGCTGGCTGTCATGAGCCTGGTGTCGCCCGCCGCGGCCGAGGCCCTGCGCGCCTGGCTCGCGGGGCAAAAGACGCTGAAGGGTGCGGCCGACAACACGATAGAGGCCTATCGCCACGATGTGCTGGATTTCATTGCCTTCATGGCCGCCCATTCGGGTGCGCCGCAGGGCCTGACCGCGCTGGCGCGGATCACCGTATCGGACATGCGTGCCTGGATGGCGCGGACCCGCGGCAGCGATGTGGGCGCGCGGTCGCTGGCGCGCAAGCTGTCGGCGGTCAAGTCGTTCTATCGCTGGCTTTCGGCGCGCGAAGGCTTCGAACCCACCGCGGTCCTGTCCACCCGCGCGCCCAAGTTCCAGCGCAAACTGCCCCGCCCCCTGGCCGAGGATGCGGCCCGTGCCATGATCGATCGGGTCGAATTGCAGGCCCGCCAGGATTGGGTCGCGGCGCGTGACATGGCCGTGGTCATGGTGCTCTATGGCTGCGGGTTGCGCATATCCGAGGCGTTGTCGCTGACCGGCACCGATCTGCCCCTGCCCCCGGTTCTGCGGATCACCGGCAAGGGCGGCAAGGAACGCGTGGTGCCCGTGATCCCCGCCGCACGTGACGCCGTGGATCGCTATGCCGGGCTTTGCCCCCACCCGCTTGAGGCGGATCAGCCCCTCTTTCGCGGTGTGCGAGGCGGCGCGCTGAACCCGCGCGCGATCCAGAAGGTGATGGAACAGGCGCGGCTGCAACTGGGCTTGCCCGCCAGCGCCACACCTCATGCGATGCGGCACAGCTTCGCCACCCATCTGCTGAACGCGGGCGGTGATCTGCGCGCGATCCAGGAATTGCTGGGCCATGCCTCGCTTTCGACCACGCAGGCCTATACGGCCGTGGATACCGCGCGCTTGATGCAGGTCTATGAGGCCAGCCATCCCCGCGCCACGGCGCATACCAAGGGGGCCGCATGACACCGCAGATCAAGGCGTTGTCCGTTCATCTTCTCACGGCGACCGGGGCGGTCTTTGCCATGCTTGCGATGCTGGCGGCTGTCGATGGCAAATGGAGCCTGATGTTCCTGTGGCTGGTCGTGGCTTTCGCCGTGGACGGAATCGACGGTCCGCTGGCGCGCAAATACGAGGTCAAGAAATACGCCGGCGAATTCGACGGGGTGCTGCTGGACCTGATCATCGACTACCTGACCTATGTCTTCATTCCCGCCTTCGCCCTGTTCAAGTCCGATCTGCTGCCGGGCTGGACCGGATGGTTCGCAATCATCGTGATCACCTTTGCAAGTGCGATGTATTTCGCCGATACGCGCATGAAGACAAAGGATAATTCCTTTTCCGGATTTCCCGGATGCTGGAACATGCTGGTGCTTGTGCTCTTCGCGCTGTCGCCCGATTTCTGGATCATCCTGATCCTTGTCTCGCTGCTGGCGGTCGCGATGTTCTTTCCGCTCAAGTTCATCCATCCGGTGCGGACCGAACGCTGGCGCAACCTGTCTTTGCCCACCGCGCTGGCCTGGACCTTTTTCGCGGGCTGGGCGGCCTGGGTGGATTTCCATCCCGAAAGCTGGGCGCATTGGGGGCTGGTCGTGACCTCGGTCTACCTGCTGTTCGCGGGCATCGCCCAGCAGATCATTCCCGAGCGTCAGGCCCGCTGATCCCGGCCCCGTACAAGGCGAAAGGGGCGAAGCCTGCGCTCCGCCCCCCCGTTTCTTCTTGCTTCAAATATCCTCACGACCGCGCCACAGGCGCGCCGTCCCTCAAGTCAGCGCGGCGTCGCAGCGGCCGCAGACGCCGGGATGCGCGTTTCGGCCGACGTCTGGCAGAATTTTCCAGCACCGTTCGCATTTGTCGCCATCGGCCGCATGAAAGACCACCGCCACGCCGGGCACGTCCGGCAGGCTGAAGGCGTCATCCGGGGCGGGTGCGCTGCTCAGGCCGACGGCCGAGGTGATGCAGACATCCTCGAAGACGACGGATCCCAGCAGTTCCAGCAGATCGGCATCGGCCACATGGACCATCGGTGCCGCCTCAAGGCTGGCGCCGATCACCTTGGCGGTGCGCTGCACCTCAAGTGCCGCTGTCACCACGCGGCGCGCGCTACGCACACGTGCCCATTTCGCCGCAAGTTCCGCGTCCAGCCAGTCTGCCGGGGTTGCGGGGATATCCTGCAGATGAACCGAGCTGTCCTCGCCGGGGAAGCGTTCCAGCCAGACCTCTTCCATGGTGAAGACCAGCACCGGGGCCAGCCATGTGGTCAGCCGGTGGAACAGGATATCCAGCACCGTGCGCGCGGCGCGGCGGCGGGGCGTGTCGCCATCGCAGTAAAGCGCATCCTTGCGAATATCGAAATAGAAGGCTGACAGGTCCACCGTGGCAAAGTTGAACACGGCCTGGAACACGCCCTGGAAATCATAGGCCGCATAGCCCGTACGCACCCGGCTATCCAGTTCGGCCAACCTGTGCAGCACCCAGCGTTCCAGTTCCGGCATGTCCGCCGGTTCCACGCGGTCGCTTTCCCTGAAATCGGCCAGCGATCCCAGCAGAAAGCGCATGGTGTTACGCAGGCGGCGATACCCGTCGGCGGTGCCTTTCAGGATCTCGGGCCCGATCCGCAGGTCGGCGGTGTAATCCGACTGTGCCACCCAAAGGCGCAGGATATCCGCGCCATATTGCTTGACCACCTGTTCGGGCGCCACGGTGTTGCCCAGCGATTTGGACATCTTGTTGCCCTTCTCGTCCAGGGTAAAGCCATGGGTCAGAACACCGCGATAGGGCGCGCGCCCCCGCGTGCCGCAGGCCTGCAGCATCGAGGAATGGAACCAGCCGCGATGCTGATCGGTGCCTTCAAGGTAAAGATCGGCCAGCCCGTCCTCGGACCCGTCCGCGCGGTCGCGCAGCACGAATGCATGGGTAGAGCCTGAATCGAACCAGACATCCAGGATATCATCGACCTTGTTCCACTCAGCCGGGTTCACGATGCCGGACAGGAACCGCTCTTTGGCGCCGTCCTTGTACCAGGCATCCGCGCCTTCGGCCTCGAACGCGGCCAGGATGCGTTCGTTCACATCGATGTTACGCAGCAGGAAATCGGGATCGGTCGGCAGTGCGCCCACTTTCGTGAAGCAGGTCAGCGGCACACCCCAGGCGCGTTGGCGCGACAGCACCCAGTCGGGACGCGCCTCGATCATCGAATACAGCCGGTTGCGCCCGGTCTGCGGCGTCCATGTCACCAATTGGTCGATCGAGGTCAGCGCGCGCTGCCGGATCGTGGTGCCATAGGTGTCCTGCCCGTCGCCCACGGGTTTGTCGATGGCAGCGAACCATTGCGGCGTGTTGCGGAAGATCACCGGCGCCTTGGAGCGCCAGGAATGCGGATAGGAATGCTTGAGCTGCCCGCGCGCGATGATCGCCTTGGCCTCGACCAGCTTTTCGATCACGGCCGTGTTGGCCTTGCCTTCCTTGCCCTTGTGATCCAGCACCTTGAGGCCCGCAAAGAACGGCACATGGGGCAGGAATTCGGATTCTTCGCCCACGTTATGGGTCATCCGGTCCAGCCAGTTGCGTTTCACGAAACAGTCGAAGTCATCCGCGCCGTGGCTAGGCGCGGTATGCACGAAACCCGTGCCCGCCTCGTCCGTGACGTGGTCGCCGTCGATCATCGGCACGTCGTAATCCCAAAAGCCGTTGGCACCGTCCATGCCGTTGAACGGGTGATCGCAGATCATGCCGTCGAACTCCGCCGCCGCGACGGTGCGGATGCGGGTAAAGGCGGTGACGCGCGCCTTGGCCAGGCATTCCTCGGCCAGGGCATCGGCAAAAAGGTAGAGATCACCGATACTTGTCCAGCTTTCGTCCTGCGTTCCATCGACATGGTAAAGGCCATAGGTCAGCTTGGGATTATAGGCGATGGCCTTGTTCGACGGGATCGTCCAGGGCGTCGTCGTCCAGATCACCACGCGTGCGTTGCGCAGGTCGGATGCCTCCTGTGCGCCCTCGCCCGCTGTCTTGCGGATGCGGAACGGCACCCAGATCGTGTGGCTTTTGTGCTCGTGATATTCGATCTCGGCCTCGGCCAGTGCGGTCTTTTCCACGGGCGACCACATCACGGGCTTGGACCCCTGGTAGAGCGTGCCGGTCATCAGGAATTTCTGGAACTCGGCCGCGATCACAGCCTCGGCGTGGAAGTCCATCGTCAGGTAGGGCTTGTCCCAAGTGCCGGTGATGCCCAGGCGCTTGAACTCCTCGCGCTGGATCTCGACCCAGCCTTCGGCGAACTTGCGGCATTCCTGGCGGAAATCGACGACGGGCACATCATCCTTGTCCAGCCCCTTGGCGCGGTACTGTTCCTCGATCTTCCATTCGATGGGCAGACCGTGGCAATCCCAGCCGGGGATATAGCGCGCGTCGCGGCCCATCATCTGCTGGCTACGCACGACCATATCCTTGAGGATCTTGTTCAGCGCATGCCCGATGTGCAGGTGCCCGTTCGCGTAAGGCGGGCCGTCATGCAGGGTAAAGGGTTGGCGCGCCGTGGTTTTTGCCTTGTCGCGCAAGCGATCGTAGACGCCGATCCGCTCCCAGCGGGCCAGCCAGTCGGGCTCGCGCTGCGGCAGGCCCGCGCGCATCGGAAACTCTGTCCGGGGCAGGTTCAGCGTGTCTTTATAGTCTTGGGTTTCGGCGCTCATCTGGGGCGTCCTTCGGTCAGCGAATTCACAATGAAGATGGGGGCGGCGCGGCGGTCCATGCGCCTTTTCCCGGCGGCCCGTCGATCCATGGGCAGGATCAGGGCGCCGGGCCGGTAATTCGCCGAGAGATCGCAAATACCATGTGCATGACGCGCGTTATAGGCTGATGGTCGCCGAGCGTCCAGAGGCGGGATGAGGCGATCTGCCGGCTTGCGGATCTTCGGCGCAAAGGGCATCACCCAGGGCATGAACAGCCCCCTTCCCCCGCGCTTCCACGTCACCCGCCCGCAGATCGAAAGCGTGGTGGCAGAGTTTTACGATCTGATCCGCCGCCACCCCGGCCTGGGGCCCGTCTTTGCCGCCCATGTCGCCGACTGGCCCGCGCATGAGGAAAAGATCACGCGGTTCTGGGCCAATGCCATCCTGTTCGAGCGCAGCTATGACGGCAATCCGCAGCGTGTGCATGTGGCGGCGGGCGATGTGCGTGCGGGCCAGTTCGAGGTCTGGCTGGCCCTGTTCGACGGCGTGCTGCACCGGCAGTTGCCCCCCGATACCGCCACGGCCTGGTCGGCGCTGGCCCATCGCATCGGGCGGGGCCTGCGGATGGGCGTGGCTGACCGCGACATCGCCCCCGGCGGTATTCCGCGCCTGGTCTGATCCGGTCGCCGCTTGCTGTTTTTCGTCCAGACTGGCGGGTTATCCACATATCCACAGGGGTTTTTCGCGAATCCTCAATCACCTGTGGATTGATCCGCGCGCTGCCCGAACAGCCCCGCCAGCGCCTGTCGCACCACCCCCGTGACCGAGGGTCGGCCCGCCCGGATGAAAGGTAACGGGCGGCACACCTCGATCGCGGCGATGCCCACGCGGGCCGTCAGCGCCCCGTTGACGACACCTTCACCGAAGCGGCGCGAGAGTTTCGACAGGACCCCGCCGCCGGCCAGCGAACCGATCAGATCATCCCCGATCGCCACGGCCCCGGTCGCGACCAGATGGGTCATCACCGCGCGGGTCAGGCGCCAGCTGCCCAGCGTGCCGGACCGGCCGCCATAAATCTCGGCGATGCGGCGGATCATCCGCAGGTTGGCGGTCAGCGCGGCCACCACGTCGGCCAGCGCGATGGGCACCAGCGCGGTCACGGTCGCAACCTGCCGCGCCGCGGCCTCGATCTCGGACCGGGCGGCGGCGTCCAGCGGCGCCAGAAGCTCGGATTCGGCCAATCCCAGCAAGGTCGCGGCGTCGAATTGATCGGCCTGTCGTTCGGCCATGCGCGCGCGGCCCCAATCCAGTTCAGACCGCCCCTTGTATAGCGCCTGCAGCCTGTTCACCACATCCCGGGCAGCCCCCAGATCCTCGGTGGTCAGCGCCGCGCGCGCCGCATGGTTCAGCTTGTCGATCCGCCCCAACCGCGCAAAGGCCGAAGCCTCGCGCAGCGCGATGGCCAGAAGCACCAGCAGCAGGGCCCCCGTGACCGCCGTCACCGCATAGCCCAGCAGCGGCGCGCGCGCGATCAGGCCCAGCACGAAATCCCAGGCCGCGACCGAAACGACCGCCCCCAGAAGCGTCAGCAAAAGACCCCAGAACCATCGTGTCAGCCGCGATGGCGGACGCGCGGCCAGTTGGGCCATGCGCTGCATCGCTCGCCCCTGCGGCAGCGCTGCCGCGTCCTCAAGCTCCGGCACGGGCGGTGCAAGATCGGGGCCGGACTTGGGCCGCTCGTCCAGTTCGATCAGGACGGGGCCGCGCGCCTTGTCGCCGCGCCCCTCGGGTCCCTGCGATGGCTCGCTCATGCAACGCTCCTTTCCCAGATCAGGCGGATGTCGGGCAATCCTTCGTCATTGACGGATCCCTGCCCGCGGCCATCGCCGCGCCCCGCCTCGCGGAAGCCTGCGCGCGCATAGAAGCGCTGCGCGCCGATATTGGCCTGGAATGTGGTCAGTTCCAGTCGCGCCGCGCCGTCCTTGGCCCGGTCCAGCAAGCCCTGACCGACACCCTGCCCGCGGTATTCCCCCGCCACATAGAGCGCGTGGATGAAACCCTCATGCAACGCCATGAAACCTGCAACCCCCTCACCCTGCCCGGCAGGTTCCGCCACCAGAACCCAGCCACGATCCACCATCAGCCCGGCGAAGGACAGATCCTCGGCACGCGAATAAAGCCGTGGCATCCAGTCGGTCGTGTCGATGAACTGCGACAGGATCGCCGCCACGGCGCCGGCATCCGTGGGCTGCGCGCGCCGGATCACAGCCGGTCTCCGATCAGGAACTGCGCGGCACGGTCCAGACGGATATGCGGCGGGCCTTCCCCTGGTTTCAGACGCAGGGGGGCGGGTGCGAAATTCATCACCTTGTAATCGGCATCCAGCCAGCCGCGCGCGCCGTCCCGCGCCGGTCCCAGCAGGCGGTTCGGGTCCTCGGGCAGATCACCGGGATAGAAGGCCGCCTGCCTGCCGGTCTCCAGCAAGGTGCCGCGCACGCAATCCAGCGGCTTGCCATCATGGGTGATGGTTTCCTCCACCGTGGCGCGCAGGGCGGCGATGGACATGGCTGCCGTCTGCGCGCCCGCGAAATCGGCGCGTGCGCGCGCTTCGCGGGTCAGGGCCTGCATGATCGCGGTCAGGCGGGCGTGCTGACCATGATGCAGATGGTCGGCCTTGGTGGCGGCGAACAGGATCCGCTCCACCCGCTTGCCCAGCAGCAGACGGGTCAGGAATGCATTGCCACCGGGGCGGAAAGCCCCCAGGGTTTCGGCCATGGCGCGCCGCATGTCCTCGACCGCCGCAGGTCCCTTGTGAATGGCGCCCAGCGCATCGACCAGCACAACTTGCCGGTCGATCCGGGCAAAATGGTCACGAAAGAAAGGTTTCACGACCTGCGCCTTGTAGGCATCAAAGCGCCGCGCCATCTCGCGGCGCAGGGACTTGCGCGCGCCCTCCCCCTCGCCCGGCAGGGGCGCGAAGGTCAGAACCGGCGAGCCTGCCAGATCGCCAGGCAGGATGAAGCGGCCCGGGGTGCAATCGTAATAGCCAGCCGCCCGTGCCTGCGTCAGGTAGCCGGTGAACCGGCGCGCCAGATCCTGTGCCAGCGGCTCGTCATGGGGGGCCGCCGGGTCGATACCGTCCAGTTGCGCCAGAAATTCCGCCGCTTCCGGTCTTGGCGCGATCCTGGCCATGACCTCGCGCGACCACTGGTCATAGCTTTTGTCCAAAAGACCCAGATCCAGCAGCCATTCACCGGGATAATCCACGATATCCAGATGCAGGGTGCGCGGGCCGGACAGGCCCGACAGCAGCCCCGCGGGACGCACCCGCAACGACAGGCGCAACTCGGACACCGCCCTTGTGCTGTCAGGCCAATGGGGCTGCGCCGCGGTCAGGGCCGCAAGATGCGTCTCGTAATCGAAGCGCGGCAGCGTATCGTCAGGCTGTGGCTGCAGATAGGCCGTCTGGATGCGCCCTTCGCCCTGGGCCGCCAGCGCGCCCATCCGCGCGCGGTCGATCAGGTTGGCCACCAGCGAGGTGATGAACACCGTCTTGCCGGACCGCGCGAGGCCAGTAACACCCAACCGGATCACCGGCTCGAAAAAAGTCTCGGACAAGGTGTCGCCCAACGCTTCGACGCGCCTTGTGATCCCATCCGCCAGATCCGTGATTGCCAATGGCCTGCCTCGTCTTCTGCAAGCCCTCAAGATAGGGATGACAGCGCCCCACCGCCAGAGGCAAGCCCGCCTGCGTTTCTTCTTGCCGCAAATATCCCCGCCGGAGGCATCCGCCCGCGCCGCAAGCGCCGCGCCGGGATGGATTGAGCCGCGGGGCGAATTCCTCTATGTCCCGCGCCATGCCCCGTTATGCCCTCAGGATCGAATACCATGGCGCGCCCTTTGCCGGATGGCAGGCGCAGGCCGATCAGCCGTCGGTGCAGGGCGCGATCGAGGATGCGCTGGACCGGCTGGAACCCGGCCCCCACAGGATCGCTGCGGCAGGGCGCACCGATGCGGGCGTGCATGCGCTGGCGCAGGTCGCCCATTGCGACATGGGGCGCGACTGGGATCCGTTCCGCCTGTCCGAGGCGTTGAACTACCACCTCAAGCCGCGGCCCGTCGCGATCCTGGAAGCCGCGCGCGTGCCCGATGACTGGCACGCGCGTTTTTCCGCGCAGGAACGGCGATACCTGTTCCGCCTGCTGACGCGCCGCGCGCCGGCCACCCATGACGCGGGTCTGGTCTGGCAGGTGCCGCGCGAACTGGATCTGGCGGCGATGCGCGCAGGTGCCGCGCATCTGGTCGGCCATCACGATTTCACCACGTTCCGCAGCACCATGTGCCAGTCGGCAAGCCCCGTGAAGACGCTGGATGCGATCACCATCGACCGGGTCGAGGGGCTGTCCGGGCCGGAGCTGCGGTTCCACCTGCGGGCGCGGTCTTTCCTGCACAACCAGGTCCGCAGCATCGTCGGCACGCTGGAGCGGGTGGGATCGGGCGCATGGGCGCCGGATGACGTGAAATCCGCGCTTGAGGCCCGCGACCGCGCCGCCTGCGGGCCGGTCTGCCCGCCGCAGGGGCTTTATCTGGCGGGTGTCGGATACCCGGACGACCCTTTCGCGGGATGATCCCGCGCGTTCGGGATATTTGAAGCAAGAAGAAGCCGCGGGCGCATCGCTGCCCTGTCGGGTCTCAGACCGGGAATTGGGTGACGGTGATGCCTGCGGCCTCAAGTTCGCTCCGCACGGCGCGGGCGATGTCCACGGCTTCGGGCGTATCGCCATGCAGGCAGATCGTGTCGATCCGGGTCGGAATTTCCTTGCCGCTGGCGGTGACGATAGCCCGGCGCAGCACCATGTCGGTGATCCGTTTGCCGGCGATGCCTGCGTCATGGATCACGGCGCCGGGGATCGATCGGTCCACCAGCGTGGCGTCGTCATTATAGGCGCGATCGGCAAATATCTCGCAAACGAACCTGCACCCCAGCGCCTGTGCCGCCGCCTGCTGCTCGGTCGCGGCCAGCACCATGATCGCGATCTCGGGGGCGACCGAGAGAGCGGCATCGTAAAGCGCGGTGGCCAGTTCGAAATCCTCGGCCGCGGTATTGGCCAGGGCACCGTGCAATTTCAGATGGCGCACCTGCCCGCCCGCGGCGCGCGCCATCGCCTGGGCGGCCCCGATCTGATAGCGGACCTGGTTCTGCAAGGTTGCATGCGGCACCTGCATGCGGTGGCGGCCAAAGCCCTGCAGATCGGCATAGCCGGGATGCGCGCCGATACCGACGCCCTTCTGCACGGCCAGCCGCATCGTTTTCATCATCACATCCGCATCGCCCGCGTGAAAGCCGCAGGCGATATTGGCCGATGTCACGATATCGAGCAGGCTGGTATCATCGCCCATCCGCCAGGGGCCAAAGCTTTCGCCCATGTCGGCGTTCAGATCGACGGTCAGGGTCATGGGGCAGTCTCCTTTCAGGGGGTGTCCTGGTCATCGTGATGGGCGGATATCACGCCGCTGACAAGCTGGTAGGACAGAAGATCGTGGATATGGGCGGGGTCGCGCAACAGCGGGCGGATGCCGGCGGACAGTTTCGCAAGCTCCGCCATGTGACGGCGGTGGATCGCAACCGCGTCTTCCAGCGTCACGACCTCGAAGCGCAGGGTCACATCGGGTCCGGCCTGCACCACGCGCGGCAGATCGGCCGGAATCACCGTTCCGATACGGGGATACCCGCCGGTGGTCTGGCATTCGGGCAAGAGCACGAAGGGTGTGCCGTCGCCGGTCATCTGGATATCGCCGGGCACGATCACCTCGGACAGGATGCTCAGCTGCCCCGAGGCCGCGAAGGGATCACCGTCGAATTCCAGCCGCGCGCCCATGCGGTTGCCGCGCGCATCGCGCCTGAACGCCGTGGCCTGGAACCGGTCCAGCACCTCTGGATCGAAAAGCACCGTCTGCATGGAGCGCGTCATCCGCACCGTGCCGCCCGCCAGACGCGGCGCGGGGTCCAGCGTCAGCCCCACCTCGGCGCGGGTGTCATCGCCCAACGGCAGCCGGTCGCCGGGGCGCAGGGCGCGGCCGATCCCCGCGGCCAGGTGCGCGGCCCGCGCGCCAAGGACCATTTCGGTCGCGATACCGCCGCCCAGATGCAGGTAGCCATAAATGCCGCGCAGGGCCGCGCCGATCTCAAGCCGCTGTCCCGCGCGCAGCAGGTGGCTGGCGTTCCAGGCAAGCGTCTGCCCGTCGATGCTGGCCGTCATCGGCGCGCCGGTCAGGGCGATGCGCGTGTCCTGCGTCGCCTCGAAGCTGCCGCCCATACCGGCCATTTCCAGGGCGGCCTGGCTGGCGGGTTGACGCAAGAGCGCCGCCCCTTCCGCCAGCGCAACCGGATCGGCTGCCCCGCCCTGCGAGAGGCCCTGCCCCAGCAGGCCCGGCCGGCCAGGGTCCTGCACCGTCACTTGCGGGCCGGCGCGGTGGATGATCAGGGCGCGGCTCATCGGATCACCTCCAGTTCGGCGCCACCCTGGCCCGTCCGGTCCTCGGCGCGGATACGTTCGAGTTCGGCGGGCGTGATGGCGCGCAACGAGATTTCATCGCCGGGCCGCAACGCGAAGGGTTCGTCCGATTCCGGGCGAAAACAGCGAAAGGCGGTCTGTCCGATATGACGCCAGCCGGTCTGGGTCGCGGCGGAAAAGATGATCAGTTGCCGGATCGCCACGACCAGCGCGCCCTCGGGCACGCGCGGGGTCAGCGCCGTCTGGCGGGGGATGTCCCATTCCGGGCCAAGCTGGCCCGTATAGGGCTGACCGGGCGCGAAACCGACGGTCAGTACGCGGGGGCGCGCGGCGGTCAGGCTGTCGATGGCCTGCCGTGCGGTCAGGCCCGCCGCCTGCGCCGCCTCGTCGAATTGCGGGGCCAGATCGGTGCCGAAGACGCAGGGAATGCGGAAATGCCGCCGCCCCACCGGCAGATCGGCGCGGGTCCAGTCCCGCGCCTTCAGAAGCGCCTCAACATGGGCGATCAGCTGCGCGTGATCCAGATGCAGCGGATCGAAACGGACAAAGGTCGAGGTGAGCGAGGTCGAGACCTCCTCGATCCCGTCCAGGGCGTCGGCCTCGATCGCGGCGCGAAAGGCCAGGGCCGCACGGTTGGCGGGCTCGCTCAGCTTGTCGGCGAAGCTGACCAGAAGGCCCGCGATGCCCACAGGAGCAATACGCGGGAAACGGGTGGTCGTGGCATGCGTCTGGGTCATTGGTTCAGTGGGCTGCTTTCTGATGCGGGCGATGCGCGTAAAGCCAGCGCATCGCAATGGGGGTCAGGAACATCGGCACCTGGTACACGCCGATGAAAATCAGCAAAGGGTCGGTCGTGGCGGCGGGCAAGGCCAGCAGGAACAGCGCCACGTTGCGGTTGCCCGCGATGATCGAGGGGCCGGTCGGATCAGCACCGGACCGCCCGCGCAAGATCATGTAGCAGGCGATCTGCAAGCCGAAATTCACCACGCAGACACCGGCCAGCCATTTCAGCACCAGCACAGGATCGGCGCGCAATGCAGGCCCGACCGCCGCCATCAACCCGATCACGATGACGAAAAGCGCAATGGCATTCAAGCCATCGACCTGGCGCAGGTCTGGGGCGGGGATCAGGTGGCGCAGGGCAAAGCCAAGGCCCGAGGCCAGGGTGATCACCACCAGAAGGCGCGCCGAGGCCGCAAGCACATCGGCGATATCGCCAAGACCGGGCGCGGCCCAGAGGATCGGCATGACGGTCACGGGGAATACCGCGATACCGGCAATCAGCAGCCGCAGGGCGGGCGCGGGATCACGCCCCAGCAAGGCGGTGAAGGCCGCCGCCCCCGACACGCCAGGCGCTGTCAGCATCAGCATGACCGCGATGGCAAAAGGGGTCGCCATCAGGCCCAGCGTCCAGAAAATGACCAGCGCGGCCAGCGGCATCGCCAATTGGAAGACAGCGATCAGCAGCAGACCGGATCGCGCCTCGGCCAGTGAACCGGCGGCCTGACGCAACCCGATGCGAAAGGCTGTCAGGAACAGCAGCAGCCCCACCAGATGCGGCAGCCAGGGCCGGATCAGCGCCGCCAGGTCAGGCAGGGTCAGCCCCGCAACAAGACCCGCCACCAGCGCAAGCCTGCCATGGCGCGCAATGGCCGCCAGAAGATCCCCGATCATGTGCAACCGCCCGGTCCTTTTCGCATCGTCCCGGACAGCCATGCACCGGCCATCGCGCAGGGCGCCGCAGCGGGGGCCAGGGCTGTCGCCGCCCCGAGGCCGGTCAGGGTCACTGTGATTTGCGTCATGGCCTGTCTCCCGGTCAGGGCCCGGCGATACCTGCGCCTGGGGCCAGGTCTTGCGCCTTGTCCCGGTTCTTGTCCCGGTTCTTGTCCGCATGGCCCGCGCCGAGACATCTGGCCCACCCGGAGAGCCTCCGATTCCAGACCCATACTGCCTGACTTTCAAAAAACGTCAACAAAATGTTGACATTTTATCATTATCGCCCATCCTGACGCCCATGACATCCTCACTTGGTCCCATCGTTTCATCCGCACATCTGGCAGAGGGATCCTTTGCCGAGATATCCGAGCTTGAGTTCGGCATGATCATTGCCGGAAATGCCTTCAACCGCTGGATGGTGCGCGCCATGGCGGCCGCAGGCTTTCCCGATCTGTCACCGCTGGACGTTCTGGTGCTGCACACGGTGCGCCATCGCGGGCGGGCCAAGAAACTGGCCGATATCTGCCTTGTCCTGAATGTCGAGGATACGCATACGGTCACCTATGCGATCAAGAAGCTGACCAGGGCGGGGTTGGTCAAGGACGGTCGGCGCGGCAAGGAAAAGACCGTCGAGGCGACCGAGGCGGGTCAGGACGCCTGCGCGCGCTACCGCGAGATCCGCGAGAACCTGCTTTTGAAACCGGTGCTGGAACTGGGGCTGGAGCCTGAGCAGATCAGCAAGCTGGCCACGCTGCTGCGCACGATGTCAGGGCAATACGATCAGGCTGCGCGGTCGGCCACCGCCTTCTGAGGGTCACGGCCCAAGCCGCGCGGGCAGCGCCGCGTAGCCGCGAAAGCGCAGCCGCCCGCCGTGCCGGCGCCCCTCGACCAGCGCATAATCGGGAAACCGCGCCAGAAAGCGCGACACAGCGATACGCCCTTCCATCCGGGCCAGGGTCAAGCCGACGCAGACATGCGGCCCGCCTGCGAAGGCCAGGTGACGATTGGGCTTGCGGGTGATGTCGAAACGGTCAGGATCGGGAAACTGCGCGGGGTCGCGGTTGGCCGCGCCGATGCAAAGATGCAGGTTGGTCCCAGCGGGAATGTCGATCCCGCCGATGGTGACGGGCGCTGTCGTCTCGCGGTTGCCAAGCTGGTTGGGCGACTGGTAGCGCAGAACCTCCTCGATCGCGGAGGGCGCAAGTTCCGGGTCGGCCAGCAAAAGCGCTTTCTGATCCGGATGATCATGCAGCATCGCCAGCGCGCTGCCGATCAGGTTCGTCGTGGTCTCATGCCCCGCGTTCAGGATGAAGATGCAGTTCTGCACCAGCTCCATCTCGGACAGGGTGCCACCATCGCCCCCCTCGCCCGTGATCAGCCGGGTCAGCACATCGGTCTCGGGATCACCGGGATTTGCGCGACGGCGCGCGACCAGATCCTTAAGGTAGGCGCAGAATTCAGTGACCGCCGCATGGCCGCGTGACAGTTGATCGTCGGACAGAACAGGCTCCAGCGCGCCCAGGATCGCCAGCGACCAGTCCCGCAGCGGCGCGCGTTCGGACTGCGGAATATCCAGCAGGTTGCCGATGATCTGTATCGGGATGGAGGATGCGAAATCCTCGATCAGGTCGGGGGTTTCATCCAGCTTTGCGCGCCCGGCCAGACCGTCAAGCAGATGATCGACCGTGGCGATCAGTCCCGGCTCCATCCTGGCGATGGCGCGCGGTGTCAATGCCGCGCTCATGATCCGGCGCACGCGGGTGTGCAGCGGCGGATCATTGAAGACAAGCGAGGTGGTGTGATGTTCATATAGCGGTGTGCCGGGGCCGAACTTGGGCGCGAAAGCCGCCTTTTTGTCAGAGCGGAACAGCGTGGTGTCGCGGTAAATGCGGTCCAGGTCCGCATGGCGACAGATCAGCACCGACCCATCGGGCTGAGGCTGCACGGGCGCATGGGCCAGCAACGTGGCGTAGACCGGAAACGGGTCCGCGACGAAGCCCGCCGGGGGCCGCGCCAGCACGAAGCCGCGGGCCATCCGGATCGTATCGTCGGCCTGATCCCTGTCCATGACGCCCCTTGCCTTGCTGTCACCGGCCTTCAGTCTACCGCCCGCGCCCGCGCAGGCAAGCGCCCCGCTGAAAAGGCCGCAAGCGCGGCGCCGAATCCGCGGCCGTCAATAAAGGACAGCCTGTCTGACAGATTCGTAACGCTGCGTCATTTTCGAATCATGGCGCGCGGCAGTCCGAAGCGGGAAATCGGGTCAAATCCGGGCATTTCAGCATACATTGGTATACTTTTTGTTTCGCCGCGACAGATTCTTCCGCCGCCAACCCCCAAAACAAAAGGTAAATTTTCTGTGAACCCGCATAAATTTACAAGTTTTTCGGAAAGTTGATAACTAATTTACTAAATAAGCGATAAAAAACAGTATCTTATATAAAGATGGCATCTCTGTGGTAAATTCACGCCCGAGGAGAGGATGCAGCTACCGCCCAGCGCGGCTGCGTCGGGGCCCCCGCGGCCCGGAAGACGAACGGAGGATTCATGACCAACCCGACCAGTACCGATACCCTGTACGCCCCGTCAGCCGCGTTTGTGGCCAATGCCCATGTCACCGCAGAGCAGTACAAGGCGATGTACGCGGAATCGGTCTCCAACCCAGAGGGGTTCTGGGCGGAGCATGGCAAGCGCATCGACTGGATCAAGCCCTATACCAAGGTCAAGAACACCAGCTTTGCTCCCGGCGCGGTCGATATCAAATGGTTCGAGGATGGCACGCTGAACGTCAGCGCCAACTGCATCGACCGCCATCTTGCGACGCGCGGCGATCAGACCGCGATCATCTGGGAACCCGATGATCCCAAGGATGAGGCGCAGCACATCACCTACAGCGAGCTGCACCGCCGCACCTGCCGGATGGCCAACATCCTGGAAGGGATGGGCGTACGCAAGGGCGACCGGGTGGTGATCTATCTGCCGATGATCCCCGAGGCCGCCTATGCCATGCTGGCCTGCGCGCGGATCGGTGCCGTGCATTCCATCGTCTTTGCCGGCTTCTCGCCCGATGCCTTGGGCGCGCGGATCAACGGATGTGACGCCAAGGTCGTGATCACCGCCGATCACGCGCCGCGCGGCGGGCGCAAGACCCCGCTCAAGTCCAACACCGATGCGGCCCTGCTGCATTGCAAGGACAGCGTGAAATGCCTGGTCGTGCGCCGCACGGGTGACCAGATCACCTGGGCAGAAGGTCGCGACTACGATTACAACGAACTGGCGCTGGAAGCGGATGATTACTGCGCCCCCGCAGAGATTGCCGCCGAAGATCCGCTGTTCATCCTCTACACCTCGGGATCGACCGGGCAGCCCAAGGGCGTCGTGCATACATCGGGCGGCTATCTGGTCTATGCCTCGATGACGCATCAGTACACGTTCGATTACCATGACGGCGACATCTTCTGGTGCACCGCCGATGTGGGCTGGGTGACCGGGCACAGCTATATCGTCTATGGCCCGCTGGCCAATGGCGCGACCACGCTGATGTTCGAAGGTGTGCCGACATGGCCCGATGCGGGCCGGTTCTGGGCCGTGTGCGAAAAGCACAAGGTCAACCAGTTCTACACCGCGCCCACCGCGATCCGCGCGCTGATGGCGCATGGCACCGATCCGGTGACGAAATATGACCTGTCCACGATCAAGGTGCTGGGCACCGTGGGCGAACCGATCAACCCCGAAGCCTGGAACTGGTACAATGACGTTGTCGGCAAGGGCGAGCGCCCGATCGTCGATACATGGTGGCAGACCGAAACCGGCGGTCATCTGCTGACGCCGCTGCCGGGCGCGATCCCGACCAAGCCGGGATCGGCCACCCTGCCCTTCTTCGGTGTGCAGCCGGTGATCCTGGACCCGCAGACCGGCGCCGAGATCACGACGACCGCGGCCGAAGGCGTTCTGTGCCTCAAGGACAGCTGGCCCGGCCAGATGCGTACCGTCTATGGCGATCATGAGCGGTTCGAAAAGACCTATTTCAGCGACTACAAGAACTACTATTTCTCGGGCGATGGCTGCCGCCGCGATGCGGATGGCTATTACTGGATCACGGGCCGCGTCGATGACGTGATCAACGTCTCCGGCCACCGGATGGGCACCGCCGAGGTGGAAAGCGCGCTGGTCGCCCATGTCAACGTGGCCGAGGCCGCCGTGGTGGGCTATCCGCATGCGATCAAGGGACAGGGCATCTATGCCTATGTCACGCTGATGAACGGCGTGGAGCCTTCCGAGGAGCTGCGCAAGGAGCTGGTCAAATGGGTCCGCACCGAGATCGGACCGATCGCCAGCCCCGACCTGATCCAGTGGGCGCCCGGCCTGCCCAAGACCCGTTCGGGCAAGATCATGCGCCGCATCCTGCGCAAAATCGCTGAAAACGATTATGGCGCGCTGGGGGATACCTCGACGCTGGCCGATCCTTCGGTGGTCGACAACCTGATCGAAAACCGGATGAACCGGGGGTGAGCGGCATGGGCACGGATACCATGACACGGCCCGCCGTCCTGATCCTGCTGGGTCCTCCGGGGGCTGGCAAGGGCACGCAGGCGCGGATGCTGCAGGACCGTTTCGGGCTTGTGCAACTGTCAACCGGGGACCTTTTGCGCGCGGCCGTGGCGGCGGGCACCGAGGCAGGCCGCGCCGCGCAAGCTGTGATGCAGGCAGGCGATCTGGTCAGCGACGACATCGTGCTGGCGATCCTGCGCGATCGGCTGGACCAGCCGGACACCGCCAAGGGCGTGATCCTTGACGGCTTTCCTCGCACGACCGGCCAGGCCATGGCGCTTGACGCGCTGCTGGCGCAGACCGGGCAGCGGATCAACGCCGCCATCTCGCTTGAGGTGGATGACGCCGAGATGGTGGCCCGCGTGTCGGGCCGCTTCACCTGCGCCAGCTGCGGCGAGGGCTACCACGATCACTACAAGACCCCCGCCGAGGCGGGTGTCTGCGACAAATGCGGCGGCACCGAGATGATCCGGCGCGCCGATGACAACGCGGCCACGGTGGGCCAGCGTCTGACGGCCTATCACGCCCAGACCGCACCGCTGATCGCGTATTACGAGGAAAAGGGCAATCTGCAGCGGATCGACGCCATGGGCGAGATCGGTGCGATTGCCGAAGGGCTGAGCGCGATCGTCGAACAGGCGGTCGCGTAATCGGGAGGGGGAGGCGCGGAGACATCCGCGCCTTTTCGGGACAACGTGCAAAAAGGGAGGACGCCTTTCATGGCAGACAACTCGAAAGACAACAACGCCTATTGGGCCGCGAACAAACGGATCATCGGGATCAGCCTGGTGATCTGGTTCGTGTGTTCGTTCGGCTTCGGCATTCTGCTGCGCCCGATGCTGTCGGGTATCGCGGTCGGTGGCACCGATCTGGGCTTCTGGTTCGCCCAGCAGGGCTCGATCCTCGTGTTCCTGGTTCTGATCTTTTTCTATGCCTGGCGCATGAACAAGGTCGATGCAGAACACGGCGTCGAAGAATAAGAGACAGGGACAGGGAAACCAATGGATCAGTATACTCTCAACCTGCTGGTGGTGGGTGCGTCCTTCGCGCTCTACATCGGCATCGCGATCTGGGCCCGTGCCGGCTCGACCGCTGAATTCTATGCCGCAGGTCAGGGCGTTCCGCCCGTGATGAACGGCATGGCAACCGCTGCTGACTGGATGTCGGCGGCTTCCTTCATCTCGATGGCGGGTCTGATCGCCTTCGTGGGCTACGACAACTCGACCTTCCTGATGGGCTGGACCGGTGGTTACGTGCTTCTGGCGCTGCTGCTTGCCCCCTATCTGCGCAAGTTCGGCAAGTTCACCGTGCCGGAATTCGTCGGCGATCGCTTCTATTCGCAGGGCGCGCGCCTTGTGGCCGTGATCTGTCTGATCGTGATCTCGGTGACCTACGTGATCGGCCAGATGCGCGGTGTGGGCGTGACCTTCGCGCGCTTCCTGGAAGTGTCGACCGATACCGGCCTCTACATCGGTGCGACGATCGTGTTCGCCTATGCCGTGTTCGGCGGCATGAAAGGCATCACCTACACGCAGGTCGCACAGTATTGCGTTCTGATCATCGCCTACACCATCCCGGCGATCTTCATCTCGCTGCAGGTGACCGGCAACTTCCTGCCGCAGCTGGGTCTGTTCGGCACCTATGCACCGTCGGGCGGGGATATCGCCTTCCTGACCAAGCTTGACCAGGTGGTGATGGAACTGGGCTTCAGCCAGTATACCGCACACAGCACCTCGACGCTGAACATGGTGTTCTTCACGATGTCGCTGATGATCGGTACCGCGGGTCTGCCCCACGTGATCATCCGCTTCTTCACCGTGCCCAAGGTGGCCGATGCGCGCTGGTCCGCCGGCTGGGCACTGGTCTTCATCGCACTGCTCTACACCGTGGCACCTGCCGTGGGGTCGATGGCGCGCCTGAACATCACCACGACCTTCTGGCCGAACGCCACAGCCGGCGCCGCGCTGGATGGCGAAGCCCTGTCGGTTGAAGAAATCAACACCAACCCCGAACTGGCCTGGATCAACACCTGGGTGAACACCGGGCTGCTGGGCTTCGAGGACAAGAACGGCGACGGCCGCATCCAGTACTACAACGATGCAAGCCCCGCCATGCAGGCCATCGCAACCGAGCGCGGCTGGGTCGGCAACGAAGTGACCAAGTTCGACCGTGACATGCTGGTTCTGGCCAACCCCGAGATCGCAGGCCTTCCGGGCTGGGTGATCGCGCTGGTGGCGGCTGGTGGTCTTGCGGCCGCTCTGTCCACCGCGGCAGGTCTGCTGCTGGCCATTTCCTCGGCCGTGTCGCACGACCTGATCAAGGGCGCCATCAATCCGAACATCTCGGAAAAGGGCGAACTTCTGGCGGCACGTGTGTCGATGGGCTTTGCCATCGTGGTGGCGACCTGGCTTGGCCTCAACCCTCCGGGCTTCGCGGCCCAGGTGGTGGCGCTGGCCTTCGGTCTGGCCGCGGCAACGATCTTCCCGGTTCTGATGATGGGCATCTTCTCGAAGCGCATCAACAAGGAAGGCGCCATCGCGGGGATGCTGGTCGGTCTGTTCTCGACCGCCATCTACATCTTCCTGTTCCTGGGCTGGTTCTTCATCCCCGGTACGGCCACTCTTGAAAACGTGCCGGCCAACTGGCTGTTCGGCATCGCCCCTGCTTCCTTCGGGACCGTGGGTGCAATCCTGAACTTCGCCGCGGCCTATATCGTGTCGGGCATGACCAAAGAGCCCCCGCGCGAGATCCAGGACCTGGTGGAATCCATCCGTGTGCCGAAAGGCGCAGGCGCGGCCACCGGCCACTAAGACACTCTGGCGGGCGGTTCGAAAGAGCCGCCCGCTTCATTTTTGAGATGTTGCCACGCACCGGCCTGCGCTAGACAGGGGTGACGACCAGCAACAGGGATACTCCCGAGGATCGGTTCGATGCCACTTTCCGCTGACGACCTGCGCCGCTTTCTCGGCACCATTCACCCCTATGACAGTTTTCCGGCCGCGGATCTGACCCGGATCGCGGCACAGTTCAAAACGCTGCCGCTGAAGGCCGAGGACGTGATCTATCGCCATGGCGAGCCTTGCGAAGGGCTTTACGTGATCCTTGACGGCGAGGTCGAGATCACCTCGGACACCGGCGAAGTCGTTTCGCATCTGCAGGCGCGCAATTCCTTTGGCGAGCGCGGATTGATGCGCGGTGGCCTGACCGGCACCAATGCCCGCGCCCTCAGCGACGGCGAATTGCTGCTGTTGCCAACCGATGATTTCCGCGCGCTGATCGCTGCCAACGACAGCGCGCGCCGCTTCTTTGCGCGCAGCCGCGCGCGCGAGGCCGCCGATGCCGCCCGCCCCGTGGCGCTGACCGAAACCCGTGTCGACCGGCTGATGGCCGTCGATCCGATCACCTGCACCGTTGACACCTCGATCCTGGATGCGGCCCGCCTGATGCGGTCGCACCGGATATCGGCCCTGGGGATCACCGATGGCGACCGCCTGGCCGGGATCGTCACGCTGCACGATATCAACAACCGCGTGGTCGCCGAAGGGCTGGACCCTTCGCGCCCGGTACGCCAGATCATGACAGCCAACCCCGAAACGCTGCCGCCCTCGGCGATCGGGTCGGACGTG
The DNA here is from genome assembly GCF_042678485.1 of Seohaeicola saemankumensis. Taxonomy (NCBI): domain Bacteria; kingdom Pseudomonadati; phylum Pseudomonadota; class Alphaproteobacteria; order Rhodobacterales; family Roseobacteraceae; genus Seohaeicola; species Seohaeicola saemankumensis. Next base: position 182,986 of record NZ_JBHTKR010000002.1, on the reverse strand, counting down.
CTGCACATGATGATGGAACGCCGTTTCGGCCATGTGCCCGTGGTGGACAATGGCAAGCTGGTGGGCATTGTCACCCAGACCAATCTGACGCGGTTCCAGGCCACGAATTCGGCCTCGCTGGTGCGCGATGTGGCCCGCGCGGAGGATGCCGGCGCCATGGCGGCCGTCACCGCCCATATCCCCCGGCTTCTGGTGCAGCTTGTGGGGGCCGGGAACCGCCACGAGACGGTCACGCGGCTGATCACCGATATCGCCGATGCGGCCACGCGCCGCCTGCTGGCCCTGGCCGAGGCGCAGCTGGGCGCGCCCCCGGTGCCCTATCTGTGGCTGGCCTGCGGATCGCAGGGGCGTCAGGAACAGACGGGCGTATCGGATCAGGACAACTGTCTGATGCTGGACGATGCAGTGACCGAAGCCGATATGCCCTATTTCGCGGAACTGGCGAAATTCGTCAGCGACGGGCTTGATGCGGCGGGATATTTCTATTGCCCCGGCGACATGATGGCGACCAATCCACGCTGGTGCCAGCCTGTCCATGTCTGGCGCGGCTATTTCCGCCGCTGGATCGAGACCCCCAACCCCGAGGCACAGATGCTGGCTTCGGTCATGTTCGATCTGCGCCCCATCGGCGGCACAACCGCACTGTTCGAGGACCTGCAACGCGAAACACTTGAGGCGGCCGCGCGCAATTCGATCTTCGTGGCGCATATGGTGTCGAACTCGCTCAAGCATATCCCGCCGCTGGGATTGCTGCGGGGTTTTGCCACCCTGCGCAGCGGCGAACACAAGAACCGCATCGACATGAAGCTGAACGGGGTGGTGCCGATCGTGGACCTGGGCCGCATCTACGCGCTGCGCGGCCAGCTTGAGATGGTCAACACCCGCGCCCGGCTGGAGGCGGCGCATGGTGCGGGCCTGGTCAGCCAGAGCGGCGGGCGCGATCTGCTGGATGCCTACGATCTGATCGCACAGACCCGTCTTGAACATCAGGCGACGCTGATCCGCGCTGGCGGCAAGCCTGACAACTTCATGTCGCCCAACGTGCTTTCGGAATTCGAGCGCAGTCACCTGCGCGATGCCTTTGTCGTGGTCCGGACGATGCAATCGGCCGTCACCCAGGGGCGAGGTGTGATCGGCTGACCCCGCAGCCTGCAACATAAAACGGGGAGAGGAGCAATTTAATGTATATCGACATAATCACGATCATCGCCGCAGGCTTTGCCGCAGCCGGGGTCGTGATGATTCTGAACCGCCTGACGGGCAAACGCATGCCGCGCTGGGTGGTGCCCGCGGGCGCAGGCGCAGGCATGATCCTGATGAGCCTGACCAATGAATATCGCTGGTATCCGCGCACCCTGACCGTCATGCCCGAGGGCTTCGCCGTGATCTCGACCGCCGAACACCGCGCGGTCTACAGCCCCTGGACCTATGTGGTGCCCTATGTGGACCGTTTCGTGGCCGTCGATCTTGCCGGCATCCAGCGCAACGCGGCGCAGCCTGACCTGCGGCTGAGCCAGGTCATCTTCTTCGCCCGGTGGGAATCCGTCCGTGTCCTGCCCGTGGTGATCGACTGCGTGCAGGGGCGCAGCGCCCTGCTGGATCCGCAAGCCATGTTCAATGATGACGGCACGATCCGCGTCGCGCGCTGGGATCAGACGGGGATGGACGATCCCGCAACGGCAGTCGTCTGCAAGGAAGGGTAGGCCATGTTCGACCGACTGGGACCACGCCAACGCACGCTTGCCTTCTTCGGCCTGCTGGCCCTGGCGTGCATCCTGGTCGTCGCCGGGGCGCTGATGCTGGCCGACGCGCGGCTGGACATGCCCGAAGCGCGGCCAGCCTTTGTTTCGGTCGGCTTGATGTCGGGCTTTGCCATTCTGGGTATCTGCGCCCTGATGTGGCTGATCTTCGACGAGACCGTTGCCCGCCCGATCGAGCGGCTGGCTGCCGCCATGCATGCCCGCGCCTCGACGGATATGCGCGGCGGGATCGACACCGCCGTGGCGCGCCATCTGGGCGATCTGACAACGGCCGCATCGGCCCTGACTTCGCGGCTGGGCGAGGCACGCACCGAGGCAAATGCCGATATCGCCCGCCATACCGCGCGGCTGATGTCCGAGCGCGAACAGCTGACCCGCATCCTCTCGGCCATACCGGCCGCCGTGCTGATGGTGGGCAGCGATCACCGGATCACGCTTTACGATGGCCATGCCGCCGCCATGCTGGACGAACAGCATCACCTGGGCCTGGGCCAGCGCATCTTCGACTATTTCGATGAAACCTATCTGCGCACGGCTTTGGAGAACCTGGCCGACAGCGGGGGAAGCACGCTGGATCAGCAGCTTGTCACCGCAGATGGCGCGCGTCTTTTCGACGTGACCCTGCACGATCTGGGAACCGGGGCGGGCTATATGCTCAGCTTTCCGGTTCCGCGCGAGACAACGCCCGCACGCCCGGTGGTCTATGATTTCGAGATGAACACCCGCGAGGCCTCGGGCGACATCATGGATGTGCCGCTGCGCGATCTGACCTATGTGATCTTCGACACGGAAACCACGGGGCTGCTGCCCGACCGCGACGAGGTGGTGCAGATCGGGGCGCTGCGCGTGGTGAATTGCCAGCAGGCGGGCGGCGAGGTTCTGGACTTGCTGGTCAATCCGGGCCGCCCGATCCCCGCGCGGTCCACCGCCGTCCATGGCGTGACCGATGCGATGGTCCGCGACGCGCCCGACATGGCCCGCGCCGGGCGGCGGTTTCACAGCTTTGCCCGCGATGCGGTGCTGGTCGCGCATAACGCGCCTTTCGACATGGCGTTCTTTCACCGCCATGCGCCCGCCATCGGGGCGGAATTCACCAATCCGGTTCTGGACACCGTGCTGCTGTCGGCCGTCCTGTTCGGCGGCACCGAGGGGCATACGCTGGATGAAATCGCCCAGCGGCTAGAGATCGACCTACCCGAAGAGGTGCGCCACACCGCCCTGGGTGACGCCATCGCCACGCGTGATGTCTTCTTGCGGATGATCCCGATGCTGGAAGCCCGCGGTCTGCGGACCTTCGGCGATATCCTGACCGAGATGCGAAAGCACAAGCGCCTGCTGCCCGATCTCAACAGCGATCTGACAACGAAGGGCTGACGCGCGCCGCACAGCGCGCGCTCCCCTTTCATCGTTCTTCAAATACTCATCGCCTGGCCCGCGCCGCGCGCCACGCCTGCCGGCTCACAGCCGTTTGGCGATTTCCTCCAGCATCACCTCGGTGGCGCCGCCGCCGATGGCCTGCACGCGGGCGTCGCGCACCATGCGTTCGATCTCGGTGCCGGACATGTAGCCAAAGCCGCCGTGGAACTGCTGGCAGTCATACATGACCTTGTTGACCAGATCGCCGCATAGCGCCTTGATCGCGGATACCTCGCGGACGCAATCGCCGCCGGCATCCATCGACACGGCCGTCTGATAGATCAGCGCCCGCGCCGCCGCCACCTCGGCCCAGCGCTGGGACAGGCGTTGCCGGATCGCCTGCTTGTCCCAGAGCGTCGCGCCAAAGGCCTTGCGGTCCTTGACGTAATCCAGCGTGATCTCCAGCGCGCGCAGCGCCTCGCCCATGGCCTGCGCGCCCAGCACGATGCGTTCGTTCTGGAAATTCTGCATGATCGCGTAGAACCCGCCATCAATCTGGCCCAGCACCTGGTCGGCCGGAATGCGTACATCCTCGAGGATCAGCTCGGCCGTGTCCGAACTGCGCCAGCCCGATTTGTCCAGCGGCCGCGCCACGGTGAAACCGGGCGTGCCCTTCTCGACGATGAAGATGGTCGTCCCGCGCGAGGATTTCTGATCCATGTCGGTGCGCGCCGCCACGAAGTAAAGATCCCCCAGCACCCCGTTGGTGATGTAAAGCTTGCGCCCGTTCAGCACCCAGTGGTTCCCGTCCAGCCGGGCGCGGGTCTTGATCCCGCCCACGTCCGAGCCTGCATCGGGTTCGGTGACAGCCACGGCGGTGATCTTTTTCCCGGCGATGATGTCGGGCATGTAGCGCGCCAGCTGATCGGACGTGCCCGCATTGGCCAGATGCGGCGAGGCCATGTCGGTATGCACCAGCGCCGTGATCGCAAAGCCGCCATAGCCCGAGCGGCCCAGCTCCTCGGCAAAGATGACCGTCGCCAGCGTATCCATCTCGGCACCGCCATAGGCCTCGGGATAGCGGATGCCCAGGAAACCCAGCTCGCCCATGCGGCGCAGAACCTCGCGCGGGATCTGGCCGGCCGCTTCCCAGGCATCGCCATGGGGGCGCACCTCGTCGTCGACAAAACGGCGCAGCTGATCGCGGAAGATGCGATGTTCATCGGTCAGAAAGGGCATGTCGGTCATGTCTGGGTGTCCTTGTCAGGGGTCAAGCGTGCCAGCAGCGCGCCACCCGGAAGGGTGGTGCCTGCCGCATGGGGCAGGTCGGTCAGGATGCCGTCGCAGGGCGCGGTCAGGGTCTGCATCAGTTTCATGGCCTCGAAGACAAGCACGGGCTCGCCTTGTTTCAACCTTGTGCCAGCGGGATGCAGCACCTCGGCCAGAAGGCCGGGCATGGGGGCGGTGATGTCGGAGCCGGTTGTCCCGCGCTGCAAGACGGTGGTTTGCGCGCCATGCGAGAGGCGCGCCATGGCCGGCCCTTCCGCCAGGGTGATCCGATCCGGCGCGATCTCGCATGTCAGACGGCGGCGCAGACCGTCAGCCTCAAGATCCAGCAGGTCGCCGGTCAGCCGGGCATGGGCGGCGTGCAGCAGGACCGTGCCCGCGTCATCCGTCACCACATGGCCATCCGGCGCATCCCGCACGCAAAGGCTGTCGCCATCCACCATGTGCCAGCTTGCCCCGCGCCGACCGGCGGGGGCGGTCACACGCCAGTGACCAAGCTGCCCCCAGGGCGCAGGCCCGCCGCCGCCGGTGCCAGCTGCGGCCAGGGCAAGCGCCAGCGCCGCGATGGCGCGCGCATCAGCGAGGGCAAGGGGCGTGTCTGTCAGCGGATGCCGGTTCAGGAAATCCGTACCCAAGCGCGCCGCCGCGAAATCCCCAGTTGCCAGCAGCCCCGCCACTTGTGCGAGATTGGTCCCGATACCGCCCACCTCAAGCGCCGCAAGCCCGGCGCGCAGGCGCGCCAGCGCCGTGGCGCGGTCAGGCCCATGGCCGATCAGCTTGGCCATCATCGGGTCATAGTGATGCGAAACCGGGCTGCCCGCCTGAACCGCGCTGTCCAGCCGCAGCCCCGGCAGATCGGGCAGATGCCAACGGCTGACACGCGCGCCCCCTGCCCCGTCCAGCGCGATCCGGGCCTCTATCGCGGCGCCCTGCATGACGATATCCGCTTGCGCCAGCGTCAGCGCCTGACCCTGCGCGATCCGGATCTGCCAGGCGACAAGGTCAAGGCCGGTCACCGCCTCGGTCACCGGATGTTCCACCTGAAGGCGGGTGTTCATCTCAAGAAAATGCCAATCATGGCTGGCCGGATCGTAAAGATATTCCACGGTGCCCGCGTTGCGGTAGCCGATCCTTGCGGCCAGCCTGACCGCAGCCTCGGCCATGGCGGCGCGGATCCGGTCGGGGATATCCGGCGCGGGGGCCTCCTCGATCAGTTTCTGGTGGTTCAACTGGACCGAGCAATCCCGATCCCCCAGATGCAGGACAGCCCCGTGATGATCGGCCAGAACCTGCACTTCGACATGGCGCGCGCCATGCAGCAGCCGCTCCAGCAGCACATCGGCATTGCCGAAGGCCGCCTGCGCCTCGCGCCGCGCGGCGACCAGTGCCGCGGGGAAATCGGCCAGGTCATCGACACGGCGAATGCCACGCCCGCCGCCGCCCGCGCTGGCCTTGATCAGCAGCGGCGCGCCCAGGGCGGCCGCCGCAGAGGCAAGGGTCGCATCGGACTGATCCGCGCCGCGATAGCCGGGCAGGATCGGCACGCCCGCCGCCTGTGCTTCGGCCTTGGCGGCGGCTTTCGATCCCATCAGCGCGATCACATCCGCCGAAGGGCCGATCCAGACCAGCCCGGCTGCATCAACCGCACGGGCGAAATCGGCATTCTCGGACAGAAAGCCGTAGCCAGGATGCACGGCCTGCGCGCCCGCGCGCCTGGCGGCGCCCAGCAGACGGGCAGGTTCAAGATAGCTTTGCGCCGCCTCTGTCGGGCCGATGGGCAGGGCCTGATCCGCCTCATGAACGAAGGGCGCATCGCGGTCCGCCTCGGAATAGACGGCGACGGCGCGCAGGCCCAGGCTGCGGCAGGCCCGGATGATGCGGCGCGCGATCTCGCCCCGGTTGGCGACAAGGATGGTGTCAAAGCTCATGATCCGCTCCGCCAGGGTGGGGTCTGGCGCGACAGGAACGCGTCGATCCCGGTCTTGCCCTCGGCGCTGTCCCAGGCATCGGCAAGCCGTTCGGATGTCAGCGCGACATGACCCTGCGCGGGCGTGGCCACCACATCGCGGATCAGCGCCTTGGTCGCGCCAACGGCACCGGGGGCGGCCTCCAGATGGGCGGTGACGACATCCTCGATTGCCGCGTCAAGCTGCGTCAGCGGCACCGCGCGATCCAGCAGACCGATCCGTTCGGCATGGGCCCCATCGAACAGCGCGCCCGACAGCATGGTGGCGCGCGCGCGGGCCGCGCCGATCCGGGCGATCACATGCGGCGCGATATTGGCCGGGATCAGGCCAAGCCGCACCTCGGTCAGGCCGAACCGGGCTTCGGCCGCGCCAATGGCGACATCGCAAACCGCGATCATGCCAACGCCGCCGCCATAGGCCGGACCCTGGATGCGCCCGATCAGGGGCTTGGGCAACTGCGCCAGGGCCGCCAGCATATGGCCCAGATCGGCGCTTTGCGCCACGCGCCCCGCCCGGTCCAGCGCCAGCGTATCGCGGAACCAGCCGATATCGCCGCCCGCGCAGAAACTGGCCCCCGCCCCGGTCAGCACGACGACGCGCACCGCGTCATCCGCCGCCAGCAGGGCCGCCGCGCGGGCCAGTTCGGCGATCAGCGCCGCGTTCAACGCGTTATGCTTGTCAGGCCGGTGCAGTGTCAGGCGGGCCACGCCGCGGGCGTCAGTCTCAAGCGTCAGGGTGTCGAAATCATGCATGGCTCACATCCTGTAGACCGGGGCGAAATGCGCGTCATCCGGCTTTGAGGCCAGGAGCGACAGGCACAGGCCAAGCACATCGCGCGACTGTTCGGGTTCGATGATCCCGTCATCCCACAACCGCGAGGTCGCGTAATAGGGATCGCTCTGTTCGCCGTACTGGGCCCGCACCTGCGCCTCGATCACGTCCAGTTCGTCCTGGGTGGGCGGCTGGCGCAGGTTGCCGCGGCGCAGTTCCAGCATCACGTTGGCGGCAATATCGGCCGACATGGTGGCCAGCTTTGCCGAGGGCCAGGCGAACAGGAAATCAGGCCGGAAGCCGCGCCCGCACATGCCGTAGTTGCCCGCGCCATAGGATCCGCCGACGATCAGCGACAGCTTGGGCACGCGGGCATTGGCCATGGCATAGACCATCTTGGCGCTATCCTTGGCGATGCCGCCGCGCTCGGCCTCGGTGCCGACCATGAAGCCGGTGATATTGTGCAAAAACAGCAGCGGGATGCGCCGCTGGTCGCAGATCTGGATGAATTGCGCCGCCTTCAGCGCGGCGTCCGACACAAGCGCGCCATTGTTGCCGATGATACCCACCGGACAGCCATGGATGCGCGCAAAGACACAGACGGCGCTGGCGCCCCATTCGGGTTTGAATTCGGACAGATCGCTGGCATCCGCCAGCCTGGCCATGATCTCGCGCGCGTCATAGGGGCGTTTGGGATCGGCGCTGACGATGCCCGGGATTTCGGCCGCGTCCAGCGCAGGTGGCACGGGTGGGCGCGGCGGCTGCCAATGCGCGCGCGGATGGGGCAGATCGGCCACCAGGCGGCGCAGCAGGTCCAGCCCCTCGGGTTCGGTCTGGACGCGGTGATCGGAGACGCCCGACACGGTCGTGTGCATGGCCGCGCCCCCTAGGGTTTCGCCATCCACATCCTCGTTGATGGCGACCTTGACGATGGACGGCCCACCCAGATGGATGCGGGCGTTGCCCTCGACCATGATCACCTGATCGGCCAGGGCGGGGATATAGGCGCCCCCGGCCGTGCAGCCGCCGAAGACCAGCGCGATCTGCGCCAGACCCGAGGCAGACATCCGGCACTGCCGCCAGAAGGCATTGCCAAAGTGGTCGCGGTCGGGAAAAACACGATCCTGTTCCGGCAGATAGGCGCCGCCACAATCGACCAGATAGAGGCAAGGCAGCCGCAGATTGGCCGCGATTTCCTGGGCGCGCGCGTGTTTCTTGACCGTCTCGTGGAAAAAGCTGCCGCCCTTGACGGTCGCATCATTTGCGATGATGGCGACGGGTCGGCCCTGCACGATACCGATGCCGGTGACGATTCCCGCGCCGGGCACCTCATTGTCATATTGCCCCCAGGCCGCCAGGCTGGACAGTTCCAGAAAGGCCGTCCCCGGATCGCAAAGCCTGTCGATCCGGTCGCGCACCAGCAGCTTTCCACGCGACAGGTGACGCGCCACATGCGCGGGGCTGCCACCTTGCGTGACCCGCGCCAGACGGGTGCGCAATTCCTGGGTCAGCGCCTGATAGGCGGCGCTGTTGGCAGCAAAATCGTCACTGTCGGGCCGGATCGCTGTCTGAAACATCATCTGCCCCCCTGTGCGGTCAGCCCGGCCAAAAGGACAGCGCCCAGTTGATCGGCCAAAGCATCAAGATCGCCCCGCGCCGGGTCGAACCATTCCAGCGTGGCATTCAGCGCCCCGATCACCAAAGGCACGCGCATCGCCAGCACATCGGGATCACCGCCGCAGGTTGTGGCCAGAAGATCGGTCCATATCGCCTGATAGGCGCGCCGTTCAGGCAGGTTGGCGCGGCGCAGGGCCTCGGGCAATTGGCCGAAGATACGCACATTCGCCGAAGTGTAATCGCTCAGCGCGTGCAGCGCGCGCAGATGGGCGCGGATGGCGGCATCCAGTCGTGCGGATGGCCCGGCATCGGCTGGCAGGGCCGCCAGCGCGGCTGTCACGGCGTCCCGCACCACGACAATCCCGCGATTCATGACGGCGATGACCAGATCGTCCTTTGAGGGAAAATGATAGTAAAGGCTGGGCGTCCGCATCCCGGCCTCATGCGCGATGTCGCGCAGGGAAACGGCCGCATAGCCACGCGCGCGAAACTGCCGCGCCGCGATATCCATGATCTGATCGGGCCGCGCGGCCTGGTTCGCGGCTTTTTTCGAAGGGGTCGCCGGGCTCTGTACCGATGGACGTAGGGCTGACATTGGGAGTAAACTCTTTTCTACCTAACGATAGGTAGAATACTTTACCACGCGTTTGCCGCTGTCAAGCGCGGGTTGCCCGCCACGCGCCGAATGCCCACCGGGGATCTGCGGGTTCAAATCATGCACCGGCATCGCGGACAGCCGGGGCACCATCCATACGCGGCAGACACGCCGGAGTTGCAACAGCACCTGGACATGATCGCGGCAATCCTTACCAATGGTGCGCGTAGCCCTTGACGATTTGGACGAGTGTGACAGACCCGCGCCCCACCTGCCCGATCTGCATGCAACGTGAGGCCGGACTGATCCCCGCCCCGCGACATGTGTCGGCCTGGGATGACCTGACCGGGACCGAACAGATGGCGATGCTGGCCGAGGTTGGCGCGGCGTTGGGGCGTGGCACAGCCGGCTTTGTCGCCGCATCGGATCACACACTAAGTTCGTATGTTGGCAATGTCAGCCAGATAGAAAGGATTTTTTAGACTTTGAGAGGGATAGCAGCAGCCACGGTCTTTGTAGCTCAATGTGCAGCTTCCTGCATAACCCGGAGCAGTTGGCACCTCACGATGCCCTAACTATAGTACTTTCAAAGAAACAGGGTAGCTGTCTATGCCGCGAAGCAAAGCCGATTGGGATGCATGGTTCGCTCGTCGCGAGGGAAAGCAGACGTACTCCAAGGGCACAAAGAAGGTCAAAAAGCTTCCGGCAACGCAAACTGGTCGCCGTGCATCCGTGATTGGCGAACGCAGCTACCAAGAGCATGTTTTTCAACGCAGCCACATCGAAAAATACGCAGACTATCGCAGAGCGAACCCTACGCCGGCAGAGGCGGAATTTCAGAGGTTTCTAAATGAGTTGAACGGAGGTGCCCTGCGCAGGAAGTTCGTTAGGGAGCATGTCATCAGTGGAAAATGGATAGTCGACTTCTTCTTTCCCGACATACGCCTGGCCGTCGAAATCGATGGCTCTATTCACCTTACAGGCATCCAAAAGAACAAGGACAAGATGAAGGATGCTGATGCGAAGCGATTTGATATTACAGTCCTGCGGCTCACGAACTCCGAGGTGGCGGGAAACAAGCAGCGCTTGACGGTCAAACTGCGTGAGGCTTGGCGCTCAGCGCTACAAAGAGAGAACCAAATTATCGGTAAGCCCTACTATGGCCAGAAACTGCCTGAATGATTGACACAACAGCAATACCGTCTCGGAACGATCAATGCAGCACATTTTGAAGAAACTGGTTTCCCCTGATTGCTTACTAAGTCGAACTGATGCTTTGAGCAGCCCCCCGCAAGTACCAGCGGCTAATGGCTTGTACGCTTGGTTCTTTCGTAACGCCCCAGACATCGTGCCGACCCAAGACTGCACGACATTGGATGACCTCGTCTTGCTATACGTTGGAATTTCGCCCTTTCGCGCGCCAAGCAGGTCTAACCTCCGCAAGCGGATACGGCAGCATTACACATCTGACGCTTACGGTTCGACACTTCGCCAGACCCTGGGCGTGCTACTTGCAGAGCAAAGTGGGTTCCCTCTCCGTAGGGTCGGCAACGGCAAGCGCATGACGCTTACGCACTTAGGCGAACAATGGTTGGATCGATGGATGGAGCAGAACGCCTTTGTAACTTGTGTCGAGAATCCAGAACCTTGGTTGATTGAGGAAGAGGTCTTTCAACGGCTTTCTCTGCCGCTGAATATTCAGGGCAACCAACACCATGCCTTTAGTTCCACTTTGAAGCGCCTACGGATCGATGCAAATGCGCGAGCAAGAGAACTTCCCGTCATAAATCAAACCGGGCAGACCCGCCGCAGACCATCGGACGCAACCGGAAGAACGAACATTGCTACCACAGGCTAGCATCCTTTCGAATTGAGGAAACCGATCCAGGATCATGGCTGAAACCAAACAACACCTTGAGCTGAAGCAACTGGTTGCTGCCGTCGGAGAGTCTGAAGGATGGACCGCAACTCTGGAAGCCTCTGAAACGACACTAACCGGTAAGCGCTGGATCGCAGATGTATTGCTCGAGCGTGACGGTCGACGTGTTGCTGTGGAAGTCCAATGGTCGCCCCAATCTCACGAAGCGTACATTAGGCGTCAGGACGTCTATGCCGCCTCAGGCGTCGAGGTTGTGTGGATGCACCGTACGAATAAACTAAGGCCATCAGCCCAGGTCATGGAGGGCCGCGTCCACGAGACAGCCGAAGGTAGATACGAAGTGTTTCTTGAGGGGTATCCTGGTCAGACACTGCCCGCTGCCGACTTTGTCAAAGCGGCACTCAATGGCAGCATAAAGTTTGGATTTTCGTCAAGCGACCCAATCAACGTTTATGTCCTGCAGGCGGAGGCGGAATGTTGGCATCGGGAATGCGATGGAGTTTACAAAATGATCCCGATGCTTGGGATCACGATTGGCAACCCCAAGTACTCCGACCCAATGGCCCTGAAGCTTGGAATAAGTCTCTCTAAGATAGGTCGCTATCCCGTTGCCAAAGAAAAGCTTCTCAAGGGTCTAGATGATCTTGGCGGTTGGGAACACGTCAAGGAACGCTACTCGCGGACGATGGAAGAAAGCTACCTAAGCTGCGGATGCCCGAAGTGCGGCAGGATATTGGGCGACCACTTCACAATACACTACATCTACGACGCGGTGCCCGTGGCTAAGTATCAAGCCACCATGGAGACTCTGTTCCGGGATCAGGAGTTTGATGGCCCCGATGAGACCAAGATGTGGGTGGCTTGGTGAACACGGCAACGGCATGACAAGCTCTGTTGTTGACCGTGTTCCAAAACACTGTAGGCAAACAGTGTGTTGCAAACACTGTGTTCAACACAACGATTCCAAACACTGTGTTCACAACTGTCTTTAAGCTCACAACCCCACCCAGCAACGCACGAAAAACTGTGCGGCGAGTGTGCAACGCAGGAAGTGAAAACTGCGCGATCTCTATTGTATTGATTTAGCTATTGGAAGTTCCGCTAAGGTCGGGACCGAACCAACAACACAAGGAGTGCCAACGAGCAAGGTTTCTACCTGAGATGAGTGCGGATCAGTGCTGCTTCTTCAGAGTATCCTAACTTCTCGAGGATAATTGCAAACGCGGGTAGCGGGGGGCGGTTGCTACAATACTCTTCAGGTCCTTCATAGAGGCCGCCGCCCGGACCACGATAAAGACCTCCACCAGGTCCTCTGTACAACCCGCCTCCTGGCCCATCGTAAAGCCCGCCTCCTGGCCCTGCATACAAGCCACCGCCTGGACCTTGGTACAGCCCACCCCCTGGGCCTTCATACATACCACCGCCAGGCCCCGCGTATAGGCCTCCCCCTGGGCCTTCATACAAACCCCCTCCTGGACCTTCATACATACCTCCTCCAGGCCCCTCGTATAGGCCTCCACCTGGTCCCGAATAAAGATTGCTAGCCCAACTTCCTTCAGGACAGTCTGCAGAAGCGCTTGAAGCAACAAGGCAAAGCAGAACAGCGACAATAATCTGTTTGTTTTTCATAGATTTTCTCCAATATGTGTGGCTCTTGAATGTTGTCCACAAATCCAGAAGCTGCAATCTGCTTCTCACCTTCTTACATCATGAATTAAACATGTCGACGAATTTGGAATAATCTTTTTCAATCTGAGCCGGAGAACCGCCGTCTTCAAACCTGTTCCAAAACACTGTGGGGAAGAACCTTTTGCAAAACACTGTGGGCAAACGGTGTGTTACCGCTATTGTCGACTATATCGCTGCCAAATTGAGGAAAGGCATGCCGGAACCTGCTCCCATCTTCCACGCTCAATGCTATTGCGGCGCAGTTAAACTTGAAGCCGAAGGAGAACCTTTGCTGCAGGGGTATTGCCACTGCTCATCGTGTCGGCAAAGGTCGGCGGCCCCCATGATCGGGTACACGATTTGGCTGGAGACTGCTGTGACCTTCAGAGAAGGCAAGGACCTTATCAATCGGTTTCCAAAGCTTGATAAACCGGAGGCAAGCAAGTGGATGTCTTGCAAGGTTTGTGGGTGCGCGATTGGGGCACATCTTACAGAACGAGGCGCGATAGACATATTCGTCGGTGCGTTCAGAGATTTCCCGTTTCAGCCAAATACACACATCAACTACGGCGAGGCGATCATTCGGATGAACGATGGCCTACCTAAATACCGGGACATGCCCGGTCGATCGGGCGGAAGTGATGAGCTGATGCAAGAGTAACGGCAGTGCGCTCTCTAATAACTTCGACCACAGGCTCCAAAACGCTGTCTTCGACCGTCTTCCCAAACACTGTATTGTAGAACCATGTGACAAACAGTGTGGAGTAAAGAGTGTGTTGCGAACAGTGTGTTCAACACAACGATTCCAAACACTGTGTTCAACATAGCTTTTCAGCCCGCAAACCCACCCAGCAACGCACGGCAAAACTGTGCGATGAGTTTCTAACGCACAAAGTGAAAACTGTGTGATGGCTAATGCGCTGTTTTTGCTTTGAAAAGTGGTTCCCGTAGACGGAATCGAACCACCGACACGAGGATTTTCAATTAGTCTTTAAGTCTATGCGTTTCGTCTCAAAACCGCTCAACGGGTAACTTAGAGTACTAAAATTGTTATTTTTTTGTTATTCCACTTTGTCACAACTCTTTCCTTTTGATTTCCCACAACCACACTTTTTTGCTACCCGATTGAAACCCAAGCTACTTATTCTTTGTCGTGGCTTCAGGCCTGCAAATAAGTCAGAGGAAAGGGTGCGGCTGCTCAACTCCACCCATAGCTTCAGAGATGCAGCGTAAGCGTTAGGAACCAACCGACCGCTGGCATGAATCACCGACAAAAGCGGCCCATTCCGGGCTTTCGGGCAGCTTGCCGGTGCAGCAGCGCAGTGTTCTAAAAGCGGCCGTCGCCGACGCCGCGCAGCATTGCTCGGCTACTAGGTGTCAGCAACGCGGACAAAACAGACCCTCCGAGAACCACAGGGCGTGCCAATACCTCGATAGGTCATGGTGTTGTCACGCAGGCGAGCTAAGATATTTCATTGCCATGACTTGAAAGGCGCCCATTGGAACAATGATCCCCATAATTCGCCATATGCAATCGGCGAAATATTGTGATGATCTGGTCTCATTTCTGCTCGCTCAGCAGGTTTGACTATCTTGTTGCGGCCGTTTTGACGGCGTCTACCCCAATAGCCCTAGCGTATTCAATTTACTGGTTCGCACCTTGGGGCTGCGACGCGAGCGCATGGTTTTGCCTGTTTCCGTTGTCGCTGATTGGGGTAGCTCCGATTGGGGCAATATGCCTGTCGATCCTGTTCTACTTGAACCGGCAGAGGCGCGAAGCCCTTCCCGACGGCTGGCTACCGGTCGTAGTATCGGTCGCCACCATTTCGCAGGTGGCGGTATCCGTGTCTGACGTCAGGGCCGCCCACTGTCTCGCTGAATTCAGGACAATTGTTCCCGATGAAATATAGTTCTACAGACACTTGCGGCAGCCTGCAGCGATAGCCACCTCAACAACATTGGCACTCAGGCGTGGCGAGTGCCAATGCGTTTCTACACATGCCACCCCTACCGGAAATCTCGAGAAGGAGCATTTCCATGACGTTTATCCCTTTACATGACCGTGTTCTTGTACGCCGCATTGAAGGCGACGAAAAAACTGCGGGCGGTCTTATCATCCCCGACAGCGCTAAGGAAAAACCACAAGAAGGCGAGGTTGTGTCTGTCGGCGCGGGTGCAAAAGATGACGCCGGTGCGCGCATTGCCATGGATGTCAAAGCGGGTGATAAAATCCTGTTCGGCAAATGGTCCGGCGCCGAAGTCAAACTCGACGGCGAAGAGCTGCTGATCATGAAAGAAAGCGACATTCTGGGCATTTTGGCCTGAACAACGCTGCCTGTTTACACATTCAATTAGGAATACCGACATGTCTGCAAAAGACGTCAAATTCGGCACGGACTCCCGTGACCGCATGCTCAAGGGCATCAATACACTCGCCAATGCCGTCAAAGTCACACTCGGCCCCAAAGGGCGCAACGTGGTTATCGACAAATCTTACGGTGCCCCGCGCATCACGAAGGACGGTGTGACTGTCGCCAAGGAAATCGAACTCTCCGATCCCTTTGAAAACATGGGCGCGCAGCTAGTCAAAGACGTTGCATCGCGCACCAATGATGAAGCAGGTGATGGCACAACCACCGCTACGGTTCTGGCCCAAGCTATTGTCAAAGAAGGCATGAAGGCTGTCGCTGCAGGCATGAACCCGATGGACCTCAAGCGCGGCATCGACAAAGCCGTCACAGCCGTTGTTGCAGAGGTCAAGGCAATGTCCCGGCCAGTGGGCGACACGGCCGAGATCGCAAAAGTCGGCACAATCTCCGCCAATGGCGAAGCAGCAATCGGTCAGCAGATTGCAGATGCAATGGCCAAGGTCGGCATTGAAGGCGTCATTACAGTCGAAGAAAACAAGGGCCTTGAGACTGAAACCGAAGTGGTTGAAGGGATGCAGTTTGATCGCGGCTATCTCAGCCCCTATTTCGTGACTGATCCTGCCAAGATGACAGCAAACCTTGAGGACTGCGTCATTCTACTTCACGAGAAAAAACTGTCCTCTTTGGCATCCATGGTGCCGCTGCTTGAGGCCGTCATGCAGGCTGATAAGCAACTGCTCATCATCGCCGAAGACATCGAAGGCGAAGCACTGGCGACTCTTGTGGTCAACAAATTGCGTGGTGGTCTGAAGGTCGCTGCAGTCAAAGCCCCAGGTTTTGGTGACCGCAGGAAGGCAATGCTGCAAGACCTTGCGGTGCTGACCGGCGGGCAAGTGATTTCCGAAGAACTCGGGATCAAGCTAGAAAATGTCACGATGGACATGCTCGGCAATGCCCGGAAGATCACCATCACCAAAGACACAACAACTGTGATCGACGGGGCTGGCGATAAGGCTGCTATTGCGGCCCGCGCGACCCAGATCCGTGCGCAGATCGAAGAGACGTCGTCCGATTACGACAAAGAGAAATTGCAAGAACGGCTCGCGAAACTTGCGGGCGGTGTTGCGGTAATCAAAGTCGGCGGGGCCACAGAGATTGAAGTGAAAGAGCGCAAAGACCGCGTCGACGATGCTCTGAACGCGACCCGTGCCGCTGTCCAAGAAGGCGTTGTGCCCGGTGGCGGTGTTGCATTGGTGCATGCGGGCAAAGTGCTTGAAGCGCTCAAGGGCGACAACGCAGACCAGGTTGCAGGTATCGCAATTATCCGCAAAGCGCTTCAGGCACCCCTGCGTCAGATCGCCGAAAACGCCGGTGTTGACGGGTCCGTAGTCGCTGGCAAG
This sequence comes from Seohaeicola saemankumensis, assembly GCF_042678485.1. Classification (NCBI taxonomy): domain Bacteria; kingdom Pseudomonadati; phylum Pseudomonadota; class Alphaproteobacteria; order Rhodobacterales; family Roseobacteraceae; genus Seohaeicola; species Seohaeicola saemankumensis. The sequence goes on along the minus strand of NZ_JBHTKR010000002.1, from coordinate 166,317 downwards.
ATCATCGAGAACGGCAGCAAGACGTTTGGATATGATGCACAATCAGAGCAATACGGGGACATGCTAAAGGCCGGTGTAATTGACCCAACCAAAGTCGTGCGGATCGCGTTGGAATATGCTGCGTCAGTCGCCGGGCTATTGATCACCACGGAGGCCATGGTAGCAGACAAACCTGCCAAAACCGGCAGCAGCAACATGCCTGATATGGGCGTTATGATGTAGGTCACAATGCAAAATGCGGCCAGCGGATTTGTTCACGCTGGCAGTCACCGCTAATCAGCCTCGACTTTCAGCCCCCAAAGACCGCAATAGAAGCTTTGCGCTCTTTGGGGCAGCTCACAGCATTAGGAAAAATGGGTTCGAAGCAGACCTTCGCCGCTTCGGCAACGAAATGACCGCTCTGGCCCGAAAGTGACGGCTATCTCGAATGATGGAATGAGCTACTCCCCATTAATTGGACAGGATCTGGCGTAAATTAAGCTACTTCTTGCACCTACTAATCGGGTTGGGTTTCTTCGTTTCTCAGCGAATAGACCACGGCTGAGATCCTATGGTGCTGCGATGAAAGCCGTTGGCAACATCTTGAAACAGGAAACAGGGTGCTGGCTTAACAATCGGGCAGAGAATTCCCACCTGCCATTTCGACGACGGGAGCGTGCGATGCTCCGTTTCCGACAGATGCGATATTTGCAGAAATTCGCTGCTGTCCAATCCTCGGTTCACAACCACTTCAATCAGGAACGCAGCCTCTCAACTCGACCCGATTTCAAGCTCAACCGTGCCGCCGCTCTCGCCGAGTGGCGCGGTCTTTGCGCGGCATAAAGACAGTGTCACTGTCCAAGCAGAGACTGGTTCGAGTTCGTTTGCCAGCACCGATCAGGCAGTTACCTGACAATAGAAGGCACGAGAGAAGGGCCGCCGGATGAAAGTCTTTCTCGCGCAACTTCGGCTTTCGGGTCGAGCTCGGTTAAAAGTTTAGATGATTAAGAGTGTGATTTTCGTATATAGTCTCATCCTTCATCTCTAGGATAGATGCTGCAATGAAGATAGCAATTATGGGCAGTGGCGGCATAGGCGGCTACTTTGGCGCGCAACTTGCCCAAAAAACAGATAACGACGTTTGGTTTGTTGCGCGCGGCCCCCATCTCCAGGCCATCCGAGAGAACGGCCTGCAGGTTAAGAGTGAGGTGGGAGAGACGGTCGTTTTTCCTGCTCAAGCCACGGACAACCCAAAAGACATCGGACCGGTCGACATCGTGGTTTTTGCTGTAAAACTATACAGTGTGGATGAAGCGGCAGAGCAATGTCGCCCGTTGGTATCCGAGCAAACAGGCGTCATATCCTTCCAGAATGGTATCGGCAGTGAAGAAAGAATTGATGACATTCTTGGGCCTGGCCATGCGATAGGTGGGATTGTCTATGCGCCACTTGCAATCGAAGCTCCCGGCATTATCCGACACACTGGAAATCTAGCGCGCCTTACCGTGGGTGAATTGTCCGGCGCACGCAGCGAAAGGCTGCAGTCATTCGTCTCAGCCTGTCGCGCGGCGGAAATCGAAGCCTCCATGAGCGAAAACATAACACAGGTGTTATGGGAGAAGTTCGTGTTCCTGGCCAGCTTTTCCGGGATTACTTGTTTGACAAGGCAACCAATCGGTTTCACTCAAGAAGACCCGTTCGCAAGAGAACTATTTGAACACGCTCTGAGGGAGGCTGTCGCTGTCGCCCAAGCAGAGGCCATTATGCTCGACGACGGATTTGTAGAGAAGACAATGGCGTTTGCTATGGGCATGGGTGCGAATGCGCAGTCTTCAATGCTGACAGACTTGCAAAATGGCAGACCGTTGGAAAACGCATGGTTGTCAGGAAAGATTGTCGAACTGGCACGAAAGCACAAAATAAACGCTCCCGTGCATCAAGCGTTTTTCACTGCGATGAAACCTTTCGAAGCCGTCACCTAGCGAAACAAAGTGTCCAGACATCGTTGCTTAGTGCTTAAGCACCGGATCACTCTGCGTCCGCTTTGGGCTCCAAGCCGACCCTTGCAGCGCGGTTTTTGAAAGACCGCTCCGGGCCGTCTCTGTAGCTGCTAATTCACTACCTCGCCTTAATGGTGCAACGCGTCCAAAGTTGGCAGCGAACTATGGACGGGTAAAGATCCACTCCGGCTCAAATGGCTTGAGCGGAAATGACGACGGCCGGCATCGGAATCGTCCATTCCGGGCCATCGCCATGGTTCTCAATCACTCTCTCAACCACCGCGTCTCGGATGCGTCGCGCATGGACCTCGGGTTGCGGACGAAGAAGCGCACCCCCCCTGGCGGTTCCGTCGCGGAAAAAATCGAAGGCGAGACCCGGGTCGTCGGCGTGCCAACTGGAGGCTACCGTCTCGCAGTGGAACGCCCCGAAGCCCGCGGCTTGCAGCACCGGGTAGGCGATGTCGGGGTCGGCGTAGTCGTTGGCGCCAGGCCCTGGAGGTAGAACGATGTCGGGCGATCCATGTGCTCTGATCGCGCCGAAGACATAGCCGAATGCACCCTCAACATCGGGACCGCACCAAGTCGAAAATGCGATCCTCCCGCCCGGACGCAACACGCGGCGCGCCTCCGCCAGGACGCGCGGCGGTTCGGGAACGTGCGGCATGCCAAACCCGATCGTCACCGCGTCAAAGGTGGCATCGTCAAATGCAAGCTGCATCGCATCGCCTTCGACGAAACTGGCGCCTGGCACCGCTGCACGGGCAAGCTCGAGCATGGCAGCGGAGAAATCGAGGCCGGTCACCCGCGCCTTGGCAACAAGAAGGCCCGCAGAGACGTTGCCGTGCCCGCAGCAGAGATCGAGTGCATCCGTGCCCGGCCCCGCCTGCACGGCAGCCACGAGGTGCGGGACGACCATGTCCGCAGCTTTTGAGAACCCCTTCGCATAGGCGCCGGCGACGCCAGGTTTTGACCATTCCCTCTTTTCCAGTTCCGCAAAGGCCTTCGTATCTCTCATGAGCCCCTCCTTCCCGTACGGCGCGCAACCCGTGTTCGGCGCTGCCAAGCTCCTGCTTTAAGTTTACCACAGATGCCCGCCATCCGCTCACAGGTCTGACTCGCGGCAAATCAAGGGTCGCTGTGCATGACCAACTTGGACGGCCTGCAGCCGCACGAGGTTTTCTCTCTTCGTTCGACAGTGCCCGTCACGTTTGCGTCACAGACACCTGCCCTGGCGGACTGCGCTACGGCAGAGCGCCCCACGACCAAACGGCAGCTTTGGGCCATTCGCGATTATCCAACAATCGGGCGGATTGCAGCCCTTCGCCGCGTGTGCGAGCGTTCCCTTGGCCTGCTGCAGAAGCGGACATTAGCTAGGCCCCCAATCCCGTACCGGCCTGGTCCACACGATGGTCGGAAATCGGTCGTTCGCGGTGCTTTATACGAATGGCAACTGAGCGGACGAAGCAGCCCCCCGCATCGCGCGGGCAAGATGATGGCCAGACCTATAATAGGTTAAACGTCGCTGCGCGGATCATGGCACGCAGGCTACCCACATCTCGCATTCCAGATGTGAGGTGGTCTCCGATCAGTACCGACGGCACGGCCTGCACCCCAACGTTCCGGGCTAGGGCCAGCGCCGCGTCGTGGCGGCGAGCATATTCCGACTGAACCAGCGCCACTTCAAAATCGTCCGCATCAAGACCGAGACCGCTAACGATCTGCTTCAGGACCGCGACGTCACCAATGTCTCGATTTTCTTGGAAGAAGGATCGCAGGACGGCTTCGACATAGGTGTTCGCTTTGCCCTGATCGGCTGCCCATTGCATCCCGATAAAGGCCGTCCGCGTATAGGGCTGTGGTGAGATTGTAGGCAGGCGGATGCCTACACCAAGCCTTTCTGCCGTTGGGTAGACACTCTGCTTCCAAGTCGTCTGCAGATAGTCATCTTCGGGGTGCAGCGTCGGGGTCGGATGTGGGCGCAACTCGAACGGCAGCCATACCAGCGCGGCACCCTCGGCCTCGACCGCCGCATGGATCGTGCTTTCGCCGATCAGGCAATAGGGGCAAACGAAATCGGTCCAGACATAGACTTTCACTTGCTCTGTGGTCACGGCTTTTTCCTTGAATGGAAGCGGGCTTCGGCCCGATGATGGCCTGAATTTACTTTGTTACACGCGGCCAGCAAGAACGCCCAGGCGATATGCTGCTTAGGGTCAGACAAAGGGCATCTACCACGAGCTCTTGTTCGTGCAGGCGGAGAACGGTGACTGGGATCAGGTTCAAGCCAAGGTAAAGGAATTCACCAACCATCCGGGCGGTGACGTTGAGTTCGTTGTCGATGGAAACTCTATCGGTGAGGTCCAACTGAAAGCGGTGGCATCCGAAGCCCAAGTTCTGGAACACTTGGCGCGATACCCTGAGATAGAAATCAGGGTGACTGAAGAAGTGGCCGCTAGAATGCCCGGCATTGAGAGCTCAGGGTTCTCAAACGACGAGCTGACACGCGATGTCTATGCCAGGCTTGCTGAACTGAAGGGCGATGGACTTTTTGATGAGATAAGCGAAGGGCTTGCCACATCAGCATTGGTGAGTACAGCAATCATCGCAGGAAAAGCTGCCCGTGGTCAGCACCTCACAGGGTCGCAGATACGCTCATTTCTTGTGGACGCAGGAATAGGAGCGACAACGGCAGCTGTACTGGACGTCTTACTCATTCCATTGACCACTTGACCGATCCCGGCGGCAGCACAGTGGAGCTAGCTGGAATACAATGTGGGGAAGAACTGTGCTGCAGTTACTGTGGGCAAACAGTGTGCTGTGAAGACTGTGTTCAACACAACGATTCCATACACTGTGTTCGACACAGCTTCTTAGCCCTCTAATCCAGTCAGCAACGCATGGTAAAACTGTGCGATGAGTGTGCAACGCAGGAACAAAAAACTGTGTGATGGCTAGTGTGTTGACTTTGCTTTTAAAAGTGGTGCCCGGGGGCGGAATCGAACCACCGACACGAGGATTTTCAATCCACTGCTCTACCCCTGAGCTACCCGGGCACGGGAGAACGCGAGGCGTTCGGGTTGCAGCGTTCTAGGCGAGGTGCTGCGGGCTGTCCAGTGGGTTTGCGGAAAAATTTCACCTTGCCAAGGCAAAGGTTTTGCAGATGGATCCGCAAGGCCCGACCCAGGGGTGGCGGGCCAGGCTAGTGGGGTTTGTGCGGCAGGTCGCGCAACGCCTCATCCATGGCGTCCAGCGCGGCCTCGATATCGTCAGGATCCTGCGAGGGCACGGCATAGGATCCGCTGAACCAGCGCGCCAGATCCACGTCGGCGCAGCGTTTCGAACAGAACGGACGATAGGCCTGATCAGGTTTGCGCTGGCAGATCGGACAGGTCATCCACGCGGCTCCAGCAAGGTTGTCAGAGGTTGGCGCACCCTTTGGCGCTGCAATTCGTAATGGCCCAACGGGGTCCATCCGGCCAGAACGGTTTCGATACTGTCGGCCCGAAACGCCGCCTTGATCGCCATTTCAAACGCGCGGCGATCCTTTTTCGGCATGGGCGCCAGGTCAAGCGTGATCTGGCCACCCAACCCGCGCAGGCGCAGCAGGCGCGGCAGGTCACGGCCCAGGGTGATATTGGCCTTGAGGGCGGCGGCCGGGCTTGTATCCGCCCCGGTGTTCACATCCACCGCCACAAGCGCGCGGGTAGGTTCGATGAAGGCGTGGCCGCCCCCGGCAAGGGTCACGCGGGGATCCAGCAGCGCGTCGATCATCTCGAGCACGCCATGGCTGGCGAAGCTGCCCGCCTGGGTGATGATCTCGGCCGGTTCCACCCAATCCCGCCAGGCGACGGCATGGGGCCCGTCACCTTCGGTCAGGCATTCCGCCTCACCCTCGGTATCGGCCAGTACCGCCACTGCCAGATCCGCCATTTCGGCAATATCCTCGCCGATGTCTTCGGGATCGGCCTCGGCGCAGCTTGAGCGCAGGATCAGGCCCATCTTGCTATCGCCCATCACCTCATGTGCGATGGCCAGAAGCGTATCGCGCAGATCGTCATCCTTGATCGAGCGGCTGACATTCAGGCCCGGTGCGTCGGGTGTCACGATGGCATAGCGGCTTTTGAACAGCAGCTTCTGGGTGACCGGCAGTGCCTTGCCGTCTTCGGCATGGCCGGTGACCTGGACCAGCATCGTATCTCCGGGGGCGATGCCCTTGACCTGGCGCAGAAAGGCGGTGCCGTCGGGCGTACGCAGAAACAGCCCGCCCTGCCCCTTCACGGGACGATCGGCCACGGCGCGGTAGATCGCACCGGGGCGCGGATCGTCACCGTCGATCAGCAGGTCTTCAAGACGGCCATCCACGATCAGGGCCGCGGCTTCGCGCCCGTTCACATGGTCGAGGATGATCTGACGGCCCTTCATGCGCGGTCCTTCCAAAGGGGGTAACCCGCAGCCTGCAGCAGGCCCGCGGTTTCGGCAAGCGGCAGGCCCACCACGCCGGTGAAGGATCCGTTGATCCAGGGAATGAACGCCCCCGCCGGCCCCTGGATGGCATAGCCGCCCGCCTTGCCCTGCCAGTCATTCGTTGCAAGATAGGCGTTCAACTCCTCGTCCGAGAGGCGCTTCATCTGTACCGTGGTCACCACATCGCGCTGCCAGACCCGGTCGCCGCGCCGCACGGCGACAGCGGTGATCACCCGGTGACGGCGGCCTGACAGGGCCAGCAGGAACTCTGCCGCTTGTGCGACAGACTCGGGCTTGCCCAGAATCCTGCGCCCCAGTGCGACGGTCGTATCGGCGCAAAGCACGATATCATCGGGCTCTGCCGGCACGGCGCGGGCCTTTTGCAGTGCCATGCGCGCGCAATAGGGGCGCGGCAGTTCGGCCTGTCGCGGGGTTTCGTCGATATCGGGCGCACGTATGTCATCGGCGACAACGCCGATCTGCGCCAGCAGTTCCCTGCGGCGCGGACTGCCGGATCCGAGTATAAGTTTCACTTTGAAAACAGTTACTTGAAGCGATAGTTGATCCGACCCTTGGTCAGATCATAGGGGGTCATTTCCACCTGAACCTTGTCGCCTGCCAGAACGCGGATGCGGTTCTTGCGCATCTTGCCTGCCGTATGTGCGATGATCTCATGGCCATTTTCAAGCTCGACCCGGAACGTCGCATTGGGCAGGAGTTCTTTCACGACACCGGGAAATTCGAGCGTATCTTCCTTGGCCATGGTCTCTCCTTCGTCAATCGCCCCGCCAATCTGCGGGACAGGCGCTTAAATGGTCCTATCCGCGCGGATTTTCAAGGGGAATCTCTAGGCAGCGGGCTTTTGCGCCCGGCGCGCCACGGCGGGTGCCTGTTCGTCCCAATGCGTCAGGTTCAGGACATGCCCATCGGCACGCACATCGCGCACATTTTCCAGTGCGACATCGGCATAGGTCCAGCCGGGGCGGTTCAGCGTGCCTTCGGCGATCACGCCGGTCGGGGGAAAGCCGCGATCGGGTGGGCCGAACACGCCGCCCGCGCCGGTATTCTGTTCGACCGCGTAAAGCCGTGGCGCATCCCCGACAAGCGATGCCATGACGGTCACGCATTGGTTTTCCAGCGCACGGGCCATGGCGCCGATGCGGACGCGCCAATAGCCTTCAAGGGCCTCGGTACAGCTTGGGATCAGCAGGATCTCGACGCCACGTTCGGCCAGGTCACGCGCCAGCAGGGGAAACTCGCAATCATAGCAGATCAGGATGCCGATACGGCCAAGATCCGTGTCGAAAACGCGCAAGGGGCCGGCGGCGCCCTCGGCCCCCGCGATGCCCCATTCCTCGCGTTCGAAACGGGTCATGATCTGCTTGTCCTGCACCCCGATCAGGCCTTCGGGCCCGAACAGCGCCGCACGGTTCACAACCGCGCCCTTTTCCATCACCGGGGCCGATGCGGACAGGATATACACACCAAAGCGCGCGGCCAGCGCCGCATGCAGGTTGTAGCTGGCCCCGACCCGGCCCGCGACCGCGCGGATCGACCCTTTCAGATCGCCCGCCACCTTGACCCCGTCAAGCGAGGCAAGCTCCATCGCGCCATATTCCGGGAATACCAGCAGGTTTGCGCCCGCCTGCGCCGCCTCGCCGACCCATGCGGTCAGTTTGGCCTCGTAGTCGGACCAGTCCTGGAACCAGTCCAACGGATAGGCGGATGTCGCGATCTTCATGCTGTGGTACCCCGATGCTTTTGTCAGGGGCCATCTTGCCGCAAAGCCTTGGCAGGTTCAAACGCATTGCCCGCTCCGGTTGTCGGCGCTAGAGCGTGCGGATCCAGAATTGCAGCGGTTTTTCGGTCTCCTGCGCGTCGCCGATATCCTTCCAGCGAAACCGCGCGACCACCCCGGCCAGCGGGCGGTACCCCCGCTTGCGCCAGAACGGATCCAGCGCGCCATGGTCCGCCGGGCGCATCGGATGATCCTCGGGCCGGATCACGCCGCAGAATGCCGATTTTACAAGGCCAAGCCTGCGGGCGTGGTCCTCGCGCAGGTCGAAGAACCGGTGCCCGACGCCTTGGCCGCGATACGCGGGCAGCAGCACCGATTCGGCACAATAGAAGATGCTTTGCAGCCTTTCCCCGGTGCCGTCGAAGGCGGCAGAGAAATCGTCCGCGTGATCCTGCATCGGCATGCCGGTGGCCGCGCCGACAAGGCGACCCTGATCGAAGGCGCCCACCACGACCGCGCGGGGGTTGTCGCGATAGACCGACAGGTAATCGCGCTCATATTCCAGATTTCCATCATAGAGATAGGGCCAGTCGCGAAACACCGCGATCCTCAGGCGGGCCACATCATCCAGCGCGGCCTCCAGTTCTGCCCCGGTCAGGGACGCGACCCGGATCATGCCGAAACCTGTGCCACCCAGTCGGCCAGGTTGTAATAGGTCACGACCCGGGTGATCTTGCCATCAGCCAGGCTGAAGAAGGATCCGGCCGGCAGGCGGTATGTCTGCCCATGGGCCGCGGGCAGGCCCGGATCGGTCGCCAGGTAGGTGCCGTTGACGATGAATTCGGCCGCCGCGCGTGTGCCGTCGGGGCTGGTGAAGATCACCATATCGGTCAGGTTCTCGGCATAGCAGCGGCTCATGTGGTCGCAGAATTCCGCGAAAGCCGCCTTGCCCCGACGCACCTTGCCCTCGTTGACATGATGCGCCACGTCATCGGCAAGGCAGGCCAGCATGCCCGCTGTATCGCCTGCGTTGAAAGCGTCGAAATAGGTGCGGATCGTGGTGCCGGCGATATCTGTCATGGTCATGCCTCCTGTTTCGACGCAGTCCTAGCAGCGGCGCGCGCCTGCTCCAAGTGGGCTGCGGCGCTTTGCATATCATCCGCCATCCTGCCCCGCCCGCCGGCCTTCACGCGGGATGGGTCGGCGGCCCCCAAAGCCCGGTCAGATGCGCGATGATCTGGTCGCGGGTCTGCCGATAGGCGTTCAGTTTCACTTCGCGGCTTTCGCCAAGACCGGTCGGGTCCATGATGGGCCAGTATTCCACATCCAGGTGATAGATCCGGGTCAATTCCAGCGCCCGGCGCTGACTGGCGGGGGACAGCGCCACGACCAGGTCGAAGGATGAAAGATGCTCGCCCCATTCCTCCATCTCGTCGAAGGAACGGCTGCGGTGACGCGACAGTTCCACCCCGATTTCCTGGCACACGGCAATGGCGAAGCCGTCGATTTCCATGTCGTTGTAGACGCCGACCGACTGGACATAGGTTTCGGCGCCGTAGAATTTCTTCATGATCCCTTCGGCCATGGGCGATCTGACGGCGTTATGATCGCAGCAGAACAGCACGGACTGGGGCAAGGGAACGGGCACCGGGTCAGCCTCCGAAATGCAGGACACAGACCAGCGTGAACAGGCGGCGCGCGGTATCGGTGTCGATGACCGCCTTGCCTTCCAGCCGTTCCTGCAGGACACGCGCACCTTCGTTATGGATACCGCGCCGGGCCATGTCGATCGTCTCGATCTGGCTGGGCGGCATGGTCTTGACCGCGTCGAAATAGCTTTCGCAAATCGCCCAGTAATCCTTGATCACCTGGCGGAACGGGCTGAGAGACAGATGGAATTCAGCCGCCTTTTCACCTGCTTGGGTGCTGATATCAAAGACCAGGCGCTTCTCGCGGATAGCCAGGCCCACGCGGTAGGGCCCCTGCGGCGCGACCCTGTCATCGCGGGCAGGAAGCTCGAAGGAGTTGTCCTCGAGCAGGTCGAACATCGCCACCTTTCGCTCCTGCTCGATCTCGGGGGTCGGCGGCGGCAGGTTGGAATCGTCAAGTTCGATTTCGCAGATACGTGTCATGGGCAAGGTCCTATTCCTGCCCCTGACTAGCGCAGCGCGGGCCCTCGCACAATCGGGCATCTGCGCGGATTGCTGCAACGCAGCAAATTCGCATCATTGCGTCATGGGTCGCGGCATCACTCGTTCAGCCGGTTCAGCCGCGCCCGCACGCTCAGGCCATGCGCCTCAAGGCTTTCCGAAATCGCCAGCGTTTCCGCGGCGGGCCCGATCGCGCGCAGGGCGGCGGGGGTCATCCGGGCCAGCGTGGTCCGTTTGAGGAAATCAAGAACCGACAGACCGCTCGAGAACCGCGCCGACCGTGCGGTGGGCAGCACATGGTTGGGGCCGCCCACGTAGTCGCCGATCGCTTCGGGCGTCCAGGCCCCCAGGAAAATCGCGCCCGCATGGGTGATCCTGGCAGACATGGCGTCGGCATCGGCCACGCATAATTCCAGATGTTCGGGCGCGATACGGTTGGACAGTTCCACGGCCATATCCAGATCCGGCACGGTGATGATCGCGCCGAAATCGCGCCAGCTGGGGCCGGCGATGGCGCGGCGCTCCAGCGTCGCAAGGTTGCGTTCCACAGCGGCGGCAACAGCCTTGGCCATGGCGGGGCTATCGGTGATCAGGATGCTCTGGGCGCTTTCGTCATGCTCGGCCTGTGACAGCAGGTCCAGCGCAAGCCAGTCGGGGTCATTATCCGCATCGGCGATCACCAGGATCTCCGAGGGGCCCGCGATCATGTCGATGCCCACCTTGCCGAAGACCCGCCGCTTGGCCGCCGCCACGAATGCATTGCCGGGTCCGGTGATCTTGTCCACCGGCGCGATGGTCTGCGTGCCGTAAGCCAGCGCCGCCACCGCCTGCGCGCCACCGATCCGGTAGATCTCGTTCACCCCGGCGATACGCGCGGCCAGCAGCACCAGCGGATTGGCCACCCCGTTCGGTGTCGGCACGACAATGGCCAGACGTTCCACCCCGGCCACCTTGGCCGGGATCGCATTCATCAGCACCGACGAGGGATAAGAAGCAAGCCCCCCCGGCACATAGAGCCCCGCCGCCGATACCGGCGTCCAGCGCCAGCCCAGCATCGCGCCTTCGGGATCGGTCCAGCTGTGATCCTGCGGCATCTGGCGCACGTGATAGGCGCGGATGCGTTCAGCCGCCAGTTCCAGCGCCGCGCGTTCATGGTCGGGTACCTGCGCCACCAGCGCCTCCACCTCGGCCTCCGAGAACCGCAGCGTCTCGGGCGTCAGCTCAAGCCGGTCGAATTTCGCGGTCAGCTCGATCACCGCCGCGTCACCGCGCGCGCGCACATCGGCGATGATGCCCGCCACGACATCGTCCACATCCACGCTGTCTTCACGCTTTGCGCCCAGCAGGGCAGCAAAGGCGGTTTCGAAATCGGGGTCGGTTGCATTCAGGAAAACGGGCATGGTCCCTCCGGGTCTGGGGCGGGACATAGCTTTGCCATGCCTGCGGCTCAAGCCCCTGCCGCCAAGAACCTTCGACCATCAGGGGGCCGGCCGTTTCTTCTTGCCCGAAATATCCCCGCCGGAGGCGCATCTGTCGGCAGGGTGATCCGCTGTCAGATGTCGTGCCCCGGCACCTTGCGCGAGGGGGCGACATAGGGGCGCGTGACATCCTTCAGCGTCACCTCCAGGGCCTCGACGCGCAGACGGATCGCCCCGTCGCCGGCCAGGATCAGATGCAGCTCGCCTTCGGCATCGGTGCCCGGATGCCAGTCCGCCGACAACAGCGACAGCACCAGGTCGGGGTCGCGCCGGTCCACCCCGTTCGATGACACGCCCAGCACGTTTTCCACCACCAGCAGCGACTGGACGCGTTCGACCGGACGGCCGCGCTTTTTCGCGGCCTCCACATCTTCCCAGCGAAACCGGTTCAGCAGCAGGCCAAAGCGATGCTGGCCCGGCCGCCATGTCATTGCCGTGGCCGGAAAGACGGCATCCTGCACCAGCGCCGAGATGATCTTGAGGTCTTCGCCCTCAAGGGCGCCCAGGTTCAGCGGGGTCTCGCGCGCATCTTCGAACCTGGCGTCGGTCATCGGCCCGACACCCGTTCGATCCGCGCGCCGACCGCGCCCAGCTTTTCCTCGACCCGCTCATAGCCGCGATCCAGGTGATAGACGCGGTTCACGATGGTTTCGCCTTCCGCCGCCAGCCCTGCCAGGATCAGCGACACGCTCGCCCGCAGATCGGTCGCCATGACGGGCGCGCCTTTCAGACGGTCCACGCCCGTAACCGTCGCGGTGCCGCCATGCACGTCGATCCGCGCGCCCATCCGCATCAGTTCGGGCGCATGCATGAAACGGTTCTCGAATATCTTTTCTTCCAGCACCGACACGCCCTCGGCGGTGCATAGCAGCGCCATCATCTGCGCCTGCAGGTCCGTGGGGAACCCGGGGAAGGGTTCGGTCGTGACATCGACGGCGCGCACACGGCCATTGCCGCGCGAGACTTTCAGCCCGGTTGCGGTCTCCTCGACGCTGATGCCGGCCGCATCCAGCTTTTCACAGAAGGCCCCGACAAGATCGATACGCCCGCCCAGCAATTCCACCTCGCCGCCGCAGATCGCGGGGGCCAGCATGTAGGTGCCCAGTTCGATACGGTCGGTGACCACGGGATGCGTGGCCCCGCCCAGACGGTCCACACCCTGGATGGTGATGGTCGATGTGCCCTCGCCCTCGATCTGCGCGCCCATCTTGCGCAGGCATTGGGCCAGATCCACGATCTCGGGCTCGCGCGCGGCGTTCTTCAGAACCGTCGTGCCCTTGGCCAGCGTTGCCGCCATCAGCGCGTTTTCCGTGGCACCCACCGACACGAAGGGGAAATCCACGATCCCGCCCTTCAGCCCGCCGGGTGCGCGTGCATGCACATAGCCCTCGCGCAGGTCCAGCTCCGCCCCCATCGCCTCCAGCGCCCTCAGATGCAGGTCCACGGGCCGCGCACCAATGGCACAACCGCCCGGCAATGAGACAACCGCGTGACCATCGCGCGCCAGCATCGGCCCCAGCACCAGGATCGAGGCGCGCATCTTGCGCACGATGTCATAATCGGCCGTGTGATTGTGGATGTCATGGCTGGACATCGCCAGCACCTTGCCATCCTGCATCGAGGTGACTTCGGCCCCCAGCGATTGCAGAAGCTGCGTCATGGTGCGGATATCAGACAGGCGCGGCGCATTGGTCAGCGTCAGCGGTTCTTCCGACAACAGCGTGGCCGGCATCAGGGTCAGGCAGGCATTCTTGGCCCCGGCGATCGGGATCTGCCCCTTCAAGGGGCCATTGCCCGTCACGATGATCGAATCCATTGGCCTGCCCTTTTTACTCGTTCTGTTGTTCTTGCCCCGGCGCGTCATCCGCGGCCGCCGACTGTTGTGCAGCCCGCGCGCGCGCCTGCGCCTTGCGCCGTGCCATATTGGCCTTGAGCGCGGCCTTCAACCGTTCTTCGCGTGCGCCGCCTTTTGCGGGCGGTGTCTTGCCGGTGTGTTTCTGCTCCATTTCGCCTTCCTACAGCACAGCGCAAATTGCGTCCAGATTGCGCTTGCGCCCTGCGGAATTTGAGTCTAATCACCCGGCCACGGTCAAGGGTGCGCCCTTGGGAACCGACGGATGCTGTGGTAGCTCAGTGGCAGAGCACTCCCTTGGTAAGGGAGAGGTCGAGAGTTCAATCCTCTCTCACAGCACCATCAAAACTTCACAAAACATATCGACTTGCCCCAAGCTGACAGCGGAACGTCGTCCCGGCATGGGTGCCCTCAAGCATGTTGCGGCGGCCGTTTGCGCGGGATGGATGGACAGGTCGCCCAGCTGCGCCGGTGGCAGCCGGCCAAGGGTCGCGCTGACTTCAGACGCGCCGCGCTGCAGGCCATCGCCTGAAGCAGCCGCGGCCGGGAACAGCTGGACCGCGCGGGTGATCCGGTCACGCGCAGCCATCTTACGCGCAGCCATCGCCGCGAGGGCCAGAGAGGCACAGGGAATCGCTGCCGCCCCCACCTGCAACGCAGATAAACGACCAAAGCCGGCAGTCTTGCGACATCCCGCCGCGCATTTTGCGCCGCGTGCACGTCACCGCGCACTGTCCATGATCATTTTCCGCGCCCGCATCATCAAGTTTGATCGGCTGCATCAAGAAAACTATTGCCTCTTTCGTCGCATCGCTGTCTTTTGTGTGACAACCCCGCCGTCACCAGGCCGGGTGTCAACCAACTCGGAGGAGATTACCATTGGAACGTCGTAAGTTTCTGAAAGGTGCCGCTATTGCCGGCGCCGGCGCAGCTTTGGCAGCGCCCGCGATCGCACAGGGCACCAAGACCATCACCATCGTTTCGACCTGGCCGCGCGACTTTCCCGGTCTCGGGATTTCGGCGCAGCGCCTTGCCGCAAACATCACCGCACTGTCGGACGGTGCTCTGACCACCGAATATTTTGCCGCCGGTGAGCGCGTGGGCGCGTTCGACGCCTTTGACGAAGTCGCATCCGGCAACTCGCAGGCGTATATCGGCGCTGACTACTACTGGACCGGCAAGCACCCGGCCTATGCCTATTTCACCTCTGTGCCCTTCGGCATGAGCACCCAGGAATGGACCGCATGGATCCGTTTCGGCGGCGGTCAGGAACTGTGGGACGAGCTGGCAGGTTCTTTCGGCCTGAAGTCCATCGCATGCGGCTCGACCGGTACGCAGGCCGGTGGCTGGTTCAACAAGGAAATCGAATCGGCAGACGACCTGAAGGGTCTGAAGATGCGTATTCCGGGCCTCGGCGGTACCGTGATGTCCAAGCTGGGCGCCTCGACCGTGTCGCTTCCCGGTGGCCAGATCTATGAAAACCTGGTGTCCGGCGCCATCGAAGCAACCGAGTGGGTGGGTCCGTTCAACGACTACTTCATGAAGTTCTACGAGGCCGCCAAGATCTACTACACCGGCGGCATGCACGAGCCGGGCGGCGGTCTGGCCTTCGGCACGAACGCAGCATGGTGGGGCAGCCTGAGCGATTGGGAAAAGGCCGTGATCGAGGCCGCTTGCGCCCAAGAGCACGAGATGTCGCATTCCGAAGCCATGGCCAAGAACGGCGAATACCTGGGCAAGCTGGTGAACGATCACGGCGTCGAGGTGAAGACCTTCAACGACGACGTCTGGGACGCCTTCGGTGAAGCCGCCGCAGAAGTGTTCGTGGAAGTGCGCGACCACTCCGATCTGGCCAAGAAGATCGACGACAACTTCCAGGAAAAGCTGCGCGAAATCGGCGGCACCATCGCAAAGTTCGAAGGCAACTTCCTGAACCAGCGTAACCGTATCCTCGGCCTCGGCTGAGACTGAGCGGTCAGACTGAACACAAGCGGGGCACTTTGGTGTGCCCCGCTTGATGTGTTGATCTGGCCTGTCGTTCCGCTCTGCGCGGGACGGGTGGCAGGGACAGAAAAGTGACGCGGGTCAAGACCCATAACCAACGGGGGAAAGCATGGCACAGACAATGACAGCCGCTCAGGCTGCGGGCCATGGACGAGCAGCGCCGGGTATCCGGCTTCTGGGCTGGATCATCCTGGCCCTCATGACGGCCTTTCTGATCAACAACGTGCTGAATGTTGCCTATGGCACGCCGGTCCTGGCGGCCGCGCTCGGTGACATGACACAATCCGGCGCCATCGTGCCCATCGGCATCTATGCCGTCTGCCTGGGGATCGCGATCGCTTTCGTGCTGGGGACCAGGTCGACCGTGCTGCGGACAGACGGGCAGCGCCTGCACCGCTTCAACCTTTATTTCATACGCGGCTGTTTCTGGTCTGTGCTCTTCGTCGGCATAGCCGATGCGACCATCGCGCAGCTTCGGGTCGAGAACATGCTGCCGCTGTTCTTCTCGGAGGAAATCACCCGCGCCATGGGGCGCTCGGCCTGGGTTGGCCCCTATATCCATATGCCGCTGGTCGCGATTGGCTTTATCGTGGCCCTGTTCACGCGCACGCTGGGTTTCACCTGGCTGACGCTGATGATCGTGGTGGCCGAATTGCTGATCGTGTTCCTGCGTTTCGTGTTTTCCTACGAGCAGGCGCTGATGGGGGACCTTGTGCGCTACTGGTATGCGGCGCTGTTCCTGTTCGCCTCGGCCTATACCCTGTTCGACGAGGGTCATGTGCGCGTCGATGTCTTCTATGCCGGGTTCACCCAGCGCAAGCGTGGTGCGGTCAACGCCGTCGGATCGCTGTTCCTGGGGGTCACCACCTGCGCGGTCATCCTTGTGATCGGGTTGAACGGCAAGACCGCCATCATCAACTCGCCCGTGTCGAATTTCGAAATCACCCAGACCGGATCGGTGGGCATGTTCATCAAATACCAGATGGCAGCCTTCCTTGCGGTTTTCGCGATCAGCATGATCATCCAGTTCGTAAGCTACCTGTTTGAAGCAGTGGCTGATTACCGGGAAGAGCCCGGTCATCGCGATCATCAACCCATTGCCCACTGAGGACCGACATGGAGCTTTTATTTCTTGCCGTTCTGCTGCTGATCATGGCCTGGGCCCTCGGCTCAGGCTACCCGGTCGCCTTCGCGCTTCCCGGAGCAGCCATCATCTCCATCGGTCTGGCAGCTGGCGCAGGCTATCTGTTTGGCGGCGGCACTGACGCCTATTTCCATTCCGGCGGACCATCGCAATGGCTGTCGGCGGGGGTCACCAACCTTCGCGGCGTCTACTGGGAGGTGGATCGAGATACGCTGATCGCCATTCCGCTGTTCATCTTCATGGGCATCATGCTACAGCGGTCCAAGATCGCCGAGGATCTGCTGGTGACGATGGCCAAGCTGTTTGGCCCGGTGCCGGGTGGCCTGGGCATTTCGGTGGTCTTCGTGGGCGCGCTTCTGGCGGCCACAACGGGGATCGTCGGTGCGACCGTGGTCGCCATGGGCCTGATCTCGCTGCCTGCGATGCTGCGTAACAACTATTCACCCTCGCTGGCGTCGGGGACGATCGCGGCCTCGGGGACCCTGGGGCAGATCATCCCGCCCTCGATCGTGCTGATCATCCTGGCCGACCAGCTGGCCTCGGCCACCGATCAGGCCTCGACCATGCGCAAGCTTCTGCACAAGGAAGCCACGGGCGAGCTGTCGATGCCATCCGTCTTCGACGTCTCCTCGACCAGTGCGGGCGAGATGTTCCTGGGCGCGCTGGTGCCGGGCATCCTGCTTGTGCTGATCTACATGCTCTACATCCTGGGCTATGCGATCCTGAACCCGAAAAAGGCCCCCTCCGTCCCGCGTGACGAGGAATTCAGCCTTGCGTTCTGGGGCAACGTGGCCCTGACACTGATCCCGCCGCTGACCCTGATCTTCCTGGTGCTCGGCTCGATCATCGCGGGTATCGCCACCGTGAACCAGGCGGGCGCCATCGGTGCCGCCGGGGCCATGATCATGGCCGGCTACCGCCTGGGCGACACCGGCAAGCGCACCTTCGTGCCCGCGATCATGGCGCTGGTTGGTCTGGCCATCATCGCCTTCGCCCTGGCCAATTACCCGATGAACATCAAGGCGGCCTCGACCCCCGAGGATATGACCGGCATCTATATCGGCGCCTTCGGCACGACCCTGATGATCATTTCGCTGATCTGGTCGGGCATCCGCATCCTGCGGATCGAGGATACGCTGACCGGCGTGATGCTGGAAACAGCCAAGACGACGTCGCTGGTCTTCGTGATCCTTCTGGGTGCGGCGATGCTGACGGCGGCCTTCCGTGCCTTCGGCGGCGAAGAACTGGTGCGGGACTTCCTGACCGGCCTGCCCGGCGGGTTCTGGATCCAGTTCCTGATCGTGATGCTGGTGATCTTCCTGCTTGGCTTCTTCCTCGATTTCATCGAGATCGCCGTGGTCGTGGTGCCCATCGTGGCGCCGATCCTGCTGGCCGACCCGACGGCCAATATCACGGCCGTCTGGCTGGGCGTGATGATCGGTCTGAACATCCAGACATCGTTCCTGACGCCACCTTTCGGGTTTGCGCTGTTCTACCTGCGCGGGGTTGCCCCCGCCGCGGTGAAGACAATTCAGATCTACAAGGGTGTTGTCGCCTTCATCACGCTCCAGTTGATCGCCCTGCTGATCGTGGGACTTTATCCGCCGCTGGTGAACTATCTGCCGAACAGGTCCAGTTACCTGTCCGAAACCTCGCCGCCGCCGCGAAACCCGCGTCTGCAATATTGCATGGATGACTATGTGCTTGCCGGTATGGACAAGGACGGCGCGCGCGTCTCGAGTGCGATCACTGCCCTGGCCGCACTTGACCTGTCGTCGCTTCCCGACGATCTGGCCCGCGACCTGCGCCGCGCCGCGGATGAGGCCGCCGGGTTCCAGGATGCCATCGCCGCGATCCCCCTGACCGTAGCCGAGGTCGAGGAAGCTGCCGGGGAGTACCGCCCCGTGCAGGAGCAGGTCCGCAGCATCGAAAAGCGGATCCGCGCGCTTCAGGGTGACCTGGATGACGTGAACGTTCAGTTGGGACGCGTTCGTGAAGCCGCAAGCGAAGAACGCGCCCGCGAGATGGAGATCGAGAAGGCCGAGTTCGAAGCTGCGATCGCCGCACTTCAGGCGCAGATCCCCGATACCTGGGATCCGGTGCATGACGTGTTCAAGGAGCTGACCGACGCCGAGGAAAAGGCCCGCGTCACGATGCGCCGCATCGGTGACAACAGCTATGAAGCCGTGGCCGAGGTCGTCGCCATGCTGAACGCGACACCAGCCTTCGACGCGCTGGGCGAGCCGCTGCGCGGCTTGCGCGCCGCCGTCGAGACCGGAGAGCCGGAGGCGACAGCCGCCGCGCTTGACGAACTGGCAAGCAAGTTCCGCGATGTGGAAGGTGCCGGTGACATCCGTTCGGATCTGGGTGCGGCACGTCGCGTCCTGGAAAAGACGCCGGATGACCGTGCCAAGGCGCTGGAAGAGTTCGACACCGCACTGGCCGAGTATGAGGCGCAAGCCGCATGGCGCGCTGCCGCAACATCCGCGGTCCTGCCCGGCTTGCAGACCTTCCTGAACGACACGAAGGCCACGATGGGCGTGCGCTATGAACCGCGCCTGACCCGTGATCAGGCCGTGTTCCTGGCAAGCTGCACCGCGAAACATCGCAGCCTGTCGCTCAGCTTCTGACGGGCTGCACAGGTCTGGAAACAACAAACCGCGCCGGATCGCTCCGGCGCGGTTTTCCTTTGCCCCGCTGTCAGATCAGCCCCGTTCAGGCGGGCATGCGCGCCGCCGCATAGGCGATGAAAGCGTCGAAACTGTTCGGGTTCGCCATGGAATCGCGATTGACGACCTTTTCCGGGTCACCCCCCAGCAGCAGCTTCTTCACCGGCACTTCCAGCTTCTTGCCGCTCAATGTGCGCGGCACCTCGGCCACCTGCACGATGTCATCAGGCAGAAAGCGGGCGGACACCGAAGCCCGGATCGCATCGCGTATCTGGCCACGCAAGGCGTCATCCAGCACCAGCCCTTCGCGCAGTACCACGAACAGCGGCATGAAACTGTCGCGGCCCAGGAATTCCAGGTCGATCACCAGGCTGTCCAGCACCGCATCCAGACCTTCGACCGCGCGGTAGATCTCGGAACTGCCAAGCCGCAGCCCCCGCCGGTTGATCGTGGCATCCGAGCGTCCATAGATCACCGATCCACCCTCGGGTGTGAACTCGATCCAGTCGCCGTGCCGCCAGATGCCGGGATAGGTGTCAAAATAGCTGTCATGAAGGCGCGATCCATCATCGTCGCCCCAGAAGTATAGCGGCATGGATGGCAGCGGTTCGGTGCAGACCAGCTCGCCCACCTGGCCGATCACCTCCTGCCCGGCCTCGTCATAGGCGCGCACCGCATTTCCCAGCGCGCGGCACTGCATCTCGCCCGCGCGCACCGGCATCATCGGATTGCCGCAGACGAAGGCCCCGGCAAGGTCGGTGCCGCCCGAAATCGGCGCCAGCCAGACATCGCGCTTTACCTGCGCGTAGATCCAGTCATAGCCTTCCTGGCTGAGCGGCGATCCCGTCGCCCCGATGGACCGCAGCGCCGAAAGATCCAGCTCCGCCCCCGGCCGAATGCCCGCCTTCTGGCAGCCCATGAAAAAGGCGGCCCCCGCCCCGAAATAGGTCAGACCCTCGCGCGCCACCATGCGCCATGCCTCCAGCATGTCAGGATGGTTGGGGGCTGCATCGAATAGCACTACCCTGGCCCCCTGCCCCAGCGCCGTCCATTGGGCGTTCCACATGATCCAGCCCGACGAGGTGATCCAGCAGAAACGGTCATCTGCGCTCAGGTCCTGATGCAGCGATTGCTTGGCACCTTCCAGCATGACACCGCCATGGCCATGCACGATGGGCTTGGGGTTCCCGGTCGTTCCCGAGGAATAGACAATCCACAAGGGATGCGAGAACGGGACCCTGACGATCTGCGGCGTTTGTGGTGCTGCCTCCATGACCGCCCAGGGCGTCCAGCCCGGCGGCACATCTTGCAGCGCGGGTACCATCACACGATGCTCCAGCGTCGGCAGCCCGGCCGCGATACCTGCAAGGATCTCGCGGCGGTCGATCCGCTTGCCCGCATGAACATAGCCATCCTGTGCAATCAGCACCTTCGGTTCGATCTGCCGGAACCGGTCCAGGATCGCGACATGCCCCATATCGGGCGCGCAAAGCGACCAGACCGCCCCCAGCGAGGCCGTCGCCAGAAAGGCCACAAGCGCCTCAAGCGCGTTCGGCAGCACGGCGACAACCCGATCGCCCTGCCCCACGCCCATATCACGCAACGCAGCCTGCGCGGCACCGACACGCGATTGCAACGCATCCCAGGTCAGGACCTGACGCCCGAAGGTTTCGGATTGCACGATCACCGCCTGATCCTTGCCGCGCGTCGCGGCATGGCGCAGGATCTGGGCCGAAAAATTCGTCTCGGCGCCGGGGAACCAATCAGCGCCAGGCATCTTGCGTTCGGGCAGCACCTCGGCCCAGCCGGAGATGGGCAGATCGAAAAAGCCGATGATCGCGGTCCAGAACCCGTCCAGATCGGTGACGGACCATTCCCACAGCGCGTGATAATCGGCAAATTCCAGCCCCCGCTCGGCCTTCAGCCAGCGGATGAACTGCGCCAATGTCGCGCTGTCCGCCCGCGCGGCATCGGGTTCCCACAGGATGGGGCGCGCCTCGGTCATGGTGATCCTCCCTTAATCGTTAGGCGCATAGGCTTCCATGCCCGCGCGCAACGTTCAAGAGGCGGAAATCATCACTTGCCCTGCAGCATTGCCTCGATCAGCCGCTGCACGCGCAGCGCCTCCTCCAGCGTTGCCAGACGGTGCGGACGGCCTGCGATCATCGCCTCAAGATCGTCAAGCTGCGCCCGCAGGCTGGTGCTGCGCGGGTCGATATTCATGGGGGTGACGCGTTCGAACGCGCCCCCGTCCGAGGTGGACACGGCATAGAAATCCGCAACCCTATGGCTGCGCCGGCTGCCCTTGACGGTGAATTCCTGCCGGTCCGGTTGCGCGCCCCCGACGCTGGCCAAGACCGAAACCGCCTGCCCCGCCGCGTTTTCCAGCCGCGCCAGCATATGCGTCTCGCATAGCGCGGGATCGGCCGGATAGCTGGGGCGCGCCCAGACCAGGGACAACGGGCCAAGGATGCGTTCGGAAAAGAACAGGAAATGCGAGATCACCTCGCGGGTCATGCCGCCTTCGTCGCGCAGGCGCAGCCAGTCGGCGGCCTGCTGCCAGCCACGCGGCCATGCGCCATAGGTCACGACGATATCCACGCCCGCGAGATCGCCCATCGCGCCTGATCGCGCCTCGGCCGAGATATCCGTCAGCGCGGCACCTGCGGCCTGGGTGAAATTCACCGCCGCCGGCACGCCGGATGCCGCAATGCGTTCCACCAGATCGGCGCTGGCCGCAATATCGACACCCAAGGGTTTTTCCAGAAACAACGCCTTTCCTTGCGCCGCTGCCGCCAGCGCATATGCCTTGCGCGGTGCGGGCGGGCAAGCCAGATAGACCACATCGGCGCCGGCGATGGCAGCCTCGGCGCTGTCGCAGATCTTGGCGTCAGGCGCCATGTCGCGCGCAAGGGCCGCGTTGGCCGCATTCGGATCCCACAGGAATGCCGGGTCATAGGCGGGGTGAAGCTGCATATGCTCCAACATCCGCCGTCCCATTATCCCCAACCCGATGATTGCCGCCTTGATCGCCATGTCCTGCCCTCTTGATCTGTCCGCAGCCCCTGCGGCACCCTTGCGCCACGCTATCGCGACCCGCCGCGAGGGGCCAGAGCAAAGCGGCGCGGCAAAAGGCGTCCCAGGCAACACCATCGGCGTGCCTGTCGGATGCGAGCGCCCCCTTAAGAACGCAGCGGTTGCCTTGAACGCGAGGGGCCATGTGTCGGGCTTTGACACGCGGTATGCCCGTCTGGGAACAGGTCGCAATTCTTGCGATATTGGGCCCCGTCAGAATAGCGAAGCCTGTGTCTGCTAAAAAACTGGATTGATGAGCTTCGCCTGGATTGAGAATGGCCCGGTCACTGTCCCAATTTTTCGAACAGGCACCTATCCGTCACCTGGAACGCGTTCCAGAAGGGGCAAAGCGGAAAGCATTGAATTGCAGCATCGTGATTTCTTCGCTCCATCCCTCTCCAGCGGCGCAAAATCCTGCCAGCACAAATCAACTTGCAGGTTCTTTGCAAAGCAATCGAACCAAATCGAGGTCGCAGGTCTCGGAGTACATGCCCAAGATCATCATAAAGCCTTCCCGCTGGCACGCGCGGCCTGACATTCTGCTGCTCCGGCAAAAATCGGCGCAAACGGCGCAGTCGCACACGGCTTCAGTGCCCTCATGCGCTCTCCGAGTGTTGATATGTTTGAGAACTTGGCTTAGGTGGACCAAACCGATATTGCGGTCATGGTCAGGAAGCTGACAGCACATTGGATAGTGAACGTTGTGAATAATAACCTGACCAAACTCCTGCAATGCTTTCGAGCGCAATGCGCCGCAGACACCCCAAAGCCCTGCTGGGTACGGGGGGGAGACGGGCTCCCAAATGGTATAAATTTGCACGGTTATTTTCTGTCTGAAACCGGACTGGGCGAAAGCGCCCGGCTTCTGTATCGCGCGCTTTCTACTCAGGACGTGAGGATTGCAGCCTGCAACCGGGTACTTGAAGGCCGCCAGAACGACACAAGCTTTAGTGATATCGTGTCGGACAACGCACCTTACAACGCAGGTATCACGATTGATGGCCTGACTGGTTTCAAGCGTCTCCGATATCAAATCTGCAAGCAGAAGCGCAACATAGCCTACCCGTTTTGGGAGCTCGACAGCATTCCTGCAAAATATGTGGATTACCTGAAAAAATACGACAGCATCTGGGTGCCGTCACATTTTATCCGCGACACCATCAAACGATACGGCTTTACGAATGTGGAACTGGTAAAGCATCCAATAGATCTTCCAGCTGAAGAGCCGCAATTCTTTGATCCCACGGGAACATTGAAAATCCTGTTTCATTTCGACTTTGATTCTTTCCCTGCACGAAAAAATCCTGAAGCGGCGATTTTCGCATTCAAACAGGCATTTCCGAACAGGGAAGATGTCAGCCTGACTGTCAAAACACGTGGCAAAAGGGATTTAGGGCGCAGACAGTGGCTTGCAGAACAAACGGCGGATGATCCAAGGATAACGGTCATTGATCGCCTTCTTGATCGCAATGCCATAAACGCCATGATGGCTGAGCATGATGTTTTCCTGTCATTGCATCGGTCAGAGGGATTGGGGCTTGCCTGCGCCGAGGCGTTGACCGCCGGCAAGGCCGTTGTGGCAACGGACTATGGCGGATCGACCGAGTTCATCAACGCCCAAACCGGCTTCCCTGTCGAATGGTCGCGCATCGACGTGGGCCCGAAAGATTACGTCTTGGCGGAAAATGCAACATGGGCAGAACCCTCCATTGATCACGCAGCCAAACTTCTCAGATCAATCTATGAAAATCCGCACGAGGCACGGGAAAGAGCAAAGAATGGCTTCCGCCACCTGGTCGAGAAGCATTCCTTTGCTGCCGTGGGCCGCGACATGGTAAATATTCTGCACAAAAAGGGCTTGTTGGCCGCATGAATGAAATTGCAAAGTTGAAAAGTGAGAAAAGTAGCATGGTTGACCAAAAAAGCATTGTACCCGTGATCTTGTGTGGCGGTGCTGGAACCCGTCTTTGGCCAGTGTCTCGGAAAAGCTATCCAAAGCAGTTTTCGAAGCTGATCAATGACAAGAGCCTCTTTCAATCAGCGGCCTCGATCTGTTCCGGGCCAGAGTTTGCGGCACCCATGGTGGTGACAGGCGATCCTTTCCGGTTTTTAGTGGTTGAGCAACTTGCCACGATGGAAACCCTACCGACCAGGATCCTGGTCGAGCCGGAATCACGCAACACCGCGGCATCTGTTCTGGCTGCGGCTTTGTCCTTGCTGGAAAGCGACCCGGATTGCCTGATGCTGGTCATGCCCTCGGATCACGTCATCGCCGAGACGGACAGATTCCAGAATGCCGTCATTGCCGCGGCCCCGACCGCTATGGACGGCAGGCTTGTCACATTCGGCATTCGCCCCACACGCCCCGAGACTGGCTATGGCTATCTCGAACTGGCCGAGGGTGCCAAAGCTGATGCAGAAACGCCGCAGACCCTTGCACGTTTCGTCGAGAAGCCCAATCTGGCAGCGGCCGGAAAGATGGTGGACAGCGGGCGTTTCCTTTGGAACGCAGGCATCTTCCTGTTCAAACCCAGCGCGTTGGTAGAGGCCTTCCAAGAACATGCTCCAGAAACGCTTGCGGGCGTTCGTGAGGCTGTCCAGACAGCCGCTTCGGACCTGAGCTTTACACGATTGGGATCAGAGCCTTGGGCGCGCCTTGAAAACACGTCAATCGACTATGCGATCATGGAGAAGGCGAAAAACCTTGCCGTGATGCCCTACCATGCCTCCTGGTCGGACCTGGGCAGCTGGGAATCCGTTTACAATGAAGTCGGCAAAGACGCATCGGGCAATGCCCTGTCAGAACATGCCACTGCGATCGACTGCAAGGACACACTCCTGAGAAGTGAGGTTCCGGGCCTGGAACTGGTCGGCATTGGTCTTGAAGAGATGATCGCGATTGCGATGCCTGATGCTGTTCTTGTCGCAAGGAAATCCGACAGCCAGCGCGTGAAGGAAGTGGTGGAACGGTTGCAGGAGCGTGGCGCGAAACAAGCCACGATGTTTGCAAGCGACCACAGGCCATGGGGGCACTTCGAAAGCATCGCGTCCGGAAACCGCTTTCAGGTGAAGCGCATCGTGGTGCACCCGGGGGCAGCCCTGAGCCTGCAAAGCCACTTTCACAGATCGGAGCATTGGATCGTCGTGCACGGGACAGCGCGTGTGACCGTCGACGAGACAGTGCAACTCCTGACCGAAAACCAATCCATTTATATCCCTCTCGGATCGGTTCACAGGTTGGAAAATCCAGGCAAGGTCCCGATGGTTTTGATAGAGGTCCAAACCGGAAGTTATCTGGGAGAAGACGATATAATTCGATATGAGGATGTATATTCTCGGCAGTGACACACCCGAATTTTTCCTGCCGAAACATTACAATCCGCGCTTTGACGTGCTTTTGGACAAGCCAGAGCACATCAACACATCCGCGCAACAAACAGATCGCTGAATTGCATCAAGCTAAGGAATGCCGAACATGACAAAGACAGCCCTCGTTACAGGTATCACCGGACAAGATGGCGCTTATCTTGCCGAACTGCTGCTGCAAAAGGGATACAAAGTCGTTGGCACCTTCCGCCGTGTGGTCACCACGAACTTCTGGCGTATTGAAGAGTTGGGCATCAGGAACCACCCAAACCTTCACCTGGAAGAGTTCGACCTTACGGATATGGGATCGGCAATTCGGCTGCTCCAGCGCACGGAGCCTGACGAGATCTACAATCTGGCGGCGCAAAGTTTCGTGGGCGTGTCCTTCGATCAGCCCCAGACGACATCCCAGATCACGGGAATAGGCGTGCTGAATATGCTTGAAGCGACCCGCATCGTGAACCCCAGGATCCGCTTCTATCAGGCGTCCACATCGGAGATGTTCGGAAAGGTTCAGGAAATTCCGCAACGCGAAACCACACCGTTCTGGCCGCGCTCCCCTTATGGCGTTGCCAAGCTTTACGGGCACTGGATGACGATCAACTATCGCGAAAGCTATGATATCTTTGCCTCTTCCGGAATTCTGTTCAATCATGAAAGCCCTTTACGCGGGCTGGAGTTCGTGACGCGCAAGATCACGGACAGCGTCGCCAAGATCAAACACGGTAAGCTTGCCTGTCTCGAATTGGGTAACCTCGATGCCAAGCGCGACTGGGGCTATGCAAAGGATTACGTAGAAGGCATGTGGCGCATCCTGCAGGCGGATGCACCGAGCACCTTCGTTCTGGCCACCAACCGCACCGAGACCGTGCGCGACTTTGTAAGCATGGCCTTCAAAGCTGCGGGTATCGAGCTGCGCTTTGAGGGAAAAGATGAAGATGAAGTGGCGATTGATGTCGAGAGCAAGCGAACCCTCGTTCGCATCAGCAAAAAATTCTATCGGCCTGCCGAGGTGGACCTTCTGATCGGCGATCCGAGCAAGGCAAAGATAGAATTGGGCTGGGCGCCAAAGACCAGCCTTGAGCAGCTTTGCGCGATGATGGTGAAAGCCGATCTGGAAAGGAATGCTAAAGGAATATCATTCTGATGTCGAAAGGAAGGGCACTGGTCACAGGTCGCTATGGCTTCACTGGCCATTATGTGGCAGAAGCTTTGGCGACTGCGGGCTGGGACGTATGGGGGGCGTGCTCACATCCTACCGAGGATATGGGCCCCCTTGACAGAGTAGCTGACCTGACCGATGCCGTCTCTGTTTCGCAACTCGTTGATGATGTCCGCCCCGATGCCGTGGTGCATCTGGCCGGGATCGCCTTTGTGGGGCATGGCAGCGTTGACGATTTCTACCATGTTAACCTGCTTGGCACGCGCAACCTGCTGGAAGCGCTCTCCCGCGGCGGACATGGCCAGCGTGGTGTCGTGCTGGCCTCCAGCGCGAACGTCTATGGCAACGCCCGCCAGACCCCGATAACCGAGGACACACCAGCCAGCCCAGCCAATGATTATGGCGTCTCGAAGCTGGCGATGGAATATGCCAGTAGGCTGTTTGCCGACGACCTACCCATCGTGATAACGCGCCCTTTCAACTACACCGGTGTCGGTCAGGACCCCAAGTTTCTTGTTCCCAAAATCGTGTCGCATTTTCGCAGCCGCGCAGCGCATATCGAACTTGGCAATCTAGAAGTCCAACGTGATTTATCCGATGTGCGAGACGTTGCGCGCGTTTATAGCGCTCTACTAGAATCCCGAGATGCGCACGGTAAGATCTTGAATGTTTGTTCGGGGCAGACTCTCTCATTGAAAGATATAGTTGATATGTGCTGTAAAATTACAGGCCACGAGATTGAGCTTGTTGTAAACCCTGCTTTTGTACGTTACGATGAAGTTAAAATCTTAAAGGGTGACGCGGCGCGTCTCGAAGCCATAATTGGCCCTCTCAAACTGCGTCCATTTGAGCAGACGCTAGAATGGATGTTGAGCGGCTAGGCGCACCGATAAAAAAATTTTCATAAATAGCTAGTTGCACACCAATCGCCCGAACAAATGTGGAAAAAATACGTGACCATCAACCAGAGTGATAATCGTGCAGACGAAACGCGTGATATGAAAATGGCTGCTGCAAATAAAAAAGCGCAAGCCCGTGCGTTTTGCTCTGCGGTTTTTGGGTCTGTGGTTTCCGAAAGAACGCTTGGCACTTGCTATCAAGCGCAAGACTCAACGGCTAGTGCTACACTCGCAGGAAAAAAGGCTCCTAAAACAAAAAAACTTATTAGAAAATTCGAAATCTTTTTGCTTAGTAGAGTTAATCAACTCCGGAATAGTCTGCGCCAAGTACGCAAGAAATCGCAGGCAAGGCGTGCTGCAAGACTCAGGCAAGCGCATGCCTCGTCAGGCTTTGCTTTAGGTCAAGCTGAGATCACCCAAAAGCTCCGCGATATTGAATTAGGTGTTTCGGCATTGTCTGCAGATATGCAAGTTCTTCGCGCACGCGTCGATATGCTGGTCAACCGCAACCTTATCCAGCTTGTGGATGAACGCGTAGCGGTAAGAACACCCTATGGATATGTGATATGTCCCCAAAATGAATATCATCTAATTATACACATATTGGAGGGCGGAGCCTACGAGCCTGGAACTTGTCGGGTTATCGAATCAATAATTAAGCCTGGCGATCATGTTATCGATGTTGGCGCACAAGTCGGCCTTTTGACATTGACGATGGGTCGCGCCGTTGGTGCATCGGGTAAAGTGCTCGCAATAGAAGCTTCAGAACTCTTGGTCGACTGCATTCGACGCACGCTTTCAACAAACGGCCTTCTAAAAAATTGTGACGTTTTACAAATGGCTGCTTCAGACAGGGTCGGGACATCAACCTTTCACCTTGCAGAGATAAGTGGGCATTCGTCTTTGGTTTCGCTCTCTGAAGAGTCGCGGGAAATAAAAGTCCAAACCGCCCCCATTGATGAAATTGTTTCCGCTGGTGATAATATCTCCTTGGTCAAGGTAGATGTCGAGGGTGCTGAACTTCTAGTATTGCAGGGCATGACGCGTGTCATAGAGGAAAACCCTGAAATAATACTAATTGTTGAGTTCGGTCCGTCGCATCTAGTACGGATAAATAAGACGATTAATCAATGGTTGGGCGCGTTTAGAGATCGCGGCTTTGATCAAATATTCGAAATAGATGAAATGTCAGCTGCTTGCAGGCCATTGAGATCTGAGATCGAGCTTGCGAAGGTTCATTCCTTGAACTTGGTATTCGCACGAGGCAGTTCATCGAGAATTACAAGGATACCGCAATCGTGAGCGCTGCTGAACCCGTGATTTTGCTTGGCGCAGGCGGCCATGCTAAGGTTTGTATTGAAGTATTTCGAGCGCGAGGGTTATTTGATCCTGTAGCTTGCATAGACCCATACGCCAAAGAAAATAACGTACTTGGGGTTCCTGTGCACCGTGATGAGGATAGCCAGCGGGCATTCTTAGACAGAGGTGTAAAGTGGGGTTTTGTCGCCATCGGTCAGAACTCACTGCGTGCCAAATTGGGCGCGGACCTGCAAATATCAGGTTTTCGTTTGGCAAATGCTATTAGCCCACGTGCATGTGTTTCTCCATCCGCAACGCTCGGCCGAGGCATTTTGATAATGCCCGGGGCAGTTATTAATGCAGAAGCAGACATCGGCGATCACTGTATTGTTAATACGAATGCAGTTGTTGAACATGACTGCAGGGTCGGGATAGCGTGCCATGTGGCTCCGGGTTCGGTTCTTGGAGGTAGAGTGCGGTTGGAAGACGAAGTGTTCGTCGGGACAGGGGCATCGGTCACCCCAAACAACGTGATCGGAAAAGGCACCGTTGTCGGAGCAGCTGCTGCAGTTATATCAAACATCGCGGCAGGCGTAACGGTAGTTGGTGTTCCCGCGCGACCTATAATTAGGTGACGTAAATGAAGGTTGCATTGGTATCTTCTGCCGTTCCGATGGTTTTTGGCGGATATCGCTTTATAGTTGAGTGGCTTGAAGAGGCTCTATTAGAGCAAGGGCATAGTGTAGAGGTTGTCTATCTTCCTTCAACAGATGACCCTGCAACCCTTTTCGATCAGATGATGGCGTTTCGGTTACTTGATCTTTCTGATACGGCAGATCAGGTGATAACATTTCGCCCGCCGGCCCATGTTATTCCACATCCAAACAAGGTTGCGTGGTTCATTCATCATGCTCGGGTGTATTACGACTTATGGGAAACGCCGTATTCACCGGTAGAACCTAATCCATATTGGGACACTTTTCGAAAACGCCTTATACGCGCCGACACTGCTGCGCTTTCTGAGGCGAGGAAACTATACACAAATTCTAATGTAGTGGGCAGGCGTTTGCAGGAGTTCAACGGGCTTTCAAGCGAAACCCTTTATCCACCAGTTCACCGACCTGAACGGTTCCACAGCGACACTTATGGCGACGAAATTGTGTGTATTTGCAGGCTTGAGCACCATAAACGCCAGCATCTTTTGATAGAGGCAATGAAGCACACACAGACTCCAGTAAAACTGCGCCTTTGTGGAGCGGAAACACCGTACACTAAAACCCTACTCAAGGCTGCTGCAAAAACTAAAAATGTGGAAATAGAAGCGAGGTGGATATCAGAGGAAGAGAAGGTAGAACGGCTAGCGTCATCTCTGGCCGCTGTGTACTTCCCGGTAGACGAGGATTCATATGGATATCCTACGCTGGAGGCTGCGCATGCACGCAAAGGTGTAATCGTTGCAAGTGATGGGGGCGGTGTAACTGAGTTTGTTCGTGATGGCGTTGAGGGATATGTGATCGACCCTGATCCGCGCGTTATTGCCGATACGTTTGATAGACTTTGGGCTGACCGCAAACTTGCGGAAAGGCTTGGAGATGCAGCCCATTATCGCGTGTCCGAACTAGGCATCGACTGGACCACTGTCGTCAGAAAGCTAATGGAATGAAAGTTCTTGTCCTAAACAACATGGCACCTTTCATCCGTGGAGGGGCTGAAGACTTAGCATTTAATCTCACGAAAAATCTTAACATGGCCGGAGTCGAGGCTGAATTATTCAGCATCCCCTTCCGGTGGGAACCCGCCGAACAAATACTAGAACAGATGCTGCTTTGTCGCGGGCTGAAGCTGACGAATGTTGACCAGGTGATCGGTCTGAAATTTCCGGCCTATTTGGTGCCGCATGACAACAAAGTTATGTGGTTGATCCATCAGTATCGGCAGGCCTACGATTTGTGGGAGGCGGGCCAAAGCAATATTGCTCAGGATGCGCGTGGGGCGGTTCTCCGGAGAGCTATCCAAAAAGCTGACGATGATTGCTTCCAAGGCTGCCGATCCATGTACACGGTTCACTCAACCACCGCCGACCGACTGAAAAGATTCAATGGCTTTACGGCAGAAGTCCTGATGCCGCCTTTGAATGATCCTGAAATTTTCGGTGTTAAGGAATCTGAGGGATATATTTTTGCTGGAGGTCGTGTAAATGCCGCAAAGCGACAGCATCTACTTGTAGAAGCGATGCGATACGTCAAGTCGGACGTTCGTTTAATTGTGGCGGGTCCACCAGATTCGCCAAGTGACTCTGCGCAGTTGGAAGCTCTAGTATCAGAGTATAACCTTGGAGATAAGGTAAGGCTGGATTTACGTTACCTCCCGCGGACAGAGATTGCGTCTTTGGTGAATCACTCACTCGGCGTTGCATATATTCCGTTTGACGAAGACTCCGTTGGCTATGTCACAATGGAAGCCGCTCAAGCTTCCAAGCCAGTGATAACGGTAAATGATGCCGGCGGCATCCTTGATCTTGTTCGCGAGAGAGAAACGGGATTTGTCACCGATCCAGACGCAAAACAACTTGCTGATGCAATTGACCGGCTTGCATCATCCCCGTCCGCATCACGTGATATGGGTTTACAAGGTAGAGAATCTTGGTTGAAGCGCGGAATTAACTGGGAAACTACAATCGAAAAGCTTTTGTCATGAACCCGCGTGGCCTTCGTCTTATTCTTGTTACGCCGTGGAATACCCAATCTGCTATAGCAGGAGTTAACCTACTTATCGCAAAAGAGCTTGTGCAACGAGGTGTCGCAGTTACCATCGTCCGAAGTGAAATGGACGCGCAGGCGAAATTAAAAGCTTTGAACACGGACATGCCCATTTTGCGGCCCAAAGACCTTCTCAAATTGCAACCCGGTTATGACTACGACCATATCTGCTACGCTATTGGCAATTACTGGCTTTTCCACGGCGGTGCGATCAATATTTTGGCACAACGACCAGGCCTAGTTCTTCTTCACGATGCATTTTTGCGTGATCTTGGCGCTGGATGGGAGCAAGAGCTAGGCAAAGCTTCATATCAATATCTTTTGCAAACCTTGGTAAATCATCCCATTCAGCCAGACGCAATACCTGAAACGATCGGGACCAACTCCATGGTTAATTGGCCGATGGCGATGGCGACCGGGGGGGTGGTCCATGCGAAACACTATCTTGATCTCGCTCAGACGGCATGTCCCGGCCCAGTTGTGGAGCTTCCGTTGCCCGTCTCGGACATCAATACCGCGGCGCCTCGAAAGCGTCAGCCAGGAGATCCGATAGATATTGTGACGATTGGCCATGTTAACAGCAACAAACTGCCTGAGGAGATTATTCAAGCAATAGGATCCTCTCACAGACTCCGGACCCACTGCCAGTATCGCTTACTTGGCCCAATCGACGATGAAACTCGGTCAAGACTTGAGAGTCTTGCCGATTCCTTGCACGTAAAAATTCAAATGACCGGATGGCTAGATGAGGAACACTTGCTCCGCGAGATCGGCATGTCAGACTGCGTGCTCTGCTTGAGGTTTCCCATACTTGAAGGAGCCAGTATGTCAGCAATTGTAGCGTTGCTTTCTGCAAGGCCAACTATCGTATGCGACGCTGGATTTTATTCAGAAATTCCCGATGATGTAGTCATCAAACTGCCTGCCCGCCCCCAAGCCCCAGCGATCGTGCGGGCGCTTGAAACAATAATTGACAAACCTGACCATATGGCTGACGTGGCTGCGCGGGCTCGTGTTTACGCCCTCGAAACTTTCACTGCCTCTTGCTACGTCGATGGACTTCTAAACTTGATCGAGGAGGCGATAGATGTCAGCTTCACTGTGAAGGAAGCTCGCACCTTGTGTGCTGAAACCAGTGCCTGGGGACTCGATGGAACTGATCCTTTGTTCAGTCGCCTGTCCAAAATCTCAATAGACCTCTTCTCCTAAGCAACCTTGCTCGGAACTGATGATCACGCCCGCCTTTGACTAGATCAATTAAGAGTAAATCAGATGAATGAACGAACAATCCCCGTTTACCAACCCGATCTTAGCGGGAACGAAAGCAGATACGTGAATGAAGCTGTCGACAGCTCTTGGATCTCATCTCAGGGCTCATTCCTCAAAAGATTCGAGGAAATGTTTGGGGCGTTCATTGGAACGCCCCATGTTACGGCTGTCTCCAACGGCACGGTTGCCCTTCACCTCGCGATGCATTGCCTTGATTTTCAGCCCGGCGATGAAGTGATTGTACCGTCCTTCACTTATATTGCATCGGTCAATACGATCGTACAAGCAGGCGGCACGCCAGTATTTTGTGAGGTCAGGTCGAGCGACTGGCTGATGGATCCAGAGGATGTGATTTCAAAAATCACGCCACGGACGAGAGCAATAATGCCAGTACACCTTTACGGTGCAGCCTGCGACATGGACCGGCTTTGTGCCATTTCCAAGGAGTACGGCCTCAGGATGATTGAGGACTGTGCGGAGGCACTTGGCACCAGCTGGAAGGGTCAGCACGTCGGAACCTTCGGCGATGTGTCTACCTGGAGTTTCTTCGGCAACAAAACGGTCACAACCGGAGAGGGAGGGATGGTAGCGACGCGAGATCCTGCCCTTCTGAGAAAGATGGCGATTGCCAAGGGACAGGGCCAAGATCTGGATCGGCGCTATTGGCATTCGGTCTTAGGATTTAACTACCGGATGACCAACCTATGCGCGGCCATTGGGACGGCACAGATGGAACGTGTGGACGATATATTAGGCCGAAAGCGGAATATTGCGGCTGCCTATCGCAAAGAGCT
Organism: Seohaeicola saemankumensis; assembly: GCF_042678485.1. Lineage (NCBI taxonomy): Bacteria > Pseudomonadati > Pseudomonadota > Alphaproteobacteria > Rhodobacterales > Roseobacteraceae > Seohaeicola > Seohaeicola saemankumensis. Next base: position 132,216 of record NZ_JBHTKR010000002.1, on the reverse strand, counting down.
GGCTAATGCTCCGGTTCAGTTCCAAACACTGCCCAATGAGGTGGTAAGTTCAGAATGGCTTGTAAGCCTGCTTCTACCAAAAGGCATCGATCGGGACCGGGTTATGAAGAGCATGGGTGATCTCGGTATCGACACCAGGCCCGTGTTCTACTGCGCGCATCACATGCCACCGCATGCACGGCCAGATTTACGACTGCCGGTGTCGGAAGATATTGCTGCCCGTGGGATAAGCTTGCCGAGCTACCCCCAACTTACGGCAGACGATATAGAGCGTGTCTGCAATGCGCTAAAGCGTTTGATCTAGCTTAGAATTGTTAACCGACCAGTAAGCCGAAGCTACGCGCCGTGCTGTTCCGTGACTAACGGCATTCCTACGCGACGGAAAGACAGTGACCCGCTGATGTCGGGGGCAGGCCGCACACACATGCAGGCCGGACGATCCGCGCCCGACGCTGCGGTGGACTTTGCCGGGCTTGCCTGCTATCGCGCTGCCCTGTGACGGTACGGACGGGACCGAAAGGGTAACCCAGACATGACACCCATCCGTATGTGGAAACTCAAGCGCGAGTTGCGAAGGCTTGTCCCCAAGACCTTCGAAACGCTGGCCGAACCCTTTCGTTTCCTGACCTTCGTGCCGCTTTACGACCTGCGCAAATCCCGGCTGATGCGCATCAGCCAAGGCGCGCTGATGCAGAGCGACGAGGTCGCGATCTACCTGATCTATGCGCCGCAGGGTGTGCAGGCATCGCATCATCACATGCTCTCGGAAATGCTGCGCGCAGGCATCAGCCCCATTGTCGTGTCGAACCTGCCCCTGTCGGACGCAGACCGCGACAGTCTGCGCCAACAGACCTTTCGTGTCATCGAACGGCCCAATGTCGGCTATGACTTTGGCGGTTACCGCGATGGTATCCTGTCGATCGTCGATCTGCTGCCCAGGCTTGACCGGCTGTGGATCCTGAACGATTCCGCCTGGCTGGTGGATCAATCGCCCAGCTGGTTCAACGCGGCCCGTGCCCTGGGCAAGGACTTCGTGGGGTCAGTGTCGAAATTCGGTATCCGGAAAGTGGACGTGGAGGATCATGGGCGCATCACGTGGGAGATCGACCACGGGCACCGGAAGTACCATCTTGCCTCGAACACATGGAGCCTTGGCCCAGCCATTCTGCGAGATCCCGGTTTCATGACATTCTGGAAGCGGCTCCAGATCCGAGACAGCAAGTACTATACCGTGCGCCGGGGCGAGATCGGCTTTTCCCGTTGGGTCATCGACCGTGGATTTTCACATGGCACCACCTTGAGCGTGGAGACACTCGATGTTGACCTCGCGCGCCTTGATGACGATGAACTCGACGCTGTCACGAAGAACCTGCTGGTTCTCGAGGAACGGCTAGAACCTACCAGAGGGCGGGTGCTGCAGATCGACAGACACAGTGAAGCAGGCCGGCGGGCCCGCATTTCCCTGTGCCTGGCAACGACCGCGCGGCACGGCAGCATCGTTGCGCTGCCTTTCTACAATCTGACACATGAACAGCTGCATTTTTTCAAGAAATCGGTCCTGAATGCGTCAGAAAGCACGGCCCGAACAGCCTTGGGTATTCTGCAGCTGCTGCCAGGCCAAACCGGAGAGATGATCCGGCATGAAGCACTTGCAATGGCGACACGTATCCATGGCCCCATTCCGGAAGCCGGGCCCGGCACCGGACACAGGGCAATGCAGCATGAGGGCGATAGGCAATGACACGGCCGCCGGCAAGTCATGCCGGGACAGCATTCAGCACGGCCGACCGGCAATCGACCGGACCGTTGCCGACAAACGGGCCCATTCCTTTGCACGCTTGCGGGCAGACAGCAGCACAAGCGGCGACACGGCCCCAAGGATCGCATCCAGCAGCGCCTTTGTCCTTCCCCAGCGGACGCCATGCTTGACAGAGGCATAGACCCGCGAACGCCCCAGGTGATGCCCCTTGATCCTGGCGACATCAACGGATCTGGCAGATGAAACCCCGCCGGCGTGCATCACCTCTGCCTGTGGCACATAGAAAAGCGGGCCGATGTCCCGGCGCAGCCGCAGGGACAGATCGTCGTCTTCGTAGTAAAGAAAGATATTCGGATCGAACCCACCAATCCGTTCGAAATTCTGCCTGGACATGAAGATGGCCGATCCGACCAGAACAGGCAGCACCCCTTCATCCGAAAGACCTTTTCTGGATAGCCATTCATGTCGGGGCAAAAGGTTGCTGCGGCGCTTGAAATGCAGCGACCCGTCCTCATGCGTGATCCGCGGATTGAAACCAGAGGCTTCGGGATGGCGGCGTGCCGCATCCAGCAATGCGTCAATCGCGCCGGGACGCAATATCGCGTCAGGGTTCAGGAACAGCAGATATTCGGTTTCGGCAACGGCCGCCCCAGCATTGCAGGCAACCCCGAAGCCAAGGTTCCGTTCAAGTGCGACAAGACGGGCAGAGTGGTGTTCGGCCAACTGCCGCAGGCTGTCCTGATCGCGAGACGCATTGTCGACGATGACAACCGGGGTGCCGGATGGCACGGATGACAACATCGCGGGCAGGACGGCTTCACTGTTGTATGACACAGTAATGACCGTTACCTGACCTTGCCCGGTTGTCATGTGTTTCTCGTCCTTTCTGGTGTCGCCGGATCCTGGCGGATCGCGTCGGACCTTGCCCCAATCGTCACGGCGGGGCAATGGGGGCGGATCCGCTTACGCCTCTGCCCGGCCTTGCAACGGCGGCCAAGACCTGACAGGTTGCAGCCCTGAAATCGCCCGGCGCGGACCCGTGGCATCCCTGAAGGCAGTCAGATGGACCCGGTCAATATTCTCTGTGTGAAATGGGGCACCAAGTATGGCCCAGACTATGTAAACAAGCTGGCGTCGATGGTGTCGCGCAACATGTCGCGCCCCTATCGCTTCGTCTGCCTGACCGATGACGCCACGGGCATTGATCCCTCCATCGAAACCCATCCCCTGCCCGCCATCGGCATCCCGGAATTCGATGCGGCCACCGGCTGGACCCGGTTGCATGGCTGGCTCAAGGTCACGGTCTTTGCCGCGCCCCTTTATGATCTGACCGGCCCCACGCTGTTTCTTGACGTGGACATCGTGATCACCGGCCCGCTGGATCCGTTCTTCGACCCGCCGGGCGAGTTCATCGTGATAAAGGAATGGGACAAGCGCGACGAGACCGGAAACACCTCGGTCTTTCGCTATACGGCGGGCGCGCATGGCGACCTGATCGCACATCTGGCGCAGTCACTCGACAGCGCGCAAAGCGATTTCCGCAACGAACAGGAATTCGTGACCACCTATTTTTCCCGCAAGGGCAAGATGACCTACTGGCCCAAGGGCTGGTGCGTCAGCTTCAAGCGCCATTGCATGCACCGCGGCATCATGGGGTTCTTCAAGCCCGCGCGGATCCCCGAAGGCGCCAAGGTCGTCGTGTTTCACGGCAAGCCGAACCCGCCTGACGCGATCATCGGGCGCAGCGGGAAATGGTATCGCCGGGTCCTGCCCGTCGCCTGGGTCGATGAGCTGTGGCGCTGAGGTCAAGGGGGCGGCATGGCTGAGATCACGACTCGCCAGACCGGCGCCGCGGTCATCTGGTACGATGCGGCCCTTGTGCCTGGGTTCGCACCGGACCTGTTCGATCCCGCATGGCTCAAGCAGACCGGACGCCTGACCGGCACTTCGACCGGGCGCAACACGGCGTGGTTCCTGCGGTACGAGGGGCGCGAGATGGTGCTGCGGCATTACTGGCGTGGCGGCATGGTGGGACGGATCGTCAAGGATCTTTATCTGCGCGAACCCGTTGATCGCAGCCGTGCGATGCGCGAATTCACCCTGCTGGACTGGATGCATGGCCAGGGTCTGCCGGTGCCGCGCCCGGTGGCCGCGCGTTTCAGCCCATTTGGCCCCTGGTACCGCGCCGATCTGCTGATGGAGCGCATCCCCGACACCCGTCCGCTGGCCGATTGTCTGGCAGAAGGACCTCTATCGGACAGGGACTGGATGCGGATCGGGGCCGTGATCGCCCGGTTTCACAAGGCCGGCGTGCATCATTCCGACCTGAACTGCCGCAACATCCTGCTGGATGGCGCGGGCGGCATCTGGCTGATCGATTTCGACAAATGCGAACGTCGTCCGCAGGGGGGCTGGGCGCAAGAGAATATCCGCAGGCTGGAACGCTCGCTGATCAAGGAAAAGGGCAAGGTCCCCGGCCTGCACTGGACCGACAGGGATTGGCAGGCCTTGCTGGTAGGGTATCGTGTCATCTCCGCCCCGCCTGACATAAAGTATGACGCATGAGACATGCCTCCCCATCAGGGTCGATGCCTTTTCCCGCAAAACCGCTTGCGCTGGCAGATCTGGCACCAATGGCCAACGGGCAGGATCGGCTTGTCTATCATCACCCGGACTATCCCGATCTTCTGTTCAAGGCGCCGAAATCGCTGCATGCGGCACTTGGCCAAACCGAGGGCACGGCGATCCGGCTTGTTCTGTCTGATCTTGGCAACTTCCGGCGGCTGATGCTGAAACTGGCGCCCAAAACCCTGTGGCACCCGTTCTTCAAGGAAAGCGATTGCTATCTGCGCGCGCGCCTGAGCGGCATCGCCACGCAGGATCTGCCGATCCCCAACCTTTACGGATTTTGCGATTCAGACATCGGCCCGGTCCTGGCCGTCGAACGGATTGCCCTGCCCGGCCAGATCCTGGGCCGGACGCTGAAATCCATGGCCGCCGCAGGGCCTTTGGAGCCTGCGACGATTGCCTTGCTGGACCAGTTCGCGGCGCGCATGTTCCACCATGGGCTGGTGGCGGGCGACATGACGGCGGCGAATATCGCGCTGGGGCAACGTGGCGGCGCGGATCAGTTCGTACTGATCGACGGTTTCGGCGACATCCACGCGATCCCGTTCCGCTCTGCCTCGGGCAGGCTGAACCGCATCGCGATGATCCGCAGCTTTCACAAGATGGCGGGCCGTATCGGGCTGGCCTTCGACGCGGGGCAGTTGCGTTTTACCGCAACGACAGCCTGATCCGGCTCCACAGCGTCTGCCCCTTGAAATCAGCGGTGATCGCGGCCGGATCATAGCGGGTGGCGATCCAGTCCTCGAACCCGATCCCGTTGGCCGCGTGATCGGCCTGGAAGGTCAACACCATCTGGTCCAGCACCCCCGTGGATGACCAGCGCCAATGCCCGAAGCGCGCCGATAGCATCGCGCGCGCCTCGGCCAGGGGGCGACCCTCTAAGGCCAGCAGATAGATTGCGCTGGCCAGACCGGTGCGATCGGCGCCCGCGCGGCAATGCAACAGGAATGGCTTTTCGATTCGCCGGAACAGCGCGATCAGCGCCAGCACCCGGTCGGGCGGCGGCAAGCGATGCGCGCTCATGTTGAAGCTGTGAAACTGAAGCCCCAGCGCCGCGCAGGCGTGGCGTTCCGCCCGGAACGGTGCGCCGCCGTCGCTGCCGCGCAAATAGAGAACCGATGCCAGCCCCTGCGCCTTCAGCCGCGCAAGCCGTCGCCGGTCCGGCTGGTTCGACCGGATCACACCGGGCGCGATCACCGCCGTATTGGCCCAGAACAGGCGCACGATCCCCTGATCGATCCAGAAATTGTGAAGCCGGTCACGCAGGTGGTTCAGGCGGCCATGTTCAGGCATCTGGCGTGCCGCCCTTCCAGCGTCGATGTATCCAGAACCACTGGTCGATATCTTGCCGGACCCTGGCCTGCAGGCTGTCATTCAGCGCCTGGGTCATCTGAACGGCTGTCGTATGGGGGATGGGGGCCTCGAACACGGCATCGAAGGACAGCCCGTCGGCGCGCCGGATCCCGTAGCAGGGTACCAGAAGCGCGTCGTATTTCAGCGCCATTTCCGCCGCCGACAAAGCCGTCAGCGCAGTTTGACCCATGAAATCCAGCGGCTCGCCACGATGCATGTGCTGGTCGATCAGCATGGCGACCGTGCCGCCTTCGCGCAGAAACCGCACCATCTGGCCCAGCCCCCGACGGCCGCGTTCGAACAGCGGCGCGCCGATCGCGCTGATCTTGCGCAGGTAATAGGCGTTGAAATACGGGTTGTTCAGCGCGCGGTAGATCCCGCCCACACGGAACCCGCGCGCGATGGTGCCGGCGCGGATCACGTCGTAATTGCCGAAATGGCCCGAGACCAGGATGATCGGGCGGCCCTCGGCGCGGGCCTGCTGCATGGCCTCCCAGCCGGGGCCGGTGATGGGGGCGTCCAGGGCGCGGGCGCGCAGCCCTGCGGGGGACAGAAGTTCGATCGCCATGCGCCCGATATTGCGCGAGGTATCGGCAATCACCTGATCGCGGCGCGCGGCGGGCATATCCGGAAAGATCAGGCGCAGGTTATCCTCGATCCGGCGGCGGTAGCCGGCAAGCGGCACGATCACACGGGCAAAGACCCAGCCGCCCAGACGCACCCGGATCTCATAGGGCAGAAGGTTCAGCAAACCGGTCAGGGCCCGAAACAGCACATAGGGAACGAGGGCGGACATCCGCGCCGCAAGGCCCCGGAACCGATCCTGAATATCGTTCGCCATCGTTACTCCTGCCGCCGGGACGGTGTTTCTGCCTTGTCGGGACGCAACGCCCTGCCCTCACATACAACCGTAGACGCTGCGGGGTAAAGCCTTGGCGCAGAGGGCAGCCGCCATGCCCGGCCAAAAGGAAAGGCGGCGCAGGACCTGCCGGTCATGCGCCGCCTTCTGTCATGGTCGCGGCTCTGCTGGCTGCGCCGGCAGAGACGCGGGAGATCAGGCCAGATCGAAACGATCGGCGTTCATCACCTTGGTCCAGGCCGCCACGAAATCGCGGACGAACTTCTCCTTGGCGTCATCCTGCGCGTAAAGCTCGGACAGGGCGCGCAGCTGGGAATTGGCGCCAAAGGCCAGATCGACCCGGGTACCTGTCCATTTCACGGCGCCGGTCTTGCGGTCGCGACCCTCGAACATCTGCTCGTCCTTGTCGACCGGCTTCCATTCGGTGCCCATGTCCACCAGGTTGACGAAGAAGTCATTGCTCAGCGTTCCCGGACGGGTTGTGAACACGCCATGCGCCGTGCCGCCATGGTTGGCGCCCAGAACCCGCATCCCGCCGACCAGGGCGGTCATTTCGGGGGCCGTCAGCGTCAGCAGCTGCGCCTTGTCGATCAGAAGGCCCTCGGCGGGAACCGAATAGACATCCTTTGCGTAGTTGCGGAACCCGTCGGCGATGGGTTCCATCACCTCGAAGCTGTCCACGTCGGTCTGCTCCTGGCTGGCGTCCATCCGGCCGGGGGTAAAGGGCACCTCGATGGTGAAACCGCCATCCTTCGCGGCCTTCTCGATCGCAGCACAGCCACCCAGCACGATCAGATCGGCCAGCGAGACCTTCTTGCCACCCTTGGCAGAGGCGTTGAAATCGGCCTGGATGCCTTCCAGCACGCCCAGCGCCTTGGCCAGAGCTTCAGGCTGGTTCACCGCCCAATCCTTCTGCGGCGCCAGACGAACGCGCGCGCCATTGGCACCGCCGCGCATGTCGGACCCACGGAAAGACGAGGCCGAGGCCCATGCCGTCTGCACCAGTTGCGCCACCGACAGCGCGCCCAGCAGCTTGGCCTTCAGCGCCGCGATATCGGCGGCATCGACCAGCGGGTGATCGACGGCGGGGATCGGATCTTGCCAGATCAGATCCTCGGCCGGCACTTCCTCGCCCAGGTAGCGCGCCTTGGGGCCCATGTCGCGGTGGGTCAGCTTGAACCAGGCGCGGGCATAGGCATCGGCGAATTCATCCGGGTTTTCCAGGAAATGCCGCGAGATCGGCCCATAGATCGGGTCCATCTTCAGCGACATGTCGGCGGTCGTCATCATCGGCGGGTGCTTCTTGGACGGATCGTGCGCGTCCACGACCATGTCCTCGTCCTCGCAGTTGATCGGGTGCCACTGATGCGCGCCCGCCGCGCTTTTGGACAGCTGCCAGTCATATTTGAACAGCACCTTGAAATAGCCCATGTCCCAGGTCGTCGGGTTCGGCTTCCACGCACCTTCAATGCCGCTGGTGATGGTGTCGCCGCCCTTGCCCGACCCATGGGTGCTGATCCAGCCCAGGCCCATCTCATGCATCGGGGCCGCTTCCGGCTCGGGGCCGACAAGGGCTGCATCGCCCGCACCATGCGCCTTGCCGAAGGTGTGACCGCCTGCCACCAGTGCCACGGTCTCATAGTCGTTCATCGCCATGCGGCCGAAGGTTTCGCGCACGTCGCGCCCCGAGGCCAGCGGATCGGGGTTGCCGTTGGGGCCTTCGGGGTTGACGTAGATCAGGCCCATCTGCACGGCGGCCAGCGGGTTTTCCAGCTCACGCTCGCCGCTGTAGCGCATATCGCCCAGCCAGCTGTCTTCCTTGCCCCAGTAGATGTCTTCCTCGGGCTCCCAGATATCCGCGCGACCGCCGCCGAAACCGAAGGTCTTGAAGCCCATGGTCTCCATCGCGACGTTGCCCGCCAGGATATACAGGTCCGCCCAGGAGATCTTGTTGCCGTATTTCTGCTTGATCGGCCACAGCAGGCGGCGCGCCTTGTCCAGGTTGGCGTTGTCCGGCCAGCTGCTGGTCGGTGCGAAACGCTGCGATCCGGTGCCGCCGCCCCCGCGACCATCCGCGGTGCGGTAGGTGCCGGCGCTGTGCCATGCCATGCGGATGAACAGACCGCCGTAATGGCCCCAGTCCGCCGGCCACCAATCCTTGCTGTCGGTCATCAGGGCGGCCAGGTCCTTTTTCAGGGCCTTGAGGTCCAGCTTCTTGAATTCCTGCGCGTAGGAAAAGGCCTCGCCCATCGGGTCGACCTTGGACGAATGCTGGCTGAGGATCTTGAGGTTCAGCGCATTCGGCCACCACTCGCGATTCGTGCGGCCCTTCTGCGTCGCGTTCGGGTTGATCGCGCCATGCATGACCGGGCATTTGCCGATGTCATTTCCGTCCATGTTACTCTCCGATTCTTGTTGATATCGTGCCCTCAAACGGGCGCGGGGGCTGCCGCTTGGGACAGTAAGGGGGGCGCGCAGGCTTTCGCTGCCTGCCGCATCCCCACAGATCGACCCAAGCTATACTGGAATCGTTCTAACAAACCAGAGCGATCAGTTTAAGTTGCATTTTGTGATCATAATTATAATCTCGCCTTATCGCCGCCACGCAGTGACGCAGACAGTCACGACAGCCATGCCGCTTCAGCCATGACGGCACAGTGGCACGCCCTTTCGTGGCGTGTTTCGGCGGGACTGCGCGCTCCTGCCGCATACCGCGCAAAGCTTCGCGCCATATGTACCTTTCCAAACCCGGGCTTGCGGTCCGGTCTGGCCCACGCGCGACCATATTCGACATGACGCAGCGGGAAAGAGTGAACGATTTCGGGGCTTTGACCGCTAGGCCCCTTTTTTGAAACGAAAGGCGGCCTGCAAGGCCGAATGGCAGACAGATGGAGATGATGGACACCCTGTTGCTGTCGCGGATCCAGTTCGCGGCAAATATCTCGTTCCATATCCTTTTTCCGACGATCACCATTGCCCTGGGCTGGGTGCTGGTGTTCTTCAAGTGGCGCTACGCCCGGACCAGTGATCAGGTCTGGATGGATGCCTATTTCTTCTGGGTCAAGGTCTTCGCCCTGTCCTTTGCCATGGGTGTCGTGTCGGGCATCACCATGTCCTTCCAGTTCGGCACGAACTGGCCCGGCTTCATGGAAAGCGTCGGCAATATCGCGGGGCCGCTGCTGGCCTACGAGATTATGACCGCCTTCTTCATGGAGGCCGTGTTCCTTGGCATCATGCTGTTCGGCTTCAGCCGCGTACCCGGTTGGGCGCATACGGGTGCCACCGTTCTGGTGGCCGTGGGCACGACCATGTCGACATTCTGGATCCTTGTGCTGAACAGCTGGATGCACACGCCCCAGGGCTTCGAGATGCGCGACGGCGTGGCCTATGCCACCGACTGGTTCGCGATCATCTTCAACCCCTCGATGCCCTATCGGCTTGCCCATGTGCTGCTGGCCTCGGGCCTGACCGTGGGCTTTCTGATCGCGGGCATGTCCGCCCTGCGCTGGGTCATGGGTGAACGCAGCGCCGAGGTGCGAAAATCGCTGCGGCTGGGCGTGATCATGGGTGCCGCGATCATCCCGGTGCAGATCTATGCCGGAGACATGCACGGGCTGAACACACTGGAATACCAGCCTGCCAAGGTGGCCGCGATGGAGGGCAACTGGGAGACGCAAGGCAATGTGCCGCTGCTGCTGTTCGCCCTGCCCGATGAGGACGCGCGCGAGAACCGATTCGAAATCGGCATTCCGTCGGGCGCCAGCCTGATCCTGACCCATCGCCTGGATGGCGAGGTGCCGGGCCTGAACGATTTCGTGGCCGAGGATGGCACCATCCTGCACCCGCCCGTGAACGCCGTGTTCTGGTCGTTCCGCGTGATGGTGGGCACGGGCATGGCGATGCTGGCCCTGTCCTGGGCGGCCCTGTTCCTGATGCGCCGTGGCCGCGGGATCGAAGGCTTGCCGCGCCCTGTCCTGTGGGCGTTCATGCCGATGGCCTTCTCGGGCTGGCTGGCGACGCTGGCGGGTTGGTACACGACCGAAATCGGCCGTCAGCCCTGGCTGGTGACCGGTGTGCTGAGCACCGATGCCGCGGTGGGTGATGTGGCGCCGGCGCTGGTGGCCTCGACCCTGGTGGCCTATCTGATGATCTATGGCGCGCTGCTTGTCGCCTATGTCAGCGTGCTGGTCTACCTGGCCCGGCGCAAGGCCAAGGGCGGCACGGCACCTGTCGCAGGCCGCCCGGTCAGCGGCGCGATCCAGTCGATCCCGGCGGAGTGAATGCCATGATGACCCTCTTTGGTGATCCCGCCGTCTGGCTGCCCGTGGTCTTTGCGGCGCTCATGGGCCTGTCGATCCTGATCTATGTCGTGCTGGACGGGTTTGACCTGGGCGTCGGCATCCTGACGCCCCTGGGCAACGAGGCCGAGAAGGATCGCATGGTCGCCTCGATCGGGCCCTTCTGGGATGCGAACGAAACCTGGCTGGTGATGGCGGTCGGCCTGCTGCTGGTCGCCTTTCCGGCGGCGCATGGCACGATCCTGACCGCGCTCTACCTGCCGGTCGCGATCATGCTGATCGGTCTGATCCTGCGCGGCACTGCGTTCGAGTTTCGCGCCAAGGTGGCCCTGCCGAAGAAAAATGCCTGGAATGTCGCGTTTTTCGCAGGCTCGATCATGACGTCGATGGCGCAGGGCTACATGCTGGGCCTTTACGTCATGGGGCTGGACAACAGCTGGACCTCGCAGGCCTTCGCCCTGCTGACGGCGGTCTTCCTGACCGTGGGCTACAGCTTCATCGGCGCCTGCTGGCTGATCCTGAAAGCCGAAGGTGAATTGCAGCTGAAAGCGGTCCGATGGGCGCGTGGCGGAATCTGGGGCGTGGTGCTGGGTGTGGGTGCGATTTCGCTTGCGACGCCCCTTGTCAGCACCCGCATCTGGGAGCGGTGGTTCTCGATCCCCGAGTTCTTCCTGCTGGCGCCGCTGCCGCTGATGTCCGCCGCGCTGATCCTTGGGATCTGGGTCGTGCTGCGGCGGCTGCCCACGGCCAATGACAGCTTCGCCTGGCTGCCCTTTGCCGGGGCGAGCGCCCTGTTCGTGCTGGCCTTCACGGGTCTGGCCTATTCCTTCTACCCCTATGTGGTGCCGGAAAAGCTGACGATCTATGCGGCGGCCTCTGCGCCCGAAAGCCTGATGATCATCCTTGTCGGCGCGCTGATCGTGATCCCGGTCATCGCGGGCTATTCGGCACTGGCCTATTACATCTTCCGCGGCAAGGCGCGCGACCTGCGCTACGACTGACAGCGGCGCAAGACAGACGGCGCAAGACAGACGGCTCAAGACAAAGGGCGGCCCGACATGCGCGGGCCGCCCTTTTTTCTGTCCGGTGGTCCGGGCGTCAGGCCGCGCGCGACACCCGCTCCTCGATCGTCAGATTGACCCAGGTCCCTGCCTCATAGCGCAGCACCTGACCCTTTGCCGCATCGGTGGCCAGCAGCGCCAGCCATCCGTTGTCAAACAGCGCCCGCACCCCGTCATGACGATCAAGTATGTCCGAGATCGCTTGCGTCGGCGCTTCGATCATCACGGTCAGGCGTACCGGATCATGCTGCAGGGCGTCGCCATCATGGACCGATTGCCAGGGCAGGCCCGCGCGCAGCATGCCGCCATTGCCCTCGATCACGCCGATCCCGCCGGTGACGTTATGCAGCAGCTTGTTGCCGGCCCCATAGGCCTGCGGCGCCACGGATGACCCGTAATATTGCAGCGAAATCCAGCTTGCCACCACCACAGGCGCGGTCAGGATCAGCTCAAGCACGCCAAAGCCCTTATCCGCCTGCCAGGCGTAATCATGGAGGAAGGCCCGCCCGCCCAGGTCCACACCCGCACTATGCCCGCGCGGGGCCGCGATGAAGGCCGCGCAACCGGCAAGCCCCCATTCGGGGCGTAGCTCGGACCAGTCGCCGCCACGCAGGGCCAGCGCCTCGGGCGTATCCGCGCGCGGCAGACGCGCGGCCCGTTCGGCGCGGGCCAGCGTTCCGGCCTGATCCAGCGCCGCGCGCAGCCGCGCCAGGTCAGCCGCGTGATCGGGAATGGCCTGATCCTCGTAAAGCGTGACCCGGTCCGACACGGTGTCATGCAGACCCGCGACAAAACGCGTGTCGGCCGGGATCTCGATCCCCTTGGCCACCAGCCCCGCGCGCACGGCGCTGTCATTCAGCACCCCGGCCAGCAGCCGCGCGTTCACATCGCCCGCATGCCCCCCGCAGGCCCCGCATTGCAGCGCGCTGGCGTGCGGCGCGTTCGTCACGCCCGCGCCATGCCCGGCAATCAGAACCAGCCGTGCGAAATCGCGGGTCAGCGACATGGCCGACAGGATCGTGGCCGCCGCCCCGATCCGCGCCTCGAGCGGCAGATCGGTGGTGGGCGCGGGTCCGCCAGGCGCCGCCTTGGCGCGTGTGCCCGTATCTTTCAGCAGCTTGCCCACATAAAGCGGGCCCGCGGCCTCGACGAAGGCGAAGGCCGAGACGGATGCCATGCGGAACCGCCCCCAGGCGCGGGTCGCCCGGGCCGCGATGCGGGCGGCCAGATCGTCATCGGACGCCCCCGAGGACCGGCTTTCGACACCCGGCTGCAACAGCACGGGCGCGCGCGCCTCGACCACGTCCGAGGCAAAGCCCCGATGCGCGACGGCCAGACCGAAAAAGCCCGCAAAACCGATGGTGCGGATGCCGGCGTCCGTCGCCTCCAACGCGCGGCGCAGCACTTCTGACCGCACGTCGATGCAGAACGCCGCCTGGATCGCCGGTGTGTGATTGGCATGCGTCTCAGGCGCCTGGGTCGCCGCGGCGGCCAGCCGTGACACAAGCCGACGCTCCTCGGACCGCTCCAACGCGTCTTGCAGGGCTGCATCGACCAGATCGTCATGGGAAGGTTGCGCGGGCACGGCATAGGCCGCCAGCGTATCTGCCCATGACGCGGCGATCAGGTCGCGATGCGCCTCGAACAGGATCATGTCCCACAGCAGCCGGATGGTCAGGCATTCGAACAGAACCCCGTCCCGCGCCCCGTCCCGCTGCGCCAACCAGTCCAGATGCCGCGCATATTGGCCCCAGCCTTCCAGATCCATCAACAGGCGATGGAAATAGTCCGGCGCGCTTGTCGTGGTCACCCCCAGCACCTGGCACGCCTCGGCAAAGGCGGCACGCGGATCATGGGGCAAGCCGGACACGCGCTGGCAACTGTCGCCCAGACCGGCGATGCCGGGCACCAGATCACGGCTGGCAAAGGCCCGCCAGGATGCATAGGCCGACCCTTCCAGCGCGGGCCAGAGCGCCTGCCCCTGATCGAAATGCGCCGCCGCCCATGTGGCAATCCGGTCGCGGGCCAGATCGGCCCACGCGCGCGCCGCCGCATCTCCGGCCAGATCGGCTGCGGTTGCGAATGCCCGCGGCTGCGGCGTCGGCCTGGTTACGGCCTGCTCCAGATCGGCGGTCTTCAGGCCACGCGCCCGTGCCGCCGCCTGCATCGCGGCCGGGTCGATCCGTCCTTCGGCCATGCTCTGGGCAAAACCGGCGCGGTCGCGGAAAATCCGCAGCCCGCCGACACGGGCCAGGATCGCGGCGGTCTGCGCCCGGTCCTGGCCCGCCTGGCCCAGAAAGGGATTGACGGCCACGGTCGCTGCCAGCGGAAAGGCCGGCGGGATCATCCCGGCCGCCTTCCGCGCCACCGCAAAGAGTTCCAGTTCAGGTCCGGTAAAGGTCAGGGAAGGAGCGTTCACGGCATCATCCTTTCGATGCGCGCCACTGACCGATCATCCGGTCCGTCAGCGCATTGAGGTAAAGTCCATTCATCAGGTGTACGCGCAGCCCCATCGCGGCGGGGTGCCCGGCCCAGAGCGGAAAAGTCGCCTGCGCCACCGAGGCCAGCCCGAAACTGCCGACCGCAAGCACCAAGGTCGCCCAGATCAGCCCGTCAGCTGCGGGCGGCGCGGGCAGCGTGCCCACCGACAGGGCCGTGACACCGGCCTGCAACGCGAAATAAGCCAGCGTGGCCGCGCCCGACATGGCCACCGTGCGGATCGTCAGCGGCCATGGCGCCATGTCCGCAAGTCCCTGCGCGATCAGATAGGCCACGCCGAAAATCAGGATCGCGCCAAGGGCCACGGTCTGCACCGGCTTGTCGAGGATCCCGAACATCAGGCCAACCAGCGCATAGATCACCAGCGCCAGGCCGAAGGCACGCCAGACCGCCCGCAGGTCCGGGATGGCCACCGGACCGGGGCGCCGGATCCGGGCCACCTGTTCGACCGCCCCGCCCGAGGCCAGGAAAGCATGCGCCTTGTATAGCGAATGCGCCACGATATGCAGCAGCGCCAGCGGAAACAGCGCCAGCCCGATCTGCAGCACCATGAAGCCCATCTGCGCGCAGGTCGACCAGGCCAGCGCCGTCTTGACCGAAGGTTGCGTCAGCGCCACCGCCGCGCCCACCAAGGCGCTGAAGCCACCGATCAGCGCCAGCAAGGCCAGTACGCCGGGCGTGGCCAGCAGCACATCGGCAAAGCGGATCAGCAGGAAACCACCCGCGTTGACCACGCCTGCATGGAGCAGGGCCGATACCGGCGTCGGCGCCTCCATCACCTCGGTCAGCCAGCCGTGGGCGGGGATCAGCGCGGATTTGAACACCGCCGCCACTGCCAGCAGCAGCGCCGCCAGCCACAATGTCGCGGGGGTCTGGCCCGCGTGCACCGCCTGTGCGATGGTCGCGATATCGGCGGTGCCATACCCCTGGATCAGCAGCATGGCCGCCAGCAGCAGCGACGCAGTGCCGGCAATCCCGCTGAGGGTCTTCTTGCGCGCGGCCCGCTGGGCGCGCGGGCGGTCGGGATAGAACAGGATCAGACGGTGCAACCCAAGCCCCACCATGGCCCAGGCCAGCACCAGCTGCACCAGATTGCCCGCGCTGACCAGCAGCAACACCGACGCCAGCGTGGCCGCCATCATCGCCATGAACCCGGCCTGGCCCGCCTCGCCATCCAGCGCCTTGCGCGAAAAGCGCAGCACGATCCAGCCCACGAAGGACACGGTCAACAGCATCGCGACCGACACGATGTCGATCCTTGCGGCAAAGGCCAGGGCCAGCACCCCCGGCAGGCTCAGCGTGACCGGCCCGACAACCGCCAGCAGGACAGCCGCGCCGAAGGCGCAGACCATCGCCAGCAAGGCGGCCCATTCGGGCAGGTGAAGACGGGCATGGGCGCGGCCCACCGGCCTGAGGGTCAGATCGAGGGCCACAAGGGCCAGCGCCAGAGGCGGAAGATAGGCAAGAAGGGTCATCGCGGGCTCTCCTGTCAGAACTGGTGGTCAGGTAGCACTGCAACAGAACACTAAAAAATTCATTGTTTTTATAAAAACGTTCTGTTTTATAAATCCATGGCTGATCTGAACTATCATCACCTGCGGTATTTCCGCGAGATTGCCCATATGGGCAACCTGACCCGCGCGGCGGAACGGCTGAACCTGTCGCAATCGGCCCTGTCGATCCAGTTGCGCCAACTTGAGGAACGGCTGGGACATCCGCTGTTCACCCGCAGCGGGCGCCGTCTGATCCTGACCGAAGCCGGACGCATCGCGCTGGATCATGCCGATCGCATCTTCGGCGCGGGCGAGGAGTTGATCGCGACCCTGCGCCAGACCGGCGAGGTGCAGCAGCCCCTTCGCGTAGGGGCGCAATCGACGCTGTCGCGCAACTTCCAGCTGGCGTTTCTGCGCCCTGTCCTGACCGGCGGCGAGACCGAGATCATCCTGCGCTCGGGCAGCAGCACCGTTCTGATCGAGGCACTGACAGCCCTTGCGCTGGATGTGGTACTGACCAACGAGCCGCCGCATCGTGACGGCGGGGCCGATCTGGTGACGCATCGCATCTCGGAACAGCCCATCGGGCTTTACGGCACCGCCGCGCGCATGGCCCCGCATGCGACACTGGCCGATCTGCTGCGTAACGAACCGGTGATCCTGCCCACCGAAAGCACGATCCGCAGCGGTTTCGACAGCCTTGTCGCCCGGCTGGACGTGACCCCCCGCATCGCGGCCGAGGTCGATGACATGGCCATGGTCCGCCTGCTGGCGCGCGAAAACATGGGGCTGGCTATCGCGCCCGCCGTCGTCCTGACCGATGAAATCAGGGCGGGCCTGCTGCAAGCCGCCCCCTATGAGCTGGATATCATCGAAGGCTTCTACGCCGTCACCGCGCGGCGCAGTTTTCCGCATCCCCTGCTGCGTCGGCTTCTGGAGGGCTGATGCCCGGCACGGTCAAGGGCGGGGCGTGGAATTGCCTGGCCGCCGCGCGCAACCTATAAGGTTGCACACCGGCACAGACCTGGCACAGACCTGGCACAGGACCAGCCCGCAGCGAAAGAACGCCCATGCACAGACGGTCATTCCTGAAAACAGCGGCGCTTGGCGCGGTGGCTGCGGCTGCACCCGCGCTGGCCGCACCCGCCCTGGCGCAGGGCCGCACCCTCTGGCGGATGCAGACCAGCCCCGTCACGGGCCCGGCCGAGACCGCCCTCGACGCGGCGCGGCTGGCCGCGCGGATCAACACCCTCAGCGATGGCCTTCTGACGGTCGAGGCGGTCCCGGCGAACGGCGCGGCACAACAGGCCGTGGCGCTGGATGCCGTGATCGCGGGCCAGGCCGACATGGGCCACGGCCCCGTGCAGGCCTGGCAATCGCGCGCAGGGGCCCTGCCATTCTTCGCGGGCATGCCCTACGGGTTGACCGCGATGGAAATGGCAAGCTGGCTGGACCGGCTGGGCGGCAACGCCGTCAGGGATGCGGTGCATGACAGCTTCGGCGTTCAGGCGTTTCTGTGCGGCGACACCGGCCCCCAGGCTGGCGGATGGTTCCGCACGGCCCTGGCCGGGATCGAGGATGTGCAGGGCCTGCGCCTGCTGTCATCGGGGCTTGCCGCGCAGGTCTGGCGCAAGATGGGCCTGTCCCCCGTTGCCATGGCGGCGGATGAAACCCTTGCCGCCTTGCAGGCAGGCGCCCTTGACGGGATCGAATTCGGCGGCCCCGCGCGGGATCTCGCGATGGGCTATCAGCAGGAATGCAAGCATTACCATGCCGTGTCCTTCACCAAGCCCGCGATGGCCTTCGAACTGATCGTGGACAAGGACAGATATCTTGCTCTGCCCCAGGACCTTCGGGAGGTGCTGCGCGTCGCTTGCGCCGCCGCGCATCGCGACAGCCTTGCCGCCGCTGCCGCACAGGATGCCGCCGCGCTGCACAGCCTCATGACGACGCATGGCGTGACCGTCTACCCCACCTTCCCCGACAGCATCCTGCAAGCGGGCGGCAAGGCCGCGGCCGAGGTCTTCACCGCCCTGCGCGACAGCAGCGATCCCCTGGCCCGGCGCACCGCCGAAAGCTATCTCGCCGCGCTTGCTATCCTGCGGCAGAAGGCTGATGGCGCCGATGCAACCTATCACGCCGCGCGCGCCCGGTTTCTGCAGATCTGAAGGCCGGGGGCATGATGCACCCCAAGCAGCCGCGCCTGTCTTTCAGGCAGGCGGTCCATGCTGCAGCACCTCAGGCGTTGTGCAAGCCCGCATGAACCCGGTTTGCCCTTGCGTAATTCCCCGGATGGCAGCAGGTCTATGCAGACCACACCGACCACGGATGATCGACGATGACGGACGGGCCCACGCACGCCAAGGGGATCGGGCATAACGCGCCCCCCGAACCGGTCAGCCTGTGGCACAAGCACATGTGGGAACGCGCCCGCGCAGAACAGGCGGCCAAGCGCCCGCCCATGGCCGTGATCCGCATGCAGATGGCACGCGCCACGGAACTGGGCATGCGCTATGCGGATTACGCCAGCCTTTATCGCACGGCGGGGCGCGATCCGGCGGGGCTGTTGTTCACCCCCGCCGCGCTGAACCTGCGATTGGCACGCCGTCTGGTCTTGCCCGATCCGGTGCGCGCCCACCTGGCAGGGTTGAAGAACTGCCAGCTTCTGGCCCTCGCCCCCGAAGGAGAGGCGCCAGAGGCGTTTCTGGCCGAACTGCGCGAGGTGTCGGCGCTGAACTTCGCATCCGCCGCCCCGATGCCCGCACCGCAACCATCCTGGCAGGGCATGGCGCAAGCCCTGCGACGGGTGCTTGACCCGCTGCGCCTGCCGGGCAACGCCATCGCCCTGGTTGGCGCGCTGCCGGGCGAAAACAGCCTTTGCGCAAGCCTGTGCACGGCTGCGCGGTTGGCGGGCGTACTGGACAGCGCCGCCTATTTCCGCCCGGCCACCTGAGGCGTCAGCCCTGTTTCAGCCCTGTTCGGGCGCGATCTTGTCCTGGGTCCGCAGGTCGAAATCGCTGGCGTCGTGACGCTCGTGCAGTTGCAGTGCCGGATCACCGAAGGCGCGGTTGACCATGCGCCCCCGCTTGACCGCAGGCCGTGCGTCGATCTTTTCGGCCCAGGCCATCACATGCCTGTAGGATGTCACATCCAGGAATTCCGCCGCCTCGTAAAGCCGCCCCAGAACCAGCTGGCCGTACCAGGCCCAGATCGCCATATCGGCAATCGTATACTCATCCCCCGCCATATAGGCATGCTCGGCCAGATGCCGGTCCAGCACGTCCAGCTGGCGCTTCGTCTCCATCGCGAAACGGTCGATGCAATATTCGAATTTCTCGGGCGCATAGGCATAGAAATGGCCAAAGCCCCCACCCAGATAGGGCGCGCTGCCCATCTGCCAGAAAAGCCAGGACAGGCATTCGGTCCGCGCCGCATGATCGGTGGGCAGGAAGGCGCCGAACCTTTCGGCCAGATACAGCAGGATCGCACCGGATTCGAACACGCGCTGCGGTGTGTCGCCACTGTGATCCATCAGCGCGGGGATCTTCGAGTTGGGGTTGGCCGCTACGAAACCGCTGCCGAACTGGTCACCCTCGTTGATGCGGATCAGCCATGCGTCATATTCCGCGCCTTCATGCCCGGCGGCCAGCAGTTCCTCGAACATCACGGTCACTTTCACGCCATTGGGCGTGGCCAGCGAATAAAGCTGGAAAGGGTGCTTGCCGACCGGCAGCTCCTTGTCATGGGTGGCGCCGGCAACGGGGCGGTTGATATTGGCGAAACGTCCGCCGTTTCCGGGTGTCCAGGTCCAGACTTTGGGAGGGGTATAGCTCATGGGTCACTCTCGCTCTGCTAGATGTCCCGCGCAACCTAGGGCATGGAACAGGCGGGTGCACCCCCTTTGCGGGACAGAGTTTCGTGATCGGCTGAAACAGAACCGCGCCGCCTGCTCAGCGGTCCCGTTCGGGGTGCCAGTAGCGTTGCATCATCAGATAGGTGAACGAGGCCGACCAGGTGATCAGCAAGAACCCGTTCAGAGCCTCAAGCCCGACGATCATGCGGATCGGGCCGTAGGGATGGATTTCGCCGATACCCAATGTGGTGTAGCTGGTCAGCGAGAAATAGAAATAATCCAGCGCCGTCCCCTCGAACACGCCGCCGATGCCGCCGAACCCGTCGAATTGCAGCAACAGGGCATAGGCCACCGCGTAAAGGCCGATCTCGAGGATATGACCGATCATGCAGGCGATGATCACGACCAGAACCCGCTGGCGCGCGCGGATCGGCAGATCGGGCAGCAGCTTGCCGGTGACGCGCAGCACCTCGTAATGGATCAGTACCGTCGCGCCCAGCAGGACAAGCGCCGCAAGTATGATCGTCAGAAGGATCACGGGTGCCTTCCGTCAGACCGGGATGCGGCGCCCTGCGCTGTCACTCGGCCCATTCCCAGGGGCGGGTGAAGGCGCCCAGCACATGCCCCACCTCGTCATCATGCACGACGCCGGTGCGACGAACACGGGCGACAAGGCCGCGTTTCTTGTCATCGACAACCTCGACCACGTTGGCGTTCAGCTTGGCCTCGTGCAGTGCGGCATTGTAGACGCGGGTGATGGCGCGCTTGCGCAGGTCGGGCTTGAACACCTTGCCGACGGCGGTCTTGGGCAGCTCCGGCAGCACCTCGACGAATTTCGGCAGGGCCGCGCGTTCATGCACATGGATCTTGCAATGCTCGACCAGTTCGGCCCCCGTCACGGTGCCGCCCGCGACCAGTTCGACATAGGCGCAGGGCAACTCGCCCGCATGGGCGTCGGGCTGGCCGATGGCACCGGCAAAGGCCACGTCCTTGTGCGCCAGCAGCGCCTCTTCGATCTCGGCGGGGTCGATGTTGTGCCCGCCGCGAATGATCAGGTCCTTGGCACGCCCCGTGATCCACATGTAACCATCAGTGTCGATGCGGCCCAGATCACCGGTCCGCAGATGCGTTCCATAATGGTAGAGATCGCGGTTCTTGTCGTCCTCGGTATAGGTGTGGCCCGCCCAGACACCGGGGTTCGCGATGCAGATCTCGCCCACCTCGTCGGCGGCACATTCGACGGGCGCGCCCCCCACGGTCTTGAGGATCTTGACGTCCGTATAGGGAAAGCGGATGCCGACCGATCCCACCTTCTTTTCGCCGTCCACCGGGTTGACCGAGACAAGGCAGGTGGCTTCGGTCAGACCGTAGCCTTCCACGATGGTCACGCCGGTTGCCGCCTCGAACCGCTTGAACAATTCCAGCGGCAGCGGCGCCGACCCCGAGAATGACGTCTTCACCGTCGAGACATCCGCATCGACCGGGCGCTGCATCAGCGCCGAAATGGCCGTAGGAACGGTGATGATGAAGGTGATCTTCCAGCGTTCGATCAGCTTCCAGAAATTGTCGAACACCCCCTCGCCGCGATACCCCGCAGGCGTCGGGAACACGACATGCGCGCCCGAATAGATCACCGCCATCAGGATCACATGGCAGGCGAAGACATGGAACAGCGGCAGCGGGCAGATCACGTTGTCTTCGGGTGTGTAAAGCAGCGTGCCGCCAAGCCAGCCGTTATAGATGATCCCGGAATAGCGATGCTGCGCGACCTTGGGCATGCCGGTGGTGCCGCCGGTGTGGAAATAGGCGGCGACCCGGTCACCCGCGCTGTCGGCAAAGGCCAGTGTCTTGGGCTGGCGCGCCAGTTCGGCGTTGAAATTCTTGACATCGGCATGGTGGTTGCCGGGGTTCTTGGGGCGCACCAGCGGCACGATCCAGGATTTCGGCGGCGTCAGGTAGCGGTTCAGATCGACCTCAAGCACGGTATGCACGCCGGGGGCATGGCGCACGGCCTCGGCGGTCTTTTGCGCCACATCGGTCTTGGGGAACGCCTTGAGGGTCACGACGACCTTGGCCTTGGTCTCGCGCAGGATCGCGCCGATCTGTTCAGGCTCCAGCAGCGGGTTGATCGGGTTGATGATCCCGGCAATGGCCCCGCCAAGGACGGTCAGAACCGTCTCGTTGCAATTGGGCAGGATGCAGGCGACCACATCACCCTCACCGATCCCCAGGCTGCGGAACAGGTTCGCCGCCTGGCAGGTTTTTTCGTGCAACTGGGTCCAGTTCAGGGTTTCGGCCTTGTCGGTCGGTCCGCTGAGCAGCTGGAAGGTGACGGCCTTGCCCAATGGCACCTTGTCGCGCGTCTGCGACAGCATCTGGTATAGCGTCTTTGGCACGTCACGCTCGGCCCATGGCATCTCGGTCTCAAGCGCAATCGTATCTGCAACAGATGCAAAACCCATCTCGGTCCTCCCACTGGGGCCGCGATGGCGACCCTCACCTCATCCTCGGGCAGTAATGTGGAAGGGTTTGCGAAAGGTTACAAGGGTGCAGAGCACAAGGTGGCGCAACGTAAAAGAGGCGCTCCAAGGGGTTGCACCGCACGGCGGCATATCGCCCAGCCACATATCGTCCCCCGTCGCGCACCGGCTTTCGTTCGGGCAGCCGTTGAATATGGCCGTTCGGTGATTAGGTCCCAACCTGTAACCATTGGATTTGTTTGAAAAGGATAATCGCCATGCAATGCCCCGTGGATGGACAGGTGCTCGTCATTACCGAACGCAGCGGAGTCGAGATAGATTACTGCCCCAAGTGTCGCGGCGTCTGGCTGGATCGCGGCGAGCTGGACAAGATCATCGGCGCGGCGGCTCAGGTCGCAGCACAGCCCCCGCAGCCACCGCGTGGCGGTTATGATCGCGACCACCATGGCGGCCGCCCGCATGAGAAAAAGCGCGAATCCTTCCTCAGCAACCTTTTC
The DNA here is from genome assembly GCF_042678485.1 of Seohaeicola saemankumensis. NCBI lineage: Bacteria > Pseudomonadati > Pseudomonadota > Alphaproteobacteria > Rhodobacterales > Roseobacteraceae > Seohaeicola > Seohaeicola saemankumensis. The sequence continues at coordinate 109,436 of NZ_JBHTKR010000002.1, read as the reverse complement.
GACTTCTAAGGCGGCAAGAGGCAAGCACGTCTAAGCTGCCGGGGACCGGAAAGGGATGCCCGCGCGCGGGACGCTCTGCACAAAACGGATGAAAAACCGGCGCGATCAGCGGCAACCGCCGATAAACTCGGGGCCGATCCGTCACGCCTGTGAAATGCAAGGCCCCTGCCCCTGCCCCAGTATCATCGCAGGACAGCCGCAAAACAAAAGGGCCGCCCCAAAGGCGGCCCCTTCCCGTCATGCCTGCCGATCAGGCGGACTTGCCGCCGGGGATCCGCAGGACCTGGCCGGGATAGATCTTGTCCGGGTGGGTCAGCATCGGCTTGTTCGCCTCGAAAATCTCGGGGTAGCGGTTCGCGCTGCCCAGCGTCTTTTTCGCAATGGCCGACAGGGTGTCACCCTTCTCGACCGTGTGGAACACGGCGTCATCGGCCTCGGCCGCTTCAACCTCGGCCACGCCTTCGACGTTGCCGACGGCCAGGATCACCTTCTCGCGCTCCTCGGCCGACAGCGTACCGCCCGACACGGTGACCTTGTCACCATCCACGGTGATTTCGGCGCCCTTGGTATCGAGGCCCAGGTCGGCCACTTCCTTTTTCAGCGCCTCGGCGCTGGGGGCTGCGTCACCGCCGCCCGCGACTTTCTTGCCGGATTTCTTCCAGAAATTGAATAGTCCCATCTGTCTGTCCTTTCACTCACCGTACCCTCCCGTGCAGGAGGGCACTCATAACGCGGTGAACCTTTGGACAGAGTGAGACCGCTGGCAAGCACTAATTCACGCCGCATGTGCCCCGTCGGTGAACTGAAGCCGCGCCAGACGGGCGTAAAGCCCGCCTTCGGCCACCAGCGCGTCATGGGTTCCCTGCGCCACGATGCGCCCCCCATCCAGCACGATGATGCGATCGGCCTTTTTCACCGTGGCAAGACGATGCGCCACGATGATCGTGGTGCGCCCTTGCGACAGGGCGTCAACGGCCATCTGGACCGCGCGTTCGCTTTCCGCATCCAGCGCGGATGTCGCCTCGTCCAGCAGCAGCACCGGCGCGTCGCGCAGGATGGCGCGGGCAATGGCGATTCGCTGCTTTTGCCCGCCCGACAGCATCACGCCGCGTTCGCCGACCTGCGCGTCATACCCATCGGGCAATGCCATGATGAAATCATGCGCCGCGGCAGCCTGCGCCGCCGCCTCGACCTCGGCGTCAGTCGCCTCGGGCCGGCCGAAGCGGATATTCTCGCGCGCGGTGGTGGCAAAGATCACCGGATCCTGCGGCACCAGCGCCATGTGATGGCGGAACGCTTCGCGGCGCATCTGGTCCAGTGCGACGCCATCCAGCAGGATGCGCCCCGCGCTGGGATCGTAAAAGCGCAGAAGCGTCTGGATGATCGTTGTCTTGCCTGCGCCGGACGGGCCGACCAGGGCCACGGTCTCGCCCGGTTCGATGACCAGATCGACATGATCCAGGGCCGGGATTTCGGGGCGGGCCGGGTAGTGGAAACTGACGTTCTCGTAGGTGATGCGCCCGCGGACGGGTGCCGGAACAGGCAGCGGTGCCGCCGGGTCCTTGACGGGATCATCGGCATTCAGCAGTTCGGCCAGACGCTCGGTCGCACCGGCCGCGCGCTGCAACTCGCCCCAGATTTCCGACAGCGCGCCAACGGCGCCCGCCACCATCACCGCATAGATCACGAACTGGATCAGCGCGCCCGCCGACATGGCGCCGGCGCGCACGTCGCGCGCGCCCATCCACAGCACGCCCACGATCCCCGTGAAGACCAGAAAGATCACGATCACTGTCATGAGGGCGCGGGTGTTCACCCGTTTGCGCGCCGCGTCATAGCTCAACTCGGTCACATCGCCGAAGGCGCGGCGCGTCGCCTCTTCATGGGTGAAGGCCTGCACGGTCTGCACGCTCGACAGCGCCTCGGAGGCATTGCCGGAACTGGCCGCGATCCAGTCCTGGTTTTCGCGGCTGAGCACGCGAAGGCGCCGCCCCAGCACCAGGATCGGCACGATCACGGCCGGCACGATCAGCAGGACCAACCCCGTCAGCTTGGACGAGGTGAAAAGCATCAGCACCAGGCCACCCATGAACAGCAACAGGTTACGCAGCGCGATCGAGATGGACGAGCCGATGACCGACTGGATCAACGTTGTATCCGTCGTGATCCGGCTGAGAACCTCGCCCGTCATGATGTTTTCGTAAAAGGCCGGGGACATGCCCAGCACCCTGTCGAACACCGCCTTGCGGATATCCGCCACGACACGTTCGCCCAGGCGCGTGACCAGCAGGTAGCGCAGGCCCGTGCCCAGGGCCAACAGGGCCGCGATGCCCAGCGCCGCCGTGAAATAGAGATCCAGCAGCGCGCCGTCCTCGGCGTTGAAATTGTCCACCACACGTCGCACCGCCAGCGGCAGCACCAGCGAGACGCAGGCGGTCAGCACCAGCGCCAGAACGGCCGCGGCCAGAAGCGGCCTGTAGGGTCGCAAGAAAGGCCATAGGGCCGCCAGCGCGCCGATGTGTTTCGATTTCGCGCGTTCCTGTTCGGCTGTGATGCCCGGTCCGGCCATACGTCTTTTCCTTCTTGTCCTGCGACAGCGGTTTAAGCCCTGGGGCCGCGCTGGGCAAGCGGCTGTCCTGTCGCGGGGCTGTTGTATGGCACCTGTGGACTTTAGCGGGTTGATTTCCAGGACCGATGCCGCACTATGGCATCCCCGGCATGGCCTGTCCGGCGCGTCTTTGGCGCCTTCGCCCTGCCGAAGGACACTCAGATGGGGAGGAGACCCGATGACCACATTCTCACGCCGCGGCGCCATGGGCCTGCTGGGCGGGGCAGCCGCCCTGCCGATGCTGGGCCGCCCGGCCCTGGCCAATACGAAACTCAATATCGGCGCGCTGAATTTCACCAGCCATGCCGCAAGCTTCGTCGCCTATGAGCGTGGCTATTTCGCCGAAGAAGGCTTTGACGTCGAGTTCAAGTTCTTCCAGGCGGCGCAGCCGATGGCGGTGGCCATCGCGTCCGGTGATGCCGACTACGCGGTGACGGCCATTTCGGGTGGCCTGATCTCGCTGGCCGAGAAGGGCGCGGTCAAGGTGATCGGCGGCTCGCTTTCGGAAGAAAAGGGCATCGACGGTCAGAAGATCCTCGCCTCGGACGCGGCCTATCAGGCGGGTCTGACCAGCCCGGCGATGCTGGGCGGCAAGAAGTTCGGCGTGACGCAGGCCGGGTCGTCCTTCCACTACATGGGATCCAAGATTGCCGCCGCCGAAGGCGTCGAGGTGGAGTTCGTGCCGCTGCAAAAGGTGGGGGCCGTCATCGGCGCGCTCAAGACCGGGCAGATCGACGCCTGGACCATCGTGCCGCATATCGCCAAGCCGCTGGCTGCGGGGCCAGAGGTGCATATCATCGGGGACGTGGCCGACTACCTGCCCGACTACCAGGTCACGACCATCTTCACCTCGGCCACCAATGCCGGCGCCGAACGCGCCAAGACCGAAGCGGTGCTGCGCGCCCTGTCCAAAGGGGCAGCCGATTTCAACGCCGCACTGGTCGACAAGACCACATCCGAGGCCGAGATGGAGGAGATGGTCAAGCTGATCCACAAATACGTCAACGCCGACAAACCCTATGAAGCGGCGCGCGGGTCGATCATCAACGGCGCGATGCGCCTGAATGCGGGGGCCGCGCTGAACACGACCTCGGTCAAGGATCAGCTGGACTGGTTCATTGCCGAAGGCCTGGTCAAGGACAGCATCACGATGGACACGCTGGTCGACGCCTCCTACGTGCAGACGATGTAAGGTCGCGCGATCACGCCAACCGGGCGGTGCGTTCCGGCGCGCCGCCCTTCGGGAAGACGCAACATGGATCTATGCCTCGACAGCCTCTCGCACCGCTATGGCGCAGTCGAGGTCCTGTCCGATATCAGCCTGACGATCCCCCAGGGGCGCATCGTCTGCATCGTCGGGCCGTCGGGCTGCGGCAAGTCCACGCTTTTGCGGATGATCGGCGGGCTGGAACGCCCCGATGCGGGGGCTGTGCTGCAACAGGGCGCGCCATCCGCGGATTGCCTGAACCCGCTGACCTTCGTGTTTCAGGATTTTGCCCTGCTGCCCTGGCGCACGGTCGCGGGCAATATCGAACTGGTGCTGGAAGATCACGCCCTGCCCCGCGACCGGCGCGCCCGGATCGTGGCGGATGTGCTGGCGCGCACCAAGCTTTCCGATTTCCGCGATGCCTTGCCCAAGCAGCTGTCGGGCGGCATGAAGCAGCGCGTGGCGATCGCCCGCGCGCTGGCGGTGAACCCGGCCGTGATGCTGATGGATGAGCCGCTGTCGGCACTGGACGCGCAGACGCGCGAATTGCTGATGGATGACCTGATCGCGCTGTGGACGCGCGCGCCCTTCACCGCCGTCTATGTGACGCATAACTTGGCCGAGGCGGTGCGCCTGGGTCATCGCATCGTCGTGCTGTCGCGCCGCCCCGGCCGCATCCGCGAGGTGGTCAGCATAGACACGCCTTTGGACGCGCGCCGCACCGGCGATCCCGCGCTCGAGGCGCATCAGGCGCGGCTGTGGCAACTGATGCGGGACGAGGCCGAGGCCGCCGACAAGGAGCTGAGCAATGTCTGACATGCCGCTGACCGGCCAGGCCGCAACGCCCGCGCCCGCGCCCTCGCGCCCAGTACCGTTCCGGGGTGGCGGCTTCAAGCCCGTGCCTGTCCGCTATCTGGGGGCGCTGGTGATCGTGGCGCTGATCGCGCTGATCGAATGGGGGACGCGCACGGGCGCGATCTCGAACCTGACGCTGCCGCGGCCCTCGGATGTGCTGGGCACTTTCCGCGACCTTTGGGTGACGGGGCTGTTATGGGAGCATCTGCTGCCATCGCTGTCGCGGCTGGCCGTGGGGTCGGCGCTGGGTGTCAGCACGGGCATTGCCGTGGGTGTGATGATCGGGCTGTTCAGCATCGCCCGCGCGGGGCTTGTGCCGCTGGTCGCCGCGATATTTCCGATCCCCAAGATCGCGCTTCTGCCGCTTTTCGTGATCTGGTTCGGTATCGACGAGGGATCGAAATACGCGCTGATCGCCTTTGGCACCTTCACGCCCACGGTCGTGTCGACCTATGGCGCCGTGGACAATGTCGACCGCACGCTGATCCGCATGGGCCAGAGCTTTGGCCTCAGCTGGTGGTCGATCGTCCGCAAGATCGTGTTGCCGGGCGCCATGCCCGGGATCCTGTCAGGTCTGCGGATCAGCCTGTCGATCGGGATCATCCTTCTGGTCGCGGCCGAAATGCTGGGCGCGCGCTACGGTATCGGGGCCTATATCCTCGAGGCCGGCTCGCTCTACGATCTGGAACGGCTCTTTGCCGGGGTGGTGATCCTGTCGGCGCTGGGGGTGCTGACATCGGCGGCGATCAGCTGGGCCGAACGGCGCCTGCTGAGCTGGCGTGTCTGATGGCGATCGTTGTTCAATGAGTATTTTTTTGAACGATGAAGGGAGGCCGCGCGCGCCTCTTCATCGTTCCCCAAATACTCACTGTCCCGACGCCGGCGTCAGGGCCGAACGATCCTGTTGCGCAAGACGCCGATGCCGTCGATCTCAAGCTCGAACAGATCGCCGGGCGCAAGGCGGCGGCCGGTTTCCAGACCGCATCCGGTGCCCACGGTGCCGGACCCGATCACCTCGCCGGGATAGAGCGTCTCCGAGGCCGAGACATGTTCGATGATCCGCGCGAATGTGTGATGCATGGCCCGCGAATTGCCGCCGCCCCAGCGTTCACCATTCACGCGCAGTTCCATGTCCAGTGCCACGGGATGCGCGATCTCGTCCGCCGTCACGATCCAGGGCCCCAGGATGTTGCCGGTATCGAAATCCTTGCCCTTGGCCGGCCCCAGCTGTCCCGGCATCTCGCGCATCTGGGCATCGCGGGCGCTGACATCGTTCAGGATCGTATAGCCCCAGATATGGGCGGGCGCGTCTGCGGCGCTGATGTCACGGCCACCCTTGCCGATGACGATGGCCATTTCCAGCTCGACATCCAGGTGTGCGGCGTAAGACGGCCAGATCACGTCCTGCCCGTCGCCGATGAAGGACATGCGGTTTCCCTTGTAATAGATCGGCTGCTCGTACCAGACGGGAGGAATGGCAAAGGGACGCCCGGTCATCTTTTCGGCCTGGGCGAAGGAATTGATCAGATGTTCCTCGAACACCAGGCAATCGCGGTATTGCACCGGCCGGATCGGGCAGCGCATCTCGACATCGTCCAGCGCGATCAGTGCCCGGCCCTTTGGGTCGGCCAGCGCGGCGCGCACGGCCTCAAGCCCTGCATCCCCGGCCTCGACCAGTTCGACCATGTCGCGCAGCATCAGCCCGGCGGCGCGCAGGTCCAGCAGGCGCTGCGCGTCGATGACGGCCACGGGTTTTTCCACATCGGCATGCAAGACGGTTCCCAGTTTCATGGCGCCCCTAATCCTCGAATATCGCGACGGCGCGGGTGAAGCCCGCCGATCCGCCCTTCAGCTTCACCGGAAAGCAGCTGATGGTAAAGCCGGTTGCGGGCAGGCTTTCGAGGTTGCTGAGCTTTTCCATGTGGCAATAGCCGATATCGATCGAGGCGCGGTGCCCTTCCCAGATGATGCCGGGATCGTGGGTCGCGGCCCATTTCCTGGCGGTATGCGAGAATGGCGCGTCCCAGGACCAGGCATCGGTGCCCGTCACGCGCACACCGCGTTCCAGAAGATACATCGTCGCCTCGCGCCCCATGCCGCAGCCTGAATCGACATAGTCGGCCTGCCCGTATTTCGCCCCGGCCGAGGTGTTGATGACCACGATTTCCAGCGGTTGCAGGTCATGACCGATCCGGGCCAGTTCCGCCTCGACCTCGGCGGCGCTGACAAGGTGACCGTCGGGCAGGTGGCGGAAATCCAGCTTGACACCGGGGTTCATGCACCATTCCAGCGGGACTTCGTCGATGGTGATGGCGCGCTTGCCGCCGTCCATCGTCGAATGGTGGTGATAGGGCGCGTCCAGATGGGTGCCGTTGTGGCTGCTGACGCGCAGAAACTCGACCGCCCAGCCATCGCCGCCAGGAAGGTCATCGACCGTCAGACCCGGAAAGAAGCCTGCGATCTGACCTGCGGTCATCTTGTGATCCAGATAGTCGATCTGCGGCAGCATGATCGGCGGATCGCTGGCGACACCCGCCTCGAGCGGGATGGAGATGTCGACGAACCTGCGTGCCATGATGAAACCCTCCTTCGGTCTGTGAAACTCAGCGCCCCGGCACAAGGCCGATGGCGATCATGGGAAAGACGATGACCAGCGCCAGCACCGCCAGCATGATCAGCGCGAAAGGGGCGGCCCCCTTGAAGATGTCGGCAAGCGTGATCGCGGGGTCATCCAGCGTGGCCTTGATCACATAGACGGATATGCCGAAGGGTGGCGTCAGCAGCCCGATCTCGACCGCCAGAACGGTGACGATGCCGAACCAGACCAGGTCCACGCCCATCGGCACCACCACGGGCAGCATCAGCGGGACAAGGATCAGCATGATCGAGGAGCTGTCCAGGATCATGCCCAGCGCAATCACGATCAGGACGTAAAGGATCATCAGCCCCCAGAAGCCCAGATCGGCCCCTGCCGCCCAGGCCCCAAGGCCCGCCGGGACGCCCGACAGCGCCAGCATGCGCGAATACATCTGCGCCGCGATGATCAGGAAGCAGACGGTCGCCGTGACCAGCCCGGTTTCCACCAGCACCCGCCACAGCCCCGCCCATGTCAGGCGGCGCAGGGCAAGGCCGATCAGCAGCGCCCCGATGGACCCGACCGCCCCCGCCTCGACCGGCGTGAAAATCCCGCCGTAGATGCCGCCCAGCACAAGCGCGATCAGTGTCGCGATGGGCAGGCCCTTGGCCAGCAACGCGCGCGGTGGCAGGGCCGCGGGGGCGCCTTCGGGGCGGCCCACGAAACCAGGCGTGAAGATCGCCATCAGGATGATCCCGCCCGCAAAGAACACCGCCAGCAGCAGCCCCGGCCCGATCCCTGCGATGAACAGATCCCCGATGCTTTGTTCCGTCAGGATGCCGTAGAGGATCAGCAGAAGCGAGGGCGGGATCATCATGCCCAGCACGCTGGACCCGGCCACCACCCCCACGGCAAAGCGCGGCGCATAGCCATGGCGGATCATCTGCGGCACCGCGATCTTGGTGAACACCGCCGCCGACGCGATGGAGATGCCGGTGATCGCGGCAAAGATCGCATTGGCCCCCACGGTGCCCACGCCCAGCCCGCCACGCAGGCGGCGGAACATCGCATTGGCCACATCGAAAGCATCGCGGCCCAACCCCGCTTCGGCCACGATGAACCCCATCAGCACGAAAAGCGGCACGACGCCGAAGAAATAGCTGGATATCGCGTCATTCGCCGCCAGCGCCATCAGCTTGGAGGCCAGCAGCGGCGTGCCCTTGATCGCCCAGACACCCAGAAAGGAACACAGCATCAGCGCGATGGGTACGAACAGACCCGCAAGAACCGACAGGAACATCGCGGCAAGCGCGATCAATCCGATCTCGAAAGGGGTCATGGTCTGGCCTCGGCCGGGGACAAAGGGATCCAGCGGCGCAGGATGCGGGCGGCGAATTGCAGGATCAGCATGCTGCCCCCGATCAGGATCGTCAGTTTCACGGGCCAGGTCGGCGCGATGAAATCCCCCAGCGCGCCGATGAATTCGCCCCGTTCCCAGGCGCGGGTGAAGATCGGCCAGGTCGTGCTGACGATCACCCAGATCACCGCCATGGACACGAGGTCAAAGACGGTCTCGATCCATTTGGCCAAGCCAGGGTGGCGCGGCTCCAGCCAGCCTTGCAGGGCATCGGAGCGGGTCAGCCGCCCTGCCCGCAGGGCCTGGGGTATCTGCAGAAAGACAATGGCGACGATCGACAGCGTGACCAGTTCGGGCACGCCTGCCACGGGCGCGCCCGCCAGATTGCGCCCCGCCACATCGACCCCCACAAGGATCATCAGCAGCAGGATCAAGCCCGAACCGATCACGTTCAACGCCTGGGTCGCGCCATCCAGACAGCGCAACACCAGGGCCAGGAATGGGCGCATGCTGCGCCTATTCCTTGTCCCAGTCGCGCAGCGGGGTCGCACCCGCGGCGCGCATCGCATCCATGTAGAGCCCCAGGATCAGGCTGGCGGGTTTGCCCTGCGCGTCCAGTTCGGTGGCCCATGTCTTGGCCGCGTTATCCATGCCCTGCGCCCAGGCCGCACGCATCTCGGGGCTGGCCTCGGTGATGGTGGCGCCGGCCTCGGCCATCTTGGTCAGGGCGATCTGGACAAAGGCCTCAAGATCGTCGTGATACCAGACCTGCGCTGCATCCGCCGCGGCCACCAGGGCGGTCTGCACCTCGGCGGGCAGGCCCACGAACCATTCGGCATTGACGCAGATGGAACCTGCATATTGCGCGCCCAGACCCATCTTGGTGACATAGGGCGCAACCTCGAACAGCTTGCCCGGCAGGGCGGCGCTGGCAAAGACCAGAACGCCGTCGTACACGCCTGCTTTCAGTTCGTTGTAATAGGTAGTCAGGTTGCCCGAAACACCGACCGCCCCGGTGCCCGACAGCCAGTTGATGGCAGCCCCCGGCGCCGCGATCTTGCGGCCTTTCAGATCGTCCAGCGACGTGACGGGGAAATTCGTCATCAGCGCATAGTCGTCTATCCCGATCGGCGCGCCCAGATAGAACACGCCGTTTTCCGCATAGGCCAGGTTCATCTCGGTATGGTTGCGGTGCAGGTCGTTCACCGTCTCGGCGATCAGGCGCACGTCATCGCTGACGAAGGGGGTGTAATAGGTCACGTTCTGCACGGCCAGCTTGGCGGGATCGAACAGCGCCTGGCAGGTGCCCATCTCGGCCAGACCGGCCTCGACCGCTTCCAGCTCCTCGCCGACGCCGGCCAATGCGCCACCGTATTGTTCCGAGAAGGTGATGCTGTGCCCTTCGGCCTCAAGTGCGGCCTGGGCAGCCGGGATGAAGCTTTCGCTGATCATCCGCACCCAGCGGAACACCGGCGGGTGACCTGCAACCACGGTGACGTTATAGGATTCGGCAAAGCTGGCGGCAGGCGCCAGGGCAAGGGCGGCAACCAGTCCCAGATGTTTCAGTGTCATGTGTCATCTCCTCCCAAAGACAAGGCCGCAACCAGCGGCGTGACGTGATTGCGGCGGCCGACGGTGCAGCTGCCATATCCGGCGTTCTCCAAGGCCGTCCGGTCCGGACTGGCCTTGCTTGTGCAAGTCTTTGAAAAATCGCTGTGGCGGCTCCTCCTTCCGCCACAGCGTCCGGAGCGGTCCGGGCGCCTGTCCTGACGGACGGGCCACGGGTACCGCACGGGTTGAGGAACCGTAACCTGCGCCACGCGAAGGTCAAGAGCCAAGGTGACCCGGCGTCAGGCCAGACGGGACTGTGGACAGAACGGGGAGGTGGAGGAAGGTCTGGAGCGGGCGGCGGGAATCGAACCCGCGTCTCTTGCTTGGAAGGCAAGGGTCTTACCATTACACAACGCCCGCATCAGGCCGCGTCGTCTTAGCGCGCCCACGGATCAGAGGCAAGCCGAACCTGCATCCTGCGGCAAATCCATTCACGCCGAAAGGACGCGCAACAGGCCACTGCCACGCGGCATACGGGGTCATGTACCCGCCACGGCGCGGCCTGTGGCGCTGCGGCCGCGAATCGGGCGGCCGGGTTCTGTTGCCGCCTCAGGCTGCGATGACGGCGCGCGAGGCGATCAGCGCGTCGATGCGCGCATCATCCAGACCGAGTTCGGACAGGATGTCGCGACTGTGCTGCCCCAGAAGCGGTGCCGCACGCGTGATATTCGCCGGCGTCCGGCTGAACTTGACCGGATGCCCGATCGTGTCGACCTTGCCCGCGCGGGGATGATCGACGCTCAGCACCATCTCGCGGGCGCGGGTCTGGGGATCGTCATGCATCTGCAGGATGTCGTTGATCGGCCCTGCCGGCAGCTTGGCGGTTTCCATCCGGGCGAGCCAGGCCTCGGTCGTGTCCTGGCGCAGATAGCCGTTCAGAATCTCGACCAGTTCGGGCAGGTTCCTTTTGCGCGCCTCGTTCGAGGCGAATTTGGGATCATCGTTCAGTTCCGGCGCGCCGATCACCTCGAGGAAACGCAGCCAGTTGCTCTGGTTTGCGGCCCCGACATTCAGCCAGCCATCCTTGGTCTGGAAGGCCTGGTAGGGTGCGTTGAGCGGATGCGCCGAGCCCAGCGGTTCGGGCTTTTCGCCGGTCGCAAAGGCAATGGCAGACTGCCAGTAGGTCTGCACGATCGCGGCTTCGAACAGGGATGTGTCGACCTTCTGCCCCTGCCCCGTCTGCAGCATGTTGGCATAGGCCGCACAGACACCCATCGCGGCAAGAATGCCCGAATTGATATCGGAAATCGGTGCTGCGACCTTGACCGGCGGGCGTCCCGGCCCTTCGCCCGTGATCGACATAAGCCCCGCCATGCCCTGCGCGATCAGGTCGAAACCGCCGCGGTCCGCATAGGGGCCGGTGCGGCCAAAGCCCGAAATCTCGCAATAGATCAGGCGCGGGTTGATCTTGACCAGATCGTCATAGCCCAGGCCCAGCCGTTCCATCGTGCCGGTGCGGTAATTCTCGATCACCACATCGGCCTCGGTCAGCAGCTTGCGCAGGATCTCGACAGCCTCGGCATCCTTGAGGTTCAGGGCGATGCCGCGCTTGTTGCGGTTCATCATCATGTAGGCCGCAGCTTCGCCATTGATCTCGGGCGGAACGAAACGGCGGCTGTCGTCGCCTGCGGGCTTTTCCACCTTGATCACATCGGCGCCCATATCGGCCAGCATCAGGCCGCAGACCGGCCCGGCCATGATATGGGCCAGCTCGATCACCCGCATCCCCTTGAGCGGGCCAGTGAGGGGTTTCACCGTCCTGTCCATTCCGGCTTTCTCTTGTTCAGGAATGCTTCCATGCCGATCCGGAAATCCTCGCTCATGTAGCATAGTGTGATCAGATCGTCGTCCTGCACCTTGCTGGCGGCCCGGTTGCGGCGCATCGCTTCCTTGGTGGCGCGCAGGGTCAGGGGCGCCATGGAACCGACCAGTGTCGCCAGTTCCGCGGCGCGGTCCATCAGGGCGACCTCATCGGCCAAGACCTCGCTCACGAGGCCACAGGCCAGGGCCTCATCGGCCTGGATCAGGCGGGCGGTGAAGATCAGCTCGCGCACCCGGCCCGCGCCGATCAGTTCGGTCAAGCGCGCCAGGTTTCCAGCCGCCAGACAGTTGCCCAGGGTGCGCCCGATGGGAAAGCCGAATTTCAGGCTGGCCGATGCGATGCGGATGTCACAGGCCGCCGCGATGGACCCGCCGCCCCCGGTGCAGGCGCCGTTGATCGCGGCAATCGTGGGTATCGGGCAGCGTTCGACCGCCTCCAGCACCGCGTCGATCCGGCCTTCATAATCCAGCGCATCCTGCGCCGTCTCGAAGGCGCGGAACTGGGTCATGTCGGTGCCGGCGGCAAAGGCCTTGCCGCCTGCGCCGGACATCACCATGGCCCGCACCGATCCGTCCGTCGGCATGGTCGCGCAGATCGCGGCAAGCCGTTCATACATGGCAAAGGTCAGCGCATTGCGCGCCTCGGGGCGGTTGAACGTGACCCACAGGATGCCGTCGCGCAGGTCTTCGATCAGTTCGGGGGTCTGATTGCTCATCTGTAGAAATACTCCACCAGGAACATCGGGACGGACGGCACATAGGTGCACAGCATCAGCACCGCCAGCAGCACGCCGACGAACCAGATATTGACCTTGGACACCTCCCAGATATTGGCGCGGGCCACCGAACAGGCGGTGATCAGCACCGAGGCCACAGGCGGCGTCTGCTGCCCGATCGCCAGGTTCAGCGTCACGACCAGGCCGAAATGGACGGGGTCGATCCCCGCCGCCGTGATCAGCGGGATCACGATCGGAATGACCAGGATGATCGCCGCGGCCGAATGCAGGAAGAACCCGATGATCAGGAAAAAGACGTTCAGGATCAGCAGGATCGCCCATTGCTGCGTGGTGATTGACAGGATGCCTTCGGCCAGCTGCTGCGGGATCTGCGCGCGTGTCAGGAAGCCGCCCATCAGCACCGACGCCGCCACCAGCAGCATCACCACAGCCGTCTGGATGCCACCGTCCAGCATGGCGCGGCGCAGATGGGCGAAGTTGATGTTGCGATACCAGGCCGACACGACGATGGCCGCCAGCACGGCAAGGCCCGCCGCCTCGGTCGCGGTGACGAAACCGCCGAAGATACCGCCCAGGATGACCACGGGCAGGATGAAGGCGGGTAGCGCATCAATGAACGTCTCCTTGAGACGCGGGATGTTGAAGGCCGCTTCGGTCGGGAAATTGTATCGCTTGGCAAAGATGTAGGCGACCAGCATCAGGCCCGCCGCGCCCAGAAGGCCCGGCACCACACCCGCCACGAACAGCTGTTCGACGGATGTATTGGCCGAGGCCGCGTAAAGGATCATCGGAATCGACGGGGGGATGATGATCGCAAGCGATGCCGATGACGATGTGACGGCGGCCGAGAATTCCTTGCTGTAGCCGCGCTTTTTCATCTGCGGGATCAGGATCGACCCCATCGCCGCCACATCGGCCACGGCAGAGCCCGAGATTTCGGCGAAGAACAGCGACACGCCGATGTTCACCATCGCCAGACCGCCCCGGATGAAGCCGATGATCGCAGTGACAAAGTTGATCAGCCTGTCGGTGATCCCGCCGGCGTTCATGATGGCCCCTGCCAACACGAACATCGGGATCGCGATCAGCGAGAATTTGGTCGATCCGCCGTACATGTCCAGCGCGATGGTGACCAGGCTGTCGGCCCCTTCGGTCAGGAACAGGCCGATGACACCGCACATGGCCAGCGCCACGGCAATCGGAACGTTGATGCAGATCATCAACAGCAGTGCAATGAAGATGGCAGCGATCAGCATCAGGCGCGGTCCTTGTTCTTTTCAAGCTCGGCTTCGACTTCTTCTTCGATATCGGCATGTTCCAGAGAGATGCCCGCTGCCGTCAGCTTGAGGTAAGCCGGCAGACTGAGGAGCTGGCAGATGATGAACAGCGCGGCCCCGATGGGGATGACGGACTGGGTGAACTGCACGGGCACCCAGGTCAGCGACACCAGAACATCGCCTTCCAGCACCTCGAGCACCTGAAGCCCGGCGCGCGCCATCAGGATGAAGAACAGCAGCACGATGGCTTCGCCCGCCAGCAGGGCCCAGAGGCGCAGCCGCAGCGGCATCGCCAGCAGCACGGTGTCAAAACCGATGTGCCGGCGGTGCAAGGCCGCCAGCGCGGAACCGTAATAGGTGATCCAGGCCAGCATGATCGCGGCCACCTCGTCATACCAGGAAAAGCTCTGCCCCATCAGGCGGGCGATCACGGCCACGGTGACGGTAACTGTCAGCAGCACCATCAGCCCGATCGTCATCCATTCAAGGATCTTGCTCATGAGGCGGTTCAGACGTGACAGGGTCGGGTAGGCGGAATGCTCCATGTCGGACCTGACTTTGGAAAGGGTTCAAACGTCCAGCAGCCGCCGGGGATCCGGCAGAGATGCGTGAAGATGCAGAAGAAAGGGGGCGGGCCTGCGCCACGCCCCCCTGGGACCGATCAGCCGGATTTGCCGAGGCTGAGGACCAGGTCGATCATGTCCTGACCGCCTTCGACCTCATCCGCGAACTGCTTGTAGATCGGCTTGGAGGCTTCGATGAATGCGGCCTTGTCGGCATCGTTCACCTCGACACCCGCATCCTTGATCACCTGCAGCAGGCTTGCTTCCAGCTCGGCGGCGCGGGTGTAGGTGAAATCCTGCGTCTTGTTCGCGCAATCCGTCAGGGCCGCCTGCACATCGGCGGGCATCTTGTCGAAATGCTTCTTGGAGGCCAGGATATAGGCCGGCGTATAGACATGTTCCGTGACCGACAGGTATTTCTGCACCTCCTGGAACTTGGCCGAAGCGATTTGTGCATAGGGGTTTTCCTGCCCGTCGATCACGCCGGTCTGCAGCGCGGTGAACACGTCGGAAAAGGCCATCGGCGTGGGGTTCGCGCCATATTCCTGGAACATCTTCAGACGCCACACCCCGTTGGGCGTACGCAGCTTGATCCCTTGCAGGTCGGCGGGCACATTGATCGGGCGCACGTTGTTGGTGATGTTGCGGAACCCGTTCTCGGCCAGACCCACGATGTGATAGCCGTTGTCCTGCGCGGCACCCTCGAACGTATCCATCATTTCGCCCTGAACGCGGCGCATGTGGTCGCGATCCGAGATGATGTAGGGCATTTCGAAAATACCGAACACGGCATCGACCGACGACATGATCGACGACGGCAACGCAAAATCGACCTGACCCAGTTTCAGCTTCTGCAACAGTTCCTTGTCATTGCCCAGCTGCGACGAGCCGAAGGTCTGCACCTCGACCTTGCCCGCCAGGGCGGTGTTGGAACATTCCGCGAAATAGTTCACGGAGTCCTCGAACAGCGACCCCGGCGCGCCGACATGGCCGAATTTCAGGGTCATGTCCGCCGCCGACACGGTGGTTGCCATCCCGATCAGCGCTGTTGCGGCTGACAGTTTCACGAGCGTCTTCATCTTGTTCTCCTCCCAGAGCTTTGTTGTTCGTCTTGCCCCTCGCGCCAGGGCGAGGGGGCCTTCTACGCGAGCATTTGCATCGCGACCTGCACCCCACCCTCCTTGTGGGGTACATCGGCCTTCTTCAGGCCCATTTCGACACCGGCCAATGTCGCCACCAGCATCAGGTCATTGAAATCGCCCAGATGTCCGATGCGGAACACCTTGTCGGCCACCTTGGACAGGCCGTTGCCCAGCGAGATGTCAAAATGCTCCAGCGTCGTGGCGCGGAAGGCATCGGCGCTATGGCCCTCGGGCATCAGAACGGCGGTCAGAACGCCGCTTTCCTGCCCCTGCGTGGCGCAGAGAACCTCCAACCCCCAGGCGCGCACCGCCGCGCGGGCCGCGGCACCATGGCGGGCGTGACGGGCAAAGACATTGTCCAGCCCTTCCTCGTGCAGCATGTCGATGGCCTCGTTCAGGCCGTAAAGCAGGTTGGTCCCCGGCGTGTAGGGGAAATACCCTTTCTCGTTCGGACCGACCATCTCGCCCCAGTCCCAATAGGACCGCTTGCAGGCCGCCGCCTTGTTGGCAGCCATGGCCTTGGCGCTGACCGCGTTGAACGACAGGCCCGGCGGCAGCATCAGCCCCTTTTGGGACCCCGAGACGGTGACATCCACGCCCCATTCGTCATGGCGATAATCCAGCGAGGCCAGCCCCGAGATGGTATCGACCATCAAGAGCGCGGGATGATTGGCATTGTCGATTGCCTTGCGTACCGCAGCGATGGGCGACACCGAACCGGTCGAGGTTTCGTTGTGGACAACGCAGACGGCCTTGATCTCATGGGTCTTGTCCTCGGCCAGATAGGCTTCGATCTGGTCGGGATCGGCCCCGCCGCGCCAGTCGCCGGCGATGAATTCCGCCTTGATCCCCAGCTTGTCGGCCAGCTTCTTCCAGAGCGTCGCGAAATGCCCGGTTTCGAACATCAGAACACGGTCACCGGGCGACAGGCTGTTGACCAGCGCCGCCTCCCATGCGCCTGTTCCGGACGAGGGGTAGATGAACACATGCGCGTCCGTCTTGAAGATCGACTTCATCCCGTTCAGCGCCTTCAGGCCGACCTTGGCAAAATCCGGGCCGCGATGGTCGATCGTCTGCTGCGAGATCGCGCTCAGGATGCGATCAGGCACAGCGCTCGGCCCCGGAATCTGAAGAAAGTGACGACCGGCTTTTCTCATGAATTCTGTTCCCAAACCTTCCGACAAACAGCCCGGAGAGCACCTGCCCACCGCCATTTGTTTTTTCCATTGAAGAACTGTAATTTTGAATTCATAATTTAGTCAACACATAATTCCCCTGAAACCCGGCTGACGAATTGGGCTGAACATGCAAGAAATATCAAAGATTTCCAAAATGTTAGCTGATCGCGTCGAAGGCGATGTCCTGTTCGACCGTTTCTCTCGGGGGCGTTATGCGACGGATGCATCCTTCTACCAGATGATGCCGCTGGGTGTCTTGTCGCCAAAGTCCGAGGATGACATTCGCGCGGCCCTGGACATGGCGACAGAGCAAGGCATTCCGATCCTGCCGCGCGGCGGCGGCACCTCGCAATGCGGCCAGACCGTGAACGAGGCGCTGGTGCTGGACAACACCCAATACTTCAACCAAGTGCTTGAACTGGATGTCGAAAACCGGCGCTGCGTGGTCCGGCCCGGCATCGTGCTGGACGCGTTGAACCGCATTCTCAAGCCGCATGGGCTGTGGTTTCCGGTCGATGTGTCCACGGCGTCGCGCGCGACGATCGGGGGCATGGCGGGCAACAATTCCTGCGGGGGGAAATCGCTGCGCTACGGGATGATGCGCGACAACGTGCTGTCGATCGAGGCATTCATGGCCGATGGCAGCCGGCATCGCTTCGGCCCCGTCGGGGCAGATCATTCCCCTGCCCTGTCCGCGCTGCGCGATGATCTGCTGTCCCTGGGCGCGCGCGAGGCGGCGGAAATCGCCGCGCGGTTCCCCAAGGTGATGCGACGGGTCGGTGGCTACAATATCGACGCGCTGACACCGGACCGCGCGCCGCAGAACCTGGCGCATCTTCTGGTCGGGTCCGAGGGCACGCTGGCCTATTCCACCGCGATCGAACTGAAACTCTGGCCCCTGGTCGCAGGCAAAGTGATGGGGGTCTGCCATTTTCCCACCTTCTATCAGGCCATGGATGCAGCACAGCATCTGGTCTCGCTGACCCCGCAGGGCGTGGAGCTGGTGGATGCGACGATGATCGGCCTTGGCCGCGACATCCCGATGTTCCGCCAGACCATCGAGGCCTTTGTGACCGGACAGCCCGAGGCGCTGCTGCTGGTCGAATTCGCCGAGGACGATCCGCGCCAGAACGCCGTCAAGCTCAAGCAGCTGGACCAGATGATGGGCGATCTGGGCTTTGCGTGGTCGGGGTCTGGCAAGTCATGGGGCGGCATGACGCCCGTGACCGACAACAGGCTGCAAAACGGCATCGCCGAATTCCGCAAGGCCGGGCTGAACATCATGATGTCGATGAAGGAAGATGGCAAACCCGTCTCCTTCGTCGAGGATTGCGCCGTCGAACTGCCCGATCTGGCCGAGTACACGGCGGGCCTGACCGAGATCTTCGAGAAATACGGCACCAAGGGCACATGGTATGCCCATGCTTCGGTCGGGTGCCTGCATGTGCGTCCGGTGCTGAACCTCAAGCTGGACAAGGACGTCAAGACGATGCGCGCCATCGCCGAGGAATGCTTTGATCTGGTGCGGCACTACAAGGGTTCGCATTCGGGCGAGCATGGCGACGGGCTGGTGCGGTCGGAATTCCACGAAAAGATGTTCGGTGCGCGCATGGTCGACAGCTTCAATGCGGTCAAGCAGCGCTTTGATCCCAAGGGGTTGTTCAACCCCGGCAAGATCGTGAACGCGCCGAAAATGGATGACCGGCGCCTGTTCCGCTATGGGCCTGATTACGCGGTGCCGCCGATCAGGACGCAGCTGGACTGGTCCGCCTGGACGGGCAGCGGCGGCGGGTTTCAGGGCGCTGTCGAGATGTGCAACAACAACGGCGCCTGCCGCAAACTGAAGGGCGGGGTCATGT
Source organism: Seohaeicola saemankumensis (assembly GCF_042678485.1). Classification (NCBI taxonomy): domain Bacteria; kingdom Pseudomonadati; phylum Pseudomonadota; class Alphaproteobacteria; order Rhodobacterales; family Roseobacteraceae; genus Seohaeicola; species Seohaeicola saemankumensis. The sequence goes on along the minus strand of NZ_JBHTKR010000002.1, from coordinate 90,646 downwards.
GCCCCTCGTTCCGCGTGACCCGCAAGGAGCAGGATCTGACCCGCGGGCGCGCCAATACCCTGCGTCTTGCGATTTCGGGGCAATTGGGACCAGACGCGCTGACCTCGGACGAGATGGCCGAGACGATGAAACTGTGCGTGTCCTGCAAGGGCTGCAAGCGTGAATGCCCCACGGGCGTGGACATGGCGAAGATGAAGATCGAAGTGCAGGCGGCGCGCGCCAAGGCGCATGGCATCAGCCTGCATGATCGCCTTGTGGCCTATCTGCCCCGCTATGCGCCTTTGGCCTCGCGCCTGTCGTTCCTGGCGAACCTGCGAAACACCGTGCCGGGGCTGGCAAAGCTGACCGAACGGCTGACGGGTTTCACCGCCACCCGCGATCTGCCGACATGGAGCGCGACACCCTTCAAGGATACCGAGGTTCCGCCAACCGAAGCCCCCGGCGTCGTCCTGTTCGCCGATTGTTTCAACCGCTACTTCGAGCCTGAAAACCTGCGCGCCACCCTGGCCGTGATGGACGCGGCAGAGGTGCCCGTGCATCTGGCCGCAGCCCCGGCAGGCGAGCGGCCACTGTGCTGCGGGCGCACCTTCCTTTCGGCCGGTCTGGTCGAAGAGGCCCGCGCCGAGGCGCAACGGCTGGTCGATGCGCTGCTGCCGCTGGCCGCGCAGGGATTGCCCATCGTCGGGCTTGAACCAAGCTGCCTTCTGACCCTGCGCGACGAGATCCCAAGCCTGTTGCCAGGCGCGGATACGGCGCGCCTGACCGCCCAGGCCGTGATGCTTGAGGAATATATCGCGGCTCAGGCCGGGAACCCTGATTTCAGCCTCAAGCTGACCTCGCCCGCGCCAAAAGTGCTGCTGCACGGGCATTGCCATCAGAAAGCGATGGGGGTGATGTCCAGCATCGAAAAAACCCTCGCCTTGCTGCCCGAGACCACGATAGAGGTTGTCGAAACAAGCTGCTGCGGCATGGCGGGCGCGTTTGGATACGGGGCAGATACCCACGAGATTTCACGCAAGATGGCAGAGGCGGATTTGCTTCCGGCGGTCAGACAGGCCAGCGCCGAGACGATCATCGTGGCCGATGGCACCTCATGTCGGCATCAGATCTCCGACACCACCGACCGCAAGCCCATGCATATCGCCCGGCTGCTTGAACTGGCCTTGAAAGAGTAGTGAGTCACAGAACATGACCGAGAACAGCGCCATACGGATAATCCCGCGCAAATCGCTGCACGAGGAATTGGTCGATCGTCTGCAGATGCTGATCATCACCGGGGAGCTGAAGCCGGGATCGAAAGTGCCCGAAAAAGAGCTTTGCGCGCAGTTCGGCGTCTCGCGCACCCCCATGCGCGAAGCCCTGAAGGTGGTTGCCTCGGACGGGCTGGTCAGGCTGGAACAGAACCGCGGCGCCTGGGTCGCGCCCCTGACGATCAGCGAGGTCGAGGAGGTTTTTCCCATTCTCGGCGTGCTCGAGGCGCTGTCGGGTGAGCTGGCCTGCCAGAACATCACCGATGAGGAAATCGCGGCTGTCCGCGCGCTGCACGCCCAGATGATCAAAAGCTACGAGTCCCGCGACCTCGAGGCGTATTTCAGCATCAATCAGAAGATCCACCGCGCCATCCTGAAGGCGGCACGCAACGACACGCTGACAGCCTCTTGCCAGGCGCTGTCATTGCGGATGCAGCGCGCCCGCTATCTGGCGAACATGTCCGATGACCGCTGGGCCGCCGCCGTGCAGGAGCACGAAAAGATCATGGAATATCTGGCGCTGCGCGATGGCAAGCATCTGGCGCAGACCCTGCTTGCACATATGCGGGGCAAACAGGCTTCGGTGACGAAATGGCTGATATCGCAGGGCGCGCAGGTCTGAGGGCTGGCGCACCGGGCAACCGGGTCAAGGCGCGGGCAGGATCTGAGGGCGGCTATCCCGTGGTCACGCCGAAAATCATGCCAACCAAGGCCGTCGCCGCCATGGCCAGTGCCCCCCAGAAGGTCACGCGAACAGCCCCTTTCAGGATGCCCGCGCCGCCTGCCGTGGCGCCAAGCCCGCCCAGCACGGCCAGCGCAACAAGCGTCGTCAGCGCGACGGCAAGCGTGATCTGCGATGTCGGCGCAAGTGCTGCGATGATCAGCGGCACCACAGCGCCGACAGCAAAGGTCGCAGCCGACACAAGCGCCGCCTGCACCGGATGCGCGGTCACGGTTTCCGAGATGCCCAGCTCATCACGCGCATGGGCGCCAAGGGCGTCCTTCTGGGTCAGTTGCACTGCCACCTGCCGGGCCAGATCCTCATCCAGTCCGCGCATGACGTAGATCTTCGTCAGCTCGTCCAGCTCGACCTCGGGCGTGTCCTGCAACTCTTTCGTCTCGCGGGCAATGTCGGCCTGTTCCGCATCGGTCTGCGAACTGACGGAGACATATTCCCCCGCCGCCATCGACATCGCACCCGCGACAAGGCCGGCCAGCCCTGCGATCAGGATGTCAGGGCGTCCCGACCCGGCGGCGGCGACACCGACCACAAGACTGGCGGTCGAGACAAGGCCGTCATTTGCGCCCAATACGGCGGCGCGCAGCCAGCCGATGCGGTGGACCATGTGAATTTCGGCATGTGAAAGGCGGCTCATGAGATGTTCCCTTCAAGATGTTCAGCCTGCCCCAGGGACAGGGCCTGTTGACGCGACGGTGCGGCCTCGAAGGGTGTGATCCTGAGCGCGCGGAGCGCGTTCAGGATCACCGCCACGTCGATCACTTCCTGAAGCAGCGCGCCCTGCACCGGCGTCAGGTAACCCAAGGCGGCCGCGATCATGCCCATGACCGACAATCCGATCCCTGCCACGACGCTTTCAACGGCGATCTGGCGCGCGCGGCGGGCGATCTCGATCCCTGGCCCCAGCCGATCGACACGATCGACCAGCAGCACGACATCCGCCGCCTCGGCCGAGGCGGCCGCCCCGCGCGCGCCCATCGCCACACCGACATCGGCCGCCGCAAGCGCGGGCGCGTCGTTCACACCGTCGCCCACCATCATCACGGGTCCGTTCTTGCGTTCGGTCAGGACCAGCAGCACCTTCTGGTCGGGCGTCAGACCGGCGCGCAGCCCGTCCAGGCCCAGGCCCTCGGTTACGCGCTCGGCCACTGCGGCCCGGTCGCCCGTGGCCAGCAGGATGCGTGCGATCCCACCACGGCGCAATCCGGCCAGCATGGCCGCCGTGCCCTCGCGCAGGGGATCAGCCATCACCAGATGCCCGGCCATGCGGCCATCGACAGCCACGGCCACAAGGACTGAACCGGCGGCGAGATCCGCGTGGCTTTCGTCCTTGCGCCCCACGCGCCGCGCCACGAAATCTTCACCGCCAACGATGACGCTATGTCCGGCGACATGGCCCGCAACCCCTTCGCCGGGGATCTCGGCCACGTCTGAAGGCACTGGCAGATCCAGCCCCTCGGCCTTTGCCGCCATGACCACCGCCTGCGCGACCGGATGCTTCGAGGCCTGATCAAGGGCTGCGGCGAAGCGCAGGATGTCGTTCTGGCTCAGGTCCCCGTGACTGTCGATCGACACGATCTGAGGGCGCCCATCCGTCAGCGTGCCGGTCTTGTCCAGGATCAGCGTGCGGATATGCGCCATCCTCTCAAGCGGTCCCGCGCCCTTGATCAGGACACCGAAATGCGCCGCGCGCGAAAGGCCCGCCACCAGCGCCACCGGCACGGCAAGGATCAGCGGACAGGGTGTGGCCACGACCAGCACGGCGACCGCCCGGATCGGATCGCCGGTGAACCACCATGCGGCACAGGCGATGGCGACCGTCACTGCCAGAAAGCCCAATGACCAGCGATCTGCCAGACGCGACATCGGGGCCTTGGACCTCTGCGCCTCTTCGACCAGGCGGACGATCCCTGCATAGGTGCTGTCCTTGGCCTCGCGCGTTGCGGTCAGATCGAAGGCTTCCCCTGCATTTGTCGACCCGCTCATGGCCGCATTGCCATTTGACAGCCGCAGGGGCAGCGACTCGCCGGTCAGGGCGGAGGTGTCCAGAAAGGCCGTCCCCGACGCCACGATACCATCCACCGGCACCACGTCGCCCTGACGGATCAGCAGCCTGTCGCCCGGTGAAATCTCATCAAGCGGGATGTCTTCAAGACCGCCATTCCGATGGCGGGTCGCCACGCGGGGCACGCGCGACAAAAGCGCGTGCATCTCGCGCCGGGCGCGGCCTTCGGCGTAGTTTTCAAGAAAGGTGCCGCCCGCATACATGACCGCGACCACCGCTGCGGCAAGCGTCTCGCCAAAGATCAACGCGGCCGTCATGGACAGTGCCGCCACGATATCCAGCCCGACCTCGCCGCGCCCGATGCTGCGAATGATTTCGACGACCAGCGCCACAAGTGCGGGAACGACCCCGGCAAACCAGACAAGGTTCGCGATCTCGTCCCGTCCGGCGAACCAAAGCGCAAGCCCCAGGACAAGCCCGGTCACGGCCAGCAGCAGGATTGCCGTCTTGAAGCGGGCGCTATCGTTGCTTTCCATGCGGGTCAGTTCCCTTCGGCCTGGGCGGTTGCAATCGGCTTGGCGGACGAAACACGCGAGTCCCAAGCCCCTGCACTCGCCTTATCATTGCGTAGCGGCAACCGGCCGTCGACCCCCGCTTTTGCCGCAGATGCAGCGCCGTGATCGGCCCGGCGGCCTGACGCGATGCAGGCCATCGCGCACGGCCCCTCCCGCGACGCTCCTGCGATCGCCCCTTCAAGCGCCCCCGCCGCAAGCGCGGCCCTTGCAATCGCAACCTTGGGTAACTATATGAATCCTGCGACGTTATCGCTATCGGCCTTGCTGCTCCTTACGGCTCAGTCTTTTCGATCTTGCACTGACTTAGCCGACATGCCGCATATCGCGGGCATTCCAAAGGAGAACGACAATGGCCAATGGCACCGTCAAATGGTTCAACACCACAAAAGGTTTCGGATTTATCGCCCCCGAGGGTGGCAGCAGGGATGTGTTCGTGCATATCTCGGCAGTGGAACGCGCGGGGCTGACAAGCCTTGCGGATGACCAGAAGGTCACGTTCGACATCGAAGCCGGTCGTGATGGCCGCGAAAGCGCAGCAAATATCGCTTTGGCGTAAATACCCGGCCCGGTCCAAGGGCCAAGGCTGACTATCGCGAACGGGCGTATCGGAAACGAGGCGCCCGTTTTTCTTTAGGCGATCAGTTGCCGACGCAAAGGCCCGGCGCCTTCGCGCGTCAGCCCGATCCTTGAGCGGCATGACAGCAAACCCGTCCGAGCCGACCCGCCCGACGTTGCATGGGCCAATGAACAATCGAAACTTCGCAGGGGAGATGCCGACATGGCCAGACTTTCAAAAGACACGGTCTTCAAATCATCGCCAGATGCCAAGGAAACGGCACTGGACAAGACAACGCGCATTGTCAGGGACATCGCGCAAGGCGAGCTTGAGAAACGCCAGACGAAAATGGCGCGTCTGCGCGCCGCACGACTTGAGAGAGACGCGATGGCATCGGCCGATCCGGATCCGGCCCCTACCGGCAAGGCTGGCCGGAAGACCGCGGCGAAGGCCAAACCCAAAAGCTGAACCCCGCCCTTCGGCGGGGCCGCCGCACAGGCGGGGTCGGTCCTGGCGCGGATGCGCCGGGCACGGGTCAGAACGGGATCAAGGCTGCGGATCGGCCTCGCGCTCGGCCTCGGCGTTTTCCGCGGCCCACTCTCCCGCTGCCTCCACGACCACGGAAGAACTGGTGGGCAACACATTGAGATAGCCTTCCGTCCTGTCCGCATGGACAACCGCGCGCTGGGTCATGCGGTACAAGGCATAGACCGCGATCAGGCAGAAATTCGCGCCAAGCACCATCCAGAAGGCGAAGGGGCCAAGGATCTGCATCCCCCAACCGATGAACAGGGGCCCCACAATGGCCCCCAGCCCGAAGGTAAAGACAAGCCCGCCAGAGGCGGCCGGCATGTCTTCGGCAGCCAGAGCGTCATTGGTATAGGCCAGGAAAAGGGCATAAAGCGGTGTTGTCACCCCTCCTGCGAAGAACGCGGCCATCATCAGGGGCCACAGACCATCCTGTGCCACCCACCCCAGGGCGCAGGACACTGCGCCAAGAACCGCTGCCCCGAAGATCAGTTTTCGCCGGTCCATCTGGTCCGAGAGCCAGCCAATGGGATACTGCAACACCAGCGCCCCCGCGAACAACATCGCGATGAACAGGGCGATCTGCGTTGCCGTCAGCCCGATCTGCGTACCGAAGACCGCGCCCATCCCCGATTGTGCCGCGTAGATCCCACCCAGAAGGAATATGCCCACGGTGCCCAACGGCGAGCCTCTGAAGAGATCGCGCAAGGGCATCGGGCGCGCCACCTCGACCGCCGGCACGGGGGTCGCGGACAGCAGGATCGGCGCGAATGACACCGACACCAGGATCGAGGCCCCGATGAACAGCGCCGAAGTTCCTGCATCGCCCAGCGTCAGCAAACCCTGCGCCCCGATGATGCCCAGCGTCTGCGCGATCATGTAGGCGGACAGCACCTTGCCACGGGTCTTGTTGGTGGCGGCATTGTTCAGCCAGCTTTCCGCCGCGACATAGATGCCGGACATGCAGAATCCGACGATCACCCGCAGCACGGTCCAGAACCAGGGGTCCGCAAACAGCGGAAAGGCGATCAGACCGGCAGACATGAAACTGCCAAGGGCCGCGAAGACGCGCACATGGCCCACCCGTCTTATCAGATAGGGCGTGGCCCGCGCGCCGGACAGAAAGCCCATGAAGTAGCCCGAGGTGACGATAGCCAGTTCGGCGGCGGAAAACCCCTCGATCCCGCCGCGCAGGCCGATCAGCGTGAAATGCATGCCGTTGCCCAGCATGATCAGCACGATGCCCAGCAACAGCGCCCAGACGCCTGACAGAACTTTCAGCATGTTCAACCCTTTCGCACCGAGGGGACCACCCGGGATACCCCTTGGCTTGCCACATGCGAGGCCCCGCTGCCTTTGCTGCAACGCCGCATAAGCCCCCTTTTGCGACTGCGGCCCATGATTGACGGCCGCAAAACATGGTCTGTGGCATTCCAGGGATCACGGTTCATGAAACCCTGCGCGCCGCGGGTGTACAGTCAGGGCTGCCAAGGGTGCCAGTGCCGGCCCAGTGCCGGCCTATCTGATCGTCCTGTCGGCCTATTCTGCGGTAGCCTGAACCGGCAAGATCTATATGATTTCAGTATGGAAGATATTTGCTTTGCGGACTTCACTCTCGAACGGCGGAAACGGCAGCTCCGTCACGGTGCGGATCTCGTGCCCATCGGGGCGCGCGGGTTCGATCTTCTTGAATTTCTGGTCATACATCATGCGCGTATCGTCACCCGTGACGAGATCATGGCGGCCGTCTGGCCCGACAGTGTCGTGGGCGACAACAACCTGAACGTCCAGATCGCCAATCTGCGCCGTATTCTGGGGGCCAAGGCGATCATGACAGTGCCCCGCCGTGGTCTGCGCTTTGCGCTGGATATTGATCCGGCTTCGACGCCCCTGCCCCTGCCGGACCGCCCGTCGGTCGTGGTGCTGCCGTTTTCGACCTTCGGTGGCGATCCCGATCTGGATTGGTTTGCCGACGGATTCGTCGAGGATATCACGACCGAATTGTCACGGTTTCACGACCTGTTCGTGGTCGCGCGCAATTCGGCCTTTGTCTATCGGCAGATGCCGCGGGACCTGCGCCGGATCGCAGGCGAACTTGGCGTGCGCTACGTCGTCGAAGGCAGCGTGCGGGCAACTGCCGCACGGGTCCGGGTCACCGTGCAGCTGATCGACGCCTCCAGCGGTGGCCATGTCTGGGCGGAAACCTTCGACCGCGACATGGCCGAACACTTCGAGACGCAAGCCATCGTGGCCCAAAGGGTCGTCTCGTGCCTGACACCGCAGATCGAGCGGGCCGAGGCTGACCGGATCCGGGTGCTGCCCCCCGATGATCTGACCGCGCACGGACTGGCGCGGCAGGGTTGGGCGGCAATCTCGTCGGAGGAGATGAGCTATGATACCGGCCCGCGCAATCGCGCCGCGGCGCTGGCGCGGCAGGCCCTTGCCGCCGATCCAAGGTCCGGACTGGCATTCCGGGTGCTGGCCTGGGTTGCCTGGTGGAACGTCTATCATGGCACCACCGACAGCGTTGCCGCGACCCTCGCCGAGGGGATCGACGCCGCATCGCGCGCCATTGCCATAGACCCCGACGATCACCACGCAAGGCGGCTGCGCGCGCAACTCAACTTCATGAAGCAGGACGCCGAGACCAGCCTGCCGGAACTGCGCCTTGCCCATGAGATCAACCCGAACTGCGCCCTGACCCTGTGCTGGCTGGGGTTCTACGAGGCCATCAACGGGAATGCGGCACGGGGCGTGCCCCTTGCCGAGGCGGGGCTGCGCCGCAGCCCGCGTGACCCTGCGCGGGGCTCCATGCTGTGTGCGTTGGGGTTTGCACATTTCGCCTCGCGCAACTATGCCGCCAGCGCCGCTGCGGCCGAAGCGGCACTGGCCGAGGTCGCGCAGGGCGCCACGCCGCTGATCCTTGGAACGATTGCCTATGTCGGCACGGGGCAGCTGGACAGGGCCACGGAAACCTTCCGCAAGGTCGAACGGATCGCCCCCGGACTGGTGGCGGCGCGGCTGTCGGGGCGCTGGCTCAGTTCGAACGCGGACTATCTGGCAAGGGCGGATATGTTCTTTCGGATCGCCGCCGGGCTTGCGCCGCCCGAAGCCGCGGTGGCGCTGCGCTGATGCGCCGCGATTTATAACTTTTTAGCCAAACATGTAGATGGGCCACGCCCCGGCACGGCAAGGTCGGTGCATATGCCCTGCCGGAAATGCCCGCGCGGCGGCAGGTGGCCACTGGCAAGAAGGATCAGCACCGATGACGACACCCAAAAGCACCGGAACCGGAGCGATCAACGGACCACTTTGGGGCGCCAAGGCCCGCGACTGGGCCGAGATTCAGGAAGGCCAGTTCGCAGCCGGCTACCATGCCGTGCTGGCCCATGCCGCTGTGTCCCCGGGCACGCGGCATCTGGATGCCGGATGTGGTGCGGGCATGGCCACCGCGCTGTCGGCATCGCTGGGGGCCACCGTATCGGGCCTGGATGCATCCGAGGCGCTGCTTGAGATCGCAAGGTCCCGCACGCCATCGGGTGATTTCAGGCAAGGTGATCTTGAGTCTTTGCCGTTCGAGGATGACAGCTTTGATATCGTCACGGGGTTCAATGCGTTCCAATTCGCGGGCGATGCGGCACAGGCCCTGCGCGAGGCGGGCCGCGTCACCCGTCCCGGCGGCAAGGTGTTTATCATGACCTGGGGCGATCCCAAGGGCATGGATGCCGCAGGCCATGTGGCTGCGATCAAACCGCTGATGCCGGCGCCGCCACCGGGGGCCCCCGGCCCCTTCGCGCTGTCGGATGAAACCGCCTTGCGCGCCTTTGCCGAAGCCGGTGGCCTGACCCCGGGCGAGGTGGTCGACGTGGATACGCCCTGGCACTATCCGGATATGGCCGTCGCATTGCGGGGTCTGGCATCGTCGGGTGTGGCCGTGAAGGCGATCGCGCATTCAGGCGAGGAGGCGTTCACCGCCGCAATGACGGACTTTCTGATCCCCTTCCGCATGGCAGACGGCAGCATCAGCTTCGGTGCCCGCGCCAGATATCTTGTCGCCACGCCTGCATGATGATCTTGTGCGCGCACAGCGCCGCCGCACCGAACTGATACCGTCTTTGGAAAGGACACCATGACACCGATCCTGCAATTCGTAGCTGTCGGCCTTCTGACGCTTGGCGCCGGGGCATCCGCTGTCAGCGTCATGCAGAGCGATATGCCCGATTTCGCCGTCCCCACAGGCGCGTGGGAGGCGGGATCGCTGCTGGATGATCGCGCCTTCAGCGTGACCGGCCGGGTTGTCGAATCCGGCGAGGCCTTGCCCGAGACCATCCTGACCTTTGCCGAAGGGCGGTTCCAGTCCTCGCGCTGCCAGGTCTATTGCGCGTTCGGATGGCAGGCCTACCAGACCTGGCGCGAGGGGGATATCACCCATTTCACCGCGACGACCCGATGCCCGGACGCGCCACACACCGTCGTGTGGTATGGCACTGTCACCGGAGACGAGATGCAGGTGGCAGGAACATGGACGACGCGGCGCTGGTACTGGTCCCGGCAGATCACACTCGACGGCACCGGCACACCTGCGGATCCCGCGTCAATGGCGACCCGGGGATGAACCGAGCGGCACCGCCTGGCCCGGGTCCCTTGTCCGTCGCACTGCGGTTTGTCGGTTTTGTCGCTGTCGTGCTTGCCGCGACCTGGGCGGCGCATCTGATCCGTGATGCGCTGGATCTGACGATCATGCCGGACAACGAACAGCAGGTTCATCGCGCGCTGATGATGGGCACGTTTGCCTATATCCTGCTGCTGGCCATGCCTTTCGTGCCGGGGGTGGAAATCGGGCTTGCGATGCTGGCCGCATTCGGGGCGGCGATTGCCCCGCTGGTCTATGGCGCCACACTGGCCTCGATGATGCTGGCCTATGCCTTTGGTCGGTTGCTGCCGATCGCCATGTTGCAGCGACTGCTGGCCTTCCTGCGGATGCGTCGGGCGGCTGACCTGGTGGCGCGGGCCGCGCCGCTGGCGCATGAAGATCGGCTGTCGATGCTTCTTGACGGGGCGTCGCCGCGCATCCTGACGCTTGCGGTGCGTCATCGCTACCTGGCCCTGGCCCTGCTGGTGAACACACCGGGCAACGCGGTCATCGGCGGTGGCGGCGGGATCATGCTGCTGGCAGGCATCAGCGGGATATTCGCGCCTGTTCCCACCCTTCTGACACTGGCCGTGGCAGTGTCCCCGGTGCCGCTGGCTGTCATCTTCCTGGGTGCGTGACGGCTATGCCCCAGCGGCTTCGGCCCAGCCCTTTCAACCCGCCGCGCATCCCGGCGGGCCATGGGCCACAGGCGCCTGTGCATTGCAATCGCGCCGATGGCGCGCCGTTTCCCGCCTGACGTCGCCGCCGCATCCGTGCGGCCGCTAGGCCTCGAACCCCAGAAAGCGGGCCACGTTTTCAACAGGCCGTCGGCGTGACACGACAGCATTCGCGACGAAATCCTCATCCGGCCAACCCAGGGCCACACAGGTCAGAATAACCTGGTTGTCGGGGATATTGGCCACCTCGCGCACCACCGGGCTTTGCATGATGCCCTGGCCATTGATGACAGCCCCCAGGCCCTTGCTCCATGCGGCAAGAACCAGGCCATAGGTCATCGCACCCGTATCGAAATGGGCGATGGTATTGTCCAGCAGCGCACGATCGAAGCACACCACGATGGACACGGGTGCATCAAACTGACGAAAGCCGCGCATCACCCAATCCTGCCGCCTTTCCGCATCGTGACGCTCGATCCCCATGGCTTCGAACAATTGCACGGCAATTTCGATCTGGCGCTTGCGATGCTCGCCTTCATAGGCCGCGTAATCCTCGATTTCGCGGCTCGGGGTCACCCCGGCAAGCATGCGTTCCGTGTTGCCTTTGCGAACCCTCTCAAGCGGCTCTCCGGTCAGCACATGAAGGTGCCAGGGCTGGGTGTTCATCGAGGATGGCGCGCGGTTTGCCAGGGCGATGACTTCCTCCAGCAGGGATCTGGATACAGGTTGGTTCTTGAAGCCCCTGATGGATCGCCGTTCTTGCATCGCTTGTTCAAGGTTCATTGGTCGCCTTCAGTGTTGAGTGTTGTGACATCGCCATGCCTGACGGGGATAGTTGCAAATGCCCCCCCTGCCGGTGGCGTCAGGTGGGAATGCCGGATCAATTGCCTGTGGCCGCCCCTTCCATCTTTTGGTTCGGCAAAACGGCCCTTGGGTCACTATGGAAGGAAACGCCCTTGCAGGGCAACGCAGAACAAGGCGGACAAGCCTTGGACAAAGGCCTGTCCGCCCCGAACATGGTTTCAGTGACATGGGGGCGATTATTCCAAGGATCAGGCAGCGCGGCAGGCGCGCAGCGCATGGGTGTGGCATCCTGCCGTCGTGGTTATCGGTTCTCAAACCGCGTCCAGTGACCATCGGGGCGTTCGCGATGGGTGTAGCGATATGGCAGCGCGTCCCAGCACATGAGATCGTCATGAAGGTTATCAAGAACCCATGTGCCGCGCGTCGTTTCAAGAAGCAGGACGGCATGCGAGTAGAACTGCAATTTGTGAAAGACGATGGCCATGGTCAGCGCGGCGCGCGGCACCCCGGCATCCGTCAGCCGGCGGCGCTTTTCCAGTGCGAAATCCTCGCAATCACCGCGACAGTTTACCGGCAGGCTCCAGACCTCCTCGCGGCCAAGGTTGTCCTCATCCGGGACCAACTCGATTTCGGCATTCACCTCTGCATTGATGCGAGACGACAGCGCGTTGAGCTCATCAGTCCAGTCAAGAACCGGTTCCCCCACCATCGCGCAGGCTTCGGGGTCCAGGGCGCAGAAATCCCTGTATTGGGTTGGTGCCGCCTCGACGCGCAGAACGGCAAGGTCAAGTTGTCCGCAGTGCGGACGCGCCACCGCCGGCAAAGCCAGAGCCAGCAAACCTGTCAGCGCGGCATATGAACATCGCAGGATGCGGTCGTGCTGCAATTGAACCTCCCTCTCATCGGGTGGGGGACACCCGGCCACGTCGGGATGGCCGCTTTTTCACAAGTCACGGTTGGGGTGACACATCCCGCAGCCGGAATGGGCGCTGATCACTTTCACCAGGCTGCTCGGTGTAATGGTCATCACTATCCCGGATCCAGACGGAAGAACGGCAGTCCTGACGATAGCCGAAGGTTCGACCATTCCAGACGGGCAAGTCACTTTGTTGCCGTCACGACAAGCGCACAAATCCGGGATTCGATCTGGCCTGCACCAAACTGCGCCGCGATAGCGGCGGCGGCCCTATCTGTCACATGGTCCAGCAAGTCAGGGTCGCGCGCTTCGATCTCGTTGCGAAGCGGCGTTCCATGGCAATAGGCCCTGGCTGCGATCCCGGCCGAAGGTGCGATGCTTTTTCCTTCTGAAACCTCGATCGCAATATCGGAAAAGCCGGCCTGCCCAAGGTCATCCCGGATAAGGTCCGGGTCGAAATATCCGTGCGGCGTGCGGGCCAGAAAGCGCGGCGGGTCTTCGGGGAAAACAGCCCCGGCTTCCCGCGTCACGATATCGGCCAGTTCATTGTTTTCGATCCTGTCCCAGACACTGAACAAAAAGCGCCCTCCCGGCTTCAGAACCCTGCGGGCTTGCCCGTATCCCCTGGGCCGGTCGGGAAAGAACATGGCGCCGAACTGGCACGCGACAACGTCGAATTCTCCGTCAGCGAAGGGAAGATCCAAGGCATCGGCCCGCAGCCATTCAATTGCATCCTTGTTGGTCTGTTTGCTGGCCGCATGGTCAAGCATGGGTTGATTGAGGTCGGTGACGACATAGCGGGCGCCCGCGGTCAGGCGCGGGGCCAGGGCGCGCGTCACGACGCCACTGCCAGCCGCAGTTTCGAGCACGGACAAGGGCTGAAGCTGCGCGATACGCGCGGCAAGATCCTCCGCGTAGACCTGAAAGATCAAAGGCACCATGAAAGTGTCGTAGAAATGGGGAATTGAGCCATTGAAGACTTTGTCAGTGTCAGACATCGCATGTTCCTCGCGGCAGCAGCGGGCGACGAACGGATCGCCCGGTTTTTCATCTTGCTGTGCGGCTCACACCTGAATGCCTGTCGCGCAGCGTTTGGAATTTCACGCCTACTCAACGGTCCGGATCTTGATGCGTCGTTTTTTCTGGTCGGCTTCGATGGCACTTGCCAGGGTGCAGGCATCGCTCTGCAAGCACAGAGCAGAAAGACAGCCAGCAGGTTTGCGCGGTTGCATGATATGGCCGTTCCTTTTTTCATCCGGTTGTATCGCCACGCAGGCGAAGATGCCCGGACAAGGCTGATGCGATCATGTCGCCTTGCCGCAGCCATGGACCAACAGGGGCGATATGACGGTCGGGCGCCCATGCGGTGCGGTCACCTGGGTCAGTACGGCGTTCAGTATAACCCAGAATGCCGGAGTTTGCGCCAAAATCAGGTGGCCCTGCGCGCGACGCCTGCCTGATGCAAGGCCGCGACACCTGGGTGCAGCCTTCTTATCTCTTGCGCGACCAGATGTTGCAGCCGCCATAGGTACGCATCGCGAATATGCGCCGCGTCCAGGGCGCATACTGTTTTGAAAAGATATTCAGCGCCTGATCCTGCGTGACCGCAGGCCCGCGCCAGCACCGCTGCCACATGGCGCACCGGCAGATCCGGGATATCGGTGATTTCCGGCGGATCGGCGTAAAAGCACAAGGCAGTCAGCAGACCTTTGTCAGAGTGGATGTCGATCAGCCGCAAGGCCGCATATCCCTTCGGCCCGCCGATTTCGCGCCGCAGCAGTCTGACCATCGTGCGGTGGCGATCGCCGTCCTCCAGACGTTGCACGATACCGCTGCATTCCGCGCCACGGCGCAGCGCCAGCATCAAGCCGGGCTGTTCCGGCGTGCCGCGCCATCTTTGCATTTCAAGACAGAACGCGCGGTGCCAGCCCATGGCCTTGCCCAGACGCGTTTCGACAACATCGCCACCCGGCTTCCAGATCAGGGACCCATAGGCGAAGACCCAGATCGGAGCAGAACCAAGGCGTGCCAGAACATCGCGTGCCGCCATGTCGTAGTCGGCATCCCCAAAGCGGGCGGCGTCCGTTTCATCTGCGGGTTCGGCGATCTGGCGATGGCAAAGCGCGACAAGGTCCGCGGTCAGTGACATGGCGTCGGCAGGTTGGCCGAAGGCGCCCGGAACGATGACCCGGCTCATCGCGCACGTGGCCCCATGTAATCGAGGAAACTGCGCGCGTTCTCATCATACATGGCACATATCAGCGCTTCATCCCAATACCGATCGTCCCGGTCGATGGTGTCATCAGCGCCGTTGCCACTGCCCTGCTCTGTCGGGCAGGCCGGATTTGCAGGAAAGAGCGATGCGGCGATCCAATCGAGAAGGTTTTTCATGTCCTGGCTCCTGGCTGAGGGTCACGTTTCTGCCTCTGATCATGGAACTGCACCGTGAAATGACGCGGCGGTGCCACATGAACCGCACGCAAATAAAGTCTTTGCAAAAGGCCCGCTTCGTGAATTGACTGTGAAAACGTCATGTTCAGCCGCGAGGTTGGAAAAACCGCCGTGCCGCGATGCCAACTCGATCTGATGGGTGGATGGTCCCTGACCGCCGGGAAGGGCACGGAACTGCCGTTGCCGACCCGCAAGGACAAACAGCTTCTGGCCTACCTGGCGACGCATCACGGGCAGGTCCATCCGCGTGAGAGACTGGCCAATCTGCTCTGGGCGGATCGCGCCGACGCGCAGGCCCGTGACAGCCTGCGCCAATCCCTTGCCGCCATTCGCAAAGCCTTCCGGTCCGTGGGCCTTGACCCGGTAGAAGGCGACAGGGGCAGCGCGGGCCTGTCGTGCTCGGACCTGGGGATCGATGTGGTGCAAATTGCCCAAGGCGGTGTGAAGCCGGCCATGGCTCGGCTGTATCGGGGGCCTTTCCTGCAGGACATGGATACATCGACGCCGGAATTCGAACATTGGGTGGCGCAGGAACGGCACCGGCTTGACGGGTTGGCCACACAGCTGGTCTGCGCCGCGCCAGAGGCCGCCCTATCCGCCGAAGAGACCGACGCGGCATTGCAGCTGGGCCTTCGGCTGCTGCGAGAGGACCCTTTGCTTGAACCTGTCTGCCGGGCCGTGATGCGTCTTCTGCACAGCAAGGGCGAGCGGGTGACAGCCCTCAAGGTCTATGCCACCTGCCGCGAGGCATTGCGCGACGACCTTGGCGCTGACCCGGACCCCGAAACGGAAAGCCTTTACCGCGACATACTGACCGGCAGAGCCGTGACGCCCGCACCGGACAAGGCGACGGCGGTCGAGGTGGCGCATGACAAGCCATCGGTTGCCGTGCTTCCACTGGTGAACCTGACGGGCAACGACAGCTTCGGTTTTCTGTGCGAGGGGCTGGCCGAGGACATCTCGACCGGATTGGGCCGGTTTCGATCGCTGATCGTCATCGACCGCTATTCTGCGGCGGCCGTTGCCGCCACCACATCCGACACGCTGGAGATCGGGCGGCGCCTGGGGGCCACGCTGCTGGTGCAAGGCAGCCTGCAATCAACGCCATCGCGGCTGCGCGTCAGTCTGCGCCTTGTCGACAGCACCAGCCGCACCCAGACCTGGAGCGATGTGTTCGACTGCGCCATCGGCGACGCGCCCGGCATTCCGGACCAGATCACAAGGGCGATCATCGCCACGCTCGAGAACCGGGCGGAAAGCAGCGTTCTTGCTGGCAGGCAGACGAAAACGACCATGGCAGCCTATGGCTGCACCATGCAGGGCATCAAACACCTGCGCGGTTACGCGGCCGACGACAATGAAAAGGCGCTGGCGCTGTTCCGGCAAGCGCTGGAACTTGACCCCCATTATGCGCTGGCACAGGCCTATCTTGCTTTTACCGAAGTCGTGATGAAGGACTATGACGCGGCGCCTCGGTCGTTATTGCTGGACTGCAAGACGCGTATCGACCAGGCGCTGGCACTCGATCCTCATGATGGCAGGATTCATTGGCTGCTTGCCTCGGTTCACAGCTATCTGCGTGAATTCGAAGATGAAAAGCGCCAGTTGGAGCGGGCACTGGCGCTTAATCCCAACGACGCCAATGCGAAAGCCTCCTATGGATCGGCCATAGCCAGCTTTGGTCAGCACGAAGAAGGTCTGAACGCGGTTCGCGAGGCCATGGCCCTGAACCCGTTTCATCCCGAATGGTATTGGCTTGCGCTGGGGGACACGTTCATGGCCGCAGGGCGTTATGACGATGCGATCGAAGCCTTCAAGCGGCGCACCAGACCCAAGGTCTGGGTGCTGACGCGCATGGCCATCTGTTATGTGCTTGGCGGGCGCATGGACGAGGCGCGCGACACCGCAAGACGCGTGCTGGAGCAGAACCCCGGCTTTCGGATCTCGGGACAACGTCAGGGCGGCTGGTCCGATCGGGACCTCGAACGCTTGCGCGACGCCATGATTCAGGCGGGATTGCCGGAATAGGCTGCGGGTGCAACGGCGCGGCGCGGCGCCCCGTCGATCAGAAGGGTTCTATCTTGAGGACCCGGTCCTCAAGCGAGCGGCCGTGACTGACGCCGACCGAAACCGTCTCGCGTCCGCCCTTGTAGCGCGGGCCCTTGCCCTTCTTGCCGCTGGCATGATCGTCGCCGTGGTCGTCGCCGTGGTCATCAGTGTGATCGTCGGTGTGATCGTCGGTGTGGTCATCCTCGCCGCTGTGCGGGTTTTCCGGACGCCCACGCTGCCCGCCAGAGGAGTGACCGCCACCGCCCCCACGACCGCCCTCTCCGGATGCATGGGCTGTATCCGTCCCCTCGGTATGCTGCGCTTGCGCGGACCGCGTCAGGGCCAGGGCAAGAACGCCCGCAACAAACAAACGTCGATCCAATGTGTCGTTTGGCATATCCCTTATCCTTTGCATCGCCTGTTTCGGGGGCGGTCTTGTACCGCCCCCGCATGGCAATGTTTCGCTTGCACCTGTCGGTGCCTACTATTCGATCGTCCCCGGCAGTTTCTCGTCATGGATCTGCGTGTGAACGAGTTCGATGACTTCCAGTGCATCATCCGCAGCCTGTGCAAAGAGCGCCGCGAAATCGGTGGCGGTTGGAAGATCGCCATTCGTCAAGGCAAGGTAGTCATCAATCCAGAGCTCTGCGCTCAGAACGGTCGTACCGTCCGTATCGAAGTAGTAGTAAGTATACGGATCGATTGTGCCGTCACCGTCGGCATCGTCATCGTAATCCCGACTGTAGCTGAAGCCGGTATAATCGTAATAGTCCAGGTCTCCGGTGCTAAGCTCGGAAATCTCATTCACGTTGATCACGAAATCCAGGGTGATATCCCCGGTCTTGTCCGCAGCGCCCGCCAAGGCACTGGTGGCAAGAAGTACGGGGTCAAAGCCGGGAATACTGATGTCCCCACTCAGCAAGGCGACATAGAGCGCATAGTTTTCGAGCGGGGAGTCGATGGTCGCCCCGTCAACAACAAGCCGCCCGGATTCATCTGTCGTGATTTCTACGGGCAATGGGTTGCCGTCAGCATCGACCGGGAACACCTTGCTCACGACTTCGTCGAGCGAATGCTCCGTGACCGACGCGGGTGCCCGCATGATGTTGGTACGACCAAAGTCCACCTCGATCGCGCCTGCCGGGACTTCGCCGTCGATGATTGACGCATACTCCGTGCATTCGATGTTGGTGCAGGCCTGTTCGTTTCCGTCATCATCCAATACTGGAAGCCCCGTAACCGGATTGCGGAGCAGGTAAACCAAGTCACCGTAGAGATCGCCCTTGGTCGTGCCGGGGCTCGGATTCCCTTCGCCGCGGTTGGGGTTCAACTCTTTGGATCCCCCTGCCCAGGCCGGGCGATCGCTGTCGTCATCCCCTTCGATGATGATAATCACGCGCTCGCCTTTTCCACGCGTGATGCGGGTCTCAATATTGGTGCTGCCATCGGAGAGATCCCGGAATATTCCTCCGAGTCCCTGGCTGCTCCCGCCTCCGGCGCCGCGCTGTCCACCGCTTCCGGATTGTCCGCCCTGCCCCTGCCCGGCAGTTGCGCCGCGTTGCTGCTGTGCAAAACCCATGTCCGGTACAACAGACAGTGTCGACAGCGCCATAACGGCACAACTGGCGGCCAGCCAAACCTTTACAGATTGTTTTTTGAAAGCGCGTTGCAGCATTTCATGCCCTCCTATGCTTATTCGAAGTTCGCAACGGACACGCAATTGCGTCTTCATTTGCAAACACACAGGCATCAGAACACATTTGCCACATTCCGAAATTGACATGTGTCAAGTTTCGGAAAATGTATCTCGGGCAGAAACAACAACTCTTACGTGTGGGCCGCCACACCTAGAACTGACGGGTCAGGCCGATCCGAAACAGCCGCTCGGTCGTGTCGAAGCTATCTACGCCTGCTCCGTAGTTTACCGTGTTCGCGTCGTATTCGGTCTGGGTGTAATCCAGGCGGAGATTCGTTTTTTCACCGACCGCGAACTCGATGCCGCCGCCGATCCGCACACCGTCCAGGCTTTCGCTCTGGCTGACTGCTGCCCCGCGGAAACTGTAGTCGAAGTCGAAATCGGACCGCACGACACCAGCGCGCGCGTAGATCAGCACATTGTCATTCACGACATAGCCAAGCCGCAGGCCAAGCCCTGCCGTCGCTGTCTTTTCGGCGGAATAGATCCGTCCGACAGGGCTGCGTTCGACGTTCCAATTGACCGATGACAGTTCGGCCTCTGCCTCGCCGCCCAGGTAGAAGCGGTTGGCCGTAAACCCGTAGCCGACATAGGCGCCGCCTGTGAAACCCTGGCCGGCGCGCGTCGCCACAAGGGTGAAGGCAGGCGCATCATCATCGGGCCGAAACCCTGTGTTGGTGCTTTGCAGCGTGCCATGCCCAAGTTGTGCACCGGCGTAAAGACCTGCGAAATCCCTGGTCACGGCAGGTTCGGCCGCCTGTGCTGCTGGCGCGAAATCATAGACAAGACCGAACCGGATCGCACTTTCCACATTGGCGAAATTGTCGGGGCTTGCCGTGCCCGCGGGGGATCCAAGCGGGTAGTCATCATAGGCGCGCAGTTGGTATTCCATGCGGCCTGACATGCCCTTGCCCAGCGGCACCTCGGCCCCGACACCGACCAGCAGGCCGGTCTCACGCGCTGAGTCCCGCACGGCCGCGCCGCCCCCGCGTTGGTACGTGCTGTCAAAGGATGCGGACACGACGCCGAAGCGGCCGTAGAAAAGATGACCGTCCTGTGTCTGCAAGCCGGTGACTGCGCTGGCCGAAAAGGCATTTCCGCGCTCTACCCCGAAATTGCGGTTTCCGGCATGGCTCCAGGATGCGCTGCTGGCCTCGAAATCGGCCTCGGCCCCCAGGACAAGCGCCCCGTAGTGTAGACGATACCCGGCAAATACGCTCGCGGCGGCTGCGTGCTCTCCGAAATCGGCGGTCAGGCTGCCGCCAGACCCGCGCGCCCCGTCAACCTTGCTGTGCAGCGCCGTATCGCCGACCGCAAGACCGGCATAGAAGCCGCCATTGCCCGCCTGCGCCAGGCTGCCTAGATCTGCCTGCACGCGCGGTTCGAGCGATGCGCCGAAGGTCAGCGATACCCTGTGCTCATCGTAATCCGCGCCGGCGATGTCGGATTGGCGCTGGCGGAAGTCATACTCGGTATCAAGATAGAGCCGCGGATTGAGGTAGTAGCGCAAGGAAACACCCGCTTCCGCCAGATGATCCGTCCGCGCGATGGACTGATAATCGTTCCGCGTCAGAAAGGCATAGGCCGCAAGCGACATGTCAGGGGCCACACTGTGCCGCAGGCGCACACCCGCCGATGTCGAGATATAGCCAGAGGACCCGCTGATCGTTGTCTCTTCCAGGGTGCGGTCGACGACGACATCCAGCGATGTGGCGCCATCCAGTTCCATCGTCAGATCCATGCCCAGATCAAGCGCCTCGGTCGTGCCGAAGCGCGGGTCGTCATAGGACTGCGAGATCATGCCAAGCAGCACTTCGCCACGCAGCGGCCCGATGCTGCCGGTATAGCCGATCGCGGCCTGGTATCCTTCCGATCCCCGCTGGACCCCAAGGCCAAGGTTGTCCACGGGCTGATCATATTCGCGCTTGTCGTAGATGCCTTGCAGGAACACTTCGCCATCACCAAGGTCCGCGACACCCATGCGCCCGCCGAATTCGACCTGACGGCGATCACGATCGTCATTGTCCACCACCGTACCCAGGGCGGCGGGCGTGTCTTCGTAATCCAGGTCGCGCAGATTGAGGCCCAACCGGAAAGACCGCTCAGCCAGTGTGCCGCCTATCCCCAGGTATCCGCTTGCCTCGCGCAATTCGGTGGGACGCAGGCCGCTTACATCGTCAGGCGACTCGCGCCCTTCATGCACCAGTTCGTAATCCAGACCACCGAAGGCAAAGAGATTGTCGTTGATCCGGTACTGTGCTTGGGCCCCAAGGAAGTAATCTTCGTAATTCTCCTGCGAATAATCAACGAAGCGCCCGATCTCGCTGCTGGCCTCAAGGTTCAGCCGGAAATCCTCGGCGCGGTATGACAGGGTCATCCACGGCGACAGGACCGTCACGACATCGGAACGGCGGTCATTCGCGGTCAGAAAGACATTGTCCGTCACACGTCCGGTCACCGCGATCCCAGCATCGAATGTATAAGGCGAGGCGTCTGGCGCAGCACCTTCGGCGCTGTCCTGCTGTGTCATCCCTGGCTGCGCCCAGGAAAAAGCTGCAATCGAAGTCGCAAGGCCAAGAAACAGATGTGATTTTGAAATAGCCATCGCAGGCTCCCTCGTGGGCAGAAATCAATCGGCTCCCAACCTAGAATAACATTCCAATTCTGGAAACCTTCGGATTTTGAGATGTGTGCAAAATCAATTCCATGTTGTAAAAATGATATTCCAAAGGTTGTTCGACAGGGCGCGGGCGATGATCGCACGCAGGGTTCACCGCATCGCGTATTCAGCCAAATCAGGCAGCGCGCCGCACATAAAGCCGGAAGGAGCAGCAGATGTCGGGTGACAACGCACGGACACGGGTTGTGATCATGGGCGCTGCAGGGCGCGATTTCCACAATTTCAACATGGTCTATCGCGATGATCCGCACAGCAAGGTCGTGGCATTCACCGCCACGCAAATCCCGCAGATCGCAGGGCGCCGCTACCCTGCGCCCTTGGCCGGTCCACTCTACCCCGATGGCATCCCCATCGTCGAGGAGACGGAACTGGTCACGCTGTGCAAGACAGAGGCGGTGAACCAGGTGGTCTTTGCATATAGCGACGTGCGCCACGACGATGTCATGCATCGCGCCTCGATCGCACTGGCGACGGGCGCGGATTTCGTGCTGCTGGGCCCGGAACGCACCATGCTGACCTCTGCCCGTCCGGTTATCGCCATTTGCGCCGTTCGCACAGGATGCGGAAAATCCCAGACCGCGCGCTGGATTTCAAGGCTGCTTGCCGAGGCGGGATTGAAGGCGGCGGTCATCCGTCATCCGATGCCATACGGCGATCTGATCCGTCAGCGTGTTCAGCGTTTCGCGAAAGTCGAGGATCTGGATAGCGCCGACTGCACGATCGAGGAGCGAGAGGAATACGAGCCGCACATAACCTTTGGCAACGTCGTATTTGCCGGGGTGGATTATGCCCAGATCCTCAAGCAGGCGGAAGCAGAGGCTGACATCATCCTGTGGGACGGTGGAAACAACGATTTTCCGTTTCTAAGGCCCGATCTGATGATAACGATGGTCGATCCTTTTCGCGTCGGGCACGAAACCACCTATCATCCAGGAGAGACGGCCCTGCGGATGGCGCATATCATCCTGGTGGCCAAGGCAAACACCGCCGCAGAGGACGATATCCGGCAGGTCACGGCAAACGCCCAGGCAGCCAATCCCGGCGCGACGGTCCTTCGCGCGTTTTCACAGATCGACCTTGAGACTGCGGAACTTGTCGCAGGCAAGCGCGTACTTGTCATAGAAGACGGGCCGACCGTGACCCATGGAGGCATGCCATGGGGGGCCGGATATCTCGCGGCACAGGCAGCGGGTGCGGCGGAATTGGTCGATCCTCGTGCTTTTGCCAGTGGGAGTATCGCCGACACTTTCGACAAATATCCCCATATCGGGCCGGTTCTTCCCGCTTTGGGGTATCACCCCGCACAGCTTGAACAGCTTCGTGACACGATAAACTCTGCCCAGGTGGATATCATCATTTCAGGCACGCCCTGCGATCTTGCCCGCCTGGTTGATGTGCGGACACCTATTCTTCGCGCGCGCTATGAATATGCGGAAGCTGATGGCCCTGGATTGCGCGCATTGATCGAAAAGTTCCTGCAGGGCGACCCTCGACTTGATTTGCGTGACTGACAAGAAAACCCGCCTTTTCCCTGCGCGCCGTGGCAGGCACCCGGGTGCTCAGCATATCTGCAAACTCCTCCGCAACGGCCTTTGCCGAAATGCAGCCAGCCGATACGGACCTTCCTGATGAAGCCGCGCTGGCTTTGTCGGGCAATGACCACGATACTGTTCACTCGCCAGAAAAGAGGTGCGCCGTGATGTTCAAGATCGTCTTCCAGGAACTTCTAGATGCATATGTCAGCAGTTATCGTGCAAAGGACGCTGCCGCCTGCGCGTCAGTCTATGCGCCAGACGGAAAACTCTTCTCGCCATTCGGGCCACCTGCGATCGGACGCCATGCCATCGAGGCGACACATCGGGACTGGGTCGAAGAAGGCGCCGATAACAAGGAAATCCGTGTAGTGGACGCAGGAGGCTCGGGGGATGTGGCGTGGTGCCTCGCCCACTTCAGTGAAGGCTCTACCGGAAGCGGCACATCACTGAATATCCTTGAGCGTCAGCCGGATGGGGCATGGCTGATCACGCACTGCAGTTTGAACCTCACGATCGAGGATTGACGGCTGCGATTGGTGAAAGATGTCATGTCCCGCCCAAGGCGGACACTGAAACTGATAGATACGCCCGTCGCTATGCGCTGAAACGTCCCGGGCGCTGCGATCCGTCAAAATGAATCCTGTGTAGACAGGAACACTATGCCGTAAGTTGTTGGAGCAACGATATGAGACTCTGCTGATTGGGGAATATCGGTCAAGGGATATTACAAATGAGATTGAAGAAACGACTGTCCGAAACACAGGACAAACTGGCGAATTTCATTGTCACGATTCCCAGCGCAGTTGTGACACAGGCCCTTGCCTCGGCAGGCGCGGATAGTTTGATTATTGATATTGAACACGGCGCTGTGGATTACGGCAGTGCACATTCCATGATTGCCGCGACACGCGGATTTGAATGTGCGCCGCTTGTGCGAATTGCAGAGAATACAGACGCGCAGGTCAAGCGCGCCTTGGATTTGGGTGCCGAAGGTATAGTATTTCCCTTGATTGAAACTGCGGAACAGGCTGCGTGGGCCGTCAGTTCACTGCGATACCCACCGCATGGCCGCCGCACCTTTGGCCCGTTTATTGCCCATTCGCACGAAGGCGTGCCGCTTGCGGCCTATGCCGATCATGTCGATGACACGCTCACGTGTTGTTTGTTGGTTGAAACCGTGAAGGGTGTTGAAAACATCCAAGACATTTGTGCGGTGCCCGGCATTGATATCATCATCCCGGCCGCGTTCGACCTGAGCACATCGCTTGGGATTCCGGGGCAGTTCGAAGCGCCCACATTTCTGGAAGCATTGGCAAAAATCGAAGCGGCAGCGCTGGCTGCGGGTATTCCGATGGGCGGGAATGCGTTTTCACAGGAACAGGCGGATAAGATGTTTGCACGCGGATATCGGTTGCTGGGCGGGTTTGATGTGCTCATGTTGAAAGCAGGCGTGACGACTCTGCGGGGTTGGTGCGGATAAGGCGTGAGCGCCGTCGAACGGAAACCCAGGAACGCGGCGATCTGGTCAAACGCATTGCCTGGTGATTTCGGAACCAAACAGAAGCGTAGATGTCATCGCAAAGACGATTTACGGACGCGCTCACAAGGGACGCTGTGGCGCAGGTTGTTGATCTGGGCGATGCGGTCAGCGACGTAGCCGAGCGGCTTGGGATGAGCACCAAGTCGCTGTAGACATGGAAGGCCCAGTTTGCGAAGCATGCCAGGGGTTGAGAGGCGGAGGCCGATTTGGCCATCGCGCTACGTCGGATGACGAAGGAACAGGCCCACCTCACCAAGGAGCGCGATATTCAGAAAATGGGCCGCCATTTTCGCGCCATTGGTGCAAGAGGGAATTGCAACGCCGTCTTCGCGAAAGAGGGACGTCGATGACCTCCGGCTTCATCAAAGCGGAGAAGGCCAGCTTTCCGATCAGCCGGATGTGCCTTCGTCCGCGGGGTCAGCCAGAGCGGCTTCTTCGCCTCGCAGGAACGGCCTGCCTGCAACCGTCAGCAGCAGAACATGGCCGAACAGGCCCATATCAGAACCGTCAACTGCGGGTTTGACTACCAAGGCACTGAAGTCGAACGCAGTTTGGAGTGTCTTATTGGCCTATTGCAGATCTGGAATTTTGATAGCAAAAAGCCCCGCGGAAAGCGGGGCGTAATACATTGTATTTGTTGTATTTTTGGTTGCGGGAGGACGCATCGACCTCGACCGAACCGCGATAAATCTCTCGGAAGTGAATAAAGGGTCCAAGCTCATCTAACAGGATCACAAGAACGGATCGGAGTCTGAAAGAATTTGAGCAGGCATCTCGGGCTGCGCCTTCTATGGCCCTCTCAGACCCGCAGTCGCCGCACAGAGGACGGCGGACAAGAAGCGATTCCAAGCTGGACTCAAAGCTCCAGCAGAGAACACGGCGTGTCCAGCATTACAGCCGCGCCCTGCGCAGTGATCTCAATCATCTGCCCAAGCGCAGCGCCGCCTAGTCCCGACAGAAAGAGGTTCGGGTGCAGTTCCAACACCATTCCAGGCCTCAGGATAGGACCAGGTCCGGGTAGCGGCGGCTCTGGGTGCTGGCCAAAAGTCTGGGGAAAGGCTTGGGTTAGGCCTGGTTCCTCATAAGTCAGCCCCAGTGCATGACCGCTGCGGAAAGTGTGAGCATTGTAGTCGGGAAACTCAAGGGCAAGGGCATCAATATGCGCAGTCATCGCTTGCTTTGCCTCGGTGACTGGACAACCCGGGACTAGCGCAGCCAGCCCCGCGTTCAGTGCTTGGTTGACACCGGCATGCAGCGAGCGCAGTGCATGCGGTACTGGCCCCAGATGACCCATTCGCAGGCCATGAGCCCAATGGCCGTCAACCATCAGGGCTATACCGAACAGAATTTGATCACCTGTCTGCGCTTCTCGCGCGGTCTCCTCAGGCCAATAGCGCGGATGATCGGCAGCGGGCCGGATCGTAAGCCAGCTGCGGCAATACTCGGCACCGTGTTGCAGCGCGATCCCCTCTAGCACTCTCTGGCTGTCGCGGCCACTACGCCCGGGCGCGATTTCATCGGCCAAGGCAGCAAACACCCGGTCGCAGATCGCTGCGCCGTCCCGGTGCAGGGTCATTGCCGCAGGCTCTTTCACCTGCCGCAGCGCGTCGATCGCTGGGGTCACGTCGGTGGCCGGGTCCAGTAGCGCGGCCAAAGAGCGGTAAATACCCAAAGGCATTTCATCCAGCCCCACCACTGCACAGGACTCGGAGCCGAGGAACGCCGTCACCGCCTGCGACCAAAGGCCGGTGGGCAGGTGTTCGGGGTTGAGGTCTGGCACCAACTCACTGGCGGCGGGCGCCATGAAGGGGCTTGCCAGCAGCAGCCGGCAGCCGTCCGGTGCCAACAGAAAAAGCGAAGCGCTCTCGTGGCTGTCCCAACCGGTCAGGAACCGCAAGCGCCCGTGCGAGCGCGTCCCAGCCCCCAGCGCGCTGCCCATGCCAAAGATCACTAGCCGTGCCCCGCCCGTTGCTGCCAGCAGTGCGGCGCGGCGGCGGGCGTGCAGGTCAGGCGCCCTCTGACGCAGCGGCAAAGGCAGGTCAATCTGCGGCAAGGTTGCCCTCCATCATCTGCGCAGCGGCGAGCAGACGTGCATCCTGCCCCCCAGAGCGGCCAGTATCGACCCTGGACTGCCCCAATTGAGTGTTCCGTCTTGATTGTTATTGCATGACCGGCCTCTGGTCCATCTGAACGATGTTTTCCGGCGCGGGCGGCCGGTATCCGATGGCGCTTTGAACGCCGAAAGGTGTTGTAGTGTTTTCTCCAGTTTTCGAGGTATTGGCAGACTCGTTCGAACCAATCTCAACCTCGTCCAGCTGCCATTGCCAGTTAGAGTGGGCGCGCATGTGACTGACACGGTTCAACTGGGTCTCAGCAGCGAACATCGGACCAAATCTGTTCCATCAGAACCGAACCGTTTCATGGCTAATCTCGTTGCCGCGCTCATGCAGGAGGTCTTCGGCATTGCCGTTTGAGTGACCATATCCCTTTCAAGAAACTGAACCATCAGGGAAAATTTCGGCAGATTTCGTTCGGTTTTCATGTGGTTTTCCTGCCGGCGGGGCAAGCATGAGCGATGTTGTGTGCACGACCGTCTGATACGTCCACGTCATCATAAGGAGAATGACCATGTACAAGCCACTTCTCGCCGTTACCGCCCTTGTCACCGGACTCGCAGGTCAGGCAACTATAGGCGAACAGTATGTGGTGCAGCTCGGCGGTCCTTTCGCCGAGACGAGCGAAGGCCTGCGGAAAACCCTGAAGATCAACGAAATCGAAACCTTCACCCATGACGGCAAAAGCTACATTGTAATTGGAGCGCCTACCGAAGGGTATCTTGCGGCCTATTTCCACGCAAACGGCCACACACCTAAAACAGTCTCTGCCATCGGCGCCGATTGGGAGGGAGCAGGCTTCGACGGCCTGCCATTAGACCGGCGCATGTTGTTCGTCACGCCCATCAACTGCGAGTTCTGCGCGCACTGAAGCAAGGACGTACCCAGGCGCTCCAACAATACCGGCCAGTGGGATGGGATCTATGTTAAAGTGCCTCCACCTGATGCCGGGAACCTGTCTGCTTAAGGATTCCCCGCGCAACGACCGATCTGAGGTTGCAGAGCATCTGCCCGGGCCCGCCGTGAACCTGCTTCGGGTCCCGTGTACTCTTGCGAGGCGACGAGATGGAAGACGCGAACCAAGACCCGCTTCTTATGGGGATCTGCACCTTTGATCCGCAAAGCATGACGCTGCGCGATGCCAAAGGCGCGACGCTTCTCCTGAGGTCGCAATCGATGCGCGTTCTCGCAGAGCTTGCGCGAAGGCGCGGAGAGGTCGTTTCGCGGGATGCGTTGATCGAAGCGGTCTGGCATGGCAAAGCGGTTACTGACGACAGCCTCGTACAATGCATCAAGGACATCAGAAAAGCGATACGTGATACCGACCGCGAAGTTTTGCAGACTGTCGTGGGAACTGGCTATAGCCTGCATGTTGGTCAACCCGCCTCTGCCACCAGTCCGAAGCCAAGCATCCTGATCGAAAAAATCGACTGCTCAGGCAACTCGCAGGCCTCTCAAGATTTCGCTGAAGACTTGCGCGAAAAATTGATTTTGGTCATGGCCCCACGCTCAGGCGTTCGGGTTTTTTCGAATTATGGTGACCCATTGTCTGCAGATTATGTCGTAAAGGGCCGCGTCAGTATCGTTGGCGACCAAGTCAAACTCTTCATCTCATTATCGGACGCAAGATCGCACGGACACTTTTATGCAGAATCCTTCAGTGGCAAATTGCCCGGTTTTGATCAACTGGCGGAGGATGTCGCCCGAAAAACTGCAAGCGTCCTGCGCATCAATGTTATTAGCTATGATGGCAAGAGATATGTCGATATTCCGAATGAACGGCTTGATTTCCAACAATTATTGGCCAAGTCGCATTACTTCTACAGCCGTATCACAGTCCAGGACACGTTGATGGGCCGCGATACGATGCAAGCCGCCGTGAAAATATCGCCCACCGATCCCAAAGCGCTTGCTCTTCTTGCTCATTCGGTAACGCAGATGCATCCGCTCATCCCAAGCGAAACCAGTAAAAACGAAACTGACTGGGCGATGGCACTGGCAGATAAGGCGGTTGCTGTTGGCCAATCTTCCGCGTTTGCGTTTCGCACGCGGGCTAACTTGCGGCTCTGGCTGCTTGGGGATCACAAAGGCTGCCGCGCCGATTGCCTTCGCGCCCTCGCAATCAACCCAAATTTCTATCTGGCGCATTTGACGCTGGCAACAAGTGATATTTTGACGGGATCATACATGGCTGGAATAGAGCGCATCAATTCTTATGTTTGCCTGACTACGATTGACCGGCAGTACCCGTATTTTCAGTCGTTGATCGGTTTGGCCTGGTTTTTGGCCGGCAATGACGGTGCCGCAACCGAGGTTGCCCAAGAGGCGCATGAAAGATCGCCGAGTTCCTCATGGCATGCGATGGTCTATGCCGTTTCGGCTTGCCGTGATCCAGCTATCACCAAAGCCGCAAAATTCCAGGATATGATTGAGCAACTGGAGTTGCCTTTCGGACACTTCAGATCATTGCCCTTTTCAGAAATGAAGGATGTTGAAGCGCTGGAGGCCGGACTCCGTGCTGCAGGCGTCAAAGAATAACGAAATAGCGTGGTACAGGCAGACGAATTCGAACCAGTCTCCGAGTAGACAGCAACACTGCCCTTATGTAGCACAGAGGCCACGCCACTCGGCGAGAGCAACGGCGCGGTTTGTCTGACGTCAGCGCCCATGGGACAGTTTAGGCATATTGCGGAACGGAGGATTTCCGGCTCACGTCGATGCCCCGTTCGTGCAGCACATCTTTGACGTTTCACAAGGAAATCGGATATAAAACATCACTGCTAGGTGGATAAGCTCGCGGCTCCTTTTGAAATAGCGGAGGGGCGAACGTTTTGGCATCGCCCTAGGCTAAGTCCGCACTCGAAACGACTCAAGATGGTTTTGTCTGACAAGACCGGCGTCACATATCAAAGTCATTTGCTGCAATGCAGCATTCCCCCTTGAAATGCCGCACCGCAGCATCCACATGATAGTCAGAGATGATGAGGCAATGCCGCCTCCCCCGATCAAGAGGATTTCACCATGACCAACCAACCCGATGTCGCCGCCATGTTCAAAGACGCCATGGCCGCTTTCCCGATTGATGGCTCCGCCGCTGAAGGTGCGTTCAAATCCACCGCTGCGCTGAACGAAAAACTCAGCACCGTAACCTTGGACGCCTTTGGCAAATCCGCCGATGTCTCCAGCACCTGGGCGCATGACACCGTCAAGCTGATGACCGAGGCGTCCAAAGCCAAGGAGAGCCCCGCCGATTACATGCAGGCCATGAGCGATTTCGCGGCTGGCTATTCGAAGCTCGCAAGTGCCCATATGGCGGCCTTCACCGAGATCGCAAAGACCGCACAAGCGGACTCGATGGCCCTGATGACCGACGCGGGCAAAGGCTTCACCGCCGAGGCCACCGCCGCCGTCAACACGGCCACCAAGAAAGCCGAAGCGGCCACCAAGTAGTCCGCCCGCCGGCATCTTGCCACATAAACGACGATAAAAGGCAGTCCGAAAGGTCTGCCTGTTATCGTTTCAACCATCCAATATTCTGTTCTGACAGGGAAAATGCCCCTCGGGGTTTGAGGTGCGGACACACGATCCCACTTCCCGCCGACGGCCAATGAACGGCCCCGACTAATCTCTTTTGAGACGCAGCAGTGCTGGCGACGCGAGCCTCGCGGCCGACCCTCATCTAATAGCATCTCCCTTGTTGGGACTGCCAGACGAATTCGAACCGGTCTCTGCTTGGACAGTGACACTGTCCTTATGCCGCGCAAAGACCGCGCCACCCAGCAAGAGCGGCGGCACGGTTGAGTTTGAAATTCGTGCGAGTTGAGAGGCTGCGTTCCTGATTAAAGTGATTGCAGACAGAAGCGTAAACGGCAGCGAATTTCTGCAAACTTCGCATGCGCCGGAACCGCAACATCGCATGCTCCCTTCGTCGGAACGGGAGGTGCGAGTTCTCTGCTCTATTGTTTGATCAGCGGCCAGTTTCCTGCCGATCAGAAACACCGATTTGCTTCGAAGCAGCGCCATAGGAGCGAAGTCGGTCCGTCACACCCACCTCTGGCCGGCTGTTTTTACGCATTGCTTTCTTGAGGAATTTCAATGCCGACTGGCGATCCCGGCGTTTGGTGGCGAAGATTTCCAGGACATCCCCTCCGTGATCCACGGCCCGCCACAGGGATTGCCGCTCACCGTTGATCTTCACAAAAACCTCGTCCAGATGCCACCGCCAGCAGCTGGATTTCATCCCCTCAATCCGCCTCTTTTTGATCTCCGAGGCGAACATTGGGCCGAACCTGTGCCACCAGAAACGGACGGTCTCGTGGCTTACGTCGACGCCACGCTCATGGAGCAAGTCTTCGACGTTCCGAAGCGAAAGCGGGAACTGCACGTACAGCATGACCGCCAGGCGGATACTCGGGGCTGGTTTTGAAATACCGAAATGGGCTGCGTTTTGTCATCCGGCGAGGCTATGCAACCGCCATGCCCGTCTCAAGCCGGTTTCCTCTGACAAGACCCCCATACTGCACTAAGATTGAAACCGGACCCCCCGATAGGGGCAGGCCAGCCAACCCAAGCCGCGTTATTGTGGAGTGTCTTCTATGCTGTCTTTCGCCATCACCTTCGTAAGACTTCTCAAAGCGATCGTGCACTCTTGGAGTGTTCCGATGTTTCGGGCCAATTTCGCGCTGGCCGTACTTATCCTGCTTTCTGCAACTCTGTTCTACCACTCTGTGGAAGGATGGTCGTGGATCGACGCAATGTATTTCAGCGTAACGACAATTTCGACTGTTGGTCTTGGTGATTTGTCGCCGCATACCGATTTAGGCAAGCTCTTCACGATCATCTACATCTTCGTTGGCGTTGGCGTTTTTGTCGCGCTGTTCGCTCAATTCGCGCGCGCTTTGTTGAAGGTGGATGATGATAACAAAGAGCCTCCCTCCCAAAAGCAACTGACTAAGTCTGATGATGCGTGAAAATCCAAAACCATTTCCGAAACGAAGAATATCCCCGGCGCTTGCTTCCTGAAGGATGCTGATGCGACCGGCCGGCATACACCAGGGCGGTGGCGTTCAAATTCGCCCTCTTTAAGGTTAAGCCTTAACGAAGGCAAATCTGAGATTCCGGCAAATTCATCGCTTGTTGAGGGTCTCTGAGGGAGCTGGCAGACTAATTCGAACCAGTCTCAGCTTGGACAGTGACGCTGTCCTTACGCCGCGCAAAGACCATGCCACTCGGCGAGAGCGGCGGCACGGTTGAGTTTGAATTTGGATCGAGTTGAGAGGCTGCGATCCTGGTTGAAGTGATTGTAGACGGAAGCGTGAACAGCGGCGAATTTCTGCAAACTTCGCATGCGCCTGAAGCGAAGCATGGCCCTTTCCCCCGGTCGGAATGGCAGGTGTGAGTTTTCAGCCCTGTTGTTCGCCCACCGGCCAGTTTCCTGGCGATCTGCGGCACCGATCTGCTTCAGCGCCGCGCCATACGATCGCAACCGGTCCGTGACGATAACCACTGGGCGACCATGCTTACGCATTGCTTTCTTCAGGAATTTCAACGCCGCTGTCCCATCACGAGTCTTCGTCACGAAGCTTTCCAAGACCTCGCCTTCGTGATCCACGGCCCGCCACAGGTAGTACCGCTCACCGTTGATCTTCACAAAAACCTCGTCCAGATGCCACCGCCAGCGGCTGGATTTCATCCCCTCGATACGCCTCTTTTTGATCTCTGCGGCGAACATTGGGCCGAACCGGAGCCACCAGCACCGGACGGTCTCGTGGCTCACGTCGATGACCCGTTCGTGCAGCAGATCTTCGACGTTTCGCAATGAAAGCGGAAAACAGATGTACAACATCACCGCAAGGCGGATGACCTCTGGGCTCGTTTTGAAGTAGCGGAATGGGGAGCGTTTTGTCATTCACGGAAGCGACGAAACAGCCATGCCCACCTCAAGCTGGTTTAACCTTACAGTACCCTCTGACAAGACTACATGGCACAATGCGATGCCGTCGGGGTGGAGCCATCCACACCATCGGACTGGTTCAAATCTGTTTGACACCAGCTATTTCAGCACCCTAGCAAAAGCCTCCAAAAGAACTTGTTCTGGGCCGTCGATGCAATCTGCCAGCACCTGTTCTGATGCAGCCGCCAGATCGGAGATGATCACGCTTTTCGCATCGGCTTGACCAGCGAAATAGCCGTGAATGAAAAGGGTGGTCATATCACGTTCATCGCCACCAAGCATCAGGTATGTCCGACAGGTCATTTCACCGAAGTTGATAATATCAGCGTCCTGCGCCCAGACCGGCACCGCAAGGAATACAGCAGCGATAGTGGAGAGCGTGGCTCTTCTGCCTTTAGATGTATCGATCATTGATCTCTCTCATTCACACAGGTTTGGGGGGGTCAGTTGCGCATGCAATTGGCATATGCTTGCTGGTAAAGGTAGTCATAGCTCCGCGCTCGCTGGCTAGCGCCATTTAGTGCACCAAGAGTGCGGCCAACATCACGGCCCTTTTCGCCACCATCTTTTCCGCCAAGGATCAGTCCGGTCACGGCACCGCGAACACTGCCGCGTACAGCACCGTTGATTGCGCCACCGGAGGCGTTTCGTCTGGCGTATTCATGAGCGACGCTCTGGCAGTAAGCAGGGCTTGCTGCATGGGCTGGCTCACCAAGCATCAAGGTGAATGAAAATGACAAGGCCAATGCTGCGAATGCACACACGGGTATCTTCATGAAAACTCTCCAAATGGGATGCAGTTCAGCAATCGGATGCATGATGACCTACATGGGCCTTTCGAACGATGTGCTCTGCCATTGTCCTTCGCCTGAAGAACGATCGATCTCATCGTATGAAGGTCGCTCTGATTGTCTGAATCATAGAAGCGCCGCAAACAGGCGGCAAAGAAATACGAGGTCCAAATCCTTCGCTGCTGTGCTTTCGTGCTTTAGAGCCGATGATCTGGTTA
This sequence comes from Seohaeicola saemankumensis, assembly GCF_042678485.1. NCBI lineage: Bacteria > Pseudomonadati > Pseudomonadota > Alphaproteobacteria > Rhodobacterales > Roseobacteraceae > Seohaeicola > Seohaeicola saemankumensis. Next base: position 56,936 of record NZ_JBHTKR010000002.1, on the reverse strand, counting down.
TATCGTATTTCAAAGTTGGCTGCGGTGTAGCGTGTTAACGCTCAACTTACAGGCTGGGGAGAACTCTACCGATGTTTTTTGACGTGAGTGATGTGAGGTTCAAGGCTTGTGTTCTCTTGCTTGTCACAAGTCTTGCAATTGCGGGCTGCGCTCCGACGGAACGCGGGATGATCGGCCTGGCAGCCGAGCCTCAGAATGATGATGCGGAGAGCATTCTCAAAAAACACGAAATTTTCGTGATAACCTCGCGTGCTCCAGACAGTGATCCAACAATTTTGTTCTCAGGAAAACGATCGTCTGAAATTGGGCTGGCAAAACTATCGGTCAGTGTGCCTCCGAACCACAAACCGGGTGAGATAGAGTTTCCCCGGTCAGGCATCCCTAGTCCCGCGAAGCATTTCACCGCAACCGATCCAGCCGTCTTCGGGTCCGAAGGTAATTTCATCTCCGCCCTACAAGCAGAATTGAACCAGCGCCCTGCCCACAACCGAAACGTTTTGGTCTTTGTGCATGGCTACAACACAACCTTGACAGAAGCAGTGCTTCGAATGGGTCAGTTCGTTGAGGATTCCGGATATGAAGGTGTACCAGTTTTGTTCAGCTGGGCCTCCAGTGGCCGGTTGTTGGACTATGTCTATGACATGAACAGCGTCCTGATCGCGCGGGACAACCTCTTGCGCGGTGCCTATCTCATCTCCAAAACCAACGCAAAAGCCGTTGATCTCTTATCGCATTCAATGGGAAATCTGCTCACGGTTGAAGCAATGCGACAGGCAAAACTTGACGGCACTTTCAACCGCACCGGTCGACTTCGCCATATCATAATGGCTGCACCTGACATCGATGCCGATCTGTTCAGGCAGCAGTTGGCACCGTTTGCCGATAATGAGCGGCAGTTTTACATTTTAATTTCGCGCGATGACAATGCTTTGAGTTTTTCCCGGTTTCTCGCGCGAGGAGTGCCGCGGGTCGGCAACGATGACGTTGAGGATCTGGCAGGGCTTGGCGTGACAATCTTAGATTTGTCCGAGATCGACGTGAATGGTTCGAACCACTCAAAGTTTTCAGACTCACCCGAGGTAGTGCAGTTGATTGGCAAGCGACTGAGCGTCGATGGTTTGGGAAACAAGAACGATTCTGGTTCATTACTCTCGTCGGTACTTATGCTTCCAATTAAAGTCACTGCAGCGACATTGTCCCAATGACCTTTGCATCGTCCGAGTATGAACGAGAGCACTACGCGTTAAATCTCGCAATGCAATTGTTGCGGTAAAGAATGTTCTAATGAAGGCGTTTGAACTCTCGCCGGTCAAGCCATTGGACATCATCACGGATCATGCGACCAAAATAACAGAGCGATTTCAATCCCCATCTTTCACCATCATGGCGTAGCTGATTTCGAACAAGCGCATGTTGCCACAGATCACGATGACGGAGCGCAAGCGGGAGGCTGGTGCATCTGCCGTCATTGAAACTGTCTGAGTATCCAACACCTGTGCAACCATTCCGTCCGGTGGTGTCGTGGAAATCACCACGAAGACTGTTGGCACTGCAGAACGATCTACCTTTCCGATTTTCAGGTCGACAGAATATCCTGGGGTGGGCAGCGTGAGATCGCCACTTACAAAAAGGAGGGGGAATGCCCCAGCGGGCGAAGCCCGGGAGAGTTTTGCGACCCAGTTGCTACTTTCGATGACAGGGCAATTATCGGTTTGCGTCGAAGAAGATATTTCCCGCTCGCTCTGGGCTTGATCCGACTGGTTCTGCGCGTTGCACGCAGTCGTGGCAAGCATCGATAGAAACGCCATACACAGGATCAGGGCTTTCGGTTGTGTCATGACTGGATCCTCCTGAAATTTAAGGGTCCGGTCGAAACGGCAGTGATCAGGTTCTCCGTCACCACGACATTGGCGTTTTCGATCAGGGCTTCGTTCACGCCGTCAAAGACGTTGACGTTTGTAAACAAGATCGGCCCGGAGTTGTCCTGAGCGGCCGCCGGAAGGGCAACGCTGACGGCAACGGACAGCGCCGCCGTCAAGGTCTTCAGGTTGGGCTTCTTCATTGGGCTTCTCCTGCTTTCGCTTCAGCGAGTTCGGTGGAGAGTTCGATCTGCGCTGTGCAGGATCGAACCTCCACCTGATCCGTAGCTCTTGTCGCCCCGGTTATTCGAAGACAGTCCCGGAGAGGTCGAATTCATCGACCGCCCCGTCGCCCCGAATGAAGATCCGGTGGTTGAATCGCACGTAGTTGAGTTCGCCAGACGGATCTTCGAGCAATTCGCCAAGGGCTCCCTCGTTCGGGCCTTCTGTGATGATGAAATAGCCATCAGCCGTGTTGGCCACATTGGCCGGCGCGGGATCCGATCCGCTAGTCAATGCGGAGAACTGCACAAACACATATTTGTCGCCATCTTTGCGGATCTCGATGTTTTGGGAATTCCCCTTGAAGACGCCGACGAACGGGTCGAGGATAGACGGATCAACACCCGCTGCGACCGGAGAGTTCGCCTCGATTCCCGTGAATGCTTTGACCATTGCATTCGCAACTTTCTTGTAGGCCTCGGATCCGCGATCGCTGTGGACCAAAACCACTACGGCAAAGTCGCGATCCGGGATCAGCTGCAGGAAGGACCGCGTGCCGGGCCAATTCCCGCCGTGGCTGGGGCTGGTGACTCCGTCGTAATCGTGGATGAACCATGTCAACCCGGTAAAGTCGCCGGCCTCGGCCTCGACTGCCGGAGCGTGGGCATAGTCCAGCGCTTCTTCGGACAGCATCTGGTTCCCGGCGGCGTCCTTGCCGTCCAGCTGAAAGCGGGCGTATTTCAGCATGTCGTTAATCGTCGACCGGAGCGCGCCGGAGGCTGCGGACTCTCTGATCAACGGAATGTAGTACGGCTTGAGATCGTTGATGTCGCCTTCGCCGTAGATCGGCGGATGACCCCATGCGTAGCCTTCAGCCGGCGGGGTGGGGTCGTAGTTGAAGGATGACGACTCCATGCCGAGCGGCGTCAACAGGTTTTCTTCGATCAGGTCCTCGATCGGCTTTCCGCCGGCATGCGACACCACATGGGTCGCAAAGGTGATGCTGGTGTTGTTGTACATCCAAGTTTGATCGAACGGATAGAGCTGCTCGACGTAAGCCGCCTGGAGCATGACCTTCTCGCTGATCGACCCGCCCGGGGGAACACGAAGGAACCCATGGTCGCCATACCAGCCAGCGCGATGGTGGAACAGGTCAACGACCCGGGCTTTCGACGTCGCTTCCGCATCCGCAACCCTCCACCACGGCAGGAGGTCGACGACACGCGCGTTCAAATCCAGCTCGCCCCGTTCGGACAGCTGCAGGGCCACTGTCGACAGGAAGGTTTTGGTCACAGAGCCAATTTGAAATTGCGTATCAGGGGTAACGGCCTCGTCGGTGCCTACCTTCGTGATGCCGAGGCCGGCGCTGTAGGTGTTGGGCCCATGGATGACCCCGACACCAAGCCCCGGGATGTTCATTTCCTTGATCAGTTCAGCAGTTTCGGCGAGGACCGCATCAAAAGTCGCCTGGCCCTCTTCCTGTGTCATGGCCTGCTGTGCAATCGCCGGCTGAATGGCGAGTGATGACGTAACAAGAAGGGTGAATAATGGTTTCATCAGGGTCTTCACTCGAGTTTTCCTTTTCATTAGATTCTTCACTGGATTTTTCCTGGCGGGATAACGATGGCTTTTCCCGGAGGGTTCTGTCTTCGCCGGGCAGGATCGTACTCGCAGAGCCTGCAAGGCGAAGTTTCACCGTTTACTGCTTCGCCATCTGCCCAACATTGAAGTAGTCGAACAGCGACCGGGCGACCTCGGCAATTGCCCGATCCCTGTCCGCCTCGGATGTCTCGCTGCTGCTCGTGAACACGGCGACGGCAAACCGGCGACCGTCGGGAAGCGTGATATAGCCGACGTCATTGGCAACTCCGCCGATGGTTCCGGTCTTGTTCGCCACGGGCGTTCCCCTGGGCATCAGCCCCTTGAGCCGGCCAGCGCCGGTGCGCGTGCGTGACATGACGTCAATCAGGAAGTCGCGGCTCTCGGCGCTTGTCGCCGCGCCACTGTCGATGGAAAGCAGGAGTTGCAGCATCGCAAGCGGCGTTGCTTGGTCGCGGGGATCCGCCTCGAAGTCGAGATTACGGTCAGCCTGGATCTTCAAGAGTTCCGGCCGGGCCTTGAAGACCTCTGTGGCGAGTTTATGCGTGGCCGGTCCCGGCAAACCATAGAACTCCCCGATGATCTCGCCGGTGGGCCGATCGACTCTGATATCGCTGATCCCGATCCTGCGCAGATATTGGGTCACCGCCGCGGGTCCTCCAGCCAGTCCCATCGAGATGTCGGTCGCCGTGTTATCGCTCTCCGTGATCATCACCTCGATCACGTTCGCGATCGACAACTGGAGCCCAGGGTGAACGAATGTGCCGTTCAGCGCAGCGTCCCCGATCATCATCATGTCGAGTGTGACATCGACCATCTGGTCGAGCCGCAGTTCCCCACGGTCCACGCGGTCCAGCACGGCAGCAGCGATCGCAACCTTGTAGGTGCTGGCCATGACGAAGGTCTCATCGCCATTGAACGCGATGACGTCGCCGCCCCCGATTTCCTGCGCCGCGAAGCCGATGCGCCCGGCAAGCTTCGTCGCGACCTTCTCGATCGCCGCCCCAACGGACTGTCCTTCTGTCTGGGCGTATGTCGGACCGAAGGTGGCCGCCGCCGAAACAGCTAGGGCCATGATGACGTTACGATATTTCATTTTGATCTATCCTTCCATGAGAGAGCGACGGAAATATCCCTCTCGATGCTGATCAAGCGTGACGAAAAGCAATATTCGCGGCAAACCTGCTGAGAAGCGGAAGTGTTAGAAGAAAAAATCGCAAGAAAGACGTCCCGCTTCCAGCCGTCGACCGCGCAGCTCCAGTTCACAGCATCTTACTTTGGTGGGAAAAATTATGGTGCGGAATCGAGGTACAAATCCTACGCCTGTCACCGCCCATGCGAATTGAGTTCGAGACTCATTGACACGTAACCTCACGCGTTCAGCGTGGAGTGTCTGGCGGTCAGGGTGACGCGGGAGCTAGGCGGCATCATCAAATATGATACCTTCATTCATTGGGAGATTCCTGCTGAAGTCAGCCTGGAAAACATGGCTGATAACGCGGTACTGCTGACGCAGCGCAACCCGTTGCGGCGCCGCTAGGCTCCAGACCCATTAATCCGCTTGAGGCTGTCAAGCTTGCATGATTCAAACTCCCAAATTCTGGGGGCATTATGAGCAATCTTTACTGGCTGACGGACGAACAAATGGCGCGGCTTCGGCCGTTCTTTCCAAAGAGCCATGGCAAGCCGCGCGTGGATGACAGGCGCGTTCTGAGTGGAATAATATTCATCAATCGCAATGGCTTGCGGTGGTCCGACGCGCCGAAGGAATACGGGCCGGCGAAGACCCTCTACAACCGCTGGAAGCGGTGGGGCGACATGGGCGTCTTCGCGAGGATGATGGAAGGGTTGGCCGCTGAGGCGACAGTTCCAAAGACTGTGATGATCGACGCGACCTATCTCAAAGCACACCGCACAGCTTCAAGCCTTGGGTTGAAAAAGGGGGGCGCGGTCGTCTGATTGGCCGAACCAAGGGCGGCATGAACACCAAATTGCATGCCGTCACAGATGAAAACGGCCGCCCGATCAGCTTCTTCATGAGCGCAGGCGAGACCAGCGATTATACTGGTGCAGCAGCATTGCTGAACAGCCTTCCACCTGCGCAATGGCTTCTGGCCGACAGAGGTTATGATGCCGACTGGTTCCGTGAAGGCTTGCAAAGCAAGGGCATAAAGCCGTGCATCCCTGGCCGGAAGTCGCGAACAAAGCCCGTCAAATACGACAAGCGTCGATACAAACGCCGTAACAGGATCGAAATTATGTTTGGTCGCCTGAAGGATTGGCGCCGGGTTGCCACTCGCTACGACAGATGCCCGAAGGTCTTCCTCTCAGCCATCGCCCTCGCCGCAACCGTCTTGTTCTGGCTTTGACCATCAATGAGTCTGGAGCCTAGAGCGGCAGGAGATACACGCGAAAACCGCAAAGATAACACCCATTCCGTTACTACACAGCGTTGACAAGGGTAGCATTCTGGGATCGAGTCGAGCTTGAAAGTGAGGGTCAAATCCTACGTTGGTGGTAAGATGGGCCCGAAATCGAGGATTAAATCCTACGTTTTCGGCGGCTACGAGTTCATTTAGACGTTGACAGCGTTAAGGTTTTTTAAGCGCACCATAAAGTAAGTTCGCCGTTAGGGAGAGGTTTCATGAATCTTGAGGAACCGAAGCAGTTATCGCGCTTTCCCGCCAAGACCGACCTTACGCATCAAGAGTTTTGGCGCGGCTTGCCCACCCTTCAAGCCGAAGCGGCGCAACTCGGGCCGGGACGTCTTGAGTACAAAATGCTGCAAGTCACTGGACGGGATCTGATTATCTTTCGAAGCAAGGTCGCGCCAAAAATGGCCAGTACCATCGTGCCGCACCCGGATTGGATGGTCTTGATGGCACCGGTCGATTGGGTCGGTGCCTATGTTTTCAACGGTCAAACAGCAAGACCGTTCGATGTTTTTGTTTCAGGCGGTCCTGACGGATATTCCGCCACTGGCGAAAGGCGGCATAACTTAGCATTGGGTGTGCGAAAATCTAAACTGAGGGATGCATGCGCGAAATTGAGTGGTTGCCATGTCGAGGATATCGACCTCCAAGATCAGCGGATATCCCTTGGTTCAGCCTTGGGCACAAGATTTCACAGGCGGCTTCTGGAGACCATAGCAGCGTCGCTGGACAAGCCTGTGGGAACCGGTAGGTTCGTACTGGATGCTGTCATCGAGAATGATCTTTTCTCCGAGATTGCCAGCCTTATCATGGCACAGGCAATCGATGAGAATGCATTCTCAAATCTCAATCTTGACCCCGTTCGAGTTGTCAGGCGCGCGGAAGAACTGTTTGAAGACCGCACGACCAATCCACCAAGCATAGCTGACCTTTGCAAGGCGGCTAACGTCGGAGCAACCACATTGCATTTGTGCTTCAATGAAGTCTACGGCGCGTCGCCAATAGCGTACTTGCACGCAAAAAGGATTACCCAAGCTCGTTCTCTAATCCTGTCAGCGGAAAGGGTCCCACGTTCGGTCAAAGACGTCGCCCTGTCGCTTGGCTTCACCCATAGCGGTCGCTTTGCCGAACGATATCGCAACTTTTTCGGGGAGTACCCGTCAGAGACTCTCAACAAGCGATGAACTCTCCGGATGCCCAGTTTTTGCCTGGTGCTGTCGGACAGATTCAAATCGGTCTCTAGAAGTGCGGAGAAGCTGTCCTTTATTCCGCGCCAAGTTGGCGCCACTCAACAAGAGTGGCAGCGCGATTAAACTTCAAATTCTGTCGGCTGGTGAGAACACGCTCCGAATTGAAGTGATTGAAAGCCTCCTGCCGGCCTCAAGCCAAGTCAATCTGACAAGACCGTTGGCGGGATCGGGTTGCCCCTGTCGGTCGTGATTTACTTCATCCACTCATTTCGGAAGCTCAATCCCCCTCTGCTGACTTTAGTTGCCACAGATTGTTGCCTTCAGATGCAAGCCCGCTGCGCTCGGAGGCCGGCTTTCGTTCGTTTAGAAGCTGCCGCAGATCTTCGCCAACAGCAGGACTATAGATATGGTAAAGGTGCCCAGTTGGGCTTTCACTGGGCAAGTCGCTTAGGTCGATCACCTCTACGCTTCCGATCTTGGAAACGTCGTTGCCCGACTCGCCAAGCCGGGGATAGCCATGAAACTGTTTGGACAAGGCTAGTGGTTTATCGCCAGACGCTGCATAGACAGTAATGCTGTCCACGATGGGTTCGATACGGGGAAGCATTCGTGCGAAGATCTCGAAATCCATATCCGGTGCCAAAAGCGCGACACGCCCCAACCGGATGTCAGGCTGCCTGTTGGCCACTTCGTAAAGTGCCAGAACTACGCCCCGCGCTCCAAGACTGTGCGCGATCACATCAACGGTCTTGGCACTGAAGCGCTGCTCCAGTTCGATAATCGTGTCGGCAAGATCGGGCACGCTCCAGTAGAGGTCGGCCTCGTCATGGGTATAGTAAGCCACCGAGCCGTCCGAGGGCCAGCTAAACCATAGGAACCTCCCTTCCAGACCAGCGTTTTGCTGCAATAGTGCCGCGCGGCGGCAGCCCTTCTCAAAGCTGATGTAGTAGCCGTGAACATAGATCGCCGGGCCACGCGCGCCAGTGGTCGTCTCGAGCCCGTCGAGAACCGCGGCGGGGTCCATTTCCCGGATGTCCTGCACGCGCAACAATTCTTCGCGCATGAAAGCCGGTGCCGCCTTGGCAAAGGGCGAAAGAACGCCGAGGTCAAGCTCTCCGACCCGGCAATGCCCGGCTTTCAGATCGCTTCTTTCATCGCCATAGGCTTCACCGGGTTCCGGCGACTCCGTTCTGTTGCGCAGGGTGAAATAAGGAAACTCCAAGGTCTGGATCTCCGTCTGGGCTTCGGACGGCAAGGGGAGTACGCACACTGAAGCGCACAGGATAATGGTCATGCCTATGGGACGGGCAAAGGCAAACGGGGTAGTTTTCATCACCAGGGCTTCTTTCCCAGACCTTTACGCGAAGCGCGATTGGACAAGATACGTCAATCAAGCTTGCACCATGTACTTGCGAAGGGGGTAGTGAAATTTGTTGCGCCTAGGGCGAACCTGGCGAAAACTGCGGTTCACGTGCCGCGATGCGTGCAGGTCGGGACGGGGTTCAAGCCTCACAATGGAAATCCCTGGCGTACCCATGAGTATAGTTACGAGGTCGTGACCGAGACAGAGTGACTAAGCAAATTGGGGGGATAATGAGCAATCGGCTTTTGGAAAAAATCATAGGACCGGTCTCCGTTCCGTGCATTCTGCTGGGCCTGTTGTTCTTCGCGGCGTCGCTGACCCCATCGCTCCTCCCCCGCGGGCCAGCCGTCCAAGGCATACTGGGCGGGCTGGTCACGGCGATTGGCTACCTGATCGGCCAGATCGTCGCGCTGATCTGGCGGGCGGCAGATCTTCCGCTTCTTTCGGGGCGATCCGCAAAGATTCTGATCGCTCTTATATCGACCCCGCTTGTTGCGTTCTTTCTCTGGGTTTTCGGGTCGAGCCTGACCTGGCAGAACGACATCCGGCAGAAAATGGGCATGGAGCCCGCAGACGCCCTCCACCTCGCGACGATCCTGCTACTCGCCGCCTCGACATTCGCCATTGCCTTTGCATTGGGCCGACTTGTCGTCTCCCTGTTCCGCCTTATCCGAGCATGGTTCTATCGCATCATGCCCCCGCGACGCGCAAATGTTTTCGGTTTCGTCGCTGTGGTGCTGATCCTCCTTGTCGTTACCCGCGACGGCGTCTTCGACCGCGTAGTGGCTGGCCTCGACGAAAGCTATGAGGCCGCGCAAGAGTTGTTTCAGGACGCGCCGCCCCCTCCGTCCGATCCCCGAATTACCGGGAGCACCGCTTCCCTGATCGACTGGGCGGCCATGGGAAAATACGGTAGAGAATTTGTTATCTCAGTCCCCGATGGGGAGGACATCTCCGCCTTCACCGGCCGACCCGCGCTGGATCCGATCCGCGTCTATGTCGGGCGCGCCAATGGAGACACGCCGCAGAAACGGGCGGAACTCGCACTGGCTGAACTGATCCGACAGGGGGCGTTCGAGCGCGAGGTGCTGATAGTGGCAAGCCCCACGGGCACAGGCTGGATCGATCCCGGCTTGCAGGACCCAGTCGAGTACATGCATGACGGGGACATTGCCACGGTCGTGGCCCAATATTCCTACCTACAATCGCCCTTGGCCCTCATACTTGAGACCAGTACCGGGCTGGAACAGGCGATCGCGCTTCAGGACATGGTTCATGGCTACTGGAAAACGCTGCCCAAGGATGCACGTCCGCGATTTTACGTCAACGGGCTGAGCCTCGGGGCCTGGTCTTCGATGCACGCCACGAACATGTTCAGATTGCTCGACGATCCCATCGACGGCGCGTACTGGGCCGGGCCGCCTTTCTCATCAAACTTCTGGAACTACGTTCAAAACCAGCGCAACCCAGGCACGCCCTGGGTTCTACCAACGATCGGGGACGGGTCGCTGATCCGCTATGCCTCCCACACGACTGATGGTTCGGAGGGGGCCGCAAACTGGGGTCAAATGCGGATTATGTTTTTGCAGTATTCCAGCGATCCGGTCGTCTTCTATGACCCTTATTCCCTTTGGCGCGCACCGCCGTGGATGAACGATCCGCCGGCCGGGGACGTCTCGGACGACCTCATCTTCATGCCGATCGTGACGCAATTCCAGTTAGCGCTCGATTTAGCGATGTCCTTCGGTGCGCCGCCCGGCTACGGGCATGCCTACTACTCACAAGACTATATAGCGCCGTGGGTGCAGGTTACAGCGCCCGCGGGGTGGTCGCCGGAGGACACAGATCGACTAAAAGCGCATTGCGACGTGGGCTATCAATTGGGCTGCGCCAACGGCCAGCGCTGACTAAACCTGTAACAGTGCTCCGCGCTGGCTTAGTCATATCTGAATGGCTGGCCCAGTCACTCTGGGGCTTCGACGAAATGCAACACGGCGCGCCCGTCCGCATCCGCCATGAACAGCCCGGCACCGTATGTCTGAAATCAGCGCCCATGGGACAGTTTAGGTATATTGCGGAACCGAGGTTTTCCATTAGCGGGCGTTGCGAAAGGCCCAACCACGCACCAACAGTCAAACCGGACCACGCGATCGGGGCAGACCAGCCGTGGAGTGCCCCAACTGAAGTGGTCAACCAACTGGGATAATATGATCCCGTTTCAGGAGGGCCAGACGTGTTTGGAAAGAGAGACAGCCCAAGCAGCTATTGCAGGCAATTACCCGGCCCCCGCTCCTTCCCCCGACATGCAAGGAAAGGCCCTTCGTTTTCAGATCCGTATCCACACGATGCCTTTTATCGGAGGCCAGCCGCTTCCCCGCAGGCTTCTCACCTGCCCCGCCTTGGCCGATGTGGCAGCGGCTGTCCCCGATCCGTCACATCGCGCCTCATGCTCGATTTCACCGGTCGGTGGGTATCATCGTCATGTTTCTGCGCCGTGCCAGAAGGAGCCGCGTCGGCGCGGGGTGGGGGTAGTCCCCGGATCTTATTCCCGTCATTGGTGGCCGGTAGCCGGGCAGACCGTGACCGTCCCTCTGTCTGACGTCAGACAGGGACTGCCAGACGAATTCAAACCGGTCTCTGCTTGGACAGTGACACTGTCCTTATGCCGCGCAAAGACCGCGCCAGCCAGCAAGAGCGGCGGCACAGTTGAGTTTGAAATTCGTGCGAGTTGAGAGGCGGCGTTCCTGATTAAAGTGATTGCAGACAGAAGCGTGAACGGCAGCGAATTTCTGCGAACTTCGCATGCGCCGGAACCGCAACATCGCATGCTCCCTTCGTCGGAACGGAAGGTGCGAGTTCTCTGCTCTATTGTTTGATCAGCGGCCTGTTTCCTGCCGATCAGAAACACCGATTTGCTTCGAAGCTGCGCCATAGGAGCGAAGTCGGTCTGTCACAACCACCTCTGGCCGGCCGTTTTTACGCATTGCTTTCTTTAGGAATTTCAACGCTGATGTCTTATCACGCGTCTTCGTCACAAAGCTTTCTAGGACCTCGCCTTCGTGATCCACGGCCCGGCACAGGTAGTGCCGCTCACCATTAATCTTCAAAAAAACCTCGCCCAGATGCCACCGCCAGCAGCTGGATTTCAACCCCTCGATGCGCCTCTTTTTGATCTCTGCGGCGAACATTGGGCCGAACCGGTGCCACCAGCACCGGACGGTCTCGTGGCTCACGTCGATGCCCCGTTCGTGCAGCAGATCTTCGACGTTTCGCAATGAAAGCGGAAAACGGATGTACAACATCACCGCAAGGCGGATGACCTCTGGGCTCGTTTTGAAGTAGCGGAATGGGGAGCGTTTTGTCATTCACGGAAGCGGCGAAACAGCCCTGCTTGGCTGAACGCAAATCTTTCTGACAAGACCTTCAGGGCCAATATTCGGCCTTGAGCCTGCGCTTGTAGAGCTTGCCTGTCGCAGACCTTGGCAGTGTCGCGCGGAAGTCCACGCTGCGCGGGCATTTGATGGATGAGAGACGCGCGCGGCAGCAGGCGATCAGTTCCTCGGCCAATGCGGGACTTGCCGCCTTTCCGGGCAGCAGTTGAACTACGGCCTTCACCTCTTCACCGAAATCTTCATTGGGCACGCCGAACACGGCGGCATCGAGCACGGCGGGATGGCCCAGCAGGATATCCTCGGCCTCCTGAGGGTAGATGTTCACACCGCCCGAGATGATGACGAAGGATTTCCGGTCGGTGAGGTAGAGGTAACCTTCGTCGTCCAGCCTGCCGATGTCGCCCAGGGTGGTCCAGCCGCTGGCATTGGTCGAGGCGGCGGTCTTGTCCGGGTCGTTGTGGTAGAGAAACTGGTGGCCGTTCTCGAAATAAACCTCGCCCTCCTGGCCGACTGGCAGTTCGCGGCCCGCTTCGTCGCAGATATGGATCACGCCCAGTTTCGCGCGCCCGACCGATCCGGGATGCGCCTGCCATTCTGGTGTGGTGATGGCGGTGAAGCCGTTGTTTTCCGTGCCCGCGTAATATTCGTGGATGATCTCGCCCCACCAGTCGATCATCTGGCGCTTAATGTCCATCGGACACGGAGCGGCGGCGTGGACGGCCATTTTCATCGAGGACAGATCGAAACGCGCGCGATCCTCAGGCGGGAGTTTCAGCAGGCGCACGAACATCGTGGGCACCCATTGGCTGTGGGTGATGCTGTGACGCTGGATCAGATCAAGTGCTCGCAAAGGGTCGAACCGGTCCATGATGAAGGCGGTGCCGCCCATACGGATCGTGACCATGGAATGGCGCAAGGGTGCCGCGTGATAAAGCGGCGCGGGGCTGAGATAGCGGGTCTGGGCATCATAGCCGAAGAGCGTGGACAGCAGATCGACCAGCATGCTGCGCCCGCCGGGGCGATCGTCGGGTAGCGGCCACTTGATCCCCTTGGGCCGTCCGGTGGTCCCCGATGAATAAAGCATGTCCAGACCCTGCGCCTCATCCGGGATCGGGGTTTCGGGCTGCATGGCGGTTTTGGCTTTCCAGTCGTGCAGGCCCTCGGGCGTGTCGCCCACCACGTAGACCTGCACCGATCTGTCTATGCGTGGCAAGGTGTGCCCAAGGCTGTCCAGTATCCGGCCCGAGGTGATCAGGACACGCGCACCACAATCCTGCAGGATATAGGCGACTTCGTCAGGCGTAAGATGGGTGCTGATGGTCGTGTAATAGACGCCCGAACGGTCCGCGGCGAAGCAGATTTCAAGGAATTCGCGGCAGTTCTCCATCAGAATGGCGATGTGATCGCCACGTCCCAGGCCCGCGCCGCGCAGCAGATGCGCCCCCTGATTGGCCCGCGCCTCAAGCTGGGCAAAGCTGACACGCTCGCCCGTGGCGCACATCACATAGGCAATGGCATCAGGGTCTTTCCGCGCATATGTGCGGGGCTGGTAGGGGTGTGTGTCGTGCATCGGGCCTCAGAACAGAATGAGTGTCTTGCCGAAATGACCGCCGTCGCGCTGTTGTTGCAGCGCGCTATGAAGGTCCTCGAAGGCGAATGTGGTGCCGATGACCGGGCGGATCTGGTGCTGCTCCATCGCGGCCAACATCGCCTCGAACCCGGCACGGTGGCCGACAGTGACCCCTTGCAGGCGGACCTGGCGCGCGACGATGGGGCCAAGCGAGGCCTCGATGGTCAAGCCCGAAAGCACGCCGATCATCGCCAGTGTGCCGCCGGGCCGCACCGCGCGCAGCGACAGCGGCAAGGTCTGCGCCCCGCCCAGTTCGATGATCAGATCATAGCCACCCCTAGCGGCGGTGATGTCGCGGCTGGCGCGCGCCCAGTCGGGGGTGGTGGTATAGTTGATCGTAGCATCGGCCCCCATGGCGCGGGCGCGATCCAGCTTGTCATCGCTGGATGAAATCACCGTGACATGGGCGCCGTGCAGCTTGGCGAAGGCCAGCGCGAAAAGGGCAACGCTGCCGGTGCCCTGCACCAGTATCCTGTGCCCTGCGCGGGTCTGGCCATGGGTGACAATCGCGCTCCATGCGGTCAGCGCTGCGCAGGGAAGCGTCGCGGCCTCGGCATCGGTCAGATAGGCGGGAACCTTCACGACGCCCTCCTGCGACAGGCAGACATAGTCGGCCATCACCCCGTCCAGCGGTCCGCCAAGCGCCGAAGCAAAGGCGGCGGGGCTTGGATCGCCCGCGATCCAGTTCTGGAAATAGGTGGGGCAGACACGGTCGCCCACGGCCACGCAGGTAACGCCAGGACCGGTCTCGACCACCTCACCCACACCGTCCGACAAGGGGATCAGGGGCAATTCTCCGGTAGCACGGCCATAGCCGCGTTCGGGCACGATCAGGTCACGGGCGTTGAGGGCGGCCATATGCATCTTGATCAGGATCTGGCCTGGGCCGGGCACGGGCTTGGGACGGTCAGACAGGCGCAAGTTGGCCATGCCCCAGTCGCCCTCGATCTGGAATACGCGCATGGATCAATCCTTCATTGGGGGCGTGGCGGGCCATGACAGGCGCGCCACCCGTTCCAGCAGCGGGGCGATGGCCCCGTCGGTCAGGGCAGCACTTTGCACCGCGGCAAGGTGGCGGGTCAGGCAATGGGTGGGGCGCAGGCCTTCGGCGCCCATGGCGTGCAAAAGGGCGGGCAAATGTTGCTGGCAGGTCTGCACGGCATGAACCTTGGCCTGTGCGGCCAGCAGTTGTGCTGCGGGATCGTCCGGGATGGCGGCGATGGCGCGATCGGTCAGGGCGTGGGTGGCCGCCAGATCTGTTTGCGCCTGCGCAAGGGCCAGCCGCCATGCCTGGTGATCCATCAGCGGCATGCTAAAGCTGTGGCGGCTCTGGCCATACCTTGCAGCCGTGTCGATGGCCGCACCCAGCATGGCGCAGCACATCGCGGCAACATAGGCGCGCGCGCCGTTGATCTCGGACAGAATGGCCCGAAAGGCGGTGCCGGGGGGCAGGATCAACGCTTCGGACGGCAGAGCAACCCCATCAAGGATGAAGCCGCCGGTGCCCATGCTGTCCTGGGCAAAACCAGCCTCGGTTGCGTGGCGTGTTGCGCCGGGGGCAGTCAGGTCAACCAGAAAGGCCCCGATGGCGGGGCCGTCGTCGCCCGCCCCGCATTTGGCAAAGACAATGGACAGGCCCGCGTGACGGGCGTTGATGATCCAGTCCTTATGTCCGCTTATCATCCATCCGTCCGCCGTTTGCGTCGCCCGGGTCTGCAAGGCCGCAACATCGGTGCCCGCCCCCGGTTCAGTCAGGGCGGTGCAGGCCAGGACCTGCCCGGACAGGAGGCCGGGCAGGTGGCGTGCGGCCAGGGTAGGTGCACTCAGGTGCAGGCGCAGTGCTGCGTTGTGGGTATTGACGACGGACATGGCAAAGCCGAAATCAACGGCCGCCAGGGTCGCGCAGACGGCGGCCTTATGCGCGAAATCGAAGCTCAGGCCGCCCGCCTCCACCGGCAGTTCGATCCCGAAAAGTCCCAGAGCGGCGGCTGCGCGGAAGAGGTCGGGATCGGGCGCGTCACCCTTCGTCCAGCGCGCCGCCGCAGGGGCAAGCGTGGTCGCAGCAAAGGCCCGCACCTGTGCCAGATGATCGGCCTGCCGAGTCATGACGCAGCCTTTCCGGTGATACGCGCCCAGAGTTGGCCCGCGACGCCCACGATGCCGCGCGGCATGAAGATCGTCGCCAGCACCAGCAGCAAACCGTAAAGGATCAGGCGGAAACTGTCCGCAAAGCGCAGGTATTCGGGTAGGAACACCACCACGAAGGCGCCGATCACCGGACCGAGGATCGTGCCCGAGCCGCCGATGATCACCGCGAGGATCGCATCGAGTGATTGGGCCAGGCCAAAGATCTCGGGGTTAATGAAGCTTTGGTAATGGGCATAGAGCGCGCCTGCCAGCCCCGCGTACATGGCCGCGGCAACGAAGGCGAACAGCTTGTATTTCCAGGCGGCGATGCCGATGGCGCCCACCAACGTCTCGTTCTGGCGGATCGCGATCAAGGTCTGCCCGATGCGCGAGCGCACGATCAGCGCGGCCAGACCCGTCATGGAGACGGCGATGATCAGCACGAAGTAGTAATAAACCTGCCGGTTGGTGAAATCGAACCAGCCACCCTCGCGTCCCGGTTTTGGGATGCCGCTGATCCCGGCCTCGCCCTGCGTGAGGTCGGTCGCATGCATCAGCACGATGAAGATCACAAGGTTGAAGGCCAGCGTGACGATGGCAAAGTAGTGCCCCTTGACCCGCAGGCTGGGATAGCCCGCCGCCAGCGCGAACAAGGCGGTGACGAACGGTGCCAGCAGGATGGTAAGCCAGACCGGCAGACCGAAATGGATACCCATGAGCGTGGTGCTGTAGGCGCCGATGCCCATGAAGCCTGCCTGCACGATCGAGACATAGCCAGTATACCCCTGGATCAGGTTTTGGCCCTGTGCCGCGATCACCCAGACCAGCGCCAGCACGCTCAGGTGCAGGTAGTATTTCACGGTGATTAGCTGCGGCAGCAGGACAAAGCCCACAAGCGCCGCCGCATAAAGGAGATGTGTCGCGCCGAATTTCATCATGCTTTCCCCATCAGGCCCTGCGGGCGCAGCAACAGGACGGCGATCATCACGACGAAGGCGATCACGTCCTTGTAGGCGGATGATATGAAGCCCGCGGCCAGCGCCTCGGTCACGCCAAGGACCAGCCCGCCGACGATGGCGCCGGGGATCGAGCCCAGACCGCCAAGGATCAGCACGGCGAAGCCCTTGACCACCAGCCATTCCCCAATGCCGGGGGCGATGGCGAAGAGCGAGCCGACCATGACGCCCGCGCAAACCCCCAGCGCGGTCGAGATGGCAAAGACCACCAGCGGTATCGTCTTGACGTTGACACCCATCAGGATGGCGGCATCGCGGTTTTCGGCCACGGCGCGGATCGCCTGCCCAGTCTTGGTCTTTTCGACGAACAGGGTCATGGCGATAATCAGCAGGGCCGCGGCGATGATCACGTAAAGCCGCAGTTCGGGGATCGTGACCCCGCCGATGTCGAAGACGCGAGTCAGGTTGGTGGGAATGACCACCTGTTCATGGCCGAAGAATTGGAGGTTCAGTCCCTCGACCATCATGGTTAGGCCAAGCGCCACGATGAAGGCGTTGATATGGTTGGCATTCCTGACCGGACGATAGGCCAGCAACTCAATCAGCATCCCCAGCACGAAACCTACGATCAGCGCGATAAGGATCGCCAGCAGCAGCGGAAAGCCCCAAGTGGTGACCATGAAGAAGGTCAAGTAGCCGCCGAACATGGACACGGATCCATGGGCGAAATGGGCAATTCCCAGGATGCCGAAAACGGTGGTCAGGCCAAGCGCAATCAGCACATAGACGCCACCAATCGCCACGCCATTGACGATCTGTTGAAGGATCTCGATCATGTTGCGGTCTTTCAAGGTCAGAGCCACAGGCTTGCGGCGTGATCGCGAAATTTGGCGGCGCAGAGCCCGAGAGCCCCGCGCCGCCGGGAGGAACTCAGTCGATTGTGCTCAGGAAGGCGGAATAAGCCGCAGCATCCGAGGGCAGGTCCTGCACGAAGACCCAGTTGCCGCTCTGCCACTGGAACGCGCCGTTCGAGGTGTATGCCTGACCGTTTACATCGAACATCTTCCCGTCTACCGGCAGGTACTGCATGACCACTTCTGCCGGGATCGGCATCTCGCGCAGGGCGGCGGCCACGGCGTCGGTATCCTCGACCGTGCCAGCCGCTTCTAGCGCGTGCTTGAGCGCATAGGTCTGGTCATAGGCATAGGGCGAGCTGGGCGAGGGCGCGATTCCGAATTTCTCGGTGTAGTTGGCGTGATAGGCGATGCCGTTGTCGCTGGCCGACAGCAGCGTCAGCTCGGTCGGGCGCAGGTCCCAGACACCTTCCATCTGCTCGGAGGAAGCGACGCGCAGGAACTGTTCCTCGCTGCCACTGGTGAAGCCGTAGCGCGGCACGTCGATGCCAAGTTCGATGGCTTGACGGTAGATGAAGGCAGCAGGCTCCACGTAGCCGACAACTAGGATCGCGTCGGGTTGCAGTTCGCGGATCTTGGTCAACTGCGGGGACATGTCCCGATCCTTGAGGCCAAAGGATTCGCGCGTGATGATCTCGCCGCCCGCCTTGTTCAGTTCGGCCTCGAAGGCATCGACATAGCTGGCGTAGAAACCCACATCGAGCGCGCCGAGCACGGCCACTTTCTTGTGGCCCTTCTGGGCGACGAAAGTGCCGGCAGCCGCGCCTGTGTAATCCGCAGGCGGGCGGGTGCGGACGAGATTGGAAATCTCGCGCGTGGTGATCGAGCGTTCGGCAGCATTGCCCACCAGCATTACCGCATCCTCGTCGGCTATGAAGGAGGCGACGGCTCCGGTCGCGCCCGAGCAGCAGAAGCCGAGAATGAACTTGACGCCGTCCCGGTCGATCAGCTTGCGTACCGCATTGGTCGCCTCGGTCGGGTTGGCCTTGTCGTCATAGGCGATGACATTGAGCATGTAGGTGTCCTCGCCCACCTTGATGCCGCCTGCGGCGTTGATCTCTTCCGCCGCCATCTGAACTGCATTCGCCTGTGGCAGGCCGTAGACTGCCGCCCCGCCGGTCAGCGCGTCGGAAACGCCGATGTCGAGGGTTTTTTCCTCTGCCATAACTACGCCGCCGGTCAAAGCTAGTATGGCCGTGAGTGTTGTGAACTTCAGGTGTTTCGTCATTGTCATTCCTCCCATTTTGTCGTTCCGGTCAGTGTCCCAGATAGGCTTTCACCACCTCCGGGTGTGATTGCAGCTCCTCCCCGGTGCCGCTCAACACGATCTCGCCCGCCTCGAACAGATAGGCCCGGTCAGCCAGTCTGAGCGCCATGAGCGAATTCTGTTCGACAAGCAGGATAGTCTTTCCCATCGCCTTGATCCGCGCGATGGTCGCGGCCACTTCCGCCACGATCTTGGGCGCAAGGCCCAGCGAGGGCTCGTCGAATATGCAAAGTTTCGGGCGCGCCATCAGCGCGCGGGCAATGGCCAGCATCTCCTGCTCGCCGCCCGACAGGGTGCCCGCCGCCTGATGGGCGCGGTCACGCAGGATGGGGAACATGTCCATCATGCGTTCCAAATCGGAGTCCTGTTCCGCGTCGCGGCGCATGTAGGCGCCCATCCGCAGATTCTTTATCGTACTCATCTGCGGAAACACCTGCCGACCTTCGGGGCACATGGTGATACCCGCCTGCACGACCCCATGACCGCTGAGGTTGGTGATGTCGCGCCCCTCGAAGGTGACATTGCCGCTTTTCACCGGGACCAATCCGCAGATCGCCTTGAGGGTTGAGGATTTACCAGCGCCATTGGCGCCGATCAGCGCAACGCATTCGCCGGGCCGTACCTCGAGGCTGATGCCGTGGATCACCTCGATAGAGCCGTAGGCGACCTTGAGATTGTTGATCTGGAGCATGTCAGACCGCCTCGCCCAGATAGGCGTCGATCACAGCGCGGTTGTTGCGGATTTCGGCAGGCGTGCCTTCGGCGATCTTGGAGCCAAAGTTGAGAACGACGATACGGTCGCAGACCTCCATGATCAGGGCCATGTGATGTTCGATCACCAGCACTGCTGTGCCGCGGTCGCGGATCGCCTTGATCGTTTCCGAGAGCATTTTGCGTTCATGCGAGACAAGACCCGCCGCCGGTTCATCCAGCAGGATGATCCGGGGCTCAGCCGCCAGTGCGGTTGCAATCATCAGAAAACGCTGTTGGGCCGATGAAATCGTTCCCACTGTCTGTTCGGCAACCGGAGCGAGCCCGGTCAGGTCAAGAATCTCCTGCACCCGTTCGTGCAGAGCTTCGTCCTCGCTGGCATGACGGCCAAGGCCAAAAACGGATGCCAGGGGATGCAAGGTCAGCGTGACGGTGCCACCCAGTGTGATCTGTTCGCGGACAGTGAATTCGGGAAAGATGCTGGCTGTTTGGAATGTGCGCGCCAGACCCATCGCAACGCGGGCATGTTCAGTCATGCCCTGCACTTGCGTGCCGCACAGCATGATCCGGCCGGACGTTGCCGGAAAGACCCCGGCCAGCGCGTTGACAGTCGTCGATTTGCCCGATCCGTTCGGCCCTATCAGGCCTAGAACTTCGCCTGGGGACACAGCGAAAGATAAATCGCGAATGGCCTGCACGCCGCCAAACGACTTGCAGAGGTTGTCCACCTCGAGAACAGTGTCGGTCATCAGATCCTCCCTTCCGCTGGCGCTGTCTCCGGCAGACACCGAACGGATGCACTCACGCTATCCACAGGACGCCCTGCGGAAAAATTCAAAGATTCTGTGCGGACATCGAATTATTCGATAGTATGATGCAGTGTTGATCGCAGCGGAGGATCTGGTTTCGATGGTGGAAATTGTTCGAAATATAAATTCTATTCAAGTATTTATGGTTTGCTTTGAGGTCGGAAACGTGACCCGAGCTGCTCAAGAGCTTAATATCAGCCAAAGCTCGGTTAGCTATCACATCAAAAAATTGGAAGACGATCTGTCCGTTCTGTTGTTCCGGCGCACAGCCAGCGGTTTGCAGCCGACCGAGCAGGGCAGCCTACTGGCCCAGCATGTCTCACGTGGATTGACTGCCATCCGCACGGGGCTTGAGCGGATCGCGCAGAGGCCGGGCACGGTGCGAGTGGCGCTATTGCCGATGTTCGCAAGCCGGTGGCTTTCTTCACGGCTGGGCCATCTTCTCGAGGCTCACCCAGAGATGAACCTGTCGATCCAGAACCACAATAACAGCTTTGTCCGCATGCCCAATCCTGAACGTTTTGCCGATCTTGGCATTCAGTGGGGGCGAGGCAACTGGGACGGTTTCCATGTCACCCGACTCTGGCCCGAAACGCTGGCTCCGGTGTGCAGCCCTGATTATCTAAAGGCGCATTCCATCCGGCAACCGAAAGACCTGTTGCGCTGCACTTTGCTGCATGTGGACGATACCCGCATGTGGGAGGAATGGCTGTCAGGTAATGCGCTTGCCCTGGACGCGGCGCAGCCGCAGATGATGCTGGAGGACCGGCATTTCCAGCTAAGCTCGACAATCAACGGCCTTGGAGTATCGCTTTTTGCGTCATGGTTGGTTCAGGATGAGCTTGAGAAGGGGACACTGGTCAACCCGTTCGGTCGGGTGTTCGACACAAGCTTTGCCTATCATGTCGTGGTTCCGAAGGCCGTGGAGCTATCTGCCGCTATGCAGCGATTTAATGGCTGGATATGCGATCAGAGCGCAGAAAGAGTTCGCCTGACATGAAGAGGTACAGCGTCCGCTGGCCATAGGCAATAACCTCGCGATGATGCACCAGCCATCAATTCAGTATACTTGATGGGGGCAGTGCAGATAAATCAGCCAGTGTGAACGGGCTGCAGCTGCCCCCGGCCATGCCTTGGCATCACTTCATCCTAGCGCCGCCAGAAGTCACGGTGCGGGGCAAGAAGTTCGTCCTCGACTTCGTGGAATGGGCCGTGAACTTCAATCTTCTTCTGCCCAGACTGCAGCACTTGGCGCGACGATAGGCTCATGGTCGGATTCTCGGGGTGGTCAGCAGTCATTTCAAGTAATGCCCCTTCCTCGAAACCATAAACCAAGCGGCCGATATTCGCCCAGTAGAGCGTGCCACTGCACATTGCGCATGGCTCTCCAGTCGAGACGAGCGTGCAAGTCCAGAGATATTCCGGCGCGTAAGCGACTGCGGCGCGGCGCGCAAGTTCGGTCTCGGCATGATGTACCGTATCGATGTTGCCTTGACGCATGAGGATCTTGCCATCAGGGCCAACCAACACCGCGCCGAAGGGATGATGACCGTGCAAAGCGGCGATCAGCGCAACTGCATTCGCTTCCAGAAGGTGGGTGATCATTTGATCGCGGGTCATGTCGAGCAGCCAACCATGAAGGGGGTCTGTCAAAAGCGAGCCTGTGAACCGCGAAACTCTAACCGAAATTCGCGTAAACTCGAGGTATTGAATAACATAAAACACATCATCCAGTCACTTGAAAGATCAGGCTCCCGGTGGGTCAGAAAAGTCCGCCCCGATGTTATCCAGGGCGATTGGGGCAGACCTCCTGCTCCAGCCCACCTCGACGCATGCAGCACCGTTGTGCCCATCCCGCTCAAGCAGACGTTCCTCGACATTCAGCTCTGACAGCGGGAAACGCACGTACCACTTCAGAGCCGGGCAGATAATTTCCGAATAGGTCTTGAAGCCGTGGAAGGGGTCAGGTTCTTTCAATATGAAAGCCATTCAGCCCCCCTTGTCCCGCTCAGGCTGGTCTGATCTGACAATGCAGCTAGCTTTGGCAATCCATTACTCTCCTTGTATCATCCTGGGAGTTTTGCCGGCTTGCCTGCAACTTTTTCTGTCCGGTTTAACTTCAGCTCATGCCCGGACGCAAAAAAATGCATCGTGTAGTGATCTTATAAACACAACTTGAAGCATTCTTAGATGCCTGACGGGGATCAGCAATCTTTTCGTCTTGAAGCTTATCTTTTGCCAGTATGCGTTGTGCACGAGATATCAACGCGGACACCATGCTTGAAAAATATGCCATCGCCGGGATTTTCGCAGCGTTGTCACTTGCTGGCTTCATTTTCAACCTGCAGCTTTTTAACTCTATCTCATTCGTCTTTGGGTCGATAGCCGCGCTTGTGGCGCTGCGCCTTGTCGGCCTTTGGTGCGGCGTGGCTGTCTTGGCAGTTGGAGCCAGCTATACCTTTTTCGCCTGGGGTCACCCTTACGCGATGCTTATCTTCACGCTCGAGATACTCATCGTTGGATTGTTTTCCCGTCGATATGAAAACATAGTTCTCATAGATGTGGCGTACTGGCTTTTCATCGGCTTCCCGCTTGTCATTCTGGCTTATGGCGGAGCGCTGCAGATGTCGTTCGGATCGGCGGCATTTATCGGGCTGAAGCAAGCGGTGAACGGGGTGTTCAATGCGGTTTTCGCAGGGTTGATCATCGCAATATTGCCAGTTGCCTTCACCTCAGTCAGAGCAAAGCTACCCAAGATTTCGTTGCAGACCCTTCTGTTTCAGATCGCAGCCTTTGTCTCCATCACGTCGTCTTCCGCGCTCGTGGTTCAGGAAAGCAGGTCGGACTATCAAAGAACCGTGGATCGCCTTGCATCAGCCATGTCGACAGCGGGACTTTTCACGGTCATGGCCCTGGAAAACACGATACCAATCGCGCGTTTTAGTGACGTCTTCGACAGGCAATTGCAGGATTTCAAATCCGATTCCAGTGACGCGCCGCTTTACTCGCAAAGTATCGCAATAGCGAAAGTTTATGCCGACGGTGCGCATCAGGATCTTTTCGGTACGACACGCAGCTTCGGGACAAACGGCACCATTTTCAAGGATGAATCAGAGTTGGAGCAATGGGAACCGGCACAGGATCTAGCCGAGATGCTGCGCGCCCGAGAAGGCCGATACCTGATGCGTACGCCTGTTTCCGGCATGGATGACCTACAAGAAATCCGTATCGAGTTTTCTGCAGCGCCGATGATCGACATCCTTGAGCAGGCTGGCCGCCAGAATCTGCTCATTCTCTCCATCGTGGTGGCTTTCGTGTTAGCGGTCTCGTTCATATTGATACGCTGGCTTGTGGCGCCTGTGTCCTGGCTGGCCCGGTTCAGTCAACATTTACCAACTTCGGTCGTCGCAGGCCGTCCTCCGAAGCTAGGGTTGGGCGAAAGCACCATCCTTGAATACGACATGGTGGCCAAGGCAATGACCTCCATGTCCGACAAGCTGAGCCGGGCGTTCCGTTCTCTTGAAGACCTGACACAATCTCTGGAAAGCCGCGTTACGGAGCGCACCACGCAACTTGAACTGATGTCCCAAGTGGCGCGGCAGACGACCAACGGTGTCATCATCACCGACCCCGAAGGCCGTGTGACATGGGTGAATGAGTCATTCACCCGGTTGACAGGATATGATCTTGAAGAGTTGCAGGGCAAAGTACCGGGAGCGATACTACAAAAGGTCCGGCCGCCTGACGATGTGCTGGACAACATGCGCACAAGCATCGCCAGGCGCCAAAACTTTCATGTCGATCTGCTGAATCATACAAAATCGGGAGAACCCTACTGGGTTGAGATCCGCTGCAACCCGATGTGGAATTCCGAAGGCGAACACACGGGCTTTATCGCGATCGAAAACGACGTAACCGAGAGCAAGGAAATCCAGCGTGTTCTCAAAGGATCGCTGGATAGATTGAACCTTGCGACAGAAGTTGCCGAAATGGGGGTATGGGCCTTCAATCTTCAAACCGGCGAGATTGAATGGAATGCTGAAAACTTTCGTCTGCACGGGCTGGTTCCGGAAAAGATCGAAAAGCTCAGCAGCGCCTGGACCGAACGGGTTCACCAAGACGATGTTGAGGCTATAACAGCGTTGTTCGCGACATTTGCCGACGTCAGCGAAAACAGACACAAGTTCGAATTTCGTCTGAACCATCCCGAACGTGGCGAACGGATTCTGTCTTCTGTCGCCCGTGTTGAAAGAGATGGTCCCAACGTGGTTGAAGTGATCGGAGTGACGCTTGACGTCACTGAGGAGCGACGCGCCGCAGAAATGTTAGAGCAAGCCGCGAAGCACACCGAAACGATTCTTGAAAATGTCGTCGATGCCATCATCGCGATTGATGCAGAAGGTTTGATCACTGCCTACAATAGGGCTGCCGAACAGATTTTTGGTTATTCTGCAGCCCAAGTAATAGGTCGTGACGTCAGCATCCTGATGCCCCACCACCACGGCGTCCAACATGATCGTTATATCCGGCGCTACCTTGAGGGCGCGCTCCCGCGCGTGATGGGCCGGCTCAGCGAATTCGAAGCCATCCGTGCAAACGGCGAAATATTTCCCATCGAACTGGCTGTTTCCGAGATCGAGGATAGCAAGGGGCGCTTCTTTATCGGAATCGTACGGGACATCAGTGAACGTAAGAAAATCGAACGTATGCAGTCTGAGTTCCTCGCGACTGTAAGCCACGAACTCCGGACGCCGCTGACATCGATCCGTGGCACCTTGTCGCTGATCAGCGGCGGTGTTCTGGGGCAGCTTCACCCCAAAGGGGTATCTGTCCTGGATGCAGCGCTGAAAAACGCCGAGCGTCTGGGCACCATGATCGAGGAAATGCTTGACCTTGAGAAGCTGACTCAGGGGGAAATGGATATCCAGGTGGGTAGCGAGCAGCTTGATGAGCTGGCGGCAACGGCCGCTTCACTCAATCTGGGTTTTGCCCAGAAATATCGCATATCGCTTGAATTGGAATCGCATGCACCACAGACTGCCACAGTCAAGGTGGATGCAGCGCGTACAATTCAGATACTGACCAATTTGATCTCGAATGCGATCAAGTTTTCAAAGGAAGGCGATACTGTTCGGATAAGAACAGACAGCGATGGAAAAATGGCCCGGATCAGCGTTATCGACAATGGCCCAGGTATTCCCGAGGATAAGCAAGAATTGATTTTTCAGAAATTTGCTCAAGTTGACACCAGCGATTCTCGCAAGCATGGCGGAATGGGATTGGGGCTGGCCATTGCGCGTGAACTGGCCATTCGCATGCATGGGCAAGTCGGACTTGCCTCTGAGCCGGGCCATGGATCCGAATTCTGGGTGGAGTTTCCCATAATCACAGCATCGCCGGAAAACGGTGACTGAAAGCAGCCTCGACGGAAAGGGTATGCGCTTCAACTAATTACCGTGGAAGACTGAAAGCGTTATGGAAGAACTGAAGAGAATCCTGTTTGTCGAAGATGACATTGACGTAGTTCAGCTACTGAATATTTCTCTAACTAATGTTGGTGGCTACGACGTTCATGGGTTCACGAAGGGCACGGATGCCCTGGAAAAAGCCCGCGAAATAAATCCGCAGCTTGTCTTGCTCGACGTCATGATGCCTGAAATGGACGGACCGACCACTTTCAAACGGCTGCGGTTGTTGGATGGATTATCAAATACGCCTATTGTCTTCCTCACCGCTAAGGTCAGTACCGCAGAAAAAAACCAACTCTTTGCACTAGGGGCGGTTGCGGTAATCGAGAAACCCTTTGATCCAATGACTTTACCAGACAAACTACTCGCGGCTTGGGCGCAACATCTGCAAGGTATTACTCCCCAAGGCTAGAGGTCTTGATGGAGCTGGCAGACTAATTCGAACCAGTCTCTGCTTGGACAGTGACACTGTCCTTATGCCGCACAGAGGCTAGGCCACTCGGCCAGAGCAGCGGCGCGGTTCAGCTTGAATTCGTTGCGTGAGCAAAGGTGGCGTTGCTGGTTTAAGTGGTTGTGGACCGAAGAGTGGATGGCAGCGAATTTTTTTACAAGTATCGCATCTGCTCCACCAGAACCGCAGGGTCTCATGGCTGACCTCTATCCCCCGCTCATCCAGAAGATCCCCGACACTGCGAAATGGCAGCGGGAACTGCACTTACATCATCATCGCCATGCGGATGATAACTGGGCCAGTTTTGAAGTAGCGGAAATGGGAGCGTTTTGGCCCCGGGGGAGGCTACGAAACCGCCCTGCCCGTCTCAAGCCAGTTTCTTTCACAGTGCCCTTCGGATCAATAACCCGATGGTAGCAGTTCCTGTCCCAGCGCCAGCTTGCCGCCGTTGATGTAAGCCACTGAACTCATTGCAATGTGCTTGGCAGCCGCACGGGCATCGCGCTCGTAACGCTCTAGTGGGGAGTTTTGAAGGATCGAGACCGCACCTGCGATCTCAGTAATTCGATTAATGGCACAGAGCGCCGTCTCGCTAGCGAATGTACAGCCCATGCGAAACCGCACGCGCAGGGGCAGAAGATCGGCGCCGGCTTCGACGCCCTCCAGCAGGTCCAACATCACTTGGCGCAGATATACCCGGGCAGCCGCGAGCTGAGCATCAATCCGGCCGAGCTCAGACTGGACCAACTCGCGCTCGGCAAGCGCAAGGCTGTCGCCGCGCCGTTTTCTCTGGCTTGCGATGCGCAGGAACGCGTCACGTGCCCCGCGGGCAAGGCCCAACGGCACGGTCGCAACTGTCCAGGGAAAGATCGACAAGGTCGGCAGCCGGTAGAGGGTGCCCGGATGGTTGGGCTCGGGCTGGAAGTCGTGCACAAAGCGATCCGGCACCAGAACGTCGCGGAACTCGAAATCGACGCTGCCGGTAGCGCAGAGGCCAGAGACCCGCCAGTTGTCGTGAAGAAAGACGTCCTTGCGCGGCGCGTAAACCAAGACCTTGCGGCCCGATGCCACACCGTTTTCGTAGACCTCGCACACGGGCGAGAACCACGTCCCATGGGGTGCCCCACTACCGAAGGCCCACCGGCCGCTTACCTGGACGCCGCCATCCGTGGCGACGACCTGGCCAAGCCCCCCTGTGCCGGCCACGATGAAAGCCTTAGGGTCGTCGAAAATTTCACGGGCAGATGCCTCGGACAGGAAACCGCCGACGCGCCCCATACCCCCGCCATTGCCCACCAACCAGCCGATGGAGCCGTCGAGTGCGGCGGCGTCCTCGACGACGTCCATGAAATCGAGCGCAGAGAGCTCGTGTCCGCCGAGTCTTGCGGGCAACAAAAGACGAAAGAGGCCCAGATCGGCGAGACTGTCGAACAGCCCATCCGGCAATTGCCCGGCTGCGTCAAAGCCGGCGCGCTGTTCGGCCACGGTGCCGGAGAGCCGCTGAAGTGCATCCCGAATGTCCCCGACAGGCAAGCAACGGGGCTGCTTAAACGTGTTGCTATGAGCAAGGGTCATGACACGCTCCTCTGGCTGACGTTTCGGGTCTTTGATCAGAGCGCGCGCCGAGCAGCTTTCGATCATGCATCCATATCACGCTAGCTTGCGCGACACATTCGATTCACACAAGCGTCTTGGCCGGTCAGCTGCGCGTTTACTTCAGCCCAGCGCGCGGCACGGTTCAAGTTCATGAAATCGTCTTGCTCCAGCGTCGCCCCTTGTTTTTTTTCCGACGACGGCCAGCCAACCGCCCTGCCCCGCTCAAGCCGGTTGAATCTGACAGTGCCGCTCTCAGTCCAAAGCTGACGTCACTGCCCGACCTTGGATTGGTCAGTTCGAAACGGCTTCGGCGACCTGCAAGAATGCGAAGGGAGGAATCTTTTCGAGCTCCCTCGCGACATCCATGTTCACGACGTAAGCGAAATCGGATGCTTGCAAGATGGGCAGGTCACCCGGCGTGGCACCGTCGCGCAGGATAGAAAGAGCCTGATCAGCGGCGAGTTTGCCGACGTCGTAATATCGTGCCGCAATCGACAGAAGGGCACGGTTGTCGCGGACAAGGCTCTCATAGGGGCTGACAATCGCGATGCCGTTTTCGACGGCCGATCTGGTGTAGAGATCGCCGTGAACGCGCAAGAACGTACTCGATCCAAGATACATCCAGCGCACCCCACGCTCGCGGAATTCGGCCATACGGACCGGGATTAGTGCAGGATCGGGGACGCCGGGATTGCCGGGATCAAGTTCCAGTGCGACAAACTCGATGCCCAATTCAGGCAGCAAAGCCTCGAGTTCCTCTTTCTTGATCAGGGAATTACGCTCATTGGAGTGATAGAGCAGACCAAGCGTTTCGAAACTGGGATCGTATTGTCGAATGATCTGAACGTTCACGGCCTCTGGAACGCGGTTGAACGTTCCGGCAACATTATTCCGGCCGCTGCGTTCGAAGCTTTCGGCAATACGAGTGCCGAACGGATCGGCCACGACAGTGAAGACTACAGGGATATCATCGAGAAAACGGGGGTTCCCGATATCGTCCATCGTGCCGATGATGCCGAGCGTCGCGCTTGTGCCCTGCGTCACGACGAGATCAACCTTGCCTTTCCGGGCGGCTTCCACGAGCCCGGGGAAAAGGCTCTTGTCTTGGTTGACGCTGACAATCTCAACCGTCGCGTCAAAGCCGCTTTCGACGATCGCATCCTTCAAGCCTTCGCAAAGATATTCGCAGGGTTCGTACCAAACACCAAGGATCGTCTTGGTTTCAGCACTGGCCGGGACCGTTGCCGACATGAATAGAGTGACGCAGGCAATGCATGACCAGATGCGCTTCATGGAATTGCTCCTGTCAGTGATAATTACACCTAACCTTCTGGATCACGAACTTGTCAATGAGCGCCTGAAATTCAATGCTGCGAATACTGCGCCACCGGCAATCGTCCAAGCAGCGGCTGCAAGGATCGCCGCCTTGTAGCCTACGGAACCTGCAAGCGCCGCGATTAGGACCAGACCGACGATGCTTCCCAGTCGTTCGCCGGTGCGCAGAGCGCCCAGAACCGCGGCGGGTCCGATCCCGGCGAAGTCGGTCTCGGCCAGGGTCAGCGCGATGGACACCTGCGCGCCGCGTATCACAGCGCCTCCGGCACCCGTGGCAATCATGGCGAGTGCCATAGTCGCTTGGGACGGATGGAGCCCTGCCGGAAGCATCGCTAGTCCGCAAAGACCCGCGGCACCAAAACAAAGGATCGCGTGAGACCCCTTCAGGCGCTCCGAGAACCGTCCTGCCAGCGGGCCGACCGCCATCAGGGTGAGGAAGAACAGCATCAGTATCCGGCCAATTTCGGCGGCGGACGCCCCCTGCGCGTCAAGCGTGAGGGCAGCCACATAAGAAACGAAAGCCTGCAGGACTACGGCATTAGGAATTGCAATCCCAAGGATCAAGGTGAGCAAATGCGGGTCCCGGAGCGCGGCCCACCTTGTCTTGCCCCTCTGTGTTGCGACGGGGTTATGGCGCTTGCCGACATCCTGAGCAATCAGCCATGTGCTGAGCAGGGCTGACATCGCGATAAGACCGGCACTGACGAGGAAAACATTGGCCGGGCCCAGACGGTCGGCGAGCACGCCGCCAAGGGCAACGCCGGTGAACACGCCACCGAACAGGACAAGTGTAAAGATCCCGAGCATGCTGTCACGGTTCGACTTCGATGCGATGCTCAGAACATAGTCCTGCGCCGCAAGTGTCACGAGAGCGTAGCCGAATCCGGTAACGGTTCGCCACAAGATTACCTCTTGAGCGGTCGACGCCGCAAACAGACCAAGATGGGCGACCACTGTGGGAATCGACGCCGCGAGAAACAGGCACCTTACGCCAAACCGTTCGACAAGCACCCGCGCGTAGGGCGACATCAACACGATGGCGAGCAGATATCCGGCTAGCGGCAGTGCGATCAGGACCGACTGGTTGATCCAGGGCCAGAGGTTGTCGGCTGAACGAGTGTAGATTGGCAGAAAGGCCAGCGGCAGTTCATCCGCCGCCGCAAATAGAAACAGGGCCAGCCGGATGTCCGCAAAAGACGACGTTTCGAGGGGTCGCGGCGCGCCCGGGGCAAATCCCAAGCGTTCGCCGATGCGCCGCAGCGCAGCCTGACGGGACTCGGAAGCGGCGCTGAGCGCGCCAACGTAAGCCGCATGCAGCTCGACAGCTCGGCCGGACAACGTCCCCAAAATGACTTCTATGGTACTTTGACCCCGAACGATCGAACGGCGCGAAAAGTCTCCTGCTGCCTGCATGGCGCTCAGCCTCTGGACGCGCTCCAGACCCTCAGCTAGGGCGCGTCCCGTGAGCAGCAGCATTGCCTCGCTGGCCAATAGAACGGTTGCCAGCAGGATCACAGCTGCATCGAGGAAGGCTCCGCGGAACTGCTTAGCGATTAGACGTGGATCGATGTCGATCACCACATAGGCCACCTCCTGCCCGTCATGAAGGATCGGATGGCTACGCACATCCCGCCGTTCGCGTGGAGGCGCAAGATAAGGGTCGATCCTGGTTCCAGCTTCGATCACGATGCGGCCCGTGGCGATTGCGATATATGCGACTTCTGGCAGCCGCTTTAGCATGTCTCCAAAGAACTGGTCGGCCCCGACGATTTCGTGCAGAGCAACGCCACTGTCGAGGACGCGCTGGACGTTCTCGCTAACCACAGTGCCAATCAGATCGGTGCGCGCGGCAAGCTCCGGTTCGATCGATTTTGTCACGGCGCGGGTGACGACGCTGCCCAGTGCGATAGCTGAGACGACCATGAGCACCACAGTGATGGGAAGCAGGCGCGCGAGGATCACTGCCTTGAGCCTACCCGCGTTCGCAGCCGCCGCATCTGTGTCATCGTCAGCCGACCTGTCCGCTGGTGGCAAACCGGCTTCGACAGGCCCGGCGATGGCCTGCTGCGCTTGCCGATGAACGGTATCCGCAGCCTGCAAGCTCTGCCCGAGCCGGAACAGTTCGTCATCGAGACTGCCCGTCTTTTCCGATCTGGCACGGACCGGCGGGTCCCGCCTTGATCGGGTGTTTTCGAAGATCTTACGGAGCTCAGCCAGCCTACGGCGCGGACGTTCCAGAGCGAAGTAGATCAGGCCGAAAGCCAAAGCAGAAGTCGCCAACAGAATAAACAGAGCGCTACGCAGCGTGATCCAGGCGATATTTTGGGACGCAGTGTCCAGCTGTTCATGCGGATATTCCACGACCACCGCGCCCGAGGAAGGACCGCCTGCCGCCTTGCGGATCGAAAACCCGCTATAGATCATGCTGCTGGTTTCGTGTCCCCAGACATCTCTGTCCGCGAGCCGCATGGCCGCCAGAACGTCCTCAGCCAAGACCGCAGGTTTCGAGCCCGTCGTATGAACGATGATGCCTGAGGGGTTTACCACATGGATGGCCAAAATGCTCGGATCGATATCGATGCCGCGCGCCAGGATCTTGTCGCCGTCACGCAGCATCGAAACCGGCAGACCGAGGTCAACGATTGGACGAAACGTCTCTGCTGTCGTCTGCGCTATCACGGCTACCCGTTGACGAAGCAGCTGTGAATAGATGGCGTCATGCTGAAGCATCATTAGGATTGCGAGGACAGCTTGCGTAATCGCGATGACTATTGTCGTTACGATCCAGCTTCTAAGTCGCATCGATGCCATTCTTCCCTATGACGGATCTGGCTTGGTCTGCTGCGCAGGTAGCCACAGCTATGCAACTTGCGCCAAAGCCTCTTCAAGTCGCAACAAATTTGTAGGGCTGCTCTGGCTTCGAACCTCCGGTGAGGGTTGGTTGTTTTCCGTGCCCTTGCATTCAACAACTTCGCGATCGGTTTGATCTATTCAGTGACCGCGCTTCTGCAAAAGGTCCCAAACCAGTGTCGTTCGGCAGGAGTTGCAGCTAGGCTAAGCTAGAAATCTCAGTGGATAGAGCGGAACGAGGGGCGTAATGACGGAGCAGAAGTCCAGAGCAAAGCTCGAGCCTAACCTCTCGAAGACTTCAAAGCGTTGTGCCCCTGACCCGCCGGACGATTACTCGATTTGGTTGTCGATGGACGGCATAGCTCCTTCAGTGCCGTGGCGGCTTGGCTCGTATGGGAATGGTGGTGCGCTTTCGGACTCTGACCTGTTGGAGCTCGCCAAACAGTTCGACCTACCTACTGGCCTTTTACGGACTCTGTCCCAGCAACTTGGGTTCTGTCTCGATGTGGAGTCTGAGGTAAATCTGGTCGAGGTTAAGCGTTCAAAAGCAATAGAACGCACAGGTTCAGATATTGAGAAGGCGCTCAAGCTGACCGAGACTATGGAGGCGGCTGCCAAGAAGTTAGCGGCGCTCCTCGAGCCCTTGTCCACCCAGTTCGCAAATAGCAAAGAAGACGCAGCTATTTTGCCAGCAGCAAGAGCGAAGGCTCAAGAGCTTTGCTCAACGATTACCGCGACGATCGACGCCATCGATGCGATCCGCAGAACCTCCGGCTCAGCAGCCGTCATGAGACCTTTCAACAAGGTCCATGTTTGGGACAAGCGGCGTGAGTACGTCATCAAGACCTGCTGCCATACATGGTCTGAGGTCAGAAGGTCGATAACCTATACATCAAATGACGCGGCTCCGAAGGGCAAGAAGCGAGAAGGTCCACTTGTGGATTTCATACAAGCGATTGTCGCCAAAGTGACTGATCCACCAAAGGAACTTCGGGTAGAGACAATCAGGAAAGACATTGATCGCTTCAAGAAGTCGATGGCCAAACCTGACGAGCTAACGACGCCCCCTGATAAGTGTATTAATAGCTCCTAGCCAGAGAGTAATTAGGACACTTTTTCAAATTTGACGGTCCGTGCGCATGGTTCCTTCATGCCCCGCGTCCGCACCCTTTCCTCTTCCTCTGAGTCTGCCGAAGCGCAGATTGACGCTGCTATTCTGCGGCTTGTTGATCTGTTTGCGCGGCAGGTAGCGCGGGAACTGGCTGCGGACGTTCACCTGATGGAGACGTCCGATGCTGAAGAGTACCCCCAAGAAGACTGACCAGCCCCGCCACCTTTTGACGGTGAAGGAGGTGGCTGAACTTGACCATTGCTCTGAGAAGACTGTGCGCCGTGCCATTGCGGTGGGTCTGCTGGAAGCGGTCCGCGTGGGGCCTGGCGGGCGCCTGCTGCGCATTGATCCGGCGGCGCATGCGGCGTACCGCCAGGCGCATCGTTGGTAGGCGCCAGAGTCCAACAATGTCTATTTATGTCAATATCTTACGCACTCCTCGGGAAGAGGGGGTCACCGTAAAGGGGACACTTCATGTGCTAGAGTTTTCCCGAATCGGGCATCCTGTCCTGCCTTGTCTACCCGAGTCCACACCTGACCCAAGGAGCTTTCCCCGATGACCTATGCGACCAAGATCGACCTCGACATGGCCCTGCTGCCAAAGGACACGCCCATGTTCTCGGACCTCGTTCTGATCCTGGAAGACGATCAGAGCGTAAATCCCATCCGGCGCCGTGACATGATCTCGGGACTGACCCGGATCGCCATGGCGATCGGGCGTCCGCTTCAGGACATCCCCTGCTCCCCGCATTGGCTGCAGCCACGATTGGCAAAGGTTGCACCAGGAGCGCTTAAGATCAGCCTCAAGACCTGGCAGAATGCGATCAGCAATGCGCGCTCGGCGATGGTACATGCCCAGATCGTCGATCAGCGTCCGCACCGGAAGACTCACCTGAACGAGGACTGGCGCCGACTCTGGGATCTTATCTTGGCTAGCAACGATCGCACCCTGCGCCCGACGCTCAGCCGTTTCATCTACTTTCTGAATGATGCCGGTGTTGCCCCACAGGAGGTCAGCGACGATCACGCGCAAGCCTTTCATCTCGCCTTGATCCGCAACGAGATCAGCAAGTCGCCACTGCGCGTCTACCGCAGCGCGGTTTTCGGTTGGAACCTGGCGGGGAAGCGGATCTCGGAGTGGCCGGACACCAAGTTGGACTTACCGGCACTGACCACGGTCATCAAACTGCCGGAGAGCGCCCTGCCCCCGAGCTTCATCGCCGATCTCGACAGCCTGATGGCGCGCCTTGCTACTCCGGACATTCTCGACGACGCCACCATTTCAAAGGCACGGCGGCCAGCCACGATTTATCTCTATCGCCGCCAGATCCTGCGCTTTGCCTCCGAGATCGTGCATTCCGGGGTACCTGCCGAAGAGTTGTTGAGCATCGGCAATATTCTTGAGCCACAGATGGCGCAACGCGGGTTGCGCCAGATGCTTTCGCGCACCAACAACAAACCCAACAATCTGACCTGCCGGACCGCGGAACTGCTGCGCTTTCTTGGCAGGGCAACGCAGCAAGATCCCAAGACACAGGCGCAGCTTGAGCGATTGGCCGGCAAGCTGAAGCTGCCGTCGAAGCAGGGCATGACCCGCAAGAACCGCGATCGCCTACGCGTGCTGCTGACCGAAGAGAACAGCTTCAAAATCTTCACCATGCCGGATCGCCTGTTCCAGCGGCCGCCTCAAGGGAAGGCCAATGCGTTCACACAAGCGCTCGCCCGGGAGGACGCGCTCGCGATGGCGATCCTTCTCTATTGCCCGGTGCGCATCAAGAACCTGGCCGGGATCCATCTCGAACAGCATTTGCAACGTCCAGGTGACGGGCGGGTGTTCCTGGTACTGACCGAAGAGGAGGTCAAGAATGCGCGACCTCTGGAGTTCGAACTGACGCAGGATGTGATCAAGATGATCAACGCCCACCTCAAGACCCGTTCTCTTGAGCTGTGCCCGGCCGGTACGCCATGGCTGTTTCCCCGCCGCGACGGGCGCGGCCCCATGGACCCGAACCACCTGGCCCGGCGGCTCAAGCGGCGCATCCGCAAAGAAACAGGCTTGGAGATGAATGCACACCTCTTCCGGCATTTCGCAGTGGCGCATCTGCTGGATGCACGCCCCGGCAGCTACGAACTTGCCCGCCGCCTCTTGGGGCATTCCGACGTCAGCCATACCATCAACATGTATGCCGGCCTGGAAGTGAAGAGTGCCATCAAGGCCTATGCCGATCTGGTTGGAGATAAGAAGAAGGGATGGCGCGCGTGAGCCTCGTCCTTCCCATCGAGCAATGGCCAGAAGCCGATCGTACCATGTGGTCAGTTCTCATCACTGAAGGCGGTCCTCTGGACGACCAGGGGGCGCTCTCCCACTTGCGTGTCAGCACGCAAACGATGCTGGCGACGCACTATGGGCGCTGGCTCGGTTGGGTTGCATCGGCCGCGCCCAATGCTTTGCACGATGCGCCGGTCTCACGCGCCAGCCTGCCCATGATCCAGGGCTGGTTGAATAGCCTGGCCAACACTTCGGACACAACGCGCCACATGTTCGTTGACAGCGTCCTGCGTATCCTGCGCGCGCTAGAACCCGACCATGACTGGTTACAGCATCGCCGCCTGCTTCTGGGTTTGAAGCGATCCGCAGGTCGTGGCGATCCGGCAAGGAAGCAGGGCTGTATTCTGTCGAGCGCGATTCTGCTTCGGGCTGGACTGAGCTATGCCGCAGCTGACCCTTCCACAGTGCGCAGTCCCCTTAAGCGCATGACCCGTCAGCGAGACGGCATAATGATCGCCCTGCTGGCGCTTCTACCGATCCGCCGCCGCGCGTTTTGCGAGCTGTCCCTCGGCCAGTCTGTGCATGTGACCGATGAGGAGATCCTGGTCTCTTTGTCGGAGGAGATGACTAAGACCGGCGTGCCGTGGGAAGCTGCTGTGCCTAATCAAGTCGCCGGGCCACTGCGCCGCTATATCGCGGAGGTGCGCCCGGCCTTGCTGGCACGCGGTAACCGACAGCATGATATTCTCTGGGCCGGCACTCACGGCGAGGTCATGGGGCAGAACTACATCGGCAGCCGGATCGGTGATGTCACCCTCAAGCTGACCGGCAAACGCATCCCGCCCCACCTTTTCCGCGACGCTGCTGCGACGACCTTGTCGCGTCTTTCTCCAGAAAGCGCGCGACTGATCCGGCCGGTTCTGGCACATTCAGGATCCCGGACTGCGGAACGGCATTACATCCACGCCCAGACGATCGAGGCCGGACGCGACTACGCGTCCGTGGTCCAGCGCCTCAAGAAAGGACGACCATGACCAGAGTTGCCATCTACGCACGGTTTTCGTCTGCGTTGCAAAGCGAAGCCTCGATCGACGACCAGCTTCGCATCTGCCGCGAACGGGCGGAACGCGAGGGCTGGACGGTCACGGAGATCTTCACGGACATGGCGATCTCGGGCGCCAGCATGCAGCGCCCCGGTGTCCAACGCCTGATGGATGAGGCCAGCCGCGGCCAGTTCGACATCATCGTCGCCGAAGCGCTGGACCGGCTCAGCCGGGACCAGGCGGATGTGGCGACGCTGTTCAAGCGGTTGAGTTTTCACGGGGTGCGGATCGTGACCCTGTCGGAGGGCGAGATCAGCGAGCTGCATGTCGGCCTCAAGGGCACAATGAACCAACTCTTCCTGAAGGACCTTGCCGCCAAGACCCATCGTGGCCTGCGCGGGCGCGTCGAGCAAGGGCGCTCCGGTGGCGGCAACAGCTATGGCTATGACGTGGTGCGCCGACTGGGTGAGGATGGACTGCCGGTCACTGGGGAACGTACCATCAATGAAGACGAGGCTGCCCTGATCCGCCGTATCTTCACTGAGTTCAGCGACGGGCTGTCGCCCAAGGCCATCGCCCGGAAGCTGAATGCCGAACATATTCCCGGCCCCAGCGGCAAGGCATGGCGTGACACGGCTATTCGCGGGCACCGCATCCGCGGCACGGGACTGCTGAACAACGAGCTCTATATCGGGCGGCTTGTCTGGAACCGGCTACGCTACATCAAGGATCCCGAGACGGGGAAGCGCGTGTCCCGCCTCAACAGCCCCGACAAATGGATCATCACCGACGTGCCCGAGATGCGGGTCGTCGATGATGCACTCTGGGACCGCGTCAAACAGCGCCAGGGGGAGATCGACGCCACGCCGCGCGTACAAGCGATCAGAGAGAACCGGTTTTGGGAGAAGACACGGGCGATCCATCTGCTGACGGGCCTGTTGCGCTGCGGCTGCTGTGGTGGTGGCTTCGCTGCTGTCGGCAAGGACTACCTGGCCTGTTCTGCGGCCCGCAAGCTCGGTACCTGCGGCCAGAAGCGCTCGTTCAAGCGCCGCGATCTGGAAGAGGTGGTGCTGACCCTTCTGCGCGAACGCCTGATGCGCCCCGACGCGGTTGCAGCCTTCATCACATCTGTCAGCCGGGAGATGAATGCCGGACGGGCCGAGGAAAGCGCTGCACGGGCCCGTCTTGAGACTGAACGCGCACAGGTCACCCGCCGTCTGGACGGGCTTTACGAGGCCATTGCAGACGGGCTGCGTACAGCGGGCCTGAAGAGCAAGCTGGAAGAGATGGAGGCACGGCTAGTGGAGATCGACGCCAAGCTTGCGGCACCTGCACCGTCATCGGTGCGGTTTCATCCGCAGTTGAGCGAGATCTACCGTCGGAAGGTGGGGGAATTGTCCGAGACTTTGGCCGATCCTGAGATCCGGCCGATGGCGCTGGAGACCATGCGCGGTCTGATCAAGTCCGTGACAGTGCACGAGACTGCAGACGGCGTTCGGATCGACCTTGAGGGTGCGATCACGGCCCTTGTGGGGCTGGCCCAGCCTGGGGCTGATGCCATTTTTCGTGTTGGTTCGGTAAAACTGGTTGCGGGAGTAGGATTTGAACCTACGACCTTCAGGTTATGAGCCAGAATGTCATCGGCTCATTTTCCTCAAGAAATCCGGATTTCCCTTTGAATTTCCGGAAATTAAAAGGTCATGCGTTGACATAAAGAGTCCTGTCGAGCCACTTGCATCCGCAACTTGCCGGACACAAAACGGATACGCAATGCCAAAGATCTCTGAGACCTTCGCCAGAAAAGCCGAGACCCCAGACCAGGGCAGCAAGATCCATTATGATGAAGGCCTGCCCGGCTTCGGTCTTCGGGTTACAAAGGCGGGCAGCAAAGCCTTCGTGCTCAATTACACGATCAATCGGCGCGAACGCCGCATGACAATTGGCGGCTATCCAGCTTGGAGTGCGGCCGCTGCCCGCGAAGAAGCAAAACGCATAAGGCGCTTGATCGATCAGGGCCAGGATCCGCTCGAAGAAAGAAACCAGCGCAAGTCCGCCCCCACCGTCAGAGATCTGTGGGAGGAGTACGAGCGCATACATCTTCCCACACTCTCCCAGCGCAGTCGGATGGACCAACGCAGCATGTGGCAGAAGTATATCCTTCCCGATCTCAAATCGGTCCAAGTCAGAGAAATCAGCAGCCGACACGTCGACAGCCTACATGCGAAGATAAGCGGTGTTGGTGGAACACGCGCCAATCGGGTTCTCGAGGTACTGAGAAAAGCACTAAATCTTGCGATCCGATGGGGCTGGATTGAGAAGAACCCCGCTGATGGTTTCCGGAGGAATCCGGAGCATCAACGCGAACGTTACATGACGGCTGAAGAATACGAGCGCGTTTTTTCCGCCCTCGAGCGCATGCCCAATCAGCGTGCAGCCAACGCCATTCGGCTGCTTATTCTGACAGGTGCTCGCAGGGGCGAGGTGCTGTCTCTCGAATGGACTGACCTCGATCTCGAGCGGGGAATATGGAATCGCCCGCCACACAAGAGCAAGGATCGGAAGGCGAAACGAATACCGCTCTCTAACGAAGCGCTCCTTCTGTTGCGCAGTATGCAAGAGGTGGCAGACAGCG
The DNA here is from genome assembly GCF_042678485.1 of Seohaeicola saemankumensis. NCBI lineage: Bacteria > Pseudomonadati > Pseudomonadota > Alphaproteobacteria > Rhodobacterales > Roseobacteraceae > Seohaeicola > Seohaeicola saemankumensis. The sequence continues at coordinate 17,710 of NZ_JBHTKR010000002.1, read as the reverse complement.
CATACCTTTTCCCAACGTCGACAGGCTCACACCTACCAGACCTCAACAAGCCGTGGGCTTGGCTCCGCAAGGAGACGGCCTTGAGGGAACTTCGTATCCATGATCTGCGGCACTCGTTTGCCTCTGTCCTGATCTCCGGCGGGGAGACGCTAGAGACTATCGGAAAGCTGCTCGGACATTCGCAGCATCAGACCACGCTGCGCTATGCTCACCTGATGGACGACCCTCTTCGGCGAGCTGCCGACGCGTTTTCTCAAGCTGTTGCTCAGTCCAATTTCCGGAAATAGAGGTCACTAAGCATCTGATACTAATACTATTTCCGGAAATCGACGGTGACGGAGACTCTGGAAAATGCTATCTCATCTCCATTCAACACAAATAGGAGACTGTGCATGGCACCATACACCAAACACCTCACACCCGTAGACGTCGGCCGCCTTTTGGGCGTCTCTCCGCGCACGCTCAGCCGCTGGCATGCCCAGCGCCTCGGACCACCGCGCTGCAAGGTCGGCCGCACCGTTCTCTATCGGCAGGAAGCCGTGGAACACTGGTTGCGTGAGAATGAAATCAATCCGACCCGCAAGTTCTCTAACGTCTGAAATCGACATTAACAACGCAAGGCGCCGGAACGCACTTGCAAAGGACCGTCTAGAAAATGGGCAAACAGAAACACTCAGAAGGCTTTAATTTGCCGAAGCCAGAAATCGATGCAATCGAACAGTTCCTCTCCACGATTACCAATCGCTGGGATGCGCTAGAGGCACAGCCACAATTAGAAATCCGCGCGCTCAAGGAGGGTAATACCACAGACGTTCAACGCTTCAACTATCGGGACATCAAGAGCTCTGCCGCTTATGCTCACTGTCTGAACGAAGCTGGTTGGAACCTCTACGCCTGTATCAATCCAGTTTCCTCAAGAACAGTTGGAGCCGCTAAGGACGCTGACATCCTAGCCAGCTTTCTCTGCTTTGCAGATGCTGATACTCCAGAAGGCAGCGCGGCGATTGCCGTGGCGGACCCGCAGCCAAGCTTTGTTATAGTTACTGGTTCGACTCCCTGGATCCGTTGCCATGCATATTGGGAACTGGACTCACCATGCATTGATCTAAACCTCTGGCGGCATGCTCAGGAGAGCATTGCATCAAATCTGGGCACAGACCCCACCATCGTGAATCCAAGCCGCATCATGCGGATGGCTGGGACCGTTTCCTATCCTTCGACTAAGAAGATTGAAAAAGGGTACCAGCCGGAAATTGTCCGCTTTCAGAAGGTGGAGTTACCAAGTGTACAGCATTAATGACCTGATTGACGCTTTTACTCCAAATCAAGAGGCGCCTAGACCAAACATCCTGTTGAAAAAACCGCACAAGGAAAGGCTCAACATCGAGCGGGCCATCAAAGAGATGCAGGCTGGCACAAATTGGCACGACAACATGGTCCGTGTTGTTGGAGCTATGGTCCAGCAAGGAAACAGCGACACTATGATCATGGGCTTGGCTCAAGCCTGGACGCTCGATGGCTACACAGCCGATGACACTTTAAAAGAGGTCCAAACCGCAATCAATGGCGCCCGCAAGAAAGGTTTTGCTCCCGGACCAACAGATCAGCTTGCCACAATGCCTGTCAATCAATGGCCAACGCCTTACATCAACTTTGACGGTAAGGCTCTACCGAAGCGAAAGTGGATCTATGGTCGCCATTATATCCGCGGCTACGTATCTGTCCTTGCATCAGCGGGCGGCATTGGAAAGACGTCGCTTCAGGTCGCTGAAGCGCTGGCAATTGCCAGCGGTCGCGACCTTCTGGGCGAGAAAGTTTGCGAACAGACAAATGTTTGGTTGATGAATCTGGAAGACCCGATGGAGGAAATGCAGCTTCGTATTGTAGCGGCAATGCAATCACACAACGTACGGCAGGGCGAGATCGAGGGGCGACTCTTTGTGGATGCTGGTCGCGATTTCCGTCTTCAGGTCGCCACGCAGAGCCAAAATGGCTTCAGCATCAATGAAGAACTCAAGAGAGCGATGATCGAAAGGATCACAACACACAAGATTGGTGCAGTTTTCATCGACCCATTTGTGGGCAGCCATGCGGTGAATGAGAACGACAATATGGCGATTAACGCCGTCGTGGATGTTTTTCGCCAAGTCGCCGATGCAACAAACTGTGCCATAGGCCTTGTTCACCACACACGAAAAGCCAATGGCCAAGACTCAAGTATCGATAGCGTGCGCGGCGCTGGCTCACTAATTGGCGCGGCTCGTGTGGCTCGTGTTGCCAACAAAATTTCCCAACAAGATGCAGCAAAACTTGGTATCTGTGAGAAAACTGCGCCATCGGTTTTCCGAGTAGAGAACGGAAAAGCCAACATGTCACCACCAGCGGAAGCTTCAGTCTGGCGTATCGTAAAAAGTCATGGCTTGGAAAACGGAGAGTACGTCGGTGTCGTACACGCTTTCACCCCACCGACAATCAAAGCTGCTACGGTGATTGAGCTTGAAACTGCAATCGCGGCAATCAAGGACTTAGAAAAGCCCGTGCGGCGCCAAGAAACCTCAAACGATTGGGCAGGTTACACAATCGCGGGGAAACTCAACCTTGATATAGGGGGCGCCAAAAAGAATGATCGCAGTCACGCTCAGGAATTGGATCGACTGAGAGTGCGGAATATCCTGACAGAGCTCGAAAGTAGCGGAGCGATCACGCGCGAGAAAATATACGACGCGAGAAATGCCCGGGAAGTCGAAATCTACCAAGTAAACGACGAGCATGAGTGGGGGAGACTTCCGCAGAGCGCAAAGTAAACAGATGGGCGGCGGGCGGGCGCGAAGCGCCGCCGCCGCAGTCGTTTACTATAGGGTTTTGCGGCTGCGGCGGAGAGATTTCTTGCTGCTCAACCAAGCAAACAATCGGAAAATTCTAGACTTGGTTTTGCTTTTGAAAGTCTCAAAATCGTGAACAGCCAGCTTTGACGCCGGCTTGCCAACTATTTGGATGACAAAACCGAGAAAAATATGAACCTACTTCCTGCCGCCAAGCTGTTTAAGGAACCCGCCGAATGGCCGCTCATCCCACCCTGGTGGCTCGTGCCCTCCACCGATGCCGCAGCCCTTCTCAATGTCAAGCCAGCCACGCTCAGCAGCTGGCGCATACGAGGGTATGGCCCCAACTCCTACCCGCCCATGTACCTGAAACCAACCCAAGGACGGCCCCTATACTACCAATACGGCGAACTACGTTCCTGGGCCGCCAGCGCACTCGGCATGGCCTATTCTTTCGAAGACCAATGCACCGACTTTTTCACCGAAGTCTTTCCTGTGCTGAACCAAGGCTCAGGCTCGCTGGAAGGCCGCATTCGCACGTTCGAACGACAATATCTCGATGACCGAGAGCGAGTGCTGCGCGGCGCAGGTGGTAATTCCATCGTGGCAGCACACATCCACACACTCGACGCTTTCTTCGAGCGGCAGCCGAAGCGAATAGGCTGTGCTCCTTTGCGTCTATAGTAGTCCCAGATGTTGTTGTCGCGCTCATGCTGTAGGTCTTCGACATTGCGAAGTGGCAGGCGAAACCGCACGTACAGCATGACCGCCAGGCGGATGATCTCAGGGCTGGTTTTGAAATACCGAAATGGGTCGGGTTTCGTGATATGCGGACGGCTCTTAACCGCCCTGATGATCTCAAACCAAGCTCCTCTGATAAGACCTATGGATCTTTTCGAACCACACCCTAAAGTAGCAGGGATGGCCATTGGAGCATAGCAACCGTTTGCCAATGCGCACATGCTAAAACCACTTAAGGATCCCACGATTTGAGACGTTATCTCTTTGCAGCAATTTTGACCTTATTTCCTGCTGTCGTTCAATCAGGTGAGAGGATGGCCGAGTTTGGTAATTTCGAAGTCGAACGAACACGAGTTAGCTGCATTGCCCAAACCAGAAATGAAGCTGGGGATACTCTGAAGATTGTATTCGGGGAAGGCAGGTTCAATCTCATTGTTTTGTCGACTGAGTTGGAAGCTAACCATACATCGGAAGGGGATTTTCTTGTGCCGATCTTTGTGAACAACAAGACTTGGCGCTTGCTTGGTGAAATAGACGGGTTCAGAGGATCTGTTTGGATTGGAACACACAAATCCCTTTCCATGCAGGACCGACTTGTCTTGATGAGTGATCTGATAGACGGGGACGCCGTAGGGTTGTTGACAGATGAAAATGGTGATCATTTGCATGTTTTCTCTCTAAATGGTTCAGAGGCAGCAATAAAATATGCTTTGAACGTGTGCCTGCAGATCGTTCTAGACAACTGAGAGAGCTCGTCGGCGAATGATTAGGAACACCGAATGGACTGATCAGGAGAACGACCTGATCGTGGCTGATTACTTTGAGATGCTTCTCGAAGAGGTCTCCGGTCGGGCGTACAACAAGGCCGCTCACAGACGCGCCTTGCTCCCGAAGCTCGAAAACAAGAGCAACGGTTCCGTCGAGTTCAAGCATCAGAACATTAGCGCCGTGCTCCACCGTCTTGGGCTGCCTTGGTTAAAGGGATACAAGCCTCGTCACAACTTTCAGGGCTCGCTGGTCGAGGCGGTCGAGAGATGGATAAGGCGACATGCAGGTTGGAAAGAGCAACTGCTGTGGCATGACCATGCAGGCGTAAAAACCAAGAGGCGGCGACTTTTCGGGTTGGAGTCCCCACCCGAAGCGCACGCCAAGCTTTCGCGCGAGGCGGAAGAGCGGATCAAGAACACCATTCGCAAATTCGACTTCGCAGGACAAGACCAACGGAACCGCGATCTGGGCCTCGCAGGGGAGCAACTGGTGCTGGAGTTTGAGAGGCATAGCCTAACGTACGCTGGCCGACCCGATCTCGCGGAACGCGTTCGGCATGTATCGGCGGAGGACGGGGACGGCGCCGGCTACGATATCGCGAGCTTCTACCCTGATGGACGGGAAAGGCTGTTAGAGGTCAAGACGACCAATGGGGGAAAGAGCACGACGTTCTTCATATCTAGCAACGAGCTGGCTACCGCACAGAACAACCCAAGCGCATGGGTTTTGGTCCGCGTTTGGAATTTCTCCCGCGAGCCGAGGGCATTCGAGCTGCGGCCGCCCCTCGAAGACCATGTCCAATTGGTCCCGACAGCATATCTTGCAAGCTTCGGATAACACGGCCTCGCTAGCTCAAAGAGACGGCAGCAAGCGCGATTGCCTGCGACGCAAGGTCGACATACGAGCGAACCTAAACTCCTAGCCAGTCGGCTTTTCCCTCCAATTGCAGCGCCCCTGCAACTCGCAGGTTTCGCAAGTTGGATGCCGCACCCTACAAACCATTGCAGCGTAATCCAACGCAGCCCAGTTCACTCGGACGGGATCATCGCAATCTACGAGCCAGTGGCACGCTTCTTGTAACCAGGGGTCATGGCGGATATCTGCCAGAATTCGCGGGCGAAGGTAGCGCTCCAGGAGGCGCGCCATGTTGACGTCCACAAGCGGCCTTGCCTCGCCATGCTGAAAGAGAAGGATGGCGTTTGCCACGTACTGACCCACGGCTGGCAAACCCGAAAGCTCCCCCTCGTCTTCCGGGAAAACGTCGTCATGCGCGGCGGCGTAGGCCGCCAGTGCCTTGATTGAGGCAGCGCGCCTCCGCCACAGGCCGATGGGCCGAAGCACGTCCTCCAGTTCCTCGGTACTTGCCTCGGCCAGTGCCGTCCAATTGGGAAACTTCCCGAAGAAGGACTGGTAGATCCGGGCCACCGTCTCGGCGCGGGTACGCTGCAAGAGAACCTCGACACAAATCCTCTCATAGTTGGATGCGCTATCTGACCTCCAGGGAAAACTTCGGCCTTCACGCGCGTACCAATTAAAGAGGCTACGCCTCAGCCTTGTGATTCTGGACTTCTCGCCTCTCGTTAGCCGGTCTGGTGACATGGTAATCCCGGACAATCTCTATTCCTAACGGCCTTACCTTGTAATGGGCTGCTTCACAAAGCCTGTAATACCGGAATGCGGAGTGGGCTGCTTATAAAACGGAACGCGCTACAGATTGGAGCCTTTTTTCTATGAACCACTCTATCTTGTGGACAACTTCGCGAAATCGTTTGCGTTGAGAGGGGCGTCATGGTCGAATATGAAAGCGGGTCGACCTCGTTCGAGCACCTTTCAATCGAGTAAATGAGAAGGCAGTATAGGACCATGACTTCGTCTCTGGCATGCATAGACCTATTCGCGGGGTGCGGTGGCCTTTCCCTTGGCCTCAAGAGGGCTGGCTTCGAGGTCAAACTTGCTGTTGAAAAGTCTCCGATGGCGGCAGAGACCTACTTCCACAATTTCATCGAACCAGTCCGAAACAAGGCGGATTGGGAGAACTTCCTCCGCTGCTCGACAGTGGAACAGGCACGGCGAGGCCTAGTCGTAGCGACACTCGAGCAAGTCCTGACATCAGACGAGCTTCTCGAGGGGCTAAAGGCGGCCGACATCGACCTCGTTGCAGGAGGGCCGCCCTGCCAAGGTTTCTCGCTCGCGGGACGGCGCAACCCGGACGACGTGCGCAACACCTTGCCCTGGCAGTTCCTCGACTTCGTGGAGCGTATCGCGCCAAAGGCCGTCATCATCGAGAACGTCGCGGGAATGCGTCAGGACTTCAGAAAGTACGGGGCGAAGTCACCTTTCGACGAGCTGAGAGCTGTACTCTCGAGTACCGGCCCTGGCTACGCCGTACAGCCGATGGCGCTGAACGCGATGCATTTCGGGGTTCCACAGCATCGACCGAGGGTATTTCTCGTCGGCCTCCGTCGGGACCTCGCAGATGCAGTCGGGATGCAAGTCACGGCCGACACTTGGTTCTCCGACAGGGACACACCTTACGATCCTCAGGTCCCAAGCCGACCCGAGCTCGCACCCGCACGGACCCACTTCGGGGACGGTTCCCGAAAGCACCTTTCGGTTTGGGAGGCGATTTCCGACCTCGGCGATGACGGCTACCTCGACAAACAGCCGTTGTCAGAATTCGCCAGGGAAATGCGTTCCCTCGAGCCTCTTCTCAAGCGCGCTGATGGTCGTCTCGACAAAGAGGCAAGACCGCGCAACCACGTACTCCGGTCGCATTCCGACCTCGTCACGAGGCGCTTCGAGTTCTACCAGTTCCTGCGCGATTTCAAGATCGACACTCAGCTTTTGTCGATCCCGAAAAAAAATGGGCTCTCGGACAAGGAACGCCGGGAGTTGATACACCGTGCGATCGACGGTTTGGAGTTCCCCTTGGTATTGCACAATGGCTCGATCTTGGCCGGTAGCAAAAGAGAGTTCGTTCGCCTCGTGAACCGCCTCGCGACGAAGAAGCACAGCCAGCGTGCGCTCTCGCTCAACAGCCCATCGCCGACGGTCGTGAGCTTACCAGACGACTACGTGCACCCGACAGTGCCGCGGACCCTTACCGTCAGGGAAATGGCGCGTTTCCAATCTTTCCCCGACGCCTTCGAGTTCAGGGCGAAGGAAACAACCGGCGGCACGAAGCGTCGCACGGAGGTACCGCAGTATACGCAGGTCGGGAACGCGGTTCCACCGAAGGTAGCGGAAGCGATAGGGAGGCACTTGGCAGACGTAATCGCTGCTGCTTCCGTCGAGGGGAATGGCAAGGCTAGCAATGCCGCCGTCGCCTGACAGTCCTCCTTAGCAGGTCAGAGCGCCACACGCTTAGCATGTCTGGCGTTGGCGCTCATGGGGCAGGCTGGGATGATTGAATAACGGAGAATTCCCGGGGCATGGGAACACTCAAGGATTGAGGATGAAACAGAAACCTAACACCCGCTAAGCTGACTTCGCCAGCGTTGAAAACATCATCAGAAAACAAAAAAAGAAAAAGGCACAAACGATCTAAATACGACGACGGCTGCATCGTCCGGCAGCTGCTTAGAAAAAATGCGTCGAGCCAGAGCCTCCGTTTACGGTCAGAGCCTCGTGTCTAAAAACACTAAGAGACGGAAGGAAACTTCACTTTATCAGCTCTCGGATGTCCACAGGCGCGTCCACTTAAAGAGCAACCTTGGGAACGTTGAATTTGCACAAACGAAAGCTGTTCCCCCCCTAAAGCTCTGTCGAACTTGAACAGACTGCTATTGTTGTTCAGCCATCCGTCTCGCAATTATGTAGTTGCGCCCTTTGGCCGTAATAATGCGTCCGCTTTTCGTCAGTTCAATGTAACCTAGCTTCCGAAGAAACGGCTCGACCTCGGTTCGAATTTCTTCCTTGTCCACTGTTGGCAGCAAGCTAATCAGTGAATCCTGACCGATTGGCACCGTTTGTGCCTCGAGCACCTCCAAGACGTCGAGATCAATCCGGCCGATACCTTGCTCGTCGACTCCGCGACTCCTCATGACTTCTTGTAGATGGTACTGGACAGGCTTCCCTGGGTCGCTGGAAACCAGTATTTCTTGCTCCAGCTCTTCGAGAACTTGGAGGGCAACCCTTGGTACGCTGCGTCCAACGCTCGCAATTCGAACAAAGGTGTCCATGTCTGCTTGAGCAGACTCGAAAATGGGCTTCTTCGTGGCCACGCGCGTCAGCATTTCTGCAACTTCTGCAACACTGTATGGCTGCAATTTCACTTCCGCGCAGCGCGTTTTGAACGCAGCGTCTAGATCGGACGTACGAGTAGTCGCAAAAATAAATGTGGCACTCCTAACCACGGCAACTTCATCTTTTAGTGAAACCTGTCGATCGCTTGCTTCGAGCAGTGTGAGCATTGCCTCTTGCACGGCACGCTTTACTAGATGCACTTCGTCGATCAATACAACGAACGGTGGATACTCGCGGACCGATCGCCCTGCGTCGACCCTCACTTCCCGGATCTCGGCGTTCTCTTCTTCTAACTTGCTTCTTATGTAGGAAAAGAGCTTGTCACGCGAGTCAACGGCCTTTCCATCAAGCGCGACAAAGGGAAGTCCAAGCGCATTCGCGACCCTACGTGACAACTCCGTCTTCCCCGTAGAGGGCGGACCGCTAAGCAAGTATGCCTTAGCTAAGTGAGGTGGAGTCTGCAGGCTAGCCGCTAGCAAACCACGCTTGAGGGTTTTGACAGCTTCCTCATTCCCGACGAAGCCTTCGAAAGCAGCATCGACTTTTCTTCTCGCCTTGGGAGAAACAATAGATGCGGTATGGGTTTGCTCGTTTTCCCTACCTTCGCCCGAATCCTCGTAGTAAGGCTGATCGTACTGTTCCAGCTCAGGTGACAATGAGTAATCTTCGCCAGCCGGTTCCGATTGTCCGTTATTGCTATCAACTGCGACTTCGTCGCGGAGCGCCAGACTAGCCGAAAGTTCCGCCGAGCTCTTGCCAGTATCCCCGCGATCCTTCTCTTCTTTCCAAAGCTCGTCCGAACCATACCCGATTCCAGCATCGGGAGTTAAGGATAAGCGAAGTTCCCTAATACATGTTACAAGGTCATCGCGTCCGTCGACAGAGTCATGCAGTAGATAAAGCGCATCTTGGCGGCCGACCGTTACCGTGTCCTGCTCTGCCCCCAGCCCAAGTCTCCACGATCTAGTATTTTCCCGATTATCGAACGCAAGCAATCGCCCCTCCTGATTAACCCTCACTTTGGCTGAGCCCGAGAGTATGTCCAGAATGACCCGCTCTTGGAGTGCGGCCCAGCGATCAGGCGGCAGGCCATGAGCCATTTGAGCAGCTCCGACCCGGAAACCGTGCTCAACGCAATTCGCGAGCAAGTTCAAACCAGCGAGCTTCCATAGTTCAGTCGGAGCTTCTAAGCCCCATAGCTTAGCAAGTAGCCTTCCAAGGTTGGTCGCCTGCCCAAGCGCTTTCCCCAGCTCATCGGGAGTCATCGGGCTCGATCGAAACTTTACTTCGAGGGGGGTCACCAGCAGGCTGGCTGGCCTCTGATCTCCTCTAACATCGATAGAAAAAACCAGGATGTCAGGACGCTCGTAAGTCGAGCCTAGTTCAATTTTCTTTCGCACCTCCTCGAATACATCCCAGTAGGGATCAACAGCCACCAATAGGTTCACACGACCGTTATCATGTAATGGAAGCACACTTGGAATATCGTGATTACCAATCTTGCCCTGTAGAGCCCGCAGTGCGAGCAGGACGCCAAGTTCCCCCCTCGCCGTACTGCCTCCTCGGCCCAAACGCCGAAGAATTGGCATGCCTCGAATTGCCACCTCTTTCTCGAGGTTATTGGTAATTCTCTCCGCTTCTGCCTCTTCTGGCTCGAGCAATTGCACTGCGGACTTGATCGCAGTGCGCATCGATTTTCTCGGCTTGGCAACCAAGTAATACCCCGAAGAACTCGATGAACGCCCTGACAGGCTTGGAAGTTCGTAGTCCCAAAGCACCGCACCAGTCGCTCCAGCTCCGTGAATAAAACACGCTGGATCCACGTCTTGAGAAGTCACAGCCACGAAATCCGCTTTATCTAGACGTTGAAGGATCGAGCTGGTGTTAGGCCTGAACCGGTAATGGGAGTTTCCTGCCGTGAAGCAAGGACCTTCGAGGAGCGCTGTAGCTCTTAGTTCATCACTAGCCTTATAAGCGCTCTTGCTCGGATCGATCGCGAAAGCCACTTGTACGATCTGGCCGTCCGTGACATCTGCTCGCGTTTGCGACCTGAACAAGCCTTTGGGCGCGGCGATTGATGCAAAGGATTGATGGTCAATCTTTGACCATTCGCGTGTTCCCAGATCATCTATCACCAAGACGTCCAGAGAAGGCTCTTTGTCACGGCCACCATTCTCGCTTGAAGCCACCTGGAACCACTGAACGGCATCAGGCTTCTCCATCGAGATGTACGCTAGGCTCTCGTCGCTTGGTACAGCCGGTAGTTCTCTCTCGTCAAAGACGCGGTATCTCCTCTCGGGCGTTGCTCTCTTGGCGCACCAGTTCAGCAACTCCTCGGCACTAGTACTGGAACCTTGCGGGTCCCCCTTTAACCCGATTTGAAAGGATGTTCGTGTCGGTGAAAGACTCTCGACCTCTTGAAGAGCCTGCCTAATGAGCGATGCGTCAAACCCGCCGTTAAGGCCAGGGCGAAGGAGGCGTAGCTCACCTAGGGCAGGGAGCAAAACTGTTTCCTGTTCGCGCTTCTCGAATGCACGGCTTGCCCAGAAAACGGTCCAGAACGGATCACTCGAGCCCGCGTTCAAAAACTGAGTGGAGGTCGTCTGGTCTCCTTGGTCAGTGCAAAGTCGGAGCTCCATTATCGAGGGTGCGGAGTGCGGATCGAGGAAGCCGGCCAGCGGGCACCTTGCGGTACCCTGTATATCTCGAAGCAGCAGGTGCGTGTTTGTGTGAAATGCGACCTTCAGTGGATGAAGAGGCCCCATCAACACGATGTGCGGCTCAGAACTACTAGTCGGACGATCCATACCATGACCTGGGACCACGCCGTAACAAGCTACTAGTTCAGCCCATGCCGCGGACGCGAGATCGGTTGCTAGCCAATTAACGTACTCGAAGAGATATTTCTTAGAAGCCTCGACTACTGCAATCTCGTCGAAGTGAATCTCGCGCAACGGCCGACGTTGCTCCTGCAAGGCTTTCAGAAGCGCTGATCTGGCGTCGATGAATGCTTCTGGGGCTTGCTGGACGTCTGGCTTGAAAAGCCCGGGAGCGATACGTCCGAGGCGCCCTGCTTCGAGATCCATTGATTGCCGATCACCAACTTCTTTCTTGCTCCCCCAGCATGCGAGCATGGGGCGAAGCGGCACCAAGCCTTTGAGGTAGCCGTCCTCGATCTCTTCAAGAGCGCGCGACGGGGCAACGATTTCAAATTCATCTTCCCGTGACGCGGCGCCCCGGTGCATTGAGATGAGGCTGGAAGTAACACAGGGGGAGCTTTTGGTTGGTATATCTTCCGGTGACACCGAAAGAGCGGCATTGAGGAATACTTCGGGAGAGCCCTCACTTGGGCGGCCAACTAACCGCAAAACGACGTCCGAACCGACGTCGAGACCGCGAACAAGCGCCTTGCCCCCCGTAACAGGCAACCAGTTCAGCGCTTCGAGGTCCGGGGAGCAATGCTTTCCTTGTTGCTCAAACTCCTCTGCGGCAATGGTATCGAAACCAACTGCTACAATGCCGTCCCTAACGAAAACCTCGACATCCTTTAACCCCGGGGACCGTAGCTGCACATCCAGCACGGTAGTTGTTTCTTTACCCGCGTTCCGGACTTCGTGACCCTGCCCTCCTTGTATCAAGCAAAACATGCCCGGGGAAAAAGAGGCGAGAGAAATGACCGCGACTTTCGACTGTTTACTTGCATCTGGATGCTGGAGCTTGGCGGTATAGGTCAGCGGAGCCGAATGCGCTGGTACGTTCTCATCCGTGTACTTATTGTCAAAGAGTTCCAGCGGCGTCGTATTTCTTCTCCCTTCAGAGCGGGTCAGCACGATGTTGTGGGGCTGGTCCGCGCGTACCACGAGAGAAACCTCAACTTCGTCACTCACGATGGCCGGCGAAATACCGTCGATTGGGTCTTTCAAACAATTTCGAACATTAATCGCCACGCTTAACGGTCCGCTGGAAGTTCGCTTAAGCAATCTCTCCCAAATGTCCGTCGAGAGGACATGCCACCAGCCTTTATTCCCTGCTCCCTCTGCATACGATCGACATAGGTTCGCAACGAACGCACCAACAGTAACGGAGGAAATATTGGATTTTAAAGATGAAACGAATTCACGGATAGCGCGTTCAATCGGCGCAGATTCTTCATCCGGGAAATTCCCGAGACCGGTGATGAGTTCATCTTCGAAAGCAGCGTAGTTTTTCCTGCGTGTCGCCACATCCCCTATATTGTTCAAGATATAAAAAGATCGTTCTAGCTCATGGATACCAAATACCTTAGTTCCAGGGCACGGAAAGCCGGCCAACTTGATTAATTGCATTAGGTCGCCGCGATCGCTTTTCGACCACTCCTCGATAAGCTGCCAGATTGCTGCAAGCCTATCTCCGACACCCTCCTCGGTCGCCAATGTCCATGTTCTCTCTAGCAAGGAACGCAGCAATCCACGCTGACCGTCAATCAAGCCAAGGTCGTCCTCTAGGTCGGCCAATATATCAGCCCATGGCTCTGATCCGAAGCGAGGACCTCGCTCGGGGTCAGGTTCAAAATCCAGCGGGTCTGTAGTATTCAACATCGAGTGTTGAACTGTAAGCGCAGCGTCTGGCGTCACTATACAGACGTAGGAACTCGCGGAATTGCGGATCGTGATAGCGTAGTCCCAGTTCGAAATGCCGCTAAGAACGCCGGGGTTCCCAAACGCAGACAATTCTCCCGCCGTGATCAAGACCACGGGGACGGGCTGCCGGTCTGCCGTTACACGCCAGTCCCGCGTTCCATCGCAGGTCAACTGCTTGAACAGTTCGTGTGCCAGCTCAAGAGGCAATCCACGAATGAACGGGCGAGCAACGGATATTTCATCCTGAGCCCAATATTCCGAGATATATCGCTCGACGAGGAGGCGAATTAGCGTTGCTGACTTATTCATCTTTTGACGACTGCATCAATGGATCCATCAGGAGCCGGCCTCCGCCGGCATCTGGACTGTCGACCATAATTCCAAGTTGCTCAACAAGCTTAGCAAATTTCCCGGTCGTTAGCTCCCTTTGGGACGCCCTTATCCCCCAATCAGCCAGGTATCGCTCGAACCTGTTTACGCTAACTGACCTTGTCCGCTCTTGTCGGCAACAACAATGCACAAGCGTAACGATTAGAACTGGTCCAAAGTCGACAAGCCAGGGTGAGTTCCTTCGAGACCTGTCCGCTTTTTCGAGTAGGTAAGATTGATCGTAGCTTACCTGCTCGACCACCCGCGGGCTAATTCGCCCTGCCGTATACCGCAGGAAGAAAAGTAGATTCCTTGTCGGTCCCGTGGTTGCTGATTGGAACCCGGACGTCCGATCAAGAACCGCGCCAAGTGCTGCTTCGAATGATCCGAGATGTTCATTGGGCTCAAATGCCGTCTTGATGGCGTCTCTCTTTTCAGCCACGAGCGAAAAGAACTCCTCAAGCACAACTGGCGTCTCCACGCCCCCCCTGTGCTGAAGCGGGTTTGCTTCGCAACCAACCTCCTGCAGAACTCGCAATACGAGACTCAAACCGAGCCGGGCCTGCGCGTACTTGCGAATGGATTTCTTTATTGCCGGCCCCGAGTCCTGCCCCAACTCAAGAATGGGGTAGTCCTTGGCATGCCGCTCCCAGAAATCGGCTCGTATCTTATCCAGTGTCGGTCGCGAAGCACCGTTGATAATTTCCCTGCATACCTCCCAGGTCTGCGCGTTCAAAGACAGCAGCCAGGCGTAGTGCGCGAATAGGCCGATGCGAAGGAGCGCTTCTAGGAGCAAGGTCCATTGGCGTCTAGTAAGATGCGCCTTCAGGCGGATTACATGTGGAAGGTCAAGAACAAGCCTTTCCGCTGGAGAGCGAGAACGCGAAACCTGCTCGCGGTATGCGGGGAAGACGGGTTCGTATGCCTTCGCTATTTCCGGGTACTCATCGCCAGAAAGCTTGTACAACGAGTTTTCGAGGAACTTCGCTAGGAAGTCGTCGTCCTTGTCTACAAGCAAGGATCTAGCGAAGTTCTCGAGTATTTCGTCCGAACATGACTGTTGGTTCGATCCTGACTGGATCGCGTTGACCAGCAAGTTACCTGGACTCCAGCGGTTCCGCACGCGTCCTAGGACGCCTCCATAGTTTGCCAACATCGGTACGAGCTGGACAACCTGTGGAAGGTCCCTGCTTTCGGTGGATGGGCTACCTAGCCCACCGAAATTGAAGAGGGCACGCCAAGCATCCTCTTCGTCATTAGTCTCACCAAGCTCACTTGGCAGATTGCGTATATTTTCTAGGTTAACTTTCGAGTCCTGCTTTCTGGTCACAAGCTTTCTGTAAGCTCCGCCAATGAGCACCTCAACGGTGGACTGCTCAGGAGCCACCGGTGACAGGAAGGATGACCCATACCACCCTCGCTGTTCGAGGGCCCAAGGCCGTTCAGATGCTATGAATTCAGCTAGTGACGACAATTCATCTATCTTTTCTTTCTAGCACGGGTACCGCTTCGCCTTCTTCGCTTAGGACCACGGACCCGATTCCGACCAATTCGTAGTGCGCTCTTCGGCGCATGAAGCTCTCCTTGTCCCGGCACAAATGGGCGGCATGAAGTTGGCGAAGTCGACCCAACGACGTGGCCAATACTGGCGGAAGACTGCCCGTCCTACATCCTCTTCGGTGCAGTTGAAGAGCTTCGAATAGCTCGAACGTAAGGGGTATCGGTTGAGCTTGGTCGATAACGATGCATGGCATATCGTGAGGCGGTACACCATCATCGGATTTCGGAGCTGGATGGATTGTTACTCTGGGAACATCTCGGCTCACGAGCCGAATCCTGGCGCTAGGGGAAAGGTCCATTTGCCCAATCCCGCCGAGTGCATCCACCTCGAACCGACGCCCGCCGAGCAAATTCTCTAGAAGATTGCCGATGTCGCCTAACGCTTTCTGGCTGCGCAATGATGCATGATACTCTTCAAGCGCATTATCATTGGAATGCTTTCCCGTCCGCGTTCCCAGTGCTCGCTTGGCAAAATCAGATGCGATCCGTCGCAAGTACCGACACGCCTGATCGGCTTGGGCGGATTCGCGAGATAGCGGATCCCACTCTGCCTCGGCCTGCATGACCATGTCCAAGAATACCTCTTCCACACGCGAAAGCTCGATCTCTTTGCGCCAATCTGCGTCGATACCTATCTTGATGGCCTGCGAGAATGCATCTTCCAAGTTTCGGAAGCTATCGTCATTTCCCGCGGAAGTCCTAAGTTCTGGCTTTAGAAGGGGTGCCAGCATGTTCCGAAGGTAGTCACGGGCAAACCCGTGAGTTCCTGACTCGACGCGCTCCGCGGCTTCCCAAAGCGCCAACGTCTTTATCTTGCCGTTGCTGTCGTTATTCAGAAACGACTGCTCTTTCATGTCGTCGGTGTGAATTCCCGTGGGGAACAGCGCTTGTGGATAAATTCGTGTGGACAACTCTAGTGCCGACTGGACCTGCTTAGCCCATGCGCCAGTGTCTTCATTTTCAGCGGCTTCTACGATCTGCTCTGAGCGCTCATTTACCCAATCGCATGGGTGGACCGCATGTCCATGTTCATTTTGAAAGTCTTGCTGTTCGCCAACCATGAGCTCGGCAACCAGCGAGAAAGCATCTCGGAAATTCCACCTTTGACCGGTGGCTAACTCCCCATGTCGCAATATTTTTAGGAGCGCTTGGCGTTTTTCAAACTGTCGTAGCAAGCTTGCATTCTGGTAAAACGGACAATTGTCTTGGGCTGGGCATTGGGAACAGCCCGCCATCCATTTGTCGCTCGCGCTAGCGCGAACGATGATTTCTTCGATCGGGGACTTTGAGCTTCCGTTCTCTTCGAGCAATGATTCGAGATCCAACGGCCAAGCCCCGACTGCGATCTCAACCCCACTCATGCCGTCGAGCGGCCAGCAAGGTTTCCTGCTAGATGCCGAAAGCGCATCCAGGCCAAGACCTGTTCTCGACGCCACTTCTTCGAGCAGAACACGTACGCTGTTAGCTCCGTCGTCCTGACCTGCCGCCTCGATAGCCCTGTAGAGCAAGCCGCGGTTAATGCAACAAAGCGCTACCTGAAGAGCATCGTGAGAAAGAATCGCTTTTAAAGCTTCGACAAGTTCCACTGAAGCGTCGCCAGAACGTTGTCCACTCGCGGATGCATCTTGGATAACCGTCAATTTACCCACTCGGGAGAAAAACCGATTCAATTCAGGATATTCATCGTCTGGAGAAAGTTCGACTAAAGGCGGGGAAATAGGGCAGGGTTGAAATTTTCTCGTAAGTTCGGACAGCAGCTGCTGTTTGCAGTCCAGTTCCTGCCCAAGTTCTTCGAGGAACACCTGAACCGCTTCAGATTTTCCATTACCAGGGCCTCCCACCAAGAAGATTAGGCGAGGGGCATCCTCGCCAACCGCGATTTGTTGTGCCGTTTTCCGCAACTTAGCCAATAGGCTTGTTTCGATAGGACCCTTCAGTGGGTTGCCTTGATCTTCCTGAAAAGGGACCCGGACCCCTCCAACGTCATGGCCATGCCATTTTAGGAGTGCCTGCACCCAAGGGTTCCGTACTGCCAACACGATCCTCACAAGTTTTGTACGAAACCAGCTGACTTCCTCAATCAAGACGGCCAAGCCAGATTTCACGTCCGCAATCGTTCTCGCTCTTCATAGTTACCGAAACACGACTCAACTTTTCAACCTAAAATTGGTCTTGCCCTCGAAAACTGATCAGTGCCGAGTGACGGTTTTAGGGTACCTTTGCCTTTAGGAGGGATTTATCAATGTCGCTTATTTTTCATTCAAGAGCGGTTGGGTTCGCCGCCTTGAGAATGTTTCTATGCACCATTTTGCACCACCTAGATTTTCTGCGCGCGGACCTGGGTGCATCTTTGAGTGTGTCCGCTGGGGAGTTGCTCTTGCGGTCAAAAAAGTGTGGGTGGGGGCGTATGGATTTGAGGGGAATATCGGACATCAGTCGGACACAAAAAAAACGGCATAGGGCGTTAAGCCACTAAGCCGTTGATTTTATTGGTTGCGGGAGTAGGATTTGAACCTACGACCTTCAGGTTATGAGCCTGACGAGCTACCGGGCTGCTCCATCCCGCGGTATTGATTGTGATCGTTT